>JAHBSF010000053.1 GCA_019639255.1 Acidobacteriota bacterium | reverse complement strand
CAGTGCTGTACTTTGTTCTCCGTACTGCCGCATTCACTTCTCGGCGTTCGACATGACTCTTCTTCAGGCGATCATTCTGGGAATCATTCAGGGTTTGACCGAATTCATTCCTATAAGCAGCTCCGGCCATCTCATACTGGCCCAGAAACTGATGGGGCTTGAGGGAAGGCTCAGCCCCGAACAGATTACCGCCTTCATAGCCGTCATACAGTTGGGTACGCTTGCCGCGGTAATAATTTATTTCCTGCGCGACATTCTTGCGATTACGTTCGGGTTCGTGCAGGGGAACTTTGTCGCGCTAAGGGGACAAAGCGAGGCGGCGCTGCGCGGTTCGGCGCGGCTGGGCTGGCTGATAATCATAGGTTCGCTGCCGATCGCAGGCGTAGGTCTGGGGTTGAAGGAGTTCATCGAAGGCAGCGCGACGAAGAACCTTTATCTCATAAGCGGGAGCCTGATTGTGTGGGCGCTGCTGCTTGCGCTGGCTGAAATGGTGGGACGGCGGCGCAAGGATATGGCGGATCTCGGAGTCGGCGATGCGATCGTGGTCGGCGTGGCGCAGGTATTTGCATTGATACCGGGTTCGTCGCGTTCGGGAACCACTATCACGGGAGCGCTTTTTGCCGGCATCAATCGCGAGGCGGCCGCGCGCTTCTCGTTCCTGCTCTCCATTCCGGCCATCGCCGCAAGCGGATTGCTCGAACTGCGCGAGGCGCTTGCCCAGATCGAGGGCATAGGCACGATGAACCTCATCGTTTCCACTGCGGTTTCGGGCGTGGTCGGTTATGCCAGCATCGCTTTCCTGCTCGCATACCTGCGCCGCAGATCTACGGCGCTTTTTATCGTCTACCGCCTGCTGCTCGGTGCGATTCTGCTCGCCCTCCTTTATACGGGCAGGATCGCAGAATGACGGCAATTCCCGGTTTGGAAAGTAAGAGAGATAACGGAACAAACGAAAATAGACGGAACAAACGAAAAGTTTGACCATTTTCGTTTGTTCCGTCTCATTTCGTTTGTTTCGTCATCTCTCTTCCGGTTGACAGCCGCCCCGCCCGCTTCTATAGTGCACTGGTCATACCAATTGACAAGTCCGTAGAGCCGTATGGCGCGTGTTCAGGCGTCGTAGAGCTGGGGAAAAAAGAACGAAAAGAAGCGCGTTTGCCCGAGCGGGACTGGGCGGGCGGGAGGCGGAATGAGCAAGAGGTCCGCTACGGAACTCAGGGAGTCTCTGGCGCCGATCGATCGATCCGGGATAACGGAACTGGTCGTGGAGCGGATCAAGGAACTGCTTGCGCGGGGGGAGTTGCGCGCGGGCAGCCGATTGCCTCCGGAGCGCGAGCTTGCGGGGATGCTTTCAATCAGCCGGCCCTCGTTGCGCACTGCGCTAAAGGCGCTTTCGGTGATGGGCATAATCCGCGCAAAACCGGGCGCGGGCACCTACATCGCAGAGTCGCTGCCCGAGATCTTCAACGAGCCGATGCACTTTATGACGCTGATACACAATATCAGCGACGAGGAGTTGTTCGAGGCCCGGCGGATCATAGAATCGGGGCTTGCCGGGCTTGCCGCGGAGCGCGCTACAGAGGCGGACCTTTCTGCGCTCGCCCGCGAGGTCGAGGGGATGCGCGAGCGTCTGGATGATCCCGAAGGATTTCTCAAACACGACGTTGCGTTTCACCAGACGATTGCGCAGGCCGCCGACAATACGGTTATGACGGGTGTGATGGAAACCATCGCGCAACTGCTTTATCACATACGCAGGCAGTCGATCGCGGGCGCCGACGACCTCGACGAGGCGCTGCGCTGGCACGAGCGCATCTGCGAGGCGATAAGCAGCCACGACGTTGCGCAGGCGCGCGAAACCATCTCGGCGCATCTGCGCGCAGCCGAGGCGGGTTGGGCGAAACAGAAGAAACTGCGCAATTCTGCCCGCGATTCTGCGCGCGTAACAAAACTTGCACCCAGGGCGGCGAAAATCGCGCAAAGACGATAACCGCCCAAAGACCAGTAAGACCCGGTTTGTTTCAGGAGGACACCATGGAGACGCAAAAATTTTGCAGGCCGGCAACGCTCTTGCTGCTGCTGCTCGTGTTTGGAATGCCGGCGGCGGCCCAGGAATTCAGGGGTTCGATTTCTGGCAAGATCACCGAGGCTTCCGGCGCTGCGGTAGCAAACGCCGGCGTCACCGCCACCAACACCTCGACCAATACCTCGACCAACGCCTCGACCAACAGCTCGGGTGATTTCGTGCTTCTCTATCTCACGCCCGGGCGTTATCGGGTTACGGTGGAAGCGCCTGGCTTCAAGAAATCCGTGCGCGAGAATCTGGAAGTGCGCGTCGGAGACCGGCTCGTGCTGGATCTGGAGCTCGAGGTCGGCGGCGTGACCGAGACGGTGACGGTGACATCGAACGCGCCGCTGCTCGACACGGCTTCGGCTTCGGCCGGCCAGGTGATCGACCGCCGGAGGATTTCGGAGCTGCCGCTTTCGGACGGCAATCCGTTTGTGCTGACGCGCCTGACGCCCGGCATCGCCTACACGGGCGATCTGCTCTTCTCGCGCCCGTTCGACAACGGCGGCACATCGGCGATAGTCGCCGACGGCGCGCCGGGCCGCAATGAATTCACTCTCGACGGATCCCCGAACATGGCGAGCGGCGGCGGCCTCGGTCGCGTGGCGTTCGTTCCTCCGGCCGATGCCGTGCAGGAGTTTAAGGTTGAGACGGCGAGTTTCGACGGACAGCAGGGGCATACTGCGGGCGCGACCGTAAACGTCACGCTGCGCAGCGGCACCAATGCCCTGCACGGAACGCTCTATGAGTTCTTCCGCAACGACAAGCTTTCGGCGAACGACTTTTTCCTCAACCGGGCCGGGCGCGACGACAACCGGGACGGCAAGGCCGACCGCACGGCGCTGCGCTACAACCGCTACGGCGGAACCGTAGGCGGCCCCGTATGGTTCCCGAAGTGGCTTTTCGGAAAACTCGGCTACGACGGGCGCGATCGGAGCTTCTTTTTCTTCTCATTCGAGGGGTTGAAGGACACGTTCCCGGAGCCGGGTCTGTTCACCGTCCCGACTGCGGCGCTGCGCAACGGGGATTTTTCGGCTCTGCTTGCGCAGGGAGTGGTCATTTACGACCCGGCCACCGGGCGCCAGGAAGGCGCGCGAATACGGCGCGATCCGATACAGTGCAACGGCGTTGCGAACGTCATCTGTCCGAACCGCATCAGCGCCGTGGCGAAGAACTATCTGTCGTTCTATCCATTGCCGAATCTTCCGGGTGATTCGCTCGGACGCAACAACTTCCAGAGCGGCAATCCGCGAAAGGACGATTTCCATTCCGAGAGTTTCCGCTTCGATCAGACGCTGACCGACAAGCAGAAATTCTTCATCCGTTATTCGCACAACAACCGGCGCGAATCGCGCGGAAACTGGACCGAGGTAGTCAACGGCATCCGTCCGACCGGCAATTTCCTGTTCCGGATCAACGACAGCGGCACGTTCGACCACGTCTACAGCTTCTCGCCGACGCTGATACTCAACTCGCGCGTCGGATTCTCGCGCTTCAACGAGCCGAGCATCCGGCAGCACGAGGGCGCCTTCAATCCCGGCTCGCTCGGGTTTTCGAATCAGACGACCTCATTTTTCGGCGACGTATCCTACCTTCCGCGCTTCGAGTTCCGAGGCGGCAGCTACTCGCTGCTCGGCGACAGCGTAGGCGGGGGGACCACGCACAACATTTACTCGTTCCAGCCTACGATGACAAAAATCGCGGGGCGGCATTCGGTGAAATTCGGCTACGATTTCCGCTCCTATCGGGAGAATGCATTCGGGCCGGGCCACGCCGCCGGGCGTTACGACTTCGACGCACTGTGGACGCGCGGACCGCTCGACAACGCGGGCACGGCCTCGATCGGGCAGGAGCTGGCCTCGTTCCTGCTCGGGCTTCCGACCGGAGGGTTCATCGACCGCAATGCAGCGCGTTCGAATCAGGTGCTCTATCACGGCATGTTCGTCCACAACGACTGGAAGATCACGCCGCGCGTGACGCTCAATCTCGGATTGCGCTACGAATACGAAGGTGCGCTCGACGAGCGCTACAACCGCAACGTGCGAGGCTTCGACGCAACGAGCGCAAGTCCGATCGAGGTTGCGGCGCGGGCGGCGTATGCGGCAAGCCCGATTCCCGAACTCGCCCCGGCGAATTTCAACGTCAGGGGCGGGTTGCTGTTTGCCGACGACGCCAATCGCGGCGTCTGGGACCCGGACAAAAACAACATTCAGCCGCGCATAGGCGTGGCCTATCAGGTAAACGACAAGCTGGTAATCCGCGCCGGATGGGGGATGTACACCGTTCCGTTCGTGATCGACGGGGTCAATCAGCCGGGATTTTCGCAGTCGACCAACATCGTCCCAACGCTCAACGGCGGGCTTACTTTCGTCGCCGACCTGACCAATCCCTTCCCGAACGGGGTGGCGGCGCCGCCGGGCGCAAGCGGAGGGCTTGGGACGTTCATCGGCCGCGACATCAACTTCGTTCCGATCAACCGCAACAACACGCAGGCGCAGCGTTGGCAGTTCGGCGTGCAATACGAACTGCCCGGGCAGTGGCTCGTCGAGGGAGCGTATGTAGGCAACCGCGGCTACGACGGCGTTGTCAACTTCAACCTCAATCCCGTGCCGCGCAATCTGCTTTCCACAAGTCCGGTGCGGGATCAGACGACGATCAATTTCCTTACGGCGAACGTAACCAATCCGTTCCGCAATCTCGCGCCGGGAACGAATCTCAACGGTGCGACCGTGCAGAGGCAACAGCTTCTGCGTCCGTTCCCTCAATTTCTCAACATCGTCTCGCGGCGCAACGACGCAAGCAGCAGCTACCACTCTGCACAGTTCCGCGCCGAGAAGCGCTTCAATCAGGGTTACACCGTGCTTGTGAGTTATACTTTCTCGAAGTTTCTCGAACAGGGCTTCCTGCTCAACGAGACGGATCCCGACTTCGAGAAGCGCATCAGCGACGCCGACATCCCGCAACGCGTCGTAGTGAGCGGCATCTGGGAGCTGCCCTTCGGGCGCGGACGGCGTTTCGGCCGCGACTGGAGCGGCCCTCTCAACGCCGTTGTAGGCGGTTGGCAGTTCCAGGGCATCTGGCAGGCGCAATCGGGCCGCGCGCTGACGCTCGGCAACGTTTATTTCAACGGGGATCCGACGAAACTTCGCGTAAGGATGAAGGGCGATTCAGTAGACGGCACGTTCGACCTCAGCGGATTCTATTTCAACGACGCTTCGGTCCAGACCAACGGCGTTCCCGACCCGGCCAAACAGCGGGCCGATCAGCGCATACGGCTGGCCAACAACCTGCGCACGCTCGGATCGCGGTTTCCGAATTTACGCGGTTCGGGGTTGAATCTGTGGGATCTATCGGTGATAAAGAACGTGCAGATTACCGAGACCATACAGTTCCAGTTGCGCGGAGAGTTTCTCAACGCCTTCAATACGCCGGTCTTCAATAACCCGAATCTCGATCCGACGAATTCGAATTTCGGGCGCGCGACGAGTCAGGCGAACCTGCCGCGCAACGTGCAGATCGGAATGAGAATCGTTTTCTGAGTTTTCATCGGGAAAACCATGGGGTATGGAGAACGCGGAAGTCGCGGAATGCCAGACGCGGAAGTTGCAAAAAAGAATACGTTCTTTCCGCAGTTTCCGTCAGTTTCCGCGTGTTTCGCGTTCTCCGTTCCCGCATCGGGAGGAGACAGTCAATGAGCGACAATTCAACACGCAGGGATTTCATCAAAAAGACTTCGGCGGCGACAGCCGGCCTGGCCATAGCCGGCGCCGTGCGCCCCTCGCGCGTGCTCGGCGCAAATGACCGCGTGCGCGTGGCCATAGTCGGCGCAAGCGACCGCACGATGAGTTCGCTTGTGCCCGCTTTTCAGGCCCACGCCGCGGCGCTCAACTTCGAACTCGTCGCCGTATGCGACATCTGGAAGAAACGCCGCGAGGAAGAACCCGCAAAGATCGCCAAAAAATACGGCGTCAAGGAACCCGTCGGCGTGCGCAATACCGAAGAACTCTATTCGCGCAAGGATATCGACGCCGTCATCGTGGGTACGGCCGATTTCCAGCACGCCTTCCACGCAATCGAAGCCGTGCGCGCGGGCAAGGACGTATACGCCGAAAAACCGTTCGCCAACATCATGTCCCACGCCAATGAGGCGCTCGACGTCATAGGCAAATCCAAACAGGTATTCCAGGTCGGCACGCAGCGCCGCTCTACGCCGAGTTATCAGCGCGCATACGAATACCTGCAATCCGGGAAATTCGGCGACATCGTCGCCGCCGAGATGACCTGGAACGTCAATCAACCCGGACGTTGGCGCCGTCCGAACGTAGTGCCGTTGCTCAAGGAAGAAGACACCGACTGGAAGCGTTATCTGATCAATCGCCCCTTTGAGCCGTTCAATGCGAGGAAATATCTCGAATTCCGCCTGTTCTGGCCCTATTCATCGGGTATTCCGGATCAGTGGATGGTCCATCAGATCGACACCGTGCACTGGTTTACCGGCATTCCGCACCCGCGCAGCGTCACGGCGAACGGAGGCGTTTATTTCTGGAAGGACGGCCGCTCGAACTTCGACACGATGACCGCCGTGTTCGATTATCACGATGCGAAGACGGACAAGGCCTTCCAGGTAGTCTATTCCTCGCGCATGACGAACGAAGCGGGCGGCGTCAAGGAGATTTATTACTCCAACGGCGGCACTCTGAATCTCGACACCAACAAGGTATCGAGCGAGGGCGGACTCAAGGAAGGTCCGGCGCGCGCCATGGGCATGAAAGCCAATCTTCTCCAACCCGTGACGCTGGCCGACGAGGGCGGAATCGAAACCGCAGCCGACACCGGCAGCGATCCGCAAACCGTAGCGCACGTGCGCAACTGGATGGATTGCATACGCTCGCGCAGCCAGAAAACGAATGCGGACATACACGCCGCGTACAATCATTCGGTCGCACTGTGTATGACGATCGCCGCGCTGCATACGGGCAAACGCGTTACTTTCGATTCGAAGAAGCGCGCCGTCGTAGCAAGCTAAGACATTGACCGCGGAACACACGGAATAAACGGAATGAACGGAATGAACGGAATGAACGGAAAGGTTGAATCACTTCCGTCGGTTTCCGTCTATTCCGTTTATTCCGTGTGTTCCGCGGTTTCTCTTCATCCTCCCGAGGTTTCTCCATGCTCAGAAATGCATTGATTTCGCTGCTGACTCTCGCATTTGTCGCTGCGCCGCTTGCCGCGCAGCAGTCAGGTGTGAAGATCGTCGAGAACAAGCAGGCGCAGCAGTTCGACGTATACATAGACGGGGAGTTGTTTACTTCCTATTGTTACTGGGACAGCCAGAAAAAACCGATCCTCTATCCGCTGCGCACTTCAAAGGGCACGGTAGTGACGCGCCGCTTCCCATTGGAGAAGGTTGCGGGCGAGCGCACCGATCACCCGCATCACGTATCGGCGTGGTTTAATTACGGCAACATCAACGGCGTCGATTTCTGGAACAACAGCGGCGGGCGCGGCTCTGAAAAAATGGGCGCAATCAAGCACAGCGCGGGGAGGGGCGTCAAAAACGGCAAATCGAGCGCCGAACTCGACGTGACGATGGACTGGATTATGCCGGACGGCGTAAAGATCATGCAGCAGGACGAAAAACTCGTCTTTCGCACCGGCCCGAACCTGCGCGTTATAGACCGCATCATCACGCTTACCGCCGGGAAGGATCGGGTAGTTTTCGGCGACAGCAAGGAAGGGGCGCTCGGTATTCGCGTAGCCCGTCAGCTCGAAGAACCATCGACGAAACCCGAAATTTTCACCGACGAACAGGGCAATCCGACCAAGGTTCCGGTGATGGACAATGAAGGAGTTGCCGGAGTTTATCTCAGCAGCGAGGGCAAGGTGGGAGAGAAGGACGCCTGGGGCACGCGCGCAAAGTGGATGACGCTTTCGGGCAACATCAGGGGCGAGGATGTGGCCATAGGCATCTTCGATCATCCGAAGAACTCAACCTTCCCGACCTACTGGCACGCGCGCGGCTACGGCCTGTTCGCCGCCAATCCATTCGGCGCAAAGGAATTCACCAAAGGCGCAACCACGCTGAACTTCACGCTCGAACCGGGACAGAAGGCGACCTTCCGTTTTCGCATAATCGTGCATTCGGGCAAACTTACCAAGGAGCAGACCGAGGCGCTTTACGCGCAGTTTCTGAAGGATGTCACTCAGTAACGAGGCTTGCCAAAGCGCCGAGCTTGTTGAAAAGCTCGGGCGCATAGACGCATTTCTCGAACGCGAGGATCTGCAGGGCGTGCTCCTCGGCTCGCAACGCAACTTCGCGTGGGCGTCGTGCGGAGGATCCAATCACGTGGGATGGGCGACGCAGGACGGCGTCGCCTTTCTGCTTTTTACTCGCGAGGGCGGGCGTTACCTGCTTGCGCCGAACAACGAACGTCCGCGCATATTCGATGAAGAAGTCGGAAGTCTCGGTTTCGAAGCGGTAGAAATTCCGTGGTACGAACTCCGCTCGAACCCGCAACGCCTGAAACAGGCTGTTGCCGCGATTACCGATCCCGAAGGCGTAGGCGTCGATGCGGCCGCCGGCGCAATGCGCAATATCGAACCCAAGTTCGCATCGCTCAGGTATACGCTGACCGCAGCCGAAACCGGGCGATATAGAGTGCACGCACGTTCCGTAGCCGAGGCGGTTGAAGCCGCGGCGCGCGCAGTCGAGCCGGGGATGAGCGAAAAAGACATCGAAGCGCTGCTTGCTTTTAACATCATCCAGCGCGGCGCGCGTCCTACGGTGCTGCTGATTGCTTCAGACGAACGTATATTCAGGTACCGGCATCCGCTGCCTACCGGGCGGCGCGCGGGAAGCTACGTGATGCTGAGCACCTGCGCGCGGCGCTGGGGGCTGACGGCGGCCGTAACGAGGCTCGTGCATTTCGGGCCGCCCGGTGAAGAGATCAACCGAAAATATGCGGCATTACAGCGCGTAGAGGCGCGGCTGATTGCGGCGACGCGGCCCACTTTTAGCGGCGGGGAACTTATGGATAAGCTCGCCGCATGGTACGCGCAAGAAGGATTCGCCGGCGAGTGGGAGTTGCACCATCAGGGCGGAGCGACCGGATATCTCGAACGCGAATGGGTGATATATCCGGGAAGCGATGCGGTAGTCAACGCATCGCAGGCGTTTGCCTGGAATCCGACGATTGCCGGAACGAAGGTGGAAGATACGATTCTCGTGGGTGAGGACGGAAACGAGATTTTGACGGCGACCGGCGAGTGGCCATGCGATGAAATCGAGGGAATGCAACGCCCCCGGATTCTGGTGAGATAGAGTACAGAGCACCGGATACGCCCGCGCATCCGGTGTCATTAACTGGAGGATCTATGAGCGTAAAAAGAGTCCTCAGCAGCGTCATTGTTGTGATGCTGATATTGCCGGTGGTCGGCGCGCCGTCCGCAGTTATTCGCGCGGATGAAACCGAAATCGCGACGCTCAAACTGGGAGCGAAGGCTCCGGATTTCGATCTGCCGGGTGTGGACGGCAGAAACTGGAAGCTGAGCGATTTCGACAAGTCGAAAATCCTCGTCGTCATCTTCACCTGCAATCATTGCCCGACTGCGCAGTATTACGAAGAGCGGATCAAAAAACTGGTTGCGGATTATGGAGAAAAGGGCGTAGCGCTTGCAGCAATCTCGCCTAACGACCCCGAATCGGTTCGTCCCGATGAAATGGGCTACACCGACCTCGGCGACACGCTCGAAGAAATGAAGATCCGCGCCCGCGACCGGCGCTTCAATTTTCCTTATCTTTACGGGGGCGGCGAGCACGAATCGTTTTCGAGAGCCTATGGACCTAAAGCCACGCCGCACGCATTCATCTTCGACCAGGAGCGGAAGCTGCGCTACGTCGGGCGCATCGACGACAGCGAGCGCGAAAGATTCGTTCGCGTGCGCGATGTGCGCGCGGCGCTCGATGCGCTGATTGCGAATGCTGAAGTTCCGGTGAAGGAAAATCGCGTATTCGGGTGTTCGGTCAAATGGGCTTCCAAGGGCGAGGAGATGAGGAAGTACCGGGAGCGGATCGCTTCGGAGCCGGTGACGATTGAACCGGTGAACGCCGAGGGGCTGCGAAGGCTGCGTATGAACGCGTCGGCCAACGACAAGGGAAAATTGCGGCTCGTGAACTTCTGGGCGACGTGGTGCGGGCCGTGCGTGACCGAGTTCCCGGACCTTATGATGATCAACCGGATGTACCGGCAGCGCGATTTCGAGCTGGTAACGGTGGCGGCGCATTACCCGGACGAAAAGGAAGAGGCGCTCGCTTTTCTGAAGAAGCAGCAGGCGTCGAACCGGAATCTGATATTTGGAGACACGGACAAATACAAACTGCTCGAAGCCTTCGAGCCGGGCTGGGACGGCGCGTTGCCGCTGACGATGCTGATAGATCCGAGCGGCGAAGTGCTTTACAAGGTGCAGGGGCCGTTTGACGCGCTCGAATTGAAGCGCCGCATCGTCAGGCACCTCAACGAGCGCAAACCGTGGTGAAACTTTCGAGATCTGTAAAGCGACTGCCGGATAATCCAAAGTTGGCTGACTCTCATCGTGTGAGGTGAATAGGTATGAGATTCCTCACTTTTCTTTTCTTTGGCTTGGCGGCATCGTGGGGAGTAACTCAAGATAGGTGACTACTCCGCCAGCTAAAGCAAGGCGGCTTCGCTCGGAAGATGTTTCCGATACTCGCGCAGTCCACGCGATTTTATAACTTTGGAACTTACATGATCTCTTGGTTCAGACAATCCGCAAGACTCGCAGTGATGCCAACGATCACTCAGGGTTTTGGGAACTTCTGCGCCACAGAGACACTCCTGAGACGTGCCCGGCGCGTAGACTTCTCCATACACTCGCCCAGCGTTCAAAGCTTTGTACGAGGTCTTATTGAGAAATCCGCCCCAAGCGGCGTCATTCACGGACTTGGCAAGTATCCCGCTCGCCAACCCTTTGATATTCAGGTTTTCGACAAAGATCGCGCCGTAGTTATTTACGAGAAACCGGCTGACTTTGTGCTGAAAGTCATTGCGTTGGTTCCTGATCTTTGCGTGAACCTTTTGGACGGTCTTGTTTGCTTTCTTGCGCGAATTACTTCCGCGCTTCTTTCGCGCCAACACCTGTTGAGCGTGGGCAAGTTTTTCTTCCGACTTCCTGAAGTGACGCGGATTTTCAACCTCCGTGCCATCGGAGAGAACCGCGAAGGTGGTCAATCCGACATCAATGCCGACAGAGTTAGGGAGCACGGGAAGCGGTTCGGGTTCGACTTCGCAAGAAAAGCAAACGTAATACTTTCCGGCTTCGCGCAGCAGGGTCACGGTTTTGATCGTGCCTTCCACGGCGCGGTGAAGCTTGACCTTGATCTGACCAAGGCCTTGAACGCGAAGCTTCCCGTTGTGCAGCAATCGGCAACCGTCGCCATAACTAGGGAACGTGATGCTGTTGTATCGGTCACGCGACTTAAAGCGGGGAAATCCGGCTTTGCCCTTGCCTTCTTTGCAGCGACGAAAGAACGCTTTGAAAGTCTTATCCACGCGGCGCAACACGTCCTGACAGCAAGAGAAGTTCTCAAGCCCGCAATCGCCGTTAGCGCGAATCTCTTTCAGTTGATTCGCTTGATTGTAATAGTTGATCGAGACGTGACTGATGTTGTAGGCGTCCCGACGTTCTTGAAGCGCAGCGTTGTAGAGACCCTGCGCTTCGGCAAGCTGAGTATCCAAAAACTCAGTCTGCTTTTTCGTCGGGAACAATCTGTATTTGAAAGCTTGGCGCATTTACTTCGTCTTCTGATTGGCGATGTACTTTTTAATCGTTGCTTCGGAAACGTGACCGACGCTCCCGATGTAGTAGCTCCGACTCCACAGCGACGGCAGGCGCGACTTAAGCCACGGAAACTCTTCGCGCAGAACGCGGCTCGTCTAAATCAGACCACGAAACATTGGGACACATCACTGGGTACGCACGCGCCCTCGCGTGCTTTCGGCGGCGAATACAAGCACGCGAGGGCGCGTGCGTACCCAGTTGAGGACTCCGTAGTGTGTACCATTCTCCTGTGGATTGATTTAGCCCTTAAACTGTGCGGCAATTTGCGCTGGTGCATAGGTTGGATCGGATGCAACAAACATATGCACGTGGTCGGGTTGTATCTCAAGCGAGTGAATCTCCGCGCCGAGTTCAGTCGCTTTTTCGCGGAGCAGTTCTTTCAACCGCTCTGCCAACATCCCGCCGAGAATAGCTTTGCGATACTTCGGGCGCCACACGAGGTGGTACTTGAGGGTGAAGACTGCTCCGGCGTTTTTTCTGTAACGTTCACTAGGCATAAAGGGATTATATGCCTGATTTGCTAACTGTTAACCATCTAACAGCGGGACTACCGACCTTTGATCCGGAGGGGCGGCTAGCCGAGAGAGGCGGGTGCTGCGGCAAAGCACTCCGCACCCGGTCAAATTCCCCTGCCAGCTAAAGCAGGCAGTCCCCTTTGACAAATTTATGGGCCGCCGCAGATTCAGCAACCTTGCGTCTTCCCCCGACTGCCTTTTCCCGGTTGCCGGGCAACATCGTGCAGCATCTACAGCGTCGCGGCTGCACGATCCCCCAGACCTACCTGAGCAGTGAGCCACACAACGTCATCAGCGGAGAGTTCACGCGGCGAGGGCAGCGTGATTGGGCCGTTCTCTGCTCCCGAAATAAGGAATCATCAATCCTCGTATTCCGGCGCGGTTCCGCAACTTCTGTCCTGGAAGTTGCCAAAACCCCCGATAGGAGCTTTCTGCAAACCATCACTGAAGGCGGAAAGATTGGCTTCTCCAGAATGATTGGAGCTGTTGACAGGGATTACATATTCAAGCAAGACGAAGCTTACGCAGGGCCGAAGCCGCCGCGCATCCAGCATCAGGGGATTAATGACGTATTCGTCGGGAAGGCTTCCGTCGTGCATTACTATTACCGAAGGAAATGGCTGGAACTTCAGGGCGCAGATTGAATGGCTGTTCCACCCCGCCGGCCAACATCCGTCTGAAGCCTGCAGTCGAGAAAAAACTTGTTGGAGCGTGTTTTGAAAGCCCCGAAGGGGCGAAAGATCTGCAGCCCAGCGGCGTAAGCCCTGGGTATCACGCCAACATCAATTTCAGCCCTGAAAGGGCGGAAGATCCACGCTGTATCGGTCTTTCGCCCTTTCAGGGCTTGGACGCTTTTCTCGATTTGACCTGGCGCTTGCGCACCAGGCTACAGATCTTTCGCCCCTTCGGGGCTTTCAAAACACGCTCTAAGAAAAAAACTAACCACGGAATACACGGAAGCAGCGGAAATCACGGAACTGGTGATCTTTTTTTCGCTACTTTCGTGTTTTCTGCGTATTCCGTGGTTTGTTTTTTTCTTAAACCGAGCCAACATGATTCGCGGCATCACCACCACGAATGAAAATACAGGGGTTAGCCCCTATTTTCATAAGAGAGGTTAAGAGCTATGAGCACACAACTAAAACCACTTGATGAACTTGTAAAAGAGTTGCCGCCTGAGTCGCAGGCAGAAGTTAGAGATTTTGTGGAGTTCTTGCTGGAAAAACGGAAGAAAAAACCCGCCGGTAAACTACGTCAGGATTGGGCCGGCGCACTGGGCGATTTCCGTGAAGAATACACGTCTTTAGAGTTACAGAGAAAGTCATTGGATTGGCGGGGTGTTTGATGTATCTGGTAGATACCAACATCTGGCTTGAGCGTCTGCTCGGCCAAGCCAAGTCCGATGATGTCGGTCAATTCCTCGACCGAATACCGTCAAATCAACTGTTCATAACCGATTTTGCTTTTCATTCCATTTGCGTAATCTTGACGCGGCTCAAACGAACAGCTACATTGCGGGATTTTGTCGAAGATGTTTTTATCAACGGAGCAGTAACTTTGGCGTCCATCAAGCCGGAAGATACAAAAAGTTTGATTGATGCTATGGATAAATACAACCTGGATTTTGACGATGCTTACCAATATGTCGCTGCCGAACAGGATGATTTGATAATCGTGAGTTTTGATGAGGACCTTGATAGAACGGCAAGAGGCAAAAAGACTCCAGCGGAGGTAATGGGGCAGAAAGCTGCCGAGGCTGAATGACCGCGGAAAGCGCTGAAACCAAGATGCGGAACTCGCGGAAAGAAGGTCATCTTTTCCGCGAGTTCCGCATCTTTATTTCCGTGAATTCCGCGGTTTCTTCTCCTTACTTTTCCCCAGTCTTCCGCCCCGCATTCAAATGATCGAAGTTGAGAATCGCGTTGAATACCAGAAAATAACTCCCCTGCGTTTCCGCACGCCAGAACGGATTGTTTGAAAAAAGTACTATATGCCCATTCCCCACGGGCACGTCTATGACTGCCGGGCGCTGTGCGATTTCGGCGCCGCTTTCAAGAAGCCCCGAAACCAGCAGTTCGCGTGCATCGGCGTAACGCAGCACGACGCGCGGGCGCGCATCCGGCGGAATGACGTATATACCGTTGCGCCGCTGCTCGTCGGTAAGCGGCGCGGCCTCCCACGCCTCAGCCCTCGGAATCTCGGGCAGTTCGGATGGCGGCCGGTTTTGCGGCGTGTCGGGATCATCTGCGGAGCCGCGTCCCGTTACGCGCTCTCCTTCGGGACCGCCCGAGCGTCTGCCTCCCCTGCCTCCCGCGAGATTGCTCAACTGAAAGATCGGGCAGCTTGAACAGAAAATCGACAGATTGTCCCCATACCCGTAAGCTATAGGGCTTTCCGCATCCACCATTCGCGAACGAACTACGGTTCCCGGCGCGCGAAGCCGCTGCGGCGCACCCGTAGATACGCCGGGAGTGAATCCGAAAGTCACGGCGAAATTCGATGTATCGTTGGCAGTAATCAGCAGGCCGCCATCGCGCACGAAGTTCTGCAGGTGCTCAAGACCTGTCCAGCCGAGTCCCGGGCGCATGTCGTCGGTTGAATCTATGCGGCCGAGGTTCGGCGTCAGATCGGTTTTCTTCCACGGCAGCGGATTGCCGAACATCGGCATGCCGCTGACGATCGCCTGCGGCGTGCTGCGGCCTACGGGGGCGAAAATTATTACATCGTATTTCTCGCGCAGCCGGTTGTCCTTCGCTGCGTCCTGCGTGCTGATGTAATCAAACGGCACCTTGTACAGATCGAATGCATGTCGCCACCAGCCCTCGTTCTGCGTGCTCAGCCAGGTGTGCATCATCGCTATGCGCGGCGCGCCAACGGGATGCGTTTTGACCGAGGGCGCATTTGCTGTTGCGTAGACCTTGAGCCCGAGTTCCGCAGCCGCGCTGCGCAGATCGTCGGCCTTGATGTTTCGGATGATGAACGATCCGCGATTGAACTTGCGTCCTGCGGCTTCAAACGGCTGTTCGGCCGCGTCGAATGCCGCATCCCTGAATCGGTAACGCAGCGTTACGAGTTCATTGTCGGCGTTGTGGTTGATGAGAAACACCGAGCCGCTGCCCTCGACGCCGCCCGGCGATTTTATCTCGCCCGCAACTTTCGTCATCGGTGCGTCGAGCGCCTTTACGTCCGTTACGCGCACTACGCGCACGTTGCCGAGTTCTCCGAATGTCCATGCCGTATCGTCGTATATGTTCCGCTGCGGATCGTTCGGACTCCAGTATTGAAGGTCGAGCATCATGTCGGCGATGCGGCTGTAGGGTTGATCCATGCGCACGATGTAGCTGCCTGCCGGAAATTCGCGCTTCACTTCGGCTGGTTTTTCGGCGTTTGCCGCCGATTGATTGCCGTCGGCGACGGCCGGTGTGTTGGCGGGGCCGCGCGCCGGACGTTTGGGGGCCGGCATCGTTACGGTAAATGCGGATGTTGCGCGATGCACTTCGCAGCCCTGCTGCTGAAGCAGCCTGAGCAGTTCGGCCTGCCCGCCGGGCCGCGGATCGTCGGCCGGAAATACATAGGCGGCAGGCCCGGCCGCGGTGGGCTTGAGCACCGAGTTTTTACTCTTCAGCCAGAAGTTGCGCAGGAAGTATTTGCCGTTTGTAGCGAATTGCGCGAGCGATACGAGTATGCCGGTTTGCTGATAGTTGTTGTTGTTGCGCTGCGACCACAGTGCTTTCGGAAGCGGCGGGTTCTGCCGGTACCAGGTGCGCGAATACTCGCCGGGTGAAAGCGTGCGTTCCACCGTATCCGCGCCGGCGTTGCCGAAGGTTTCATACAGACGGCTGATGCCGTTGTGCGAAGCGGCGATGAACATCAGGTAACTCGGCGACCAGGTGTCGAACGTGCCGTGCGTGAAGACGCCGGGCATGCCGAATTTCGTCATCTCGTTGACGTTGTGCCATCCGATCAGTTGCCACTCGTTGGTCAGTATCGGATCTACCCATGCATTGTAGGGCTGGTCGCCGACCGTGTTGTCGTAAAGATAGGCTACCGATTCGTGCAGATCGTGCAGTACCTGCGGCTTCCAGTCGATGTAGGTTTTCAGGACGTTCTGCGTGAGTTTGAGCGAAAGCGCCATCGAATCGCGGTTGTTGTCGTGCGCTACGTAATGGCCCCAGTAGATCAGGTTCGGCCAGTTTTTGTCCGGATTGGCCAGATGCCAGTTGTAGACGTCTACCTGACGGTCGCGCCCGTCGACTTCGACTACGGGCGTCATCAGCGTGATTACATTATCGCGTATGTGTTTGACGTAATCGCTTTCATCTACGGCGAGGCGATAGGCGAGTTCCATCAATGCCGTGGGCGAGCCGGTTTCGGGCGAATGTATGGCGCCGGTCAGGTAGTAGACGGGGGTGGCGTCAGCGATGATTTTTTCGGCCTCATCATCGTTGAGGTTGATGGTGCGCGGATCGGCAAGGCGGGCCAGACGCGCGCGGTTATCTTCGAGTTTGGCGATATTGGCTTCGGAAGATACTGCGACGGCGATCATCTCGCGCCCTTCTTCGCTCGAGCCGATTGAAAATACTCTGACGCGCGGACTGGTCTGTTCGAGCAACCGCATGTAGCGGTGGACTTCCGCCGAGTAGGGCAATTTGCCCGGCGCGCCCGCTACGTCGCCGAGCACGGCCTTGGGCGTCGGAACCGTGGGCGAGGCGGGCAGGTAATCGGTGAGCGGGGAATTGAAGTAAGCGGCGGTGGTGTATTCGCGAATTTTGCGCGTGTAATCTTCTTCGACGGGTTGCTGCGGGTTGCGCCCCGGCTTGATGGCGACGGCCACCTGCGCGGATGCCGTAAAAAACGATGATGCAGACAACAGCAGGCAGGCAAACAGCGAACATATGGGTCGGGTGAATCTCATGTCGGGTTCTCCAATAATCGGTTTTTCCGTGAATTCCGCGTCTTCGTTTCCGTGTTCTCTTTTTCAGCAAAAGGTATTTTCGTACCAGTCGATGGTCTGTTTGAGTCCTTCGTCGAATCCGATGCTCGCGTGAAAACCAAAACGTTCAATCGCGCGGGTAGTGTCGAGCGAGCGGCGCGGCTGCCCGTCCGGCTTGGATCTGTCCCATACCAGTTGTCCCTCGAAGCCGGTCAACCACCGGATTTTTTCTGCAAGATCGCGAATTGAAATCTCGAAGCCGGCTCCGAGATTTACAGGCTCCGGTGCATCGTAACGTTCGGCGGCGAGCAGTATCCCTTCGGCGCAATCCGCTGCGTGCAGAAATTCGCGCGTGGCATTGCCCGTTCCCCAGCACAGTATGTGATCGGCGCCGCTGCGTCTGGCTTCCACGCATTTGCGTATCAGAGCCGGAATGACGTGCGAGGTTTCGAGGTCGAAGTTGTCGCGCGGTCCGTAGAGATTTACGGGCAGAAGGAAAATCGAATTCAGGTTGTACTGCTGCCTGTAGGCCTGCGACTGAACGAGCATCATTTTTTTTGCGAGCCCGTACGGGGCATTTGTTTCTTCCGGGTATCCGTTCCACAGATCGTCTTCCCTGAACGGCACGGGCGCGAATTTCGGATAAGAACAGATCGTACCCACGGCGACGAATTTTTTCAGGTCGCGCCTGCGGGCTTCTTCGATCAGTTGCACGCCCATCATCAGGTTTTCGTAGAAGTAGCGGCCCGGATTGCCTTCGTTGGCGCCGATCCCGCCCACGACGGCTGCGAGGTGTATGACGAGATCCGGACGCGCATCGTCATATAACTTTTTGACTGCCGACGACTCGACCAGATCGTAATCGGCGCGGCGCGGGACGAATATTTCTGTGCAACCGCGCGCGCGCAGCCCCTCGACTACGTATGAGCCGAGAAATCCGGCGCCGCCCGTGACCGCCACGCGGTTGTAGGGAAATGTCTGCGTCATGACAGGAAAAATAACCGATACGGGACATAAAAGAGAGATAACGGAACAAACGAAAAAAGACGGAACAGACGGAAATATTCAGTTATTCCGTAATTTTCGTATCATTTTGTTTGTTCCGTTATCTCTCTTGCCGTCTCACGCTTTGCGCCAATCTACAGATGATTCAGGCGTTTTAGGTCCGCCAGATCCGCATCGACCATCAGGCGAACCAGTTCCCTGAATTTTGTCTTCGGCTCCCAGCCCAGTTGCCGATTCGCTTTCGATGCGTCGCCTACGAGCAGATCGACTTCGGCCGGCCGGAAGTAGCGCGGATCTATTTCGATGTATTCCCGCCAGTCCAGATCGAGGTGTGCGAAGGCTTCTTCGACGAGCTCGCGCACCGAATGGGTTTCGCCCGTCGCGATTACGTAATCGTCGGGGCTCTCCTGTTGCAGCATCAGCCACATCGCTTCTACGTATTCGCGCGCGTATCCCCAGTCGCGCCGCGCGTCGAGGTTGCCCAGAAACAGTTTGTCGCGCAGACCGAGTTTGATCGCCGCTGCGCCGCGCGTGACCTTGCGCGTGACGAAGGTTTCATTGCGCCGTTCCGATTCGTGATTGAACAATATGCCGTTGCAGGCGAACAGGCCGTAGCTTTCGCGGTAATTGACGGTGATCCAGTAGGCGTAGAGTTTGGCGACGCCGTAGGGGCTGCGCGGATAGAATGGCGTTGTTTCGCGTTGTGGAATTTCCTGCACCTGACCGAAGAGTTCGGACGATGACGCCTGATAGAAGCGCGGAGTGATGCCGGTTTCGCGTATGGCTTCGAGCAGGCGCAATGCACCGAGAGCGCCTATTTCGGCAGTGTATTCCGGGATATCGAAACTGACGCGCACGTGCGACTGAGCGCCGAGGTTGTATATCTCGTCGGGGTGCACATCGCGCAGAATCTTGTTGAGCGAGCTTGCATCGTTCAGATCGCCGTAAACCAGATGCAGGCGACGGCCCGATTCGTGCGGATCCTGATATATGTGGTCGAGGCGTTGTGTATTGAAGGAACTCGATCGACGGATGATGCCGAAGACCTCATATCCTTTTTCCAGCAGCAACTCGGAGAGGTAGCTTCCGTCCTGACCGGTTATTCCGGTAATCAGAGCGCGTTTGGTCATGGTTCGTATGATAACGGAACCGAAGCGGGAGCGGGAGTGCGAGAAGGCGCAGAGATGCGAGGAAACTGAAAATCTTTCGCACTAAATCAATCCACAGAAGATTGGTACAAAGCGTGAGACAAGAGATAACGGAACAAACGAAATGAAACGAAAATCACCGAAAAGTTGAATATTTCCGTAGTTTCCGTCTAATTTCGTTTGTTCCGTTATCTCTCTTTAATCAACCCGTGCGCGACCTGTGAAATGGTCGCACACGAGTTGATTGGATGAACGGCTTGACGGATGCGGATTCGCTCGAATCAGAAGACGGCCTCAACCACGATACCAGATCGAACGCTGTGGAGTTCATAAGAACGCTTCCGCTCCATGCCCCTCCGGTAAGGGCGACGATCAGTCCTCCCAGTAATGCCGGGGGAGCCGGCGTTGCGTGAGTCATCGACAACAGCGACGAGCCGGACACCCGGACCTGTATATCGTCGATGAACGCGGTGTTGTCGCC
The DNA here is from genome assembly GCA_019639255.1 of Acidobacteriota bacterium. Taxonomy (GTDB): domain Bacteria; phylum Acidobacteriota; class Blastocatellia; order RBC074; family RBC074; genus JAHBSF01. The sequence continues at coordinate 19,099 of JAHBSF010000053.1, read as the reverse complement.
GCCGAAGCTGTTGCGGCCGACGAACCTCAAAGTGTGAGATCCCGCAGAAACCGTGAAACCTGTGGTAACGAACTGCTGATAGGAAGTGCCGGAGGGCCGGAAGGCGCCGAGCATCGTGTTGTCAATGTAAACATCGAAGTCGTTGCCGCCCTTGCCGCAGCAGTTGCCGCGCTGTGCGGCGCGGAATCGCACCTCGTAGACGGCGCCGGACTGGAATCCCGGAACCGATTGCGAGACCGATGAAACGCTGCCGCTCTGTATGAAGGCCACCTGCGAGCCCTGCGGAGCGGAAGGATTGCCGCTCGTGAAGGCGCTCGAATTATTGCTGATGCCCGAGGCTCCGGTGAAAGTCCAACCCGATCCTGAAGGTGTGTACTGGAAGCCTCCCGTACCGAGCCACGGCGCTTCAAATCCGAAGTTTCCTACGGGAAGGGAACTGGATGTCGGAGTTGGAGACGGAGTTGGAGTCGGCGTCGGGGTTGGAGTCGGAGTCGGCGTCGGATTTCCGTTACTCGGATAAACAAACTGCAGTCCGTTTATATCATCCTGACCCAGGCTTGCGCCGCGGCCGTCGAAATGGGCGTAGGCCCGCATGGTTGCGTTCGTATCCGATGAGTGGCCAAAACCTATTGCGTGCCCGATTTCGTGGGTCAGCACCTCCTTGACGCGTATACGATCGGTGTAGTGGCAGTTGGCCGCCGGGTTGAATGACACGTCGCCTTCCAGCGCGCGATAAAAAGTCACGCCGTTGACGACTTTCGAAATGCCCGTCGTGTACATCGTAATGCCGCCGACAGCCAGTATTCCCGAGCATCCGCCGGCGGAAAAATATCCGTCGCAATTATTGAAGGATATGGTGCTGCCGTCCTGCGAGCGAACTCCGCAACTCGACGCCGCGCCTCCGCTCGCTATCCTGAGCGAGCCGCCTGCTGATGACCAGGCGTTCATTGCATCGAGGACGTCCACGATTATCTGCTCTGCGGTTGCTCCTGCGGGCAGCGTATAGCCCGATGCAGGCGACGTATTGATTTTGAAAAGCACCTGCTGGTTGCTGTCGGCTTCGAACCAGCGCGGCGGGTATTGCGGATTAAGAAACGAATAATTGGATATTGCACCGGAACCGTCGCCGTTGGCGATTTCGGAGTATTCCGGCGGTTGAATGCGCAGGGGCGTATTCGAGTAGTAACGGTATTCGTGGGCGATCGACTGTTGATGGTTGGCGGCGATTCTGGCCCGCAGCATTGCCTCGAAGGAGTTCAGTTCCATGCGGTCCGTAATGGGGCCGATCGGCGATCTTCCGAGTATCGTAACGTTCTCGCCGCCGGTTGAACGTTCGGCCGCCGCCCGGCCGTCGCGGGTTTCGACAATCGTGTATTTCCCCAGAAACCACTGATGCACGCGCAGACTGCCGTCCGCCCAGGTGTCGAGAAACAGTATGACCTGTTCGCCGGGCGCAAATTCCGGCACGCCGAAATAGCGGGTGCCGAAACCTCCCGCTTCGCCGCCGAGTTCCTTGATCACGATCTCGCCGGGGCCGATCATCCCCTTCAATGCCTCGTAGACGCGCAGCCGCACGTAGGTGAACACGCGCCGATCCTGGTAGTCGAATCGCGCCGCCATCGATATTACTTCTGCGCGAACGATTGCACGTGCGCCGATGACCATCTCGTCGTCGCTCGGCATTACCACCGTGGTCGCCAGACCCGCGTTGCTCAGACTTAAAACAAGAAACAGGGAAGTCAGTAAAACGGAAAGATTGCGCTTAAACCGATTGCTCATACCCGCCACCTTACACTTTATGGCCCGAAGCCGATTCCGAATCTGCGGCCTTGTTGCTGAACCGCGATGTGCTTTTTGCTCTTCTTTGCCGCAGACTGGAGAGCAAGTTTTATGCCACCGGATCCGGTGCATATAATGCAGCGCGTTCTGCGAGTCAAGAAGTTACCGGCAATAAATGAAAAAACTCTCTCGGCCGGCTCGGTATCAGAGCGTGTGCAGTGGACAAGATTATGGAAATGTTACCTGCCGTGTGTGGAAATAATCGCACAAAAAGGGGGTCTTCAAAGCGTATATTTGTCGAAAGTGCGTAATGCGCGGCTGCGGTTGTTTTGTTCAGCGCTTCACCCCGGTTCGGGACTATAGTATAGTTTGCCGTCGCTGCGCGCCTCAACAAACCCGCTCTGCGAAGGACAAGGTCATACGAGAAGTTTTTTCCGTGAAGCAAAAGGATCAGCATAATCCTTCGGGCAACCGGCTTGCCGCCCGCTTTCGCGCCGCATTCGATTATTTAAGAGCCCGTCCCTATCAGGCATTTCGGCGTTTTTTACGCGGGTTGATACCGCTTGCGCATAGGCGTCGCGTCGTGCGTTTTTTTCGGCGGCAGATACGCAGGGGGTGGAGTGGTTCGGCGGAAAGTCGCGCTGCGTCGCTTGCCGCGCTTGCGAGTCTGCTGGAAAGATCTGCGCCGCAGCGTTACGACATAGTCTGTTTTCCGATCATCAACTGGGATTTCCGTTTTCAACGGCCGCAGCAACTGATGTCGCAACTCGCGGCGGCCGGTCATCGGGTTTTTTACATCAGCCAGGAGTTTCTGGATCACGGGCCGCCGTACGAGCTCAGGGAGAAGCGGGTCAACGTATACGAAGTATTGCTGCATGGCCCGGACCGCAGCGTATACACCGACACCCTCGACGCCGGCGCGCTCGACGCGCTTTTTTACTCGCTCGATGCACTGCGCCGGAATCTTTCGCTGGGAGCGACGGTGGCTTTCGTGCAGTTGCCGTTCTGGAGCAGTCTGGCTCTGCGCGCGCGCGCCGAATTCGGATGGCCGGTTGTATACGACTGCATGGATTATCACGCGGGCTTTTCCACCAACGACCCGGGGATGTTGCGCGAAGAGGGGGATCTGATTGCCGCGGCGGATCTGGCGATCGTATCGTCGCGATTTCTCGAACGCGAGGTTGGGAAGCGGGCGCGCAGGTCGCTGCTTGTGCGCAACGGCTGCGATGCGGAACATTTCGCGCAGGTAGCAGCCCGGCCTGCCTCCGATCGGCCCGTGATCGGATATTACGGAGCGATAGCCGAATGGTTCGATTCCGATCTTGTGGCCGATCTGGCCCAACGGCGCCCGGACTGGAGCTTTCTGCTCGTCGGCTCTACGTTCAGCGCGGACCTGAGCCGGTTGGGGCGATTGCCGAACGTGCAACTGCCCGGCGAGCAGCCCTACGCCGATTTACCCCAGTGGATCGACCGAATGGATGTGCTGTTGCTGCCGTTCAAGCGCACGCCGCTGACCGAGGCCACCAATCCGGTGAAGGCTTACGAGATATTCGCCGCAGGAAAACCGCTGGTTTCCGCGCCTCTACCGGAAATGCTGGAGATGTCGCCGCCCGCGCAAACCGCCGACGGCGTCGAGGCTTTCGAGCGTGAAATCGAGGCGGCGCTTGCTGAAAATCACACGAAGATGAGCGAGGCCCGGCGCGCCTTTGCGCGCGAGCATACCTGGGAGCGGCGCGTAGCCCTGCTCGAACCTGCGGTGCGCGAAACTTTCCCTCTAGTCTCGATAGTCGTTGTCACCTGCAGCGATCTGGAACTCAACCGTGTGTGTCTTCAAAGTCTTTTGACAAACACCGAATGGCCTGATTTCGAGCTTGTCATCGTCGACAATGCCTCTGCGGACGGCACGCGGAAATACCTCTCCGATCTTGCGGCGAGGCACGAAAATATACGTCTCGTATTCAATGACGCCGATCGCGGGGTCGCCGCAGCGCACAGACTGGGACTCGCCGAGGCGAGAGGGGACTATATCGTTTTCCTCAATAACGAAGCCGCCGTTGTGCGCGGCTGGTTGACGGCGCTTGTAAGACATCTTGCGAAGGATTCAAGTATAGGAATGGTCGCTCCGGCAACCAGCGAGCCCGGAAAAGGGACGGAGATGTTCTGTATTGCGATGCGTCGCGAGGTATGCGATCGGGTGGGATTGCCCGGCGAGCGTTTCGGGATCGGGATGTTCGAGGAGTAAGAGAGATAACGGAACAGCCGGAATGAAATGGAACAGACGAAAAGTTCGATGACTTTCGTGATTTTCGTCTATTTTCGTTTGTTTCGTCATCTTTGTTCTGTTTGCCCCGGACGCAAATAAAGTGATGACGGAAACAACGAGGGCAAGACTCGAAACCGCCGGCGTATTGTGGGCGGCTGTTGCGTGCATCGGCTATGCATATTCGGCCGCGGCGACCGCGTCCGGCTATCTGGGCCTGCTCGCCTTCGGCAGTCGGAGATGGTGGGTGGTAATGGGCGCGGCTTTTGCCGCCCTGTGTTTGATTGCCTCGGTTCTGGTATTGCAGCGGCGGCGCCGGTCGCTGCCGATCGTGCCGTTGGGCCTGGCGCTGCTGATCGCGGTCGGGTTGTGTTTTGTGGTTCTCAGCGGAAGCTCGCGCGCGGCGGCCGCAGCCGTGTGGCTTTCGGTGCTCGCAGTAGTCTGGGGCGATTGGTGGTTAAGGCTGGGCAAGGCGGAGGCTGCGCCGGGCGAGCGTATATCCGTATCGTTCGGACTCGGCCTTGCACAACTGGCGCTTGTGGGACTTGCGCTCGGTATTGCGGGGGGGCTTCGCACATCCGTGATTTTCGCTGTGCTTGGGCTTCTGACCGTACTGCAGATCGGCCGGCTGCAACGCCTGGCTTCGACCGCCGTTGCTGCGGCGAGGGATTGGCGCGCCGGCGTCAAAGCATTGTCCTCGCATACGGAGCGAGCGGCGGTTGTATTTCTCGCTGCGCTTACCGGTTTTTTCGCGCTCGTGTGGGCGCTTACGCCGGAGACGAATTACGACGCGCTCAACTACCAGATTGCGGTTCCGCGCTTTTATCTCGAACAGGGACGCATAATCGATCTGCCCTACTTCTGGCATTCGTACTTTGTGCGGCTCGTCAACATGCTCTTTACGCTCGCGATGGCGATGGGGGGGGCGGGCGCGGCGAAATTGCTCGTATGGATTATCGGCGCGGCGCTTGTATCGAGCGTTTACGCTCTTGCGAAAAACATCGGCGGGCAGAGAGCCGGGATGTGGGCCGGGGCGTTGTTTGCAGCAACACCGATGGTCGTATGGTTGTCGACTACGACTTACGTAGATCTGCCGCTCACATTTTTCATTGCCGCGTGCTGGCTTGCGTTTTTGCGCTGGCGGGAAACGCGCGCAAGGGCGTGGCTATGGGCGTGCGGCGCGCTGGCGGGCGCTGCGGTCGGGACGAAAATGAACGGCGGATATGCATTGCCCGTCGTGGGATTGGCCGTGTTGTGGTCGCTGTGCGAAAAAAATCCTTCCGGTGCGGAAGGCGGCGCATCCCGCAATTTTCCCGATCGTTTATTTTCCGCACGTTTATTCGATTTGGCGTGTTTTGCTGCAGTCGCGCTTTTGACGGCGGGACCGTGGTATGCGCTGACCTGGGCGCAGACCGGCAATCCGGTTTTCCCGCTTCTTAACGGCGTGTTCCGCAGTCCGATGTGGGAACCGGTAAACGAGATGATGAACGCCGGGTTGTTCGGAGTCGGTGCGTCGCCCGGTGGACTGCTGCGATTGCCCTTTGCGCTGACGTACGAAACGAAACGCTTCGACGAACTCATTCCATCGGGGGGCGTCGGGGCGGCGCTCGTGCTGCTGCCGGCTGCGATTGCGCTGTTGCGTGTGCACGCGCCTCGCGTATGGCTGATGCTGGCCGGTGCGGCGGTTTATCTGGCGCTATGGGCCTTTACGTTTCAGTATGCGCGCTACTACATTCCCGCGTTGCCGCTGATAACGGCGCTTTCGGTCGCGGGGCTTGCCGCAGCACGAGAGCGTATGCGGGAGAGGATTTCTGCGGCTGTGTTGTGGGTTGCGTTGCTGGCGCAGGGATGCGTTACGGCATTTGCCTTCGGAGACTTCATCAGTATGAATCCGGTTGCGCGATTGATCGGGCGCGAAAGCGAAGATGCGTACCTGGAACGGCGGCTCGGTCCCTTTGCTGCGGTGAAGTATCTGAACTCGACGGCGCCTGCGGATGAGCCGGTGGTCGGCGTGGGAGTGGAATCTACGCGCTATTACATGCGCGCTCCGCTGCATTCCGCAAGCGAAACCCGCGAACTGAGGCTGACGATTCACGGGGTAATGGGGCGGGCGCTCGCCGAGGCGCTTGTAAGGGCCGGATATCGCCGCCTGTTGATCAACCGCGAAGACAGGGGACCGCACAAGGGGCTGTTTTATCTCGACCCGGCATTTCTGGAGCGATTCGCGACGCTCGAGTTCCGGGCCAACGGCACGGAAGTCTACCGCCTTAAGGCAGGAGAATGACAATGCCTGTATCCGAAACGGGCGCGCCGCGCGTCGCCGTGCTCATACCCTGTTACAACGAGGAAGTGACTGTAGCCGGGGTCGTAGCGCAGTTTCGAGCGGAGCTGCCCGCGGCGGATATATACGTATTCGACAACAACTCGCAGGATCGCACTGTGGAGCGCGCCCAATCCGCCGGCGCAATCATCCGGAGGGTGCAGCGTCAGGGCAAGGGCTATGTCGTGCAGGCGATGTTTCGCGAAGTGGACGCCGACATATACATCATGATCGACGGCGACGCGACATATCCGGCCGACGCCGTGCACCGGCTGATGGCCCCGGTTGAAAGGGGCGAAGCGGATATGGTCATCGGGTCGCGGCTGCTTGAGGGAACCGCGAGCCGGTTCAGGCTGCTCAACCGGTTCGGGAATCTGCTCTATCGGCGGCTGCTGAATTCGATATTCGGGGTTAGGTTGACGGATCTGCTTTCGGGGTATCGCGTATTCAGCCGCCGGCTTGTGCGCGGGTTGCCGCTGGTCGGGGGCGGATTTGAAACCGAGGCGGAGATGACGATCAAGGCCATCGAGCGGGGGTTTGTAATCGTGGAATCGCCGGTGGATCTGGGCGAGCGTCCCGCCGGAAGCCATTCCAAGATACGCATACTGCAGGACGGATGGCTGATCCTGAGCACCATAATAACGCTGTTTCGCGACTACCGGCCGCTTACGTTTTTCGGCGCGCTCGGCCTTGCGCTGATTGCGCTCGGCACCATACCGGGCGCGTGGGTGATCCGGGAATATGTGAAATCCGGGGTGATGGACCACTGGCTGCCTGCGCTGCTTTCGGGCGGCGCGGTGCTTACGGGCGTAATTTCGGTTTTCGTAGGCGTGATACTTCATACCATTTGCAGACGGTTTCAGGAACTCGACCGCCAGTTGCAGATCTTCGAGGAAATGATTTCCCGCAACAATATACGCGACGCCATCGGCAACAGCGCACGCCGGCAATAACGCGGTAATACGATGATGCAATGATGCAATGATGCAATGATGAAAAAGATTCCGCAGGCATTGATCATCGCAGCGATCGTCACGGGATTTGCGCTTTCGGTCCGGCAGATCCGGCTGCCCGGTCCGCAATACGACGAAATGCTGCACGCGCCGCCCGCCGTTACGCTTGTCAACGGCTACGACCGTCGCCAGGGCATCGGCCTGATGATCGGACGAAAATTCTTTCCCTTCATGACAAGCGAATATGTAGGCGCGCTGCGCACCTACCTGCTGCTGCCTGCCTTTTTCGTGCTCGGCCCCGGCGTAGTAGCCCACAGACTGACTACGATCCTGCTGATGATCGTCGGGCTTTTGTTTACCGCGGCGCTGGCCCGGCGCGCCTTGGGGGATCGCGCGGCGGTGATGGGAGTGTGGTTGATTGCGACCGATCCCACGCTGATCCTCGTCACGCGAAACGACTGGGGGCCGGCGGCTGCGGGATTTATGCTGCGTATGGGCGCGTTTTACTTTGCGTGGCGATGGTGGGAAAGCAAGGGCAGCGATAATGCAATGCCGGCGGCAGCGGCGCTGATGCTCGGTCTGGGCGTATACGACAAGGCGCATTTTTTATGGGTGGTTTTCGCGCTGCTGGGACTCGGCGCGATGGCGTGGGTGTGGGCGCGGCTCGGCGGCGCGGAGTTCCCGCGACTCTCGAGGCGTCAGGCCGGGCTTGCGATTGCAGGTTTCATACTCGGAGCCTCTCCATTACTGATCTTCAATCTGACGCACGACTGGGCGACATTCCGAAGCGTGTCGCTGCCCGGCGAGCAGGTGTCGCTGGAACTGCTCGCATCGCGCGTTGAGGACCGCAGGCGTGCGTTCAATGCGATGTTCGATACGGGGGCTGTGTTTCACTGGATGACGGGCGAAAGACTCGAGCCGAATTTCAAACAGACCAGAAGCCTGTTGCTGCCGCTGACGCTTGCATCTCTGGCGGTGCTGCTGTTTGCCGCGCTTCGCAAGCGACGCCCGTTACTGCTTGCAATGCCCGCTCTGGCGGCTATGCTCATCGCGCAGATGTTTCTGACGCCGCGCCCGATATGGATACATCATACGATTGTGCTCTATCCGCTGCCGCATCTTATGGTGGGACTGGCGGGGGCGCTGCTCTGGAGCGCCGCCGGGCGCGTGGGTCTGAAGTGGGCTGCGGGCGCAATCCCCATCGCCGCCGTATGCCTTGCGGTAACGCTGAACCTGATGACGATGGCCCAATTTCATCGAGCCCTGGCGCAGGGCAGGGGAACCACCGGCTGGACCGATGCAGTGTATGCGCTCTCGGAAAAACTCCAGAGCGAGTACGCCGATCGCAGGATTCAACTGCTCGACTGGGGGATATACAATCAGCTTGAACTCATCACGGCCGGAAAACTCGATCTGCGCGAGCCGACCTACGAGATAGATTCGGCCTCCGATCCGGCGCAAATACTGTCGAGGCTTGCCGAAGACCCAAAGAATTTATTCATCCTGCACGCGCCGGAAGCGGCGAACTTCAAACAAATGGAGCCGCGCCTCGAACTGGCCGTGCGGCAGTCAGGACTCGTCGCGCTGCCGGAAATTCCGGTGAGAGATCGCCGCGGTCGTGTCATCTACCGCCTGTGCGAATTCATCCGCCCTGCGGAGAGATAACGGAACAAACGAAATGAAACGAAAATCACGGAAAAGTTGAATATTTCCGTGGTTTCCGTCTTATTTCGTTTGTTCCGTTATCTCTGATGTCCCGAAGTCGTGTGGTTCGATTTAAACAGAAAAACGCGGGGAGACCGCGTCGTAATCCAAATCCTTTACCCACCACCTTCTTCACCCCGGCTCCTTCCGGAACCTTCACCTACGACGGCGCTCTCCCCGCGATTCGGTAATCTGCCAATCCGCTTCTTCTTACCACCATACTGATGAGCAAACCACGTGCCGTATTCGCCGCAAACCTCGGCGATATCATGTGCATTGCCGGTAAGTGCTCTAAATAATACAGATGCACGTAATGGGCGATGTATTTCCGCCGGTAATCCAGGGATGAACATATGACCCGTAATGAGAGTTATCCCGCACGGATTGAGGAAAGGGTCGCAGGGGCAGCACGAAATTCGTGCAGGTGTGCATTTCGCACAGCGGTTTTCTAAACTATAGTAGGCGTTTTACGCAAACCGGCAAAAGCGGGAGATATGGAAGGTGGGCTGGATAACCTGGCCGATTGCTTGTCTGATGATTGGCGACAGCGTGCTTCGCTTTCTGCTTCTGTGTCTGCGCCTGATTATGCCGGATCGGGGAGTGCAACCGGGAAGTGATATATCAGGTGCGGTAGTATTGATTGCGGCGCGTGACGAACAGGGGACGATCGGGCCGACCCTGGAGGCGCTCGTGCCGCATCTCGCCGAATGGCCCGGCAGCAGTCTTTGGGTCGTAGCCGATCATTGCAAAGATCTGACTGCGGATGAAGCCCGGCGTGCGGGCGCGAGTGTCGCCGTGCGGGATGCAGGCCGTCTCGGCAAGGGAGCGGTCATCGACTGGTGGCTGGAGCGCTGCGCCGATGAGTGGCGTGATGCCTCGGCCGTCGTCGTGCTGGATGCAGACAGCCGTATTGATCCGGGCAGCCTCTCAGCCCTGCGTTCGGCGATTGCCTCGGGCGCGGATGCGGCGCAGGCATTCATCGCTCCTAAAGCCCGCGCATCTGCGGGCAGGCTCGCCGGGTGGTCCGAAGTATTGATGCAGCGCATAGACGATGAGGCCCGGCGCCGTATGCGTTGGCCCGTGCCCCTGAGGGGGACGGGGATGACCCTGCGCGCGCCTCTTCTTGCAGAACTTGCCCCGCGCCTGCACACGCTTGCCGAGGATCTTGAACTCGATGCATTGCTGGCTGCGCGCCGGGCCCGCGTCGTGTCCGTGCCCGAAGCGGTGATAAGGGATCCAAAGCCCGATAGCGCGGCCGGAGTTTCGCGGCAGCGTGCGCGCTGGTTGCAGGGACAGCTTCAGGTGTTGCGCGATTACAGGCGCGAGATCGCTGCAGCGCTTTTTCGCGGAGGCGCGGGCGCGTGGATGCTGCTTGTGCTTTTGTTTCTGCGGCCGAAGACGATTTTTATGGGATTGCGCACAATCGGCGCAATCGCGTTGTGGGCGGGCGCGGGATGGCGCGGCCCGTGGTTGATACCCGCAGCGGGACTGGGGCTTGACCTGGTTTATTATCTCGGCGGAGCGTTTGTCGTAGACGACCGCAGGCGCTACATTGCGGATTTGTTTTCCGCGCCGCGTTACGTCGCACTGTGGATTTACAGCCTGTTGCTGGCTGCGGTCAGGCGCGGATGGCTGCGGGCGGGACGCGGGGGCGACGCTTAAGATACATGCGACTGTTGTTTCCATATCTGGCTCGGTGGCGATCGGCCAATCGCAGCCGCTATCACCAACTGCTTATAAATCTCTGCCGGCTGGGCCACGAGGTTTACGTCCTGAAAGCCCCGCCGATGGCGCTCGACGACATCAGTTCGCGCGATGTCGTCTCCGACGGCGAATCTTCGGTGCTCGAACCCGAACGGTTGCATTTGAGCGAACTGCACGCGCCCGCGCTATTGCGCGGTTTCTGGAACGCACGCATACCCAAAACCAAGATCGTAAAAAAAGGGCTGCTTTCGCTCAGTTCTCTCGGGCAGATTGCGCGGTTTGTAGATAGCGAAAGCATAGACGTGTTGTTGCTCTATAACCTGCCGCAGGTATTGCTGCTCGATCGCGTGGAGTGCCGCCGCCACTTCGACCTGGCCGACGACCTGGCGGCGATGATGGGAGGAGAGCACAGGTTGATGGACAGGCTCGGCGCAGGAGCCGCTGCGCGGGCCGTTACGCGGCGCATGATCGAGCGCGCCGACAGCGTTACGGTAGCGTCGAGCGTGCTTGCGCAGTCCGCAAACAGGGACGTAATGCTTTTGCCCAACGGCGCAGACCCGGCGGATCTGGATCGCGCAAACGGGGATCTGTGGCGCGCGCAGGGGCGCGGCCCCACGGTCGGATTCGTCGGCGCATTTGAGTACTGGGTGGATTTCGATCTCGTATTACGAGTTGCGCGGCTTATGCCCCGCACGACTTTCCTGCTCGTGGGCGGCGGGCGCAATTGGGCGCGCGTAAAAGAGCGCATCGAACGCGAGCATATCGGCAATGTGCACCTTACGGGGGCGCTGCCCTACGAAACTGCGATGGATTACGTAGCCGGAATGGATGTATGCCTGCTGCCGTTTACGCGCGATGCGGTATCCGACGGTTCGTGTCCGCTCAAGCTTTTTGAATACGCCGCGCTGCGCCGTCCCGTAGTCAGCACGCGCACGCGCGAGGTGGAAAGAATAGGCAGGGGATGGGTTGCGTTCGCCGACGCTGCGGCGGAGATGAAGGATGCGATCGAGAGTTTTCTGGTCGATGCAGCCGCGGCGCGGCAGGCCGGAGAAGCGGGCCGCGCGCTCGTAGAGCAAAAATACAACTGGCCGCGGCTTGCCGAAGAATTCGCCGCTTTCCTCACCACACCTTCCACGCCGCCTCGCCCTCGTCCCACAACTGGTTGAATTCCAGGTTGTCCTTGTAGGTGTCCATGCACTTCCAGAAGCCCGCGTGGCGGTAGGCGATGAGCTGGCGCTCGCGGGCGAGGCGTTCGAGAGGTTCGCGTTCGAGTATGCAGTCGGGCGTCAGGTAATCGAGTATGCGCCGGTTGAATACGAAAAAGCCGCCGTTGACCCATTCGCGTATCAAAGGTTTTTCCTGAAAATTCGTGATCGCGCCGTCGGCGTCGATTTCCATAATGCCGAAGTTCGACCTCGGATTTACGGCGGTTAGCGTGGCGATACGTCCGTGAGATCGGTGAAAATCTATGAGATCGCGCAGATCCACGTTCGATAATCCGTCGCCGTAGGTGACGCAGAAATCTTCTTCTCCGGCGAGATATTTTGCGACGCGGTGCAGGCGTCCGCCCGTATTTGTTTCGAGTCCGGTATCGACGAAGGTTATTTTCCAGTCCTCGCCCCGGCGCTGGTGTTCGTGCAGTTGATAATCCCCGGTCGGGTTCATTTCGAGCGTGAAATCGGAGCCGAGCCAGCGGTGTTCGAGAAAGTAGCGCTTGATGGCGTCTCCGAGATAGCCGAGGCAGAGCAGAAAATCGTTGAGTTGATGATGGTCGTAGAGTTTGAGCAGGTGCCAGAGGATCGGGCGTCCGCCGATTTCAATGAGCGCCTTCGGCATCGATGCGCCGTGTTCGCCGAGGCGCGTGCCGCGCCCGCCGCATAGTATGACTGTTTTCATTCCGTTTATTCGCTCACAACAGTTTTTTCGCAGTAAGGATGCACGCCCGGGAAACGGCCATCATCTCAATGAATCAATGTAATGAGTCAATGCAATGAATCAATGCAATGAATCCGGCGCGGCGGATGATTTGTCGCATGCAATCCTGCGTTCCTGCGGATAATCGACGTTTTCTTTTTCCCATACCTTGGCGTATTTCAGAAACACACTGTACGCCGTCGAGAGCGATATTATCAATCCCGGCACGCCGTCGCGAAAGCCCTGTTTGAGCACGTAGGTCCGAAAAAAAACTCCGAGCGGGACCAGCAGCATCCCGGCGCCCGAAAGCCGCTTGCCGCGGTTGTGAAGATATTCGGCGGCGAGCGATGTATAGGAGTTCATCACCTCCTGATACTCGGCCAGATTGCGCTTGGTGTAATGCAGCAGTTCGCCTTCGAGCGTCTCGACGCGCCCGCGCACGCGCGCAGTTTCGTGCGGAGATACGCCGTCCCAGTAACTCGCCGACTTGCGGTACAGGCGCATCTGATAGTCGGGATACCAGCTCGAATGATTGATCCAGCGGCCGAGATATCGCGTGCGGCGCGCGAGCCTGAACCCGTCGGGAAGCGATGCGGGATCGCGCTTGCGCAGACTTTCAATTGATTCGCGCAACCCGGGCGTTACACGTTCGTCGGCGTCGAGCCAGAATATCCAGTCGCCGGTGGTGAGCGAATCCGAGTATTCGTGTTTGTCCTTGTAGCCGCGAAACTCGCGATTCGCTATGCGGTCGGTGTAGCGGCGTGCAACTTCTACCGTGCGGTCGGTCGAGTCCGAATCGACTATGACGATTTCATCCGCCCACGCCGCCGATTCGCACGCCGCCGGCAGGTTGTCCTCTTCGTTGTAGACGTTGATCTTTACGGATATCTTCATGGTGGTGTCGGGTGCTGATAAATCAAACCACACGACATTGGAATGTTGAAGAGAGATAACGGAACAGACGAAAATAGACGAAAACTACGGAAATATTCAATGTTTTCGTAATTTTCGTTTCATTTCGTATGTTCCGTTATCTCTCTTCAATATTGCACTCAGCACTTCTTCTTCCTCGCATTCAGCACTTTCCTGAGCGCGCGTCCCGTATACGATTTTCGGTTGCTCGCCACAGTTTCGGGCGTGCCTTCGGCGACTATTCTGCCGCCGCCCTCGCCGCCTTCCGGCCCGAGGTCTATTACCCAGTCGGCGGATTTGATGACGTCCAGATGATGCTCGATGACTATGACGGTGTTGCCTAGCGTTACGAGCCGCTGCAGTACGTCGAGCAGTTTGCGCACATCCTCGAAATGCAGCCCCGTAGTCGGTTCGTCCAGAATGTATATGGTGCGGCCCGTAGCGCGCCGCGACAGTTCTTTTGCGAGTTTCGTGCGCTGCGCTTCGCCGCCCGAAAGCGTGGTGGCCGATTGCCCGAGCTTCAGGTATCCGAGTCCGACTTCGCTCAGGGTCTGAAGCCGGGACTTTATCTGCGGTATGTTTTCGAGCAGTTCGAGCGCTTCGTCTATGTTCGTATCCAGAAGTTGCGCGATGTTGCGGCCCTGAAAACGTATGTCCAGCGTTTCGCGATTGTAGCGGCCGCCGCGGCATACCTCGCACGTCACGTATACATCGGGCAGAAAATTCATCTCTATGCGTTTTACGCCGTCGCCCTGGCATGCCTCGCAGCGGCCGCCCTTGACGTTAAACGAAAACCTTCCCGGCTTGTATCCCCGCTCGCGGCTTTCGGGCAGCATCGAATACAACTCGCGTATGGGAGTAAAAACGCCCGTATAGGTCGCCGGATTCGAGCGCGGCGTGCGTCCGATGGGCGACTGGTCGATTTCGATTACCTTGTCTACATGCTCGATTCCCTCGATTGCGGCGTGCGCACCGGGCTGGGCCAGACTGCGGTAAATCCTGCGCGCAAGCGCACGAAACAGAATGTCTTCTACAAGCGTGGATTTGCCGGAACCCGATACGCCGGTGACTACCGTGAGCAGTCCCAGCGGAAATGTCGCATCCACCTGTTTGAGGTTGTGCTCCGACGCTCCGCGCACGATCAGGCATTTGCCGTTGAGAGGGCGCCGGCGTTGCGGCATCGGTATGCGCAGTTCGCCGGACATATACCTGCCCGTAAGCGAATTTTCAGCCCGTGCGATGTCCTCCGGCGCGCCGACCGCTACAACCTCGCCGCCGTGCACTCCCGCACCGGGGCCGAGATCGACTACATAATCCGCGCGCCGGATGGTTTCCTCATCGTGTTCGACTACAAGAACCGTATTGCCGAGATCGCGCAGGCTGCCGAGAGTGTCGAGCAGCCGCTGATTGTCGCGCGGATGCAGGCCGATCGAGGGTTCGTCGAGCACGTAAAGAACGCCGCGCAACTGCGAGCCGATCTGCGTGGCGAGGCGTATGCGCTGGCTTTCGCCGCCCGAAAGCGTGGCCGAAGGGCGGTCGATGGTCAGGTAGCCGAGTCCTACAGAGCATAGAAATGCAAGCCGGTCGCGGATTTCCTTCAGCACGCGCCCGGCGATAACTTCCTCGCGCGGCGAGAGCGCTACATCGGCGAACGCGCCGACCGCAGACTCTATCGTGAGTGCAGCAAAGTCGGCGATCGAGCGCCCGTTTATACGCACGGCGAGCGATTCAGGCTGCAAGCGGCGGCCCTGACAGGCGCGGCACGTTACGGGCGAAATCAGCGCTTCGAGCGCGGCGCGCGACTTGTCGGACCATACGTTTTCATCGCGTTCGAGCTTGCGCAGCGCGTCGATCAGCCACTGCGTTGCACCCTTCCAGTGTGCGTGGTAGTGGTAGTCGTTGTAGCGGAACTCGATTTTTTCCTGCAAACCGAAAAAGAACGCGTCGCGCGCCTTGCGCGGAAGCGACGAGAACGGCGCGTCGGCGTCGGCGTCGAAATGTCGCGCGATCGCCGCAAGCGCTTCGCGCAGGTAAGAGTCCGCGGATTTGTCGGCGCCGCTGACAAAGGTGATCCTGCCTATGGGCAGTTCAGCGTCCGGTATGAGTTTCGCCGGATCGACTTCGAGCCGCGTGCCGAGGCCGTGGCATTCACTGCACGCGCCGTAGGTGCTGTTGAAGGAAAATGAGCGCGGTTCGAGTTGCGGTATCGAGATTCCGCAATCCACGCACGCCATGCGCTCGGAATAAAGCCGCTCATCGCCGTCCACTATCGAAACCAGCACCACGCCGTCGGTCAACCTGATCGCAGTACGTACGGATTCCTCCAGACGCGGCTGCACGCCGTTTTTCATCAGCAGACGGTCTACTACGATCTCTATGGTGTGGTTGCGCCGCTTGTCGAGGTGGATGTCTTCATCCAGCGAATGCATTTCGCCGTCGACCCTTGCGCGCGTGTATCCGCTTTGGCGCATCCTGTCGAGTTCCTTTCGGAACTCTCCCTTGCGGCCGCGCACTATCGGCGCAAATATGATGACGCGCTCGCCCTCGCGCAGCTCCATTATGCTCTGAACGATCTGCTCCGCGGACTGCTTCGCAATCGGCCGCCCGCACTGATGACAATGCGGGTGGCCGATGGAGGAAAACAGCAGGCGAAGGTAGTCGTAGATTTCGGTCACGGTGCCCACGGTGGAGCGCGGGCTGCGGCTCGTGGTCTTCTGCTCGATCGAGATCGCGGGAGAAAGCCCCTCTACGGCGTCTACGTCGGGTTTTTCGAGCTGTTCGAGAAACTGCCGTGCGTAGGCGGAAAGCGATTCTACGTAGCGGCGCTGCCCCTCGGCGTAAATCGTATCGAAGGCGAGCGAGGATTTGCCCGAACCGCTCAGACCCGTGATGACCGTCAGCCTGTTGCGCGGTATCTGTACGTTGATGTTCTTCAGATTGTGCTGGCGCGCCCCGCGCACCGTGATCTTGTCGATTGCCATACGGTCAGAAACGCTCGCTCCGCTCTCCGTAACCACAAATTGCAAATTGTATTCCCACTCGCGCGAGGATTCAAACCCTGGCGAACCGCGGAACACGCGGAAACAATGAGGCGAAATACACGGAATGGGCTGATTCTTTTCCGTGCCTTCCGCTTCAACTTTTCCGCGCGTTCCGTGGTTTCTTTCCTTCAGTTGGTTTCGCGCGAGCCGAAACGAACCGTATCGTCTTCGGTGATGCTCGCCGGTGGATCGGATGACTGAGCGGTGGATTGATGCGATGCTCCGAGAAACTGGCTTACGTCGGTTCGAAAAAGCGGCTGCGGCGGCGCGGCGGTGTATTCGATGCGCTGCGCGGTCGAAATGACTACCTCTTTGGTTTCGGGTTCGGGCTTGACCGGAAAGAATATCCCGTTTATCAGGTGCGCGACTCCCTTTACCACGGGTATCAGCCCGAGCATCCACAGCATCTGGAATATGGGAACGAATCCGCCCGGCGGAGGGACTTCCAGATCCCGCAGTATCATCTGTTCGAGGCTCCCAAGCAGCCCCGACCCGGCGGCCGTGTTGAGCAGGTGGTAGAGCACGCCCGCCGTCGCGCCGCCGCCGAATATCCCCAGAATACTCTGTTGCAGGCTGTAGCGCCGCGTAGATCCTCCGCGCACCTTTTTTACGCGCAGAGGTTCGAGCTTGACCGGAGGCGCCGCTTCCGCGGGAGGGGGGGAGGATTTCGGAGCGGTATCAAGCCGCCTGGTTTTGCCCGTCGCCTGTTTGAAACCCTGGCGCGCTTCCTCGAATCCCACGCGCAGGTTGGCGCCGAGCTCGCGCAGATCGGCTTTCAATACTTCAAAGTCTATGGGCCCGCGCTTGCCGCCGATGCTATCGTCTATCGCATCGAGTATGACGCTCAGATTGGTTCCGCAGGTGCGGCAGAATCGCTGGCCCGGAGTCGCCTGCGTGGCGCATTTCGGACAGTACATGGCAACCTCCCTCCCGCACCCTCTTACGCTCGACGCGCGCGTTTCGTTCCCCCCGGTTTGCGTACGTACTCAGCGCGCACCACGGTCTTGATGTTGCCGCGCACGTGGAAATCTCCCTCGATGCGGAATTCGAGCGGATCGCACGCGGCGACGAAATCTGCGAGTATGCGGTTTACTGCGTGCTCGTGGAAGATCTTCACATCCCGAAACGAATTGATGTAGAGCTTGAGCGATTTCAGTTCTATGCACCGCTCAAAAGGTACATAGATTATGCGTAGCGTGGCGAAGTCGGGAAAATCCGAAAACGGACAGATTGCGGTGAATTCCTCGGAAGTAAACTCGATCTCTATGCGCCGGCCCGGATATTCGTATTCAAAAGTGTCGAGCGGCGCAAGATTCATCATCTCGACCGGGGTAGAGCGAATTTCGAGCGCGGCTTCGGGCGTCACTTCTCGTAATGGTATGTTTTTGCTGCGTGCCAAACGTGCTGCTCCGTCGTCGTTTCAGGTTTGAAGTTCGTTTACTATTTCAGCCGCTATGCGCCGCGCTTCGTCCAGCGCATCGGGTGCAAGCGAAATCGCCGCAACCACGGCGTGCCCGCCGCCGCCGTAGCGCTCGCATATCTTCGCCAGATCGTGCGTGCGGGGACGCGGCGCCCACGGGCTTGACCCGACCGATACCTTTGCGCGGAACGACGAGTGGCTGACGCTTACGCTGTAGGTCGCATCGGGGTGCAGGTAATACGGGATGAATTTGCTGTATCCCTCCATGTCGCAGGCGGCGACGTCGAAAAAGACTACGGGGCCGATTTCGCGGGCTTCGCTGCGTATGACGTCGATCGAGCGCAGATGCCGGTCGTATAGCGGCGCGATGCGCGCGGCTATTTCGGGCTCCGATGCAACTTCGGCCGGCGTCCTGGATTGCAGCCGCCGGATTATCATCTCCATCAATGCCAAATCCCTGTCGGCTTCCACTACGAGCGCCAGCCGCAATGCGGGCGCTTTCATTTCTACGGCTTCGGCCGCAGACGAATAAAGCGCCCCGTCTATTATGTTCGCCCAGTGGATCAACTCGCGCTGCGGTTCGGGATCGAAACCGAAGCGCGAGGCAAGCGTGTCGGCAATGAACTTCGTGCACGACTTGTAATGGGGATCCAGAAATTTTCGTCCGCTGCGATCGGCGCGAAAATGCGCTTCGTCGTCGTCGGACAGAAACGCGCTCTGATGATGATCGAACCACCAGGTCAGATCGGGCGAGGGGCTGTACTTGAAATCCACAATGGCGTTTTCGTCGCCGTCGAATACGCCGTCGTCAAACAGCGCTCCGGCGCGGTGCATCATCGGCTGAAAGACATGCTCCCAGCCCGCGTGCACGCGCTCGGCGTAAAACCGCGAGAATACGGCCGCCGACGATACGCCGTCAAAACAGTTTCCGTGATAACAGATCTTGATTTTCTTCATTGGCGTTTTGCGTCCTCTGCAAAGCCGATTAGGGTATGCCGATCCGACGCCGGATGCAAGGAGGAAAACAAACAGAGATGACGGACGGGTGTGATTCAAAGTGCGACGCAACGTCGCCGATCCTGAGCCGGCTTC
>JAHBSF010000052.1 GCA_019639255.1 Acidobacteriota bacterium | reverse complement strand
TAACTCAAAGAACTGAATTAACTGTGTAAGGAGCTCTATATAGAAGTTCTTCAGTTCCTGTTTGCGCTCAGCACTCAGCACTTCTTCTTCTTCTCGCACTCAGCACTCAGCACTTTCTTCTTCCCCCTCGCACTCAGCACCTAAAAAAATACCCGCAGCAGCAGCGTCGTCAATACCGAAAACGTCGCGGTCTGGATTGCAGGTATGGCGAAGGTCTTGAATCCGCTCGCCGGCACAACTATGACGTCGTTCGGATATACGAGCATATCCTCTTTCTTGCCGCTCATGATTTCGCCGAGGTCTACGTTAAGTTCGAGCCGCTTCCCCGTTTCCGGATTCTCGCGAAAAATTATCGACTTGCCGGGCGATGCCGTGGGAGTAAAACCCTGCGCGAGCGCTACGGCCTGTCGCAGCGACGTGCCTTCCTTGAGCGGAAACGAACCCGGCGCCTTTAACTGTCCGGTCATAAAGAACAGATCTGTGGGCGGAATCGTTACCACATCGCCCGGTTCCAGAAACATATTCTGATCGAAGCGTCCCTTGAACAGCCCGTTGATGTTGAGCTTTATCAGCGTGTACTGCCGCGCAAGCCATTCGGCGTCGGTCAGCCGCGGGCGATCCGGATCGGCGTCCGAAGCGTCGGTTTTGGCCTCCTGCGGCTGCGCGTTCTGCTCCTTGAGCGAGGCTTCCTGCGCACGGCGCTCCGCATCCGGGATCTTTACGCGGCGTATGATGAAGGCCGTAGAGCCGAAGTTCTGCGAAAGCCCGCCGGCGAGCACGATCAGTTGCAGGAGGTTCGGGCGGCCCTCCATCTGGTATACGCCGGGGCGTCCCACGGCGCCCTGAATGTAAATCATGCGGCTGTTGTATTCGCGCACGATGACATCGACTCTCGGATCGAAGAGGTATTTCCCCTGCAAACCGTCGGTGATGGTTTTGGCGAGTTCTTCGGGGGTTTTGTCGAGCGCGAGTATGCGGCCCAGAAACCGCAGCTTTATCGTTCCGTCGGCGCTTACGCGGTATACGCCCGAAAGCTCGTCGGCGTCGGCTACCTTGATGTCTATGACGTCGCCCGCGCCGATTTTGTAATCCTCGTCGGGAGATACGTGCACGCCCGAGCGGCGGTAATCATCGTCGCGCGCGGGCGGGCGCGCAGTTTCTTCGCGCGCGGGAACGGGGTTCGGTGCGGGAGGCTGTTGCGCGCCGGCCGCGACCATACACAATCCGCACAGAATCGGGAGAATGACGATCCTGAAAATCAAGGTTTTCATCTTTGCCCCTCTATGTAGATGCTCCACGCAGACGCCCTCTCCACACCCGGTGCAAATACGGCGCGAGCGCTGCGCCCGCCGCCATCGCCAGCACAGGTTCGGCCGCGGATCTGAAGCGCCATACTCCGCATACGCCGGGCAGAAGTATCGCATAGGCGGTCGCAACCGTGAAGAACGCGAGCATCCACCACTCCCTTCGGCGCATCAGCAGCACCGCCGATGCGGCGATCAGCAGAAGGCGCAACGCATCCAGGATCGAACCTGCCGCGCCGAGCGGCGACCACGGAGGAAGCGGGCGAAGCACCTGCAATGCGCCCACCATATGCGTGCCGATCACGGTCGGTATGCGATCGCGCAGCACCGACATTGCGGATGTGCGCAACCGCAGCATCAGCGCCGGGTCGCCTGTGGTCTGAAACAGATTGGCGGGCTTTTCCTGCACGTAGGCGAACTCGCCTTCTATAAATGCCTGCTCGTGCTCCTGGCGGATTCGCTCGGCGGCGCGCGGATCGGCCGTCCACATATAGGCGTAACGCATCCAGCCCAGTTGATCTACCATCTTCACGGCCGGCAATTCGTACATATAGGCCGCAAAATCCGGCATCGTCGAGATGATGAAGCGGCCCGAGCGATGGTGATTGTAACCGGCCCACGCCGCAATCAGCAGCGAGTATGCGGCGATTGCAAGCAGCGCGGGCTTCCACGCCCTGCGCCGAAAGGCGAGAAACAGTCCCACAATCAACGGCAGCAGCAACCCGGACGGGCGCACCATAGTCGCGGCGGCCCAGAGCGCGCCCTGCGCAATCGAGCCGGTTACTGAGCCGTAGACGAGCGCCGTATACAGCGCGGCCACTGCAAGAAATACAAACAGCGTTTCGCTCATCACCTGCAGCGATCCGGCGATCAAGACCGGCGAAAGCGCCACAAAGATTCCGCATAACAGGCCCGCACCCGGATCATCCGTCAGTCGCGCGGCAACCGATGCCGTCAATAACGCGCTCGATGCGTGCAGGATGATCTGAACGAGTATTACCGCGATCAACCCGGTTTCCGTATGCCCGCCGATTACGGCCAGAAACAGCGGGTATCCGGGCGTGCGGAAAAGATCCGGGAATCCGCCCCGCCACAGTTCGGCGGCAAGCCACCGGTAACCGCCGCTGTCGTTTGTCAGCGCAGTATCCGGTTCGAGGAAAACACCCGCACCCCATATCAGACATATCGACGCGGACAGGGCAAACAGGCCGATAGGGCGGCTTCGGCTCATCCGATGATTTCCGGGTGCACCCGACCCGACGCGGATGCCGCTGCACCCTTTGAATCGACCGTATCGCCAAGCCGCCCCACGATCGATACGAGCACTACAAACAGCAGCGCCGTTCCCGGAATCTGCAAATTGAAATCAAAGATGCTGTGCACAAGCACGCCGAACGCTCCGGCGCCCGCACCGAGCGCCACACCCGCAACCCAGGGGTCTCCGGACGCCGCTCCGCGCCCGATTGCGCGAAAAAATACCGCAAGAAACCATAACGCGATCCCCGCTCCCGCCACCCCGCCGTCGGCGAGTATCTGCAGGTAGTCGTTGTGCGCCTGCCTGACTATATAGGTTCCGTCGGTATGCGTATATCGAGGAAACGCGGTTTCGTAAGCCCCCAGACCCACGCCGGTCAATGGACGATCGCGGAACATATCCCACGTATCCTTCCATATCCAGCCGCGGCTGGCGTAAAAACTCGGCCCCTGAATGTCGTCTCCCGTCAACCGGCCCTGAGTCAAACGGCTGGCCACGGTATCGGGTCCGAGCCAGAGCAATCCCGCGAGAATCGCGACAAAGATTGCGCCTACGGCGGCCAACTGCGGCAGCCACGCGCGGCGGCCGCTTGCGCCCGGCATATCGCCCGCCGCATCGCCCGCGTCAAAATATGCGTCCTCGTCATCCCAATCCATCTCTCGCCGGCGACTTCTTGCGCGTTCGCGCCGCGCGCTCATCACGCCGATGAAAATCAGCAGCGCGGCCAGTGAAATCATTCCGCCGCGCGAGAGCGAAAAGATTATCGATACGCTCATAATCACGGCGGCAAAGGCGCAGAACAGCCGCGCCGGACCGCGCACGGCGCGCGCAAGCAGCAGACCTACGGGCATTGCCGCGAGCAGTTCCATATATCCCGCGTACAGGTTGTGATTGATGAACGGGCCGAAAATGGCCGTGGCATCGCCGCCGGGCCTGATCCAGTAAAACCGTCCGTTCCAGGTGAACTTCTGAATCAGGGCGAACACCGAGAGCAGAAATCCGAATACGGTAATAAACCACGCAAACGCGCGCAGCCTTTGCCGCTGCGTCCAGAAGTTTACGGCAAGCAGTCCGGCGGCGCCCAGCAGCGCAATCCACAGCGCCGCGCCGCGCGTTGCGTCCGGATCGAGCGAAAGGCTGATTCTGCGCCCGTTTTCTCCCGTCCACGATGCGCCCTGAATCGCGCTCCATACTGCAAGCGCCGCAATCGGCCATATCACCGAAGGGATAGACAACCGCAACCGCCCGCTTACGGCCGCCCTGATCGACCATAGAAAAACAAAAAACAGGATCGCACCGGCGACGATTGCCGCGGACCAGGGCTCTATGGCGCCGTGCGCCAGCGCCGCGAATACGATGGTCGCCGCCAGCCCCCACGCGATTATGCGGTCGAGTTGAACAGAGGCGACGGAAAAAACGGAAGGAAACGAAAAATACGAAAAAAATCCTTTCCGTAGTCTCCGTCTATTTTCGTTTGTTTCGTTATCCCTCTTCATCTTCCTTCGTCACGGGCCCTCGGTTACCGAAAAATCGTCGAGCCATAGGGCGCCGCGCGCGGGTTCATCGTAGCTGAATACGGGTATGCGCTTGACGGAAATCATCACGGTAGGCGGGGCTTTCGGCGCCGTGAATTCCAGCGAAATTTCGGTCCAGCCGATTGTGCCGCGTGCAATGGGGGCCGAAAGCGCGTACTGCACGCTGCCGTCGATGCTCGTAACGGCGAGGCGCGGGCCTTCGCGTATGACGAGATCCTGGGTTTTTACGAAGCAGCGCAGGCGGTAGCGGCGGCCCGGCGCGACGAGGATCTGCTGCCGGATTTCGGAATCCAGGCGCGGCGTATCCACGCCCAGAAAATCTATGCGCAGCGAGCGCGAGCCCGAGCGCCCCGCAGCCGGGTCTATGGACACGCGCGCCCATTTGTTGCTTGACAGTTTCCAGTCGAAGTTGTCGATCGGGTGCGGATCGATTTCGAAGCCCGGATTCCATACGCGGGATTCCAGATCTTCCGCGCTGTGCGCAACCAGTCCGCCCCAAACCCTGCGCGCCTCTTCCAGGCGCCCCAGATTCATAAGGCCGGTGATGTAAGGAGCGGTTTCATCCGATGCGAGGCGCGAGGTGAGCGGTATGCTTTCAAATACGCGGATGCTTGCATCGACGCGGTCGCGGCGCAGCAGAAAAAACGCAAGATCCGAACGCGCCTTGGGCGTCGAGCCGGCGGCGGCTTCGAGTGCGTCTATGTTTCCGCCCGAGATGTTCCACACAAGCGAGAGTATCTGCGTAAGCAGGCGCGGTTGCGCTTCGGCGGCGCGCGCAAAATGCGGCAATGCATCCGGGAGTTTTCCGGCGCGCAGCAGCAGATTAGCCAGCCGCCAGTGTATTTCCGTACGTTCGGGCGAGCGGGCAAGAGCCTCGCGCAGCGCGGCTTCGGCTCCCGAAACGTCCCCGCGCTGTTCGCGCGCAGCGGCAAGCAGCAGGTGGTAGTCGTAGCGAGCGGGCGTTAGATCGACGGCGCGTCCGGCAGCGGTTTCTGCGCGTGCAGCGGTCGATTCGTGGTCGACGGCTGCAAGTATCTCGGTTTCCGCAATCAGCGCCTGAAGAGTGGGAGAGTCGGGGAAGGTGCGCGCTGCCGAAAAGAGTTCATCCTTCGTCAGCGTTGTGCGGGAATCCGCGAGGGAACCGATGATAAAGCGGGCTGCAAGGATCTGTGCGGCGAGCGCACAGGCAAACGAAACCCCAATTACCAACGCCAGCCGCGACCACGGCCGGCGGAGGCTGAATTCAAACTGCATCAGGACGGATCAACAAACACAGCCGATGATGCAACCCCAACGACCGAAAGCCGCTCGGGCATCGGCGTTTACCGGCAGGGAGTCGCCCATTCGACCTGCACGTATTTCGTGCCGCACGTATTGGTTTCTATGACGATCAGCGCGTTTGCCGCCGACCGCGTCTGCGCTACCGTGCAATTGTTGGCATTGATCTGGAAGTAGTAGGATCCGCCGGGCGGGATCTGTACTACCTGCGGAGCTCCGGGAAATATATAGAAACAGGCGCCGTTCATAAACGGCCCGACCGAAACCTGCGAGGTTGCGAGTACGTTCTGGAGATGAACGATGAAAGCGAGCGTGCATCCGGCCTTCGCCTTGACCAGTTGCGGGAAAACCTGGCAATCCACGCAGTTTTCATTGAAATCGCCGCACGTGATTTCCTGCGACGGCGTGGTAATGATGGGCGTGTCGCCCGAAACCGGTTTGAGCGTGTTCGACATCGTCGGAGCGGGCGCAATCGTCTGATCGAGCGTTATGCTTTCGAACGCGGCGCGCACGCCGGTCGATAGCGCTGCGCTGAAAGATGCGGCCGCTGCGCGTTCGGCTGCTGCTGCGGCGGCGGCGGCGAGGCCCGAATCTACGGTGTAGCGGCTGAACTCCGGAAGCGCGCCCGACGCGGCGCGGCTGATTTCGAGTTCCTCTCCCGCGCGCACCATCTGCCTCATCGCGCCCGATTGCACGCTGGCGATTCCGGCCGCCTCTACGCGCGTAGTTTCCTGCGTCACGTCTATGCGCAATGTAGAGGCTTCCGCGCCGTCGGCGGCGGCAAAGCCGTCGGCGGTTTTGATCGCCACGCCCACGCCCCTGGGCGAGCTTACGATCATCCAGCCCGAATTCAGCCGGCCGCTGAGCGAGTTGCCCGAGGACTCAAGGACGAGTTCGGATTCGGGGCCGAGCGTGACGCGACCGAGACGGCCGAGGTTGAGCACGGCGCCGCCCTGCGCGCTGGTTTTGACCCGGCTGCCCTGCAGCAGCGTCAGCCCCGGACTCGCAATCGAATCATCGACCGATGCGCCGCGCGCGGCAAGCAGTTCCCCGAGCGGGGCGGAATTCGAAAAAGCCGCCGGCGCAAATGCCCCACACAACGCAACGGCAAGCAGCAGACGCATATAAACGCCGCACCCGCCTGCTTTATCCGATTTCATCGCCGCCCTTTTCATCGCCGCCCTGATTGTCGCCATAAATTCCGCCCTCCGTTTCCGTCCCCGGACGCACCTCGACCCCGAAGACGAACCCTAAAGGAAACCTCATGCCGAGGCAGCACCAAGTTTTTTTCCGCAACTCCGGCGCGTGTCAAAGTCGCGCCTCCCGCCGACCCTCGGTCAGGAAAAGTCCGCCGGCATCTTCTTGAACATAACTGAAATCCGAACAAACTCTTGAAGAGCCCCGAAGCGGACTCTTGCAACGGCCGCTATACTCTAATATGCGCCTCTATGAGAGTCAACAAATCGTTGTCATCCTTAAATCAGACCACGAAACATAGGGACGCATCACTGGGTACGCACGCGCCCTCGCGTGCGGTTTGTGACGAACAATAGCACGCGAGGGCGCGTGCGTACCCAGTTGCGGATGGCCCGTCTTGACACCGCACGAAGGCGGCGCGTAGACTCGTAAACGGTTTGTTGAAACGTTATTTGACAGGCCTTGGGGGTGCATTGGTTTCGATGGAAGTCCCGAGGCGCCGGATGCATACCGAGGAGCTTGAATCTCGTAAAAGACAAGCAAAACCTTAATTGCGAACAATGAACTCGCAATGGCTGCCTAGTTAAATCCTAGTTCACAGCCCGTTCGCTTCGCGCTCGGTCCGTCGGCGCGAAACCGAGCGTCACCTCAGACGGGCTGGCCGACCGGCATCGACCGGGGTCAGTCGGCGAGATAAACCGGTCTTGCGGGCGCGCAGTCCTTCGCCGCTTCGGTCTGCTGCGCGCCGGCAAGAAGCGAACGAAGCGGCTAAGTATGTAGATTCCTGCGTTGACGGCTGCCAGACGAGAGTTCGATTCTCTCCACCTCCATTATAGAGAGATAACGGAACAAACGAAAAAACACGAAACAGACGGAAATGTTCAAGTTTTCCGTAATTTTCGTTTCATTTCGTTTGTTCCGTTATCTCTCTTCCCGACCGACCAATCATACTTTGATCATGACCAATTCCCCGATAAGTTCATCTACCGAACCGGCGCGCGCCGACGGACGCACACAGTACGACCTGCGTGCGGTACGCATAACTGCGGACTTTACGCGCTACGCCGAAGGTTCCGTGCTCATAGAAGCAGGCTCTACGCGCGTGCTGTGCAACGCAAGCCTCGACGACCGCGTGCCGCCGTTTCTGAAGGGCAAGGGCGCGGGCTGGGTAACGGCCGAATACTCGATGCTGCCGCGCGCAACGCAGTCGCGCACGCCGCGCGAAACCGGACGCGGCGGCCCGTCGGGCAGAACGCACGAAATTCAGCGGCTCATCGGGCGCAGCCTGCGTTCCGTAATCGATATGGCGGCTCTCGGCGAACGCACCGTGACGGTCGATTGCGACGTGCTGCAGGCCGACGGCGGCACGCGCACGGCCGCGATTACGGGCGGTTTCGTGGCGCTCGCGCTCGCGCTCGAACGCGGGCTGGCTTCGGGACGGCTGCTGCGCGCGCCGCTGCGCGATTTCGTCGCGGCGGTAAGCGTGGGCATAGTCGACGGGCGCGTGCTTCTGGATCTGGATTACGGCGAGGATTCGCGCGCCGAAGTGGATATGAACGTAGTGCGCACGGGCGACGGAAGGTTTGTGGAAATACAGGGCACGGCCGAAACCGAACCCTTTGACCGCGCGCAGATGAATGAAATGATCGAGGCCGCCGACCGGGGCGGCGCGGCGCTTGTCGAACTACAGCGCGCAGCCCTCGCCCAGGTTTTCGGCGGTGCGGAACTCAAGGCGCTCATAGGCGACGGGCGCAGGATCAACTGGAAGGAAAATGCAGTATGAAACGATTCTTGCGCTTACCCTTGTGTTTGCTGTGCGGCGTGATCGTCGCCGCCGCGCCCGATGCGCGCGCACAATCCACGCCCGAAGTTTTTGAAGATCCCGAGGGCGCCTACAGCCTGACGCTTGCGCGCGGCTGGTCGGCCGTAGTCAGCCGCGACGGGCTCGGGCGGCCCGACGTAAAGATCGTCTATAACGTCAACGAACACGGCATGCTCAAGATACGGCGCGCAACGGTCGAAGAGGGCGTCGAACCGCTGGAATTCGCAAAAGGCGACGAGGAAAAAACCCTTCGCTTCCAGCCCGGCTACGTCAAAGGCTCGATAGAAAACTTCCGCGGCGGCGCCGACGGCGCGCTCGTCACCTACGACTACACCGTGGGAGGCCAGCCCATGCTCGGCCGCGTATACTACCTGCGCGCCAATCCCACAACGATCTTCGTGCTGCGCTTTACGGGCCGCCGCCACATACTCGGCCCCATACGCAATCAGACCGATCAGATGGCGCGCTCCTTCCGCGGACAATAAGAGATAACGGAACAAACGAAATAAGACGAAACAGACGGAAATCACCGAAAACCCGGTATTTCCGTCTGTTTCGTCTCATTTCGTTTGTTCCGTTATCTCTTCCCTCTTTTTCAACTTCTTCGGCGCGTCGCTTCGGGCGGTTCGGAGAGTTGAACGGTAAACGTCATGCGGCGCTGGTTGCGGTAGGCTTCGACTTCGACCCTGTCGCCGATTTTTTTGTCCGAGAGCGCGCGGTCCAGATCGTCGCGCGTGCGCACGGGCTGTCCGTCGATGCCCGTTATCACATCGCCGCCGAGGTATATGACATCCTGACCCACCTGCGCCGGCTGAGTGCCGCCGCGCAGCCCCGCCAGATCCGCCGCGCCGCCCTGCACCGTCTGCACGATCATCAGCCCCTGCTTGACCGGAAGTTCGAGCGCATCGGCAAGTCGCGCGTCCAGTTCATACGGCACTATGCCCAGCTTCGGCCGCCGCACCCGCCCATAAGCCAGCAGATCCGGCAGCAGCCGTCTCGCCGTCTCTACCGGAACCGCGAAGCCTATGCCCACCGAACCGCCCGACGGCGAGTAGATCATCGTATTGATGCCGATCATGCGGCCGCGCGAATCCAGCAGCGGCCCGCCCGAATTGCCGGGATTGATCGATGCGTCGGTCTGTATGACGCCGCCCTCTATCAGGCGGCCCGTAAACTCCGAGCGCAGCGGGCGCGACAAGCCCGAAACTATTCCGGTCGTCAGCGTGCGGTCGAGTCCGAAGGGGTTGCCGATTGCAAGCACTTTCTGGCCGACGAAAACATCCTTTGAATCGCCGAACGGTATGGGCCGCAGGCTTTCGCGCGGCGCGGTGATCTTGATCACCGCCAGATCGTTGTCCGGATCTATACCCACGATCTTCGCTTCATAGTGATGCTCGTTGGCAAGAGCTACGTCGAGTTTCTGCGCGCCCTGAATGACGTGAAAGTTCGTCAGTATGTGGCCTTCGGCGTCCAGTATCGAACCCGAGCCCGTGCCCTCCTGCGGATAGTAACGGAACCAATCGCGCACAAGCGTCGTTGAGGTAATGTTGACCACGCTCGGACTGCTTGCGCGGTAAACTTCCTGATTGTTGCGCTCGTCGGTGGCTACGGACGGATCGGTGATGCCCGATACCTGGGCCGCAGACGCAGTGCGCGCCTGCTCGTCACTGCGGGCTCCGGCAAGCCTGCCGCGAAGATCCGCCCCGATACGGTCGTACAGCACTACGGCGCCCGCGGCGAACAGTCCCGTTATCAGCGCCAGCAGCGCCAGTTGACGCCCCGTAATATGATAGGTTTTCATCTGCGTTACTCCTTTGGAATACGTTTTGAATACGTTTTAACGCTGCGCAACGCGCTTATAACGCACGTATAAAGATACCACTGTCGAGCGTAAAATGTTCCGTCCCGGTTTGCTTCACCCGGCGGGAGGACCGAAGAAATCCCGCAGCGGGCCTTGAAATCGGCCCGAAAGTGTTAAGATTGTAAAAATTTCTGAGGAGCAGGCCGATTATGTTTACCGGGCCGCACCGCCGCCATTCCACCACCGGGCGCCGAGCGCCGCGCCGCGCCGCGTCTGCAATCCTTCTGTGCATGCTCGCCGCAGGACTTTACGCCGCTCTTTACGCGATACCTAATGTGAAGACTGCAAGCGCCGAACCGCGTCAGCACGCGTCTGAAACGCTTCCCGGAAATCAAACTCCGACGCAAACTCCGACGCAAACTCCGGCGCAAACTCCGACGCCCGCACCGCAGGAACCCGTCGTGCGCATAGCGACCGAGCTTGTGCAGATAGATTTCGTCGTCACGAACCGCGAGGGCAAGCTCGTAGGCGGGCTCGGGCGCGATGACTTCGAACTGCTCGAAGACGGCCGCCCGCAGCAGATCTCGCACTTCGCCGTGGGCACTGCATCGCGCCCCGCCGCCTGGATCACTACCGCTGCGCGCCGCACACCGTCAGTAAACAATCCCGGAAGCAACAGCGCGCCCGTGCCCGTAGAGGTGCGGGGCCGCCACATAGTGCTTCTCGTGGATGATTTTCATCTCGCGCCCGAAAACCTGTCTTTCGCAAAACGGACGCTCGAACGCTTCCTGCGCGAACAGATGGCCGCGGGCGATCAGGTGGCAATCGCCGCCACGAGCGGAACCATCGGCCTGTTCCAGCAGTTCACCGACGATCGCACCATACTCGAACGCGCCATCAACCGCCTGAGCGTGCAGCAGCGCAGCGCCACTACGCCCTTCGACGTTCCCAGAATCACCGACTATCAGGCCGAACTCATAGACCTCGGCGACCCGGACGCGCTCGAACTCGCCGTGCAGGAACTCCTGCGCCTCGAAAGCCCGCAAACCGCAACTCCCCCTCAACCCGGCGGAGGCGGCGGAGGCGGAGGCGCGGGGGGCGCGGCGGCAACCACGGGCGGTATGTCTCCGCGCGAACGCGCCGCGCAGCAGGCGCGCAGCCGCGCCCGCCAGATCGTGGCCGAAAACGCCAACTATACGAACTCTACGCTCATCGCCGTAGAGGGTACGGTGCGCAATCTGCGCGAACTGCCGGGCCGCAAACTCGTAGTGCTGCTTTCGGACGGATTCTTTCTCGGCGGAACCAATAACGCCCGGCATCTCGACATTCGGCGCATAACCGATGCCGCAACGCGCGCCGGAGTCGTGATTTATTCCATAGACGCGCGCGGACTCTATGCGACGACGCCCGCAGGCGATGCATCGCAGCCCTCGGGCATAGAGCTTGCCCTTCCGGGTGCGCGTTCGCGCATAGAGTCGAGCGGGCTCGAAGCGCAGCGCGACGGGCTCAACGCGCTTGCGCGCGACACGGGAGGTTTTCCCGTATTCAACAACAACAACCTCTCGCTCGCGCTCGAACGCATACTCGCAGACAACGAAACCTACTACGTCATTGCGTGGGAACCCGAACAGTCCTACCGCGACGGACGCTTCCGGAAGATAGAAGTGCGTTTGCCGAATCACAGGGATCTGAAAGTGCGCACGCGCAAGGGGTATTTTGCGCCCGACGACCGGGCCGCAGCGCGCGCCGAAGCCCGGGCCGCCACGCGCGCCAGAGACGCCGAAAAGAAGGGCGAAAAAGCGGTGCTCTCGCTCAAGGAAGAGGAAATACGCAAGGGCCTGAGCAAACTGTTTCCGCTGCGAGAAATTCCCGTTGAATTCGCCGCCGACTTCGTCGATACCGAAGAATCCGGCTCGATCGCCGTCATCACCGCGCAGATAGACGCCGCTACGCTGCGATTTACCGCGGCGGAAGAACGCCTCCGAACCACGCTCGATATCGTCACCGTGGTATTCGACGAGCGCGGCAAGATTGCGCGCCAGTTCAGCGACAAGATAGACCTGAACCTTCCGCCCGCAGTGCACGAGCGCATCGTGCGGCGCGGCTTTACCTACCGCAAGATCGCGCAGTTGAAACCGGGCTTTTATCAGGCGCGCATCGCCGTGCGCGAAGAAGCAACGGGGCAGATGGGCAGCGCTACGCGGTGGGTGGAGGTCACCGACACATCGCAGAAGAAGCTGACGCTGTCGAGCCTTATGCTGACGACGGCCGAACCGCCCGCGCAGGCCGAAACCGCATCCGAACCCGCAGGCTACGAGCCGCGCCCGACGCAGGCATCGCGCCGTTTTTCGCCCGCAGACAGCATAGATTTCCTGATCTTCGCCTACAACGCAAAGGTAGATAAGGGGCGGGCCGATCTCGTGGTTCAATCGCAGGTGTTTGCGGGCAGCAAACTCATCTACTCTACGCCGCTTGTGCGCATACCGGCGGACGAACTCGCCGATCCGCTGCGCATACCTTACGCGGCGCGCCTGTCGTTGCAGGGGTTTGAACCCGGGGATTACGAACTGCGGCTGCTTGTAATAGACCGGTTTGCAAAAACCACGGCCGATCGCAGGGTCAATTTCTCGATAGCGAGATAAACCACGCAACACGCGGAAGGCGCGGAAAATAAAGACCGGGGATTATCTTTCCGCGCTTTCCGCGTCTTTCCGCGTCTTCCGCGGTTCATCTTCTCACCTTCTCACGATTTCGGCGATGGCGCGCACCTCGCCCATCATTTCGCGGAACATATCGAAAAGCAGCGCCTGCGGCCCGTCGCACAAGGCGCGCTCCGGATATGGATGAACGTCTACGAGAAGCCCGTCGGCGCCCACAGCCGCGCCCGCCCGCGCAAGCGGAATGACTTTTTCGCGCGTACCCGTGGAATGGCTGGGATCTACGATCACGGGCAGGTGCGATATGCGCCGGACTTCGGGGACGAGCGACAGATCGAGCGTAAAGCGCGTGTGATTGGCGAAGGTTCTGACGCCGCGTTCGCACAGTATCACGTCGTAGTTGCCCTCGGCCATGATGTATTCCGCCGCGAGCAGGAATTCCTCGACCGTCGAGGCCATGCCGCGTTTGAGTAGCACGGGTTTGCGCGCGCGTCCGGCGCGCCTGAGCAGGCTGAAGTTCTGCATGTTGCGCGCACCGATCTGGATTACATCGGCGTATTTTTCCACCAGATCGAGAGCCGGTTCGTCCGTAGCCTCGGTGACGATCTTCAACCCGAACTCTTCGCGCACCTCGGCGAGTATCTTCAATCCCTCTTCGGCCAGCCCCTGAAAGGCATAGGGCGATGTGCGCGGCTTGAACGCCCCGCCGCGAAAAAACCGGCATCCGGCTTCGGCTACCGCCTGCGCCGTAGAGCGCGTCTGTTCGCGCGACTCCACCGCGCATACGCCCGCAATCACCGCAAACTCGCGCCCGCCGATCTCGGCGCCCGTATCACGAAAACGAATGACGGTTTTGTCCGGGCGCAGATCCCGGGTGACGAGTTTGTAGGGTTTTGAGACGCGCACGCATTCGGCGACGCCGGGCAAATCGGCGAACGGCGACGGATCGACCGCGCCCTGATTGCCGGTGATGCCGATGGCGGTGCGCTGCGCGCCGGGCATCGGATGCCCCTTCAGGCCTAGCGTTTGTATCGCATCCAGAACGCGCCGAATGTCTGCTTCGGTCGCGTCCGGTTTCATTACTATCAACATCGCGATTCACCTAAGAGATAAGAGAGATTAACGGAACAGACGAAATAAACGAAACAAACGGAAAGAAAACCTGACTGTACCTTTTTTCGTCTGTTTCGTTTATTTCGTCTGTTCCGTTAATCTCTCTTATCTCTTCATCTCTCGGCTGCACTTGTTCACATCCTCTCCGGGGCCTCGATGCCGAGCAGCGCAAGCGAGCGCTCCAGTTGCCGCCTCACCAGATCCGCCATCGCAAGCAACAGCGTCTTTCGCGCCGCGTCCGCTTCGCTCAGTATGTGATGGTTGTGGTAGAAGAGATTGAACTGCTTTGCAAGCTGAAAGGCGTATTTCACTACCTGCGTGGGCTCGAAATTCGCCGCAGCCGCGGCAAGCGTTTCATCCAGCCGCGCAGCAAAACTTGCAAGCGCCCACAAATCATCGCCCGCCTCGTCTGCAAAAAATGCTTCGATCTGCTCTGCGCTGCAATCGGAAAGATCGGCGAGCACCTGGTCCGGCGTGCGCCCGAGCTTGCGGAAAATGTTGCGCGCGCGCACGACCGAATATTGAAGATAAGGGCCGGTTTCACCTTCAAAACTCAATGCCTCCCTGAAATCGAAGGCTATGATCGAGGTGCGCGTGAACTTGAGCAGAAAGTAGCGCAGCGCCGCCCTTGCTATCTGCTGCGCGATTCCCTTCCGTACATCCCCGTTCAGGTCCGGATGCCGGGAGGCGACCTCGGCCAGAGCGTTCTGTTCCAGACGGTCTATGAGGTCGTCCGCCTTTACGCCCAGCCCCTTGCGTCCCGACATGCCGATCTGCCGGCGCTGCGCGTCCGCATCGGAAAGCTCTACGCCGAGTTCCGCAGCCGCCTCGGGCGTCAGCGTCACTTTTTCGTAAGCCAGATGCGCGCTGCGCGCGACCCTTTCATCGTGATCTATCGCCATTACGCCGCGCTTGACGTTCGCCTGCGGATAGGATTGCCCCACGTCGATGACGTTCAAAAACGCGGTCCCATTGCCGAAAGAGGGATGCGGATCGACGGCCTGGTCGGCGCGGCTCGTAGTCACCCATACCTGATTTCCGCGATGGTCGGGCGCAAGCGGCCGGTAGTGGAAATCGAGGCCTAGTTTTCCGAGCTTCCACAGATGATAGGCGATGTCCTTTCCCGTGTAGGTAACCGTTCCGTTCGAGCGCACGATTATCTTGTCGGCGTCGTGTTCGCCCTCGACATTCCGGGATGCATCCTCGCTCGGCATCACCCAGCAGCCCCGGTTGCGGCCCTCGGTTTCGTAAACTATCGCGCCCGTCTGTTTGAGCCGCTCGAAGGCGTGCGCCCAGAAATGCAGGTGCAGGATTTCGCTTTCGCGCGCCAGCAGTTCGTAGCTGATGTCGAGGCGCGCCATCGTCGCAAGATGCGCTTGGACTATGCGCCCGGCGATGAATTCTCCGGCCTCGGCCGCCGCGCCCTCATCGGCCTCGATTTCGTGCAGCGTGCGCGCGCGCAGATCGAGCCGCGATTTGTCGGCCTCGTACCACGCGCCCACGCGCGCATACAGATCCCAGCAGTAATAATCGAAGCGCGACTCCGACTCCGCGATCGCCTTTATCACGTCCGGCGTGCGCCCTTCGAGATAAAGAAATCCGACTACGACGTCGGCTACCTGCACGCCCGTGTTGTCGATGTAATTGTGCACCTCTACGGTTTCGCCCGCCGCGCGCAGCATACGCACAACCGTATCGCCGAGCACCGCATTTCGCACGTGCCCTATGTGCGCGGCCTTGTTCGGATTGATCGACGTATGCTCTACGATGAGTTTTCCGGGTTTGGCTGCGGGCGGGGAGCCGGCGGTGCAAATCCACTCGCGGAAAAGCGCGGCGCGATCGAAGAATACGTTCAAGTACCCCGCGCCCGCGACCTCTACGCGCGCAAGCCCGGGCAGTTGCTCCAGGGCGGAGGCGAGAGTGGAGGCGAGCTGGCGCGGATTGTGTTTTTCGCCCGTTGCGGCTTTGAGGCGTTTTGCAAGCTCGAAGGCTACGGGAAACGCCAGGTCCCCGAGCGATGTGCGCGGCGGCGACTCGCTTGCGATGTCGGTAAGCGCAATATCGAAACGGTCGCGTATGAGGTCGATCAGATATTGTTTGACGGACTGGGATGGAAACGACGGAAACATACTGAAGAAATCCTTTGAGAAATACGTTGCACGCGGCCAAAACCGGATTGTGAATTAAACCGTTCTATAACATTCTCTGCTGCGGCAACTCAAGCTTGAGGGCGGAGTGATCTGCGGGAGGGGGAGACGGGATTGCGAATCGGGTGCAGTAATCAGGTTCGTGCGCAGCCGGTCAAAGTCCGAGCCTTTTACGCAACCGCTGCGAGTTGCGTTCGCTGACCGCGATTTCCGTATGCGCGGCGTCGTGCATGATCAGCGAATAGACGCTCTTCGGTTCGCGAACGATTTCGCGCACGCGGCGCAGGTTGACTATCGCCGAACGATGCGCGCGGAAAAAGGGCGGATCGGGCAGACGTCGTGCGACTTCGTTTATTTGATAATCGGTAGCGTAGTTTTCGTCTGCGGTATGCGCGCGCAGGATTCCGTGCTCGACGCGCAGAAAAACTATTTGCGCAAGCGGCAACAGCAGCAACCGCCCGCCGCGACTTGCTACGATCTGTTCCAGAGGTCCGGCTGTGGAGGAAGCGAGTTTCGCAATGCGTGCGGCTTCGTCGCGGCGTTCGGATGCGCTGCAGGCAAGCTGCCGGGCGCGCTCGATGCTTGCGGCCAGGCGTTCGCGCGCGACGGGTTTGAGCAGGTAGCCGACTGCGTTGGCTTCGAAGGCGGCAAGCGCATATTCGTCGTAAGCCGTGGCGAAGATAATAAGCGGCGGACTGCGCAGTGCGCGCAGCACCTCGAAGCCGTCCCTGCCCGGCATCTGCACATCGAGAAAAACGAGATCCGGCTTCAACTGCTCGATCTCCAGGGTCGCTTCGAGCCCGTCGAACGCCTCGCCTACAAGCTCTATTTCCGCGTGCGCGGCCAGCAGCCTGCGCAACCGCGCCCGGGCCGAAGCCTCATCGTCTATGATCAAAGTCCTCAGTTTCATCCGGTCTTTCGCTTGTTCCATCCATTTTCGTCTGTTCCGTCATCTCTTTTTCGTTTGTTCCGTCATCTCTCTTTCCGTCTCACGCTTTGCGCCAATCCGCCGTGGACCGGTTCAGCCGGAATCCGGGTCGGAATCTCCAGCGTGATGCGGGTACCGGTAAACAGGTGTTCGCCGGTCGCAGCCTGCAATGGGCTCTCGATGCGGAATTCAGCCTCGGCGCCGTAAATTGCAGCGATACGTTCGCGCACGTTGCGCAATCCGACGCCGCGTGCGCCGCCGCTTTTATGCAATGCATCCGGGCCAAAGCCCACTCCGTCATCCTCTACAATCAGGCGCAGCCGATCGCCCTCGATGCGGGCGCGAATCGATACGCGCCCTCCGGCGGGCAGCGGCGAGAGTCCGTGCCGCACCGCATTCTCCACAAGCGGTTGCAGCAAAAGCGGCGGGATGCGAGTTGTGCGAGCTTCGGCCTCGAGTTGCATATCGATGCTCAAACGCGGGCCGAAACGCGCGCGTTCGATTTCCAGACAGGTTTTGAGAAACTCGAATTCTTCGCCGAGCGTTACGCGCTCGCGGTCGCTTGCCGCCAGCGCGTAGCGGAATACTTCGGCCAACCGCTCCGTCACAGATTCGGCCCGCACGGGATCGGCGGCAATGAGATCGGCGATGGTGTTGAGCGTATTGAAAAGGAAATGAGGATGAATCTGCGCGCGCAGGGCCTTGAGTTCGGCTTCGACCAGCAGGCGTTCGAGATGCGCTTCGCGCCGCTCGCGCTCGCGCCGTTCACTCTCGCGGTCGATTGCATCGAGCCTGCGCCCTATGTGCGCGGCTACGGCTTCGAGAAACCGCCATTCATCGGAAAGCAACCTGCGCCCACCCTCGCCCGGCGCAATCAGCATCACGCGCGGGCCGGCGGCGGCGTCAACCGGGACCGCGGTTTCTCCCGCGCCGGATTCGGCCGCCGGAGCAAACCTTGCACCCTCGGCTGCGAGCGCCTCGCGCGCGTATTCGGAAGCGAGCCGCTCAAGCGCGGCTTCATCCTCGGCGCTTTCGCTATCGCGTGCGAAGTGCAGCGCAAGGCGGCGGTAATCCGGGCGGCGGAAAATCCTGCGGTCGGCCGCAACGTTCACCATTCGCGCCAGTCCGGGAAATGCCAGTATCAGCGCCGCAAACAGCAATGTCAGCGCAACCATACGCGCGGATTCCGCTGCGGGCGAGGCCGCAAACAGGCCGTCCCATCGCGCATCCAGCACAATCAGCGCGCCCGCAACGGCGATGATTGCGGCGACGGCCGCCGTCAGGCTGCGTTTGATGAAAGTATCGGCGAAACGATACCGCGCCATACCGGCAAGCGCCGCAAGCGCCATAGGCAGACTCGCCTGCTGCGCGAGGGTTTCCAGCGCCAGAACCCAGTTTCGCCCCTCGTCGCCCCACATCAAGAGCAGCAGCCCTGCAGCAAGCGCAGCCGCAAGCGCCATCATCACGCGCGCGGAAGTCTGCACCGATGCACGCGCCGCAGCCCCGCCGCGCAACAATACTATCCATATCACTACGTGGATCGCCAGATTCAATGCCGATAAACGCCGGCACAATGCGAAATCCACAAGCGGCGGCTGAGGCAGTCGCGAAAGCGCGATGCCTGCGGCAAGCGCAATACCGGCGGCAAAAGATGCGGCGCGCACCCAACGATACTTGCTCAGGTTTGCATCGGCGAGCGAAAGCATCGCCGTAGGCAGCAGCGCCGTAGCGCCCCAGGCCGCGGCGTCCGCCGTGCGCAGCGCGATCATTTCGGTATCCGCGCCCGCAATCAATGCGGCGTATTTCGCCAGACGCCCTGCGTTCCATACCAACCCGAGCAGCGCCGCACGCACGCCCGAGAGCGAGCCGCCCGCTACGCGCTCCGCGCGCCACGCCAGCACCGCCAGCACTCCGAACAGCCCCGTGCCCGCTGCATAACCGAGCGTCTGGATTGCCGGGTAATAATCATTCATACGGCGTCTGCAAATGGCGACGGAGCGCCGGGTGCGAATGCATCTTCACCCGGCGCCGCCCGCCCCGCGATCACTCACGATGACAGGTCGCACAGTTGAGGATGTTGCGCCTGTATGCGGCTACTGCTTTTGCATCGGGCCCGCCCGCAGCGAGCGCACTCAGACGCAGGCGCGCAGTTTCGGCCGCATCGGATTTGGTTTTTGCAGCGGCCTGGTATTCGGCGCGTGCACGCGGTTGATCCGCCATCTCGAAATAGAGGTCGCCGAGCAGCACGCGCACCGAGCCCTGCGCCTGCTCATTATATTCGGGAGGCAGTTTTCGCAGAATGGTCTGCAGATCGCCGGCCGCGATGTTTGAATCGCGCAGCGCCGGGGGCAGGTTGAGATGAGTAAATCCGCGGAACAGGCGGGGATGAACGCTTTCGGGCGCCAGATTGACGGCGCGATTCATCTGCTCCACACCCCGCCGCGCCGCATCCATACGCCCGCGCACCGCACCCGCAATTACAAGCGCCGCTCCGTGCGCGCCTACGAGCAGCGAATCATCAGGCGTGCGTTCGAGCGCCCGGTCGAAGGCCGCGAGCGTGCGGTCGAAGGCCGCATGGATTTCGGCCGCGCCCGCGCCGCTGCGCGCAGTAAAGGCGGTCTTGAGAAAACAGGCGAGCCCGAGCCCGCGCTGTATGGACCTGTCCTGCGGGGCAAGGACTGCGCCGCGCTCGAATACATCTATTGCACGCTCGAGCGCCGCCGCATCCCCGTCGCGCCCCCGATAGAAATACGCCCAGCCGAGTTCGCCGAGCAGCGCAGCATTGCGCGGCTCTTTTTCGAGCCTCGATTCAAGCTCTCCGATCCTGTCCCCCTGCCCGACCGCCGGGTCCGGCGTCCACCCGCATAAACAGCCGATCATCGCTGAGATGACCGCAATTCCGATTTTTATGCTCCTCATCCTGCCTGACTCCTTTCAGTAAATGCGCTTGTACAACGCGCGAAGTCTAGGACGAGTGAGCAAATTTGAAGCCGGTTTTCGGACGAATGCGGAAAAATCGGGGATGAACGCGGAAGAGGGACGAGAGAGATAACGGAACAAACGGAAATTGACGGAACAAACGGAAAAGACCTCAAGCAGTCTTCTTTCCGTTTGTTCCGTCAATTTCCGTTTGTTCCGTTATCTCTCTTGTCTTTTTCAGGAAATGCTCGAAGCGCTCGGCGCTATGTTGAGCGGCGGCGGATATGCCTCCATGCCGTGTTCGCCCGTGTCGAGCCCCTCGGACTCTTCTTCGGGCGTGACGCGTATGCCGATGGTGGCCTTGAGCGCGTACCAGACAGCCGAGCTTCCCACAAGCGTCAGCGCGCCTACGCCCGCAATGCCCATCAATTGCGTAAGCGTCTGCGCGAAACCGCCGCCCAGCAACAGCCCCGTCTCGTCGGCGAACAATCCAACCGCAAGCGTGCCCCATACGCCGTTTACCAGATGTACGCTGATGGCGCCTACGGGATCGTCTATCTTCGCTATACGATCAAAAAAGATCACGGCGAATACTACGAGCACGCCGCCGATCAACCCAATCAGCAGCGACCTCGCCACGCCCACCGAATTGCACGGCGCGGTGATTGCGACAAGACCTGCAAGCGTGCCGTTGAGGATCATGCTGAGGTCGGGCTTCTTGATCACTATCCAGGATATGGCGGTCGCGCCCAGACATCCGGCGGCCGCAGCCATGCTGGTGTTGAGCGCGATCTTTGCAATCGCCGCCGCATCCGCCGCCATAGTCGAGCCCGGATTGAAGCCGAACCATCCGAGCCACAGTATCAGCGTGCCGAGCGTCGCAAGACTCATGTTGTGACCCGGTATGGGCCGCACGAGCACGCCCTTGCTGTATTTGCCGAGGCGCGGACCCAGAATGAATGCGCCCGTAAGCGCCGCCCACCCGCCCACGCTGTGCACTACGGTCGAACCGGCGAAATCCACAAACGGCGTCGAAAGCGTCGAAAGCCATCCGCCGCCCCACGCCCAGTGCCCGCCTATCGGATATATGATCGCCACCAGAACGAATGAAAACAGGATGAAGCTTATGAACTTGATGCGCTCGGCTACCGCGCCGCTCACGATCGTGGCCGCAGTGCCCGCGAATACGAGCTGAAAGAAAAACTTCGCCGCCAGCGGCACGCCCGTCCAGTTAAGGGATGTAAATACGCCCGTATACTCCTCGCCCGTCGCGGGACTGTTGTCCCCGCCGCCCAGAAACCACCCGCTCGTTCCCATAAAACTCGTGCCGTCGCCGAACATTATGCCGAACCCGATCAACCAGAACGCGACCGATGAAACCGCGAAAACTATGAAGTTCTTCGCCAGAATGTTGACCGCATTCTTGCCCTGACACAGCCCCGTTTCCAGCATTCCAAAACCCGCGTTCATAAAGAAAACCAGAAACCCGGCCGTCATCACCCATAGGGTGTCGAGAATCACTTTTGTTTCCATAGCTGCTCCTTTGCTTGCAGATGTATGGGTTCCGATCCG
The DNA here is from genome assembly GCA_019639255.1 of Acidobacteriota bacterium. Classification (GTDB taxonomy): domain Bacteria; phylum Acidobacteriota; class Blastocatellia; order RBC074; family RBC074; genus JAHBSF01. The sequence continues at coordinate 18,570 of JAHBSF010000052.1, read as the reverse complement.
CAGTCCGCTCCGCCCGACTCCCGGGGCTGTTGCCGTCAACCCCCAATGCGGAAACACACCGCACACTCCCAAAATAAATCCTTTTGGAACTCTTGAACCTGATGATGCGAAATCGCGGTGCAAGGCCCGTACCACGCCCGCACGCTCTACTACCCGATTCCCCCTATATTGCTGTCCCCATCGCACATCGCCCTCCTCCCCCACCCTCCCTCTCCCCTCCCCCCTTCCCCATACATTCCGACACCATTGTCGTCTCACTCTATCCAAACTACAAAATTGTCGCTACCACTCGCTTACCCGCCCGAACGCACGATGATGCGCGATGCGGGGCGGGGCGGGGGGCCCGGGAACCCGGCGAAACGGGGAGCCGATGATTTGACATTACTGTCAAAAATCGGAGTAATGGCGACAATTTTGTCGGTTGAGTATGTAAGCGGGGGGTAAGTGGGGAGGGGATAAAAAATGCGGTAAGTAGCGGCAAAGAATGGATTTCAAGGGGTGAAGCGCGGGGGGCGTCGGGTATGGCATCGGAGTTGCACGAAAGCGGGCCGGGTCATCACGAAGGCTTGGCGTTTAAGAGCATGCAGATCAATCTTGCGACAATCGAGCAGCACGCGGGCGAGAAGCTGCGCCGCATCGACCGGGGGGCGGCGAGCGGCGGGGAGCGGCTTGCGGCGTTGCGGAAGTTTCTGAAGATCGAGACCGAGCGGTTGCGGTTGCGGCACAGGTTCGGACTGAGCGGAACGGAGATTATTCAGGCGCGCAGCCTGATAGTGGATCTGCTGATACAGCGTATGGCGGAGACGGCGGCCGGGGAGCGCGGGTCGCTGGGCGAGGGGTTGGCGGTAGTAGCGCTCGGCGGGTATGGAAGGCGGGAGCTTGCGCCGCATTCGGACATTGACATTATGTTTTTGTACGGCGGGCGGCGCAACGAGGCGGAGGCGCGGGGGCTGAGCGAGGCGATACTGTATTTGCTGTGGGACGTCGGCTTCACGGTAGGCCACAGTTTACGGTCGTTGCGCGAGTGCATGCAGATGGCGAAGGAGGATGCGGTATCGCGCACGGCGCTGCTGGATGCGCGGCTGTTGTGGGGGCACGGTGCGCTGTTCGCCGAATTGACCTCGAAGCTGGAGGCCGATGTTTACAGGCCGCGCAGGGCGGCGCTGCTGGAAGAGATCCTGGCCGAGCGCGTCTCGCGGTATACGAAGTTCGGCGAGGCGGTATGCATGCAGGAGCCGAACATAAAGGAGACCGCCGGCGGTTTGCGCGACGTTCACGCGCAGCAGTGGGCGCTGCGTCTGGCGGGCGAACACGCAGCGGAGCCCGGCGCCGAGCGCGCCGAAAGCGAGGCCCGGGCGCTTGCTGCGGACTACGATTTTCTGCTGCGAGTGCGCAACGAGATGCATTTCCTGACCGGTCGAAGGACGGATCTGCTGTCGTTCGATCTGCAGGCGCAGGCGGCGCGCAATCTCGGCTACACGGCTACGGGCCAGACGCAGGCCTCGGAAGTCTTCATGCGCGACTATTACCTGCACGCGCGCAGGCTGCACCGTCTGACCTCGCTGCGGTTGCAGCGCGCGACGGCGCGCCCCTCGCGCGGGCGATGGTTTACCAGGGCGCGGCAGACGGCGGCTGTGGGCGGTTTTGTCATGCGCGACGGCGAACTGGATCTTGCGCCCGAAGCGCAGTCGCTCGACGGCGAGCGGTTGCTGCTGGCGTTCGGCTACGGGCAGGCTACGGGCGCGGCGTTCAGCGGTTCGTTGCAGGAGGCCGTAGAGCGGCATTTGCCCGAAGTCAACCGGCGGTTTCGCGCCTCGGCCGAAGCCGCGCGTGCGTTTCTGAAGCTGCTGCGCACGCGCGGCCGGGCGGCGGCGGTGCTGCGCCGGATGCACGATCTGGGTTTTCTCGGCAAATACCTGCCCGAGTTTGCGCGCATCACGTGTCTTGTGCAGCACGATCTTTATCATCGCTACACGATAGACGAGCACACCCTGCGCGCGCTCGAAGCGCTCGACGAACTGGCGGAATCGCGCAGCCGTCTGCTCGAACGTTATCGCGGAATTTACGCCGAAATCGAAGATCCGGCGGTGCTGCACCTGGGTCTGCTGCTGCACGATATCGGCAAGGGGCTCGGCGGCGGGCATACGGAAAAGGGCGTAACGATCGCCGAGCGCATATGCGCGCGCCTGCACCTGGAGGAGTCGACCGCCGAGGGCGTGCTGTTTCTGATACGCCATCACCTGCTGATGTCGCACATATCGCAGCGCCGGGATCTTTCGGACGAGAAGGTGATACGCGATTTCGCCGCATCTCTGGGCACGCCGGACCGGTTGAAGATGCTGTGTCTGCTGACTTATGCGGACACAAACGGCGTGGGTCCGGGCGTATGGAACGAGTGGAAGGACGCGCTGCTGTGGGAGCTTTATCAGAAGGCCGAAGCGGCGCTTGCGCCCGGGGCGGCCGAGCTTGAGGACATAGAACCGCTGCGGCATCGGATCGCGCAGATGCTTGCAAGCGAAGTCGACGTGGATGCGGTGCGCGAGCACTTCCGGTTGTTGCCCGATTCCTACGCACGGCAGACGCCGCCGCAGGTAATCATAGAGCATATAAGGCTGTGTCATGCGCTCAACGCGCGGCCCGTGCGTTTGAGCTGGCGCGTCAACGCCTCGGCGCGCTGCACGGATCTGCATCTGTGCGCGCGCAACCGGCGCGGTTTGTTTGCGGCGATTGCCGGGACGCTGGCTGCGCAGGGAGTAAACATACTGAGCGTGCAGCTCAACACGCGCACGGACGGGCTGGCGGTGGATTCATTAAAGGTGCGCGACACGGCCGGAGAGCCGATCACGGATCCGAGGCGCTGGGAGCTTATAGAGACCGAAATCCGGCGCGCGCTTTCGGGTGAAACCGACATTGCAGAGGCCGTGAGGCGGCGCTTGCGCGCGGGAGCGTCGAGGCTCGGGCGGCGCTTGCGCGCAAACCCAACGGCTACGCGCATAGCCTGGGACAACCGGTCTTCGGACAGAAGCACGATTCTGGAAGTCCGGGCCGCGGACAGGCCGGGGCTCGCCTACCGCATAGCCTCCGCGCTTGCGGGGCGCGATCTGGATATAAATTTTGCAAAGGTGGCTACGGAGAAGAATCTGGCGCTCGACATCTTCTATGTCACGGATGCTCGCGGCGCAAAACTCCCGGACGCGGAATTGCCTGCAATCGAGTGTGCGATCCGCGATGCGCTCGCCGATGCCGCCGCCTGACGAGACTGCTGCGAAAAACGCGCCATAAAGACAAGGAGACGCAAATAATGAAGAAAATTGAAGCGATCATACGCCCCCACCTGCTCGAAAGCGTGAAGGACGCGCTTCAGACGCTCGGCGTGCAGGGCATGACCGTCAGCGAAATCAAGGGCTTCGGCCGCCAGAAGGGGCATACGGAGGTCTATCGCGGCAGCGAATACAAGGTCGAATTCGTCCCGAAAATAAAGGTCGAGTGCGTAATCGACGAGGAGATCGTAGAGCGCGCGGTGGACGCCGTAGTCAAATCGGCGCGAACCGGAAAGTTCGGAGACGGCAAGATATTCGTCCTCCCGGTCGAGGAGGCGATCCGCATTCGCACGGGCGAACACGGGGAGAACGCTGTTTGATTGGGAACAGGAGGGAGAAGGGGAAGAAGAAGAAGAAGAAGAAGTGCTGAGTGCTGAGTGCTGAGTGCTGAGTGCAATTAGGAAATCATGAACTTTATTTACAGATACTCCATATGAAAGTTCTTCAGTTCCAAACAGCACTCAGCACTCAGCACTTCTTCCTCGCACTCAGCACTTCTTCTTCTTCCCCTTCTCCCTGCCTTCCCGGCGTTCAAAATTAACAAGGGCCCTTCGCTTGACCGATGATGCGGCAACATCATCGCGAAGAGCCCCTGATCGGAACCACACTGACAACCGCAAGCGGTCATCCGTGCAGCCGGAAGGAATTGTATGCCTCCCGCAAGGGGCGATGCAAACCGGCGCACGCGCCGCAAGCGACCCGTAAGGAGGCAACATGCTGAGCACTGGTACGACGCGAAATCCGGCCCGATTTGCATCTGGTTTTCTTTCCGTAACTCTTTCCATGATTGTTTCGGCGATGTTCATAACGGCTGTATCGGCGCGCGCGGCGGCGGCCCAAACCACCGCTTCCGCCATTGCCCGCAACAACAGCGATTCCGAAACGAAAAAAGCCCCCGGCAAAGCGGACGGCAAAGTGGACGCCGAGGAGCTTGTGCGCATCGTCACCGCGCTCGAAGAGCGCATACGCGATCTCGAAGCCAAACTCGCCGTCAAAACCTCATCCGCGGCGCCCATCTCTCCAAACCTCGCCGAGACCATCAACGAACAGACCGTGCAGATTGCGGATCTGAAAAAGGAAGTCTCGACCATTCAGGAAGACGCCAAGAAAAACAGCGGATTCGTGAACTTCTTCCGCGAAGTGGAAGTCAGCGGCCTGGTAGACGGTTATTACAGCTATAACTTCAACCGCCCCGACGGCCGCGTCAACACGGGGCGCGCCTTCGATACGCAGGACAACAGCTTCTCGCTGAACCTGGCGAAATTCACGCTCGAAAAACAGAACGATCTGGCAAACCCGCTCGGCTTCAAGATAGACCTCGGCTTCGGCCCCACGGTCGATATCGTCAACGGCCCCAACCCCACGGGCGGCGACGCAATCAGGCACATGCTTCAGGGTTATGTCAGCTACGTAGCCCCGATCGGCAGCGGACTCACGCTCGACTTCGGCAAATTCTTCACCCCGGCCGGAGCCGAAGTAATCGAAACCAAGGACAACTACAACTACTCGCGCTCATACCTGTTCGGCCTCGGACCCTACTACCACACGGGCCTGCGCGCCAAATACGAGATCAACAACAAGGTTTCGGTCAGCGGATTTCTCGTCAACGGCTGGGACAGCCTCATCGACAACAACCAGGGCAAGACCTACGGCGTCTCGGTCGGACTGGCGCCCACCTCGCGGCTTGCCATCACGCAGACCTATCTGGGCGGACCCGAACAGCAGGATTCAAGCAAGGAGTGGCGGCACTTCGCCGATACGGTCGTATCGTATGCTGCGAGCGAGAAACTCTCGTTTCTGGCCAACTTCGCATACGGTTCGGACCAGTACATAGGCGAGCCGCGCGGCCACTGGAAGGGGCTGGCGGCGGCCTTCAGGTACGCGTTCAATTCGCGTCTGGCGTTTTCGCCGAGGTTTGAAGTCTTCGACGATCCAGACGGTTTGAGAACCGGAACCGCGCAGACGCTCAAGGGCCTGACCTTCACGCAGGAGGTGGCGCTGGCAGGCAATCTGGTTTCGCGCTTCGAGTACAGACGCGACTGGTCCGACGCCGACTACTTCAGCAAATCCACAGGCAGGCTCGTGCGCGGACAGAATACGCTGCTTGTCGGCTTCAGCTACTTCATCTCCTCGCGCGGCCAGTAAACGCGATGAATTTATGAAACGGTTTTTACACGGGATACTTCCGTAGCTGGTGCTTAGTTGATGGACTCTTTGGAGCGGTGAATCACGCGATTCACCGCTATTTTTTTATAATAACGAAACATACGAAAATAGACGAAACATACGAAAAAGCCCCATTCTTTCCGTTTGTTCCGTCTATTTTCCGTTTGTTCCGTTATTTCATCTTCGAGTAATCGGTCGGCTTCAGGAATACGCTTTCGAGCTTGGCAACGATCTTGCCGTCGGCTTCCGACGCATCGCGCGCCTTGTGCCATTCGGGATCGTTGCGAAATGCATCCCAGCTTCGGCGCGCCGCATCGCGGCTGTCGTGCGCCACGATATAGATGAGCGTATTGGAGGCGAGCGGCGCGTCCGCCGGCGTCCAGTAGCCGATGTTCGTCATGCCGTGTTTTTCAAACAATCGCGTCGTGTGATTGCGGAACCGGGCGTTGAGCGCCTCGAGCCGGCCTTCGAGCGTCGTGTAGGTGCGTATCTCGAATACGCGTTCGTCGGCGGCGGCGGCGGCGCCCGATCCGGGATCGAGCCGGCCGAGCGCGTAGCCGAGCGCGAGCAAACATACGGCGAAGGCGGCAATGGCGAGTTTCTTTTTCATGCAGGCGTTCTCCTCGATCGTTGTTCGATCGTTGTTCAATAGTTGTTCAACAGGCAAACGGTGTTTTGCTTGATCATTTTATTCCGAAACGCAGAGGATACAACCGGGTCCGTCCGGTTTCATTTCCGCGGGGTTGGATTTAGTATTGAGCAGCGGTTTGGACTTTATGAATGACGCGATGATCGGCGAAACGATTTCCCACTACCGGATTCTCGAACGGCTCGGCGCGGGCGGGATGGGCGAGGTCTACAAGGCCGAGGATCTGCGTCTGCACCGGCCCGTAGCGCTCAAGCTGATGCTTTCCGAAGCGCAGGCCAACGAGATGGCGCGGCAGCGTTTTCTGCGCGAGGCGCGCGCCGCTTCCGCCCTGAATCATCCCAACATTGCGACGATTTACGAAATAGACGAAATAGAGCGCAACGGCGCCCGCTACAGCTTCATCGTCATGGAATACGTCGCGGGCCACACGATCAAGGATCATCTGGGCCGTTTCAGCGTGCCCGAATCCATAGAGATCGCGAATCAGATGGCGGATGCGCTCGCAGCGGCGCACGAGCGCGGAATCGTGCACCGCGACATCAAGCCGTCGAACGTCATGATAGCCGAGGGCGGGCGCATCAAGGTGCTCGATTTCGGAGTCGCCAAGTTCCAGGGCGTGGAGTTTGAAGGCGGTACGGCGGGCCTGTTCGATACCAATCTGATGAAAACCGCGCCGGGGCTCGTAGTCGGAACCTTCGCCTATATGTCGCCCGAACAGGCGTTGGGGCAGGACGTAGACGCGCGTTCCGACATATTTTCTCTGGGCGTGGTGTTGTTTGAACTGCTGGCCGGAAGGTTGCCCTTCGAGGGGCGCACATCGCTTGCCATGGTCGATGCGATACTGCATTCGCAGCCGCCGCCGCTTGTCAGCTACAACGCGCGCGTCACCCTCGAACTCGAAGCAGTATGCCGAAGGATGATTGCGAAAGACCGCGCCGAGCGGTATCCGAGCCTGCGCGAGGTAATCCACGATCTGGAGATCGTGCGCAACATGCTCGAGGCTTCGGCCTCAACCGATCCGTTCCGCACAAGCGCGGGCGGCGCGGGTTCGCAACTGCTCAAGGCCGGCAGCGGCAATTATTCCCTGAGCGCGCGCGTGGGCAAGAGCCTGGCCGTGATGAACTTCGTCAACATTACGGGGAATGCCTCCGATGAGTGGCTCGGCGTAGGCATAGCCGAAACCGTAACGGCGGATCTCAAAAGCATCGAGGGTTTGACCATAATCGGGCGCGAGCGCGTCTATGAAGTGCTGCGACGAATCAACGCCCGGCCTTCGGGCGAGGGCGACGTGTCGTTCGTCACGCGCGTGGGCGGCGAAATAGGCGCCCGGTGGATAATATCGGGCGGCTATCAGCGTCTCTCCGAAATGATACGCATCACGGCGCGGCTCATCGAGGTGGAAACGGGCGAAATAGTTCGGACCGTGAAAATCGACGGGCGCATGGGAGAGATCTTCGAGCTGCAGGACAAGATCGTATATGAACTTTCTCAGGGTCTGAACTTCAGCCTCCGCAGCGCCGAACGCGAAGTCATCGCGCAGGACGAAACCGATATCATCGAGGCCTACGAGGCCTATACAAAGGGCATGATGAGCCTGCGCATGCTCAGCAGCGAGGCCATAGACCGCGCCGTAGAGCACTTCAACGAAGCGATCGGTCTGGATCCGAAATACGCGCGCGCCTACGGCATGCGCGGCTACGCGCACGGACTCAAGGGCCAGTTTCTGGCGCAGCCCGAACTGATCGAAGAAGGCATAGGCGATCTGCAAAAGGCAATCGAGTTGCTGCCGCAGGCGGCCGAGGCTTACGCCGGACTCGGACTGATGTTCATCGCAATGGACCGGTTCGACGAGGCGATCGGGGCAATCAGGCGGGCGCTTGCCTTTGCGCCCGATGACGCCACCTCGCGAGCGGCGCTCGGACGCGCCTACTTTCTGGGCAAGGGCATGTTCCGGGAAGCCTCCATCGAATACGAACGCGCGCTTGCGTCCAATCCCTTTGCGGGCTGGGTGGCGGCTCAGCTCGCGCAGTGTTACGCCTACCTCGGCGATTACGCCCGGGGCGAACAGGTCGCGCGCAGCGCCGTCGCGCAGCAGGAGCAGCTTCAGTCCGGGCAGGAAGCGTTGCAGATCGTGGGCGCGCACACGCGGCTCGGCCATATCTACGCCCTGCAGGGACGCTACGACGACGCAATCGCCGAGTACTATCAGGAACTGGTCTTTCTGCGCAGCCTGGATCACGCGCTGCGGCACCGCGCAGCCGTAGAGGTGCACCAGAAACTCGTAAGCGCCTACACGCGCCAGGGCGATTTGGAAGGCGCGCGCACTTCGTACAACGCCGTACTGAGCGGCTTCGAGCGGCTTCAGGCGCAGGGGGCGGATGAACCGTTTACGCGGTATTACGTAGCGTGCGCGGCGGCCGTGATGGGCGATCGCGAGCGTGCGCTCGAAGAGCTTGCTTCGGCCGTGCGCCAGCGCCGCCATTACATCATCGCGCGCGCGCGGATCGAACCCGATTTCGAGAGCCTGCGCGCAGACGAACGGTTTCTTTCACTCATCGAAAACACGCAGTGAACTGAACCGATCTACACGAAATTGCTGCAAAACCTGAAACTAAAGAGAGATGACGGAACAAACGAAATGATACGAAAAGAACGGAAAAGTTGACTATTTCCGTATGTTTCGTCTTTTTTCGTTTGTTCCGTTATCTCTCTTTTATGAAGATGCGGATCTTATGTTAACGCCATACAGGGTCGTCGCGCGCAACTACGCGACCCGTCACGCCAACCGCATACACAGCGAAGATACCGCCCGGCTTTACGGATTTTCGGGCGGCCTGGTGCCGGGCGTAGCGCTTTACGCCTATATGACCGATCCGCTTCCCGACGCGCTCGGGCGCGAGTGGCTCGAGCGCGGCCGGGCGCAGGTCAAATTCCTGAAACCCGTCTATGACGCCGACGAGGTCGAAGTGCGCGTGCACGCAATCGAGGACCGGCATCCGCGTGCGGGGATCGAACTCTTCGATTCATCGGGCGCGCTTTGCGCCGTGGGCGAAGCGGCGATTCCTCGCGAATCCGGCGCGGTAAAAGCATTCGATCCGGCCGCCTGGCCTTACAGCAAACGAACCGAAAACGATGTGCAGCGGCCGGCGTCGATCGCCGCAGTCGCCCCCGGCGATACGTTCTGGTCGTGGGAATTCACGGCGGATTTCGGCCCCACGCAGCAGGTTTTTATGGAAGAAATCGGTTCGGCGCCCCGCATATACAGCGGTGAGGGAGCCGTGCTGCATCCGGCGCGGCTGCTTGCGCAGGCGAATGAAATCGTCGCGCACAACGTAGCGCTCGGGCCGTGGATTCATACGGGAAGCGAAGTGCAACACGCGGCGCTTGCCGATGACGGCGAGCGGTTGACGCTGCGCGGGCGCGTAGCGGAGGCATGTGAAAAGCGAGGCCACGATTTCATCACGCTCGATCTGGCGCTGACCGGACGCTCCGACCGCCTGATTGCGCTCATACGGCATTCGGCGCTTATAAGGTTGCGCGAGCGGGAGGCCGGCGGCAACGCATGAGTTTTATTCCCAGGCGCCCGCCTCGCCATTTGCTGCGATTGCTTGTATTGCTTGCGGTCGCAGCGCTTCTTTATTTTTACAGCGCACCTGTATTCAATGCTGCGGCTCGAAGCCTGATTCGCGTCGATGCACCTGCCCCGGCCGATGTCGTCATTGCGCTCGGCGGCGATGCGCGCTGTATGCGCGAGCGGCGCGCGGCCGAGATTTTCAACCGTGGTCTTGCGCGTCACGTCATCGTCAGCGGCGTGCCCTATGCGTGGGGCGTTCATACGGGCGATGCGGCGAAGCGTTACGTAGAGAGCCTCGGCGTGCCTGCCGAGCGCATCACGGTGCTGCGCGATGCGTGGAATACGCGGCGCGAAGCGATGGATGTAAACGAACTGATGCGCGCGCAGGGATGGAACAGGGCGATCCTCGTTACATCGCCGTTTCATTCGCGGCGCGCGCATTACACATTCCGCCGCTACGCCGCAGAGTATACCTTCATATCCATGCCGCTTGAGCCCGAACCGCCCGAATGGCAGCCCGAGCGCTGGTGGTCGCGGCGCGGAGATCTGGGAATAACGGTGCGCGAGTATCTTTCCTGGATCAATACGCTCGCCGGAGGTTGGCGATGAGAGGTTGGCGATGATCGGCGTCTTCGGCAAACGCCGCAACCGCAAGCCGCGCCGATGGCTGAGGGTCGCGTGCGCGATTGCGGGGCTGCTGGCTGCGGCGTATTTCAGCCTGCCGCTGTTTTTTGCGCCCGCGCGCGTCGAGCCGGCCGAGGTCATACTGCATCTGGCCATAGACCCGCGTTCGCGCGGAGATGAATACGTTCACCGTCTTTATCAGGAAGGCGTGGCGCGCCGGATCATCGCGGCCAGCTCGCAGATATCCTGGGAAGTTTATTCGGCGGATTTTGCGCGCGCGCATTTGATGGAGATGGGTGTGCCGGCGGAAAACGTTTCCATACTGCACCTGCCTATGCTCGAATGCGGCGCTGAATACCTGCCGATTTTCGCCGATCATCTCAAAGCGCGGGGATTCAGCAGCGTGCTCGTAGTCGTATCGCCCACGCTGACGCGGTGGGGGCAGCGGCGCAGCGAGAATTATTTTCGCGCAGCCGGGATCGAGGCCACAGTGACTTTCGTGCCCGAAGCCCGCGCCGCGATGCTCGACCGCTGGTGGCGCACGCACTGGAAGGCGCAGGCCATCGCTCTTGCGCTTATGAACTCGACGATAGATTTGTTGTATGCTCGCTGCCGATAGAAGAGAAACAACGGAACATACGGAATGAAACGAAACACACAAAAACACACGAAAACTGCGAAAATCGTGAGCTTTTCCGTTTGTTTCGTAGTTTTCCGTTTGTTCCGTTATCTTGCTTCTCCCCGAAGATGCGCAAATACGTCATAAAAACCGAAACGCCCCGCCGGTCGCTCATCAACTACCGCGAGGAACTCAACGACGAGCAGCGCGCCGTAGTGCTCGCCGGAAAGGGGCCGATCCTCGTCATTGCGGGCGCGGGTTCGGGCAAGACGCGCACCGTTACCTACCGCGTCGCCCGCCTGATCGAAGCAGGCGCGGCTCCGGCGCGAATACTGCTCGTGACCTTCACAAATCGCGCGGCGCGCGAAATGCTCGGGCGCGTCGAGGCGCTTCTGGCAACGGAAGTGCGCCGCGTATGGGGAGGAACGTTCCATTCGATTGCGAACCGGCTGCTGCGCCGCCACGCCGCGAGCCTCGGTTATTCGGACAACTATACGATTCTGGATTCCGAAGACGCCAAGGACCTCATCGACGTATGCATCGACGAAGCGGCGATCGACGCCTCGGCGCGGCGCTTTCCCAAAGGCGAAGTGCTGCGCGAAATCTTCAGCTTCGCGACCAATACGGATACGCCGCTCGGCGAAGTGATCGCCGCAAAGTATCCGCACTTCGAGCCGCTCACACCGCAGATTGCGCGCGTAGACCGCCTCTATCAGGAGCGCAAGCACGAGCGCAACTCGATGGATTACGACGATCTGCTCATCAACTGGAAGCGGCTGCTCGTCGAAGTGAAGGACGTAGCCGCGATCTATCAGGATCAGTTCCAGCACATTCTCGTCGATGAATACCAGGATACGAACACGCTGCAGGCCGAAATCGTGGATCTGCTCGCCTCGCGGCATCGCAACATCATGGTTGTGGGCGACGACGCGCAATCCATCTTCGGCTGGCGCGGGGCGAACTTCGAAAACATCTACCGCTTCCCCGAACGCTATCCCGACGCGCAAAGCTTCCGCCTCGAATCCAATTACCGCTCGACGCCCGAGATACTGATGCTCGCCAACGCATCGATTGCCGGCAACCGGCGTCAGTTTCCGAAAAACCTGACGGCCGTGCGCCCGAGCAGATCGCTCGCCCCGGCGCTCGTTCCGGCGCGCGACGCCGAACAGCAGGCGGCGTTTGTAGCCTCAAGGGTCCTCGAACTGCGCGACGAGGGCGTGCCGCTCGATGAAATGGCGGTGATCTATCGCTCGCACTTTCACGCGCTCGACGTGCAGCTCGAACTTGTGCGGCGCGGCATTCCCTACGAAGTGCGTTCGGGCGTGCGCTTCTTCGAGCAGGCGCACATAAAGGACGTGACGGCGTACTTGCGCCTGATCGTGAATCCGAGGGATGAAGTCGCGTGGAAGCGCGTGCTCAGGCTGATTCCGAAAATAGGCAATGCAACGGCCGCACGCATATGGGAACGCCTCGCGGCTGCCGGAGAACCGCTCGCGCTCGTGCGGGCCGGGGAAAATGCGGCTTTTGCATTGCCGCGCGGCGCATACGAGGGATGGCGCGAGTTCGCCGAACTCGTAAGCCAACTGACCGATCCCGGCGCAATCGACCAGCCCGGCAAACAGATCGAACTCGTGCTCGAACGCGGCTATCTTGAATACCTCGCGGCAAACTACGAAAATGCCGAAGGACGAGCCGAAGACCTGAAACAACTCGCCAACTTCGCCGCCAGGTATGCAACCACGGCGGAGTTCCTCAGCGAACTCGCGCTGATAAATACCGAACGCTTCGCGCCGCCCGGAGCTACGCTCGGAACCGATGTAGTCATGGGGGGCGAAGCCGACGAACTGCTGGCGCTTTCATCCGTGCATCAGGCGAAGGGGCTCGAATGGCGCGTGGTGTTTCTGATATGGGCGGCGGACGGGCGAATACCGTCGGCGCGCAGCCTGCGCGAATCCGAGGGCGAAGAAGAGGAGCGGCGGCTGTTTTACGTAGCGTTGACGCGGGCGAAGGATGAGTTGTACGTATGTTATCCGCTGCTAGAAAACGAGCGCGGGCGCCAGACCGTCATACAGCGGCCGTCGCGTTTCGTCACCGAAGTGCCGAGGCTGCTGTTTGAAATCTGGAGCATAGACGAGGAGTCCGCCTCGCTCGAAGCGCTCGATGACGATGAACCGAAACTGTTGAACTGAGGGGAAAAGAGAGATAACGGAACAAACGAAATAAAACGAAACAAACGGAAGCCATGCGCCTTTCCGTCTGTTCCGTCTTATTTCGTTTATTCCGTTATCTCTCCTGTCCCTCCCGAGGAAGGTGATGAGCGATACAACGGCAAGAATCATATGGAACGGCGATCTGAAATTCACCGGCGTAAACGCCGATGGATTCGAGACCGCAATCGACGGGGATCACAAATCGGCGGCAAGCCCGGTAGAACTCCTGCTCGAATCCACTGCCGCGTGTTCGGCCGTGGATGTAGTGCTGATACTTGCCAAGATGCGCACTCCCGCAACAAGGCTTGAAATGGATCTGGAAGCCGACCGCAATCCGACGCCGCCCCGGTTCTTCACGCGCATGCGCCTCGCCTTCGACATATGGAGCGACGACTTAACGCCGGACAAAGCCGCGCGCGCTGTACGGTTGTCCGTAATCAAGTATTGCAGCGTATACAACACGCTGCGCCCCGATATGAAACTCGAACTCGCGTTCCGCATACACAGAAGCGACGCAACCGCTTCGGGCGATTACGAACCCGTGCAGATCGATCCGGCCGCAGGAATTGAGGAGTAATTCGCCGCAAGATGACCGACGAAGCTATTGAACATTACCGTTCGCTGCTCAGGGGCCATCTGGCCGAGGACGCTCAGCATCGCCTCGACGCCGGAACGCGCCGCTACGGATTGATGTTCGGCGCGCGCCCCATATGCACCGTGCTGCGGCCGTTTTTTATTGCTTCTGCGCGCTACGATGAAGTGATGCAGGACTCGCGTCTCGTGCTTTGTGCAATCGAGCGGCTTGCCTCGGCGCTGCTCGATGATGCGCGATTGCGCGCGGAAATCGAGCTGACCGCGGATGAAGAGCGGCTGATCGCCATAGAGCCGGGATATCGCGCTCCGGATGCAAGCGGCCGTCTCGACGCCTTTCTCGATTCGCAGGGCGGCTTTCGCTTCGTCGAATACAATGCGGATTCTCCGGGAGGACTGCTTTACGGCGATACGCTCGGCGAGATTTTTCTTGAAATGGAAGTAGTCAAAAAGTTCGCCGAACGACGCGCGGTGCGGCGCATACCGATTCGCCCGAAAATCCTGGAAACGCTCCTCGGGTGTTATCGCGAGTGGGGATGGAATGAACATCCGCAGATTGCAATCGTCGACTGGAATGAAGTCAAGACGCGCGCCGAATTCGAGGTATGCCGCGAATACTTCGAGTCGCAGGGCTATGCAACGCGCATCGTCGATCCGGGAGAGCTTGAATACCGCGGCGGATGGCTTACGGCGGGCGATTTCAGGATTCATATAGTCTACAAGCGCGTGGTGACGGGCGAACTCGTTGAGCGCGGCGGGCTCGAGCACGCGCTTGTGCGCGCGGCGCGCGATCGGGCCGTATGCGTGGTAAATTCGTTTCGCGTGCAGATGATGTACAAGAAGGCGTTGTTTGCATTGCTGGATGATCCCGCATACGAGTCGCTCTATACGAACGAGGAACTCGGCGCGCTCAGGCGGCGCATACCGTGGACGCGGCGATTGAAGCAGGGCGCTACGACATATCACGGGCGGCGCGTGGATCTGCTGGAATTCGCCCGGGCCGGCCGCGACCGGCTGGCGCTCAAACCCAACGGCGATTACGGCGGGCGCGGAGTAACGCTCGGATGGGAGTGCAGCGAATCGCAGTGGACGCAGGCGATCGAGGATGCGCTCGGCGCGTCGTTTGTAGTGCAGGAGCGCGTCGAAGTGCGCGAAGAGCCGTTTCCCGCTATGATCGACGGAGGGATTCGATGGGATGATCGCTATGTGGACTTCGATCCCTATACGTGGAGCGGCGAAGAAGTCATGGGCGCGGGCGTCAGATTGTCGTCCTCTGCGCTGCTGAATGTTACGGCCGGGGGCGGGTCGGCCGCGCCCGTGTTTGTTCTGGATTAGAGTGCACAAGAGATAACGGAACAAACGAAACCAAAACAACGGAAAAACGGAAAGGTGAAACAGAAAGTGATTCGATACATACGACCTGCTGCGTTGGTTGTGCTGGCTGCCGTTATTTCAGCGGGAGCGGCGCAGAATATGAGTCAGCCCGGATTGATTTCATCGGGGTTCATCTACGAGGAAGCGCCGTTTCCCGAATGCCACGCATCTACGATAGTCGAAAGCAAGGGGACGCTCATTGCCGCCTGGTTCGGCGGCACGCGCGAAAAGCATCCGGATGTCGGCATATGGCTTTCCCGGCGCGAGGGCGGCAAATGGACTACACCGGTCGAGGTTGCAAACGGAGTGGAATCCGCCGACAAACGCTACCCGACGTGGAATCCCGTGCTGTTTCAGCCGAACAGGGGGCCGCTGATGCTGTTCTATAAAGTCGGGCCGAATCCCGATGCGTGGTGGGGAATGGTTATGACATCGGAAGACGGCGGTAAGACGTGGTCCAAACCGCGCCGCCTGCCCGACGGAATACTCGGGCCGATCAAAAACAAACCGGTCGAGATGCCGAACGGCGATCTGCTTTCGCCCACAAGCACGGAGGATCAGGGCTGGAGGGTTCATTTCGAGCGCAGTTCGGATCAGGGGAAAACCTGGCAATCTACGGGGCCGATAAACGACGGCAAGCAGTTCGGCGCCATTCAGCCGAGCATTCTTTTTCATAAGGACGGGAGCTTGCAGGCGATGTGCCGCAGCCGTCAGGGCAACATAGTCGAAACCTGGTCGAAGGATCAGGGCAGGACCTGGAGCCCCCTCAAGGCGTCCGTACTGCCCAACCCCAATTCGGGAACCGATGCCGTCACACTCAAGGACGGGCGGCAACTCCTGGTCTACAACCACACGACTACGACGCCGGGACGCTGGGGCGGGCCGCGTTCGCCGCTCAATGTAGCCGTATCGTCGGACGGCGCGACGTGGCAGGCGGCGCTCGTGCTGGAAAGCGAGCCGGGCGAATTTTCCTACCCGGCGGTGATACAGACCGCCGACGGCCTCGTTCACATCACCTATACGTGGAAGCGCAAGAAGGTCCGTCACGTAGTTGTGGATCCCGCGAAATTGCAGACGAAGGAAATGAAGGGCGGCGCCTGGCCCGAGTAGATTGCCGCGGATAGTACTCTGTAAACAAAGTTCTTTGAGTTTTTCAGCCCCCAAGCGGCGCAAGATCTGTAGCCCAGGGCGGCGAGCCCTGGGTAGGTGTAGAGAAGCGGCGGCCAGCCCCGGAGGGGCGGAAGATCTGTAGCCCAGGGCGTAAGCCCTGGGTAGGTGTAGAGAAGCCGTACCAGCCCCGGAGGGGCGCAAGATCTGTAGCCCAGGGCGTAAGCCCTGGGTAGGTGTAGAGAAGCCGTACCAGCCCCGGAGGGGCGCAAGATCTTTCGCCCTTTCAGGGCTCGAACGTTTTTCGCCTGCTGACCTGGCGCTCACGCACCAGGCTACAGATCTTTCGCCGCTCCGCGGCTGAAAACTCAAAGAACTTAATTAACCGTGTAGTAACAGAAAGAAATATTAAGAAATTTTGTGAATCTGTGGAGGAGTTTGAAGTGTACTAGGGTGCAGGAGCCTGTTTCGAGGCGCCGGAATCCATCCATTTTCAGAAGTATTCGGGAGAATCAAGCGATGAGAAGATTTACCGTCACGGCGGCTTTGTTGCTGTCGGCGATCGCCGCAACCGCACTGGTCGCCGCTTCATCACTCTACGATGCGGCGCACTGGCCGCAGTGGCGCGGCCCGTTCCATAACGGCATGGCGCGCGGCGGCGCACCCGTCGAATTCGGCGACAACAAAAATGTAAAGTGGAAAGTCGCCATAGAGGGACGCGGATTTTCCACGCCCGCAGTCTGGGGCGATCGCATATACCTGACTACCGCCGTTCCTACCGGCAAGGTAGCCCCGGCTGAACCTGTACCGGCCGGACCTGCGGGAGGAGCGCCGGGAAGCGGGCAAGGACGACCCGGTGGAGGCGGCGGCCCGGGAGGCGGTGCGGGTGCGGGCGAAGAACACAAATTCGTAGTAATGTGCCTTGACCGCAAGACGGGTAAAACCATCTGGGAGCGCACGGCAAAAGTCGCCGTTCCGCACGAAGGTTACCACCGCACCTACGGCAGCTTCGCCTCGAACTCGCCGCTGACGGACGGCAAATACCTTTACGTATCGTTCGGTTCGCGCGGCATATTCTGTTACGACCTCGACGGCAAGCTCATCTGGGAGAAAGATCTGGGCGTAAAGATGCGCATGCGCCTGCAATTCGGCGAGGGCACGGCGCCCGTGCTTCACGGCAACCTGCTGATCCACAACTTCGATCAGGAGAGCGGTTCGTTCATCGTCGCGCTCGACAAAAACAACGGCAAGGAAGTCTGGCGCGTAAGCCGCGATGAAGTAAGCTCGTGGTCGACTCCCGCAATCATCGATCACAAGGGCAATAAACAACTCATCGTGAGCGCGTCGAACAAAACCCGCGCCTACGCGCCCGAAACCGGCAAGCTCATCTGGGAATGCGCCGGACTCGGGACCAACGTCATTCCCCAGCCCGTGCAGCAGGGCGATCTGGTGCTTGTAATGAGCGGGCACCGCGATCCCAAACTTATGGCCATCCGGCTCGGACGCGAGGGCGATCTGACGGGCACCGATGCAGTCGTATGGAGCCAGACGCGCGGCACTTCCTATACCGCATCGCCCGTTCTTCACGACAACAAACTCTACGTCCTGACCGATAACGCCGTACTTAGCTGCTTCAACGCTACGACGGGCGAACCCTACTACCAGCAAAAGCGGCTGCCGCAGGCCGACAGCTTCAAGGCCTCGCCCGTAGGGGCGGACGGCAAGCTGTATCTGGCAAGCGAAAGCGGCTTTGTCACGGTAATAAAGATGGGCGAAGAATTTGAAGTTCTGGCCAACAACGTGATGGAAGACCAGATGTTCGTCTCCTCGCCGGTCGTCGTCGAGGGCGAACTGCTGCTGCGCAGCAAAACGCATCTGTTCTGCATCAGCGACAAGAAATAAGAGAGATGACGGAACAAACGAAATAATACGAAAACTACGGAAATATTCAACCATTCCGTAATTTTCGTTTCATTTCGTTTGTTCCGTCATCTCTCTACTGTACAACCAGCAAATACGACCGCGAACCCGTACAAGCGCCGAATCCGCTTGCACGCACCGTGACGTAATAACTCCCCTTCAACACCGGCGTCCCGCTTATCTCTCCCGTCATCGCATTCAACGCAAGTCCCGGCGGCAGACTCCCGAAACTCAGCACGAATCCGTAACTCCCCGCTGGCGCTACCGTCACCGTCTGACTGTAAAACACCCCCTGCGTCGCAGCAGGCAGCGATGCCGGCCCTACCGTCACCATCGGACACGATATCACCAGCGAATACGCCCGCGTTGCGCTGCATCCGCTAGTTCCCGCCGCCCTCACCGTGAAGTTGAACGTA
>JAHBSF010000051.1 GCA_019639255.1 Acidobacteriota bacterium | reverse complement strand
TCCGTCTATTCCGTCTTATTTCGTTTGTTCCGTTATCTCTCTTCTTTTTCCCCTGAGGCAATGAATGGAAACCCTCTGGACAGATCTCAAGTACGGCCTTCGCACGCTTGCGAAAGCCCCCGCATTCACCGCCGTCGCCATTCTCTCCCTAGCGCTCGGCATCGGCGCCAACAGCGCAATTTTCAGCGTAGCCAATGCGCTGCTGCTGCGCCCGCTCGGTTATCAGGACGCCGACCGCCTCGTCATACTCTGGAACCGCTCGCCCGGCCTCAACGTCGAACAGGACTGGTTCTCGCCGGGCCAATACCTCGACGTCAAACTCGACAATCAGACATTCGAACTCACCGCCGTCACCATAGGCGGCAGCTTCAACCTCACGGGTCAGGATACGCCCGAGCGTGTAGACGGCGCGCGCGTCTCTTCCTCGCTCTTTCCGCTGTTCGGCGCAAAACCGGCGATAGGACGCGTATTTTCCGCCGAAGAAGATCAGCCCGGACAGCCTCCCGCGGTCATTCTCAGCCACGGATTCTGGAAGCGCCGCTTCGGCTCCGATCCGTCCATAATCGGACGAACGATTACTCTAAACGGGAACAACATCCCGGTCGTGGGCGTGATGTCTCCGGATTTTTCACTCAATCGCGAGGTTATGCCCGCAGTCAACGGCATACAGAACGCCGACCTGCTGCTGCCCCTCCCGATGAGCGAAACCGCACGATCGAATCGCGGTAATGAGGATTACAACATATTCGCGCGCCTCAAACCCGGCGTCACCCTCGCCCACGCGCAGGCGGATATGGATCTGCTCGCCGCGCGCATGAAAGAGAAATACCCGGGCAGTTATCCGGCCCACGGCGGATTGACGATCAGCGTTGTACCGCTGCTCGAACAGGTAGTAGGCAGCCTACGCCTCGCACTCTACATCCTGTTTGCCGCCGTCGGATTCGTGCTTCTGATCTCCTGCGCCAACGTAGCCAACTTGCTGCTTGCCCGCGCCGCAGTCAGACAGAAAGAGATGGCCGTGCGCGCAGCAGTGGGCGCAGGCCGTCTTAGACTATTGAGACAACTGCTGACCGAAAGCGTCGTGCTTTCCTTCGCCGGCGGAGTTGCAGGACTGATTCTTGCAATGATATCCATACGCGCGCTGCGCGTATTCGGCGCGGGAACCATACCGCGGCTCGATGAAGTGGGCATCGATGCGCGAGTGCTCGCGTTCACATTCATCGTATCGCTTGCAACCGGCGTCATTTTCGGAATGGTTCCGGCGCTGCGCGCTTCGCGCGTGGATCTGAATGAAGTTCTGAAAGACGGCGGCAGACAGACGCCCGGAGGCGGACTGTTCGGCCTGAGCCATCATCGCATACGCCGGGTGCTGGTAGTTTTTGAAGTCGCGGTTTCACTTGTACTTCTCATCGGTGCGGGGTTGCTGATCAGAAGTTATCAGCGCATCTCGACGGCCAATCTCGGCTTCAATACACACAACGTTCTCTCGTACCGTTTGTCGCTCCCGGCGTCGAAATACCAGTCGCCCGAATCCGTAGTCTCTTTTCACCGCCGCGCCGATGAAAAAATACGTCAACTGCCGGGCGTCCAATCCTCCGGCGTCAGCTACTCGCTGCCGATGAGTTCGGTTGCACTCGCGTGGGAGCCCGTAACGGTTGAAGGCTACATAGCGCCGGCGGGCGATAATAATTCCGTCATCGCTACGGTGCGTATAGTCAGTCCGGGATACTTCGATGCCATGGGCGTGCCCCTGGTCAGGGGAAGGTTGTTTACCGAACAGGATACGCGCGGCGAGCCGGAAACGATTCTGGTCGATGAAGCGATGGCCGAGCGTTTCTGGCCGAATGAAGATCCCATAGGCAGGCGCGTGCGGCGCGGAAGCGACGGGCCGTGGCGAACCGTCGTGGGCGTAATCCGCAACACGAAGGAATACAGCCTTGAACGCGAGCCGCCGATTACGATCTTTTATCCGTTCGAGCAGGTGGCGGCGCGCAGCATCCACGGCGTGGTTAAAACCGCATCCGACCCGGGGCTTTTGGCCGCATCTCTCGTCAGGGAAATACAGTCGCTAGACCCGGAACTTCCGGTCTTTGACCTCAAGACGATGGACGGCAGGCTCTTTGATGCGCTGGCGCAGAAACGCTTCTCGATGCTGCTGCTGCTGGTTTTTGCGGCCTTTGCTTCGATGCTTGCTGCGCTCGGGATTTACGGCGTAATGACCTACTGGGTCAATCAAAGGACTCACGAAATCGGCGTGCGTATGGCGCTCGGCGCCGAGCCGTCAAATATCCGTGCAATGATTATTCGTCAGGCAGGAGTATTGATTTCCATCGGAATTGCGGCGGGTATTGCCGGAGCATTCGCGCTGACCCGCGTGATGGAGAGTATGCTTTTCGGCGTCAGCGCAACCGATGCGCTTACCTTTGTTCTGGTGTCCGTATCAATCGGCGCCGTAGCGTTGCTGTCGAGTTACGTGCCGGCGCGCAGGGCCTCGCGCGTCGATCCGATTGTGGCGTTGAGAGAGTAAGTGCAGTGTAAACAAAGTTCTTTAAGTTTTTCAGCCGCGAAGCGGCGAAAGATCTGTAGCCTGGTGCGTGAGCGCCAGGTCAGCAGGCGAAAAACGTCCAAGCCCTGGAAGGGCGAAAGATCTTCCGCCCCTCCGGGGCTGGCGCCGCTTCTGTACACTTACCCTTACGCCCTGGGCTACAGATCTTTCGCCGCTTCGCGGCTGAAAAACTCAAAAAACTTTGTTTACAGTGTAGTAAGTGCGAATATAGAAGTCTCTCTTCACCCCAGCCCGAGATACACATACCGCAGCACAAACAGCGCCGCCAGAACATAAACGATCGGGCTTGCTTCGCGGCCGCGGCCCGTAAGCAGTTTCAGCAGCGGATAAAAGATGAATCCGAGCGCCAGGCCGTTGGCTATCGAAAACGTAAGCGGCATCGCAATGATCGACAGAAAGGCCGGTATCGCTTCGGTAAGATCATCCCACCGTATGTGGACGGCGGATCGAATCATGAAAACCCCGACAAGTATGAGCGCGGGCGCCGTGGCGATGGCTGGAACCGCTCCGGCCAGCGGAGAAAAAAACGTCGCGAGCAGAAAAAGCACCGCCACGACTACGGCGGTCAATCCCGTGCGCCCGCCCTCGCTTACTCCCGTGGCGCTCTCGATGTAGGTTGTGACGGTAGAAGTGCCGAGACACGCGCCGGCAACCGTTGCAGTGGAATCGGCGACGAGCGCACCGGTCAATCGCGGCATCTTCCCATCGCCGTCCAGAAAGCCCGACTGCTGTCCGAGCCCCATAAGCGAGCCGATGGTGTCGAACATATCCACAAACAGAAAAACAAAGACTACATCCAGCAACCCGAGCTTTATCGCTCCTCCAATGTCGAGTTGAAACAGCGTCGAATGCCAGTCGGGACGCGCTACCACGCCCGCCGGCATCGGCGCAATTCCCAATACAATCGAGGCAACCGTGACGCCGATGCTTCCGAGTATTAGCGCGCTGCGAAACCCTCGGGCTACAAGCGCGCCCACAACCAGCAACCCTGCAAGCGCCAGCACCGTGGATTTAGCGGTCAGATTGCCGAGGGTAACGAAAGTCGCGGGAGACGCCGCAATCACCCCGGCGTTTTTCAGTCCGATGAATGCTATGAAAAGTCCGATGCCCGCCGCTACTGCTGTTTTGAGCGTAGAGGGAATCGCATCCACGATCATCCCTCGCACCCGCACCAGCGTCAGGAATACAAATATTACGCCCGATATGAATACGGCGCCCAGAGCCGTGCGCCAGTCGTAGTTGAGCGTAAGGACTACGGTGTAGGCGAAGTAGGCGTTGATGCCCATGCCGGGCGCAAGCGCAAACGGATAGTTTGCAACGATGCCCATCAACAGCGTGCCGATTGCGGCGGCCGTGCACGTAGCGAACAGTGCTCCCGAAAAAGGCACTCCGGCGTCCGAGAGTATCGCCGGATTGACGACGATGATGTAGGCCATTGTGAGAAACGTCGTCGCTCCGGCCACAGTCTCCGTGCGCACATTCGTCCCGCGCGCCGAGAGTTGAAAGAAATCGTCGAGCCTGCGCACTATCGCCTGCATTGAGAATTATTCGCCCTTCATTCGCCCTTCATCCACTCGAATACGCGGTAATGCTCTCCGTTCATTCCGAGACGGGTGTAGACCTCCTGCGCCCGCGCGTTTCTCAGATCGACGTACAGTCGGATGCCGCGCACGTTTCCGTCCGCTTCTGCACGGGATTTGACGTGCGCGTACAACCCGGAATAAACACCCTGCCCGCGTTCTTCGGGCGCTACGTATACGCTTTGAATCCACCACACCGTTCCGTTGCGCCAGTCGCTCCATTCGTAGGTAATGAGCATCGAAGCAACTACGCGGCCGTCGCTTTCGGCCAGGTAATATCTTCCGAGTTCGGACCGATCGAAAACCGACTGCACACCGCGCTTGCAGACATCCGGATCGAGTTCAAGATCCTCGGTTTCCCGCGCCATGGCGAGCTGAAAGTCTACTATTACGGGAGCGTCTTCAGGCGCTCCATCGCGATATATTACATCGGACATCTAGGTGTTACTCCTTGTGTTACTTCTACAGTTACTCGTTGTGTTACTCTGTGTATTCTTCGAGCACCGGAACGTCTGTGCGGTAGAGTAGTTTCAGGGCTGCGGCGATGACTCGATGCTGGAGTTCGGGATCGTTCGGCGCGCCGAGCGGAAAACCCATAGGGAACGGGACGTGCATTGCGCGCGGCGGTTGCAGTATGGACGTTACTTCCCGGAGCAGCGAAATCGATACCGTCGCAATTCCCTCGCGTTCAATCGCCGCCTGCACCAGACAGACCGTCTGGCCGCACATCGGTCATACGGGCGTGAGCAAAACGGCGTCCACTTTGTCTTCCGCGAGCATGCGGGCAACTTCGGGAGCGGTTTTCCCTACGAGCGGTTTGACCCCGATGATCGAGCCCATAAAACTGAAGTGGCGATGATTGAGCGGGCCGATTGAGCCGCGCGCTTCGAGTTCGCGAAAGCGGTCCAGGGGAAACGCCAGATTGCGATCCGCCGCAAGCCCGCGATGATCCCACGACGGGCTGCGATGCGATTCGCCGAGCGTGCTTATATCTATATTGTTGGGAATTTCGCGAAACGACGTATCGCCGAGCGCTTTCCGGTAATCGAAGTCCTTCTGCTCCGGAGTATGAAGACCGGATGTGGTAACGAGCGCAAAACGGCACTGAGCAAGCGGTTTTTCCAGGCGCGCCCGGGGAACCGGATCGATCCGGTGGCGCGCAAATGGAAAGCGCTTCATAAACGCTCTGGTCACCGTGCTGAGGTCGTCGTAACTGGCCATAACCCGAAGTAACTGGAGTGAAAGAGAGAGTACGGAACAAACGGAAAAAAACGGAAATCACGGAAGGAATGACGTTTTCCGTGACTTCCGTTTCCGTGATTTCCGTTTTTTTTCGTTTGTTTCGTATTCTCTGTTATGGGCACTACAGGATTTGAACCTGTGACTTCTGCCGTGTGAAGACAGCACTCTACCGCTGAGTTAAGTGCCCTGAATTCGAACCGGATATTAACAAACCCCCTCAATGATCGTCAACCAGGCGTATCCGCCTCAATACGAGCCCGCTGGAGACTCAGCAGCGGATTTGCGTCCCTTCGATTCCTGAACTATACGCACGCCGGCGCTTGCGCCTATGCGCGTGGCTCCGGCCTCTATCATCTCGCGCGCGGAAGCCAGATCCTTAACGCCGCCCGCGGCTTTTACTCCCATTTCGCTTCCCACCGTGCGGCGCATCAGCGCTATGTCTCCTACGGTAGCTCCTCCCTTGCTGAATCCCGTCGAAGTCTTGACGAAATCCGCGCCGGCCTCCTTTGCAAGCATACAGGCCCGCACCTTTTCCTCATCGGTCAGAAGTGCGGTTTCGAGAATCACCTTTACGATTGCACAGGCGTCGTGCGCCGCATCGACTACGGCGCTTATGTCGCGGCGCACCAGATCGTCGTCTCCGGAGCGAAGAGCGCCTATGTTGAGAACCATGTCGATTTCCGTAGCGCCGTCGAATATTGCGCGCCGGGTTTCGTACGCCTTTACATCGGGCAGCGTCGCCCCTAGCGGAAAACCTATCACCGTGCATACCTTGACGGGCGAACCGTAAAGAGCAAATGCGGATTCCTTTACCCAGGTGGGATTGACGCAAACGGATGCGAATCCGTTTGCGCGGGCCTCGGCGCAAAGTTTCTCTATTTCAGCGCGGGTTGCTTCGGGTTTGAGCAGCGTATGGTCGATAAAACGGGCTACATCGCCCGCGCCCGCTTCTGCCTGGCCGGGGGCAAGCCCTATGCGTGTGGCGCCGGCCTGTATCGCGCACGCTATGTGATGCGGACTGCACACAGGGCGATCGTCGACCTCGATGCCGTTTTCGCTGCGTAAACGGGCTACGATCAGGTCCGTTATCTGTTCAACAATCGAATCCAGTTCGGAAGTCATGTGCGGAAACGATTCAGACGGCTGCGGCCGATATGCGTTTGGCGTCGCACTCGGCGCACAGGCCGAATATGCGCAAACTGTGGTGAGTTGGGCGGAAACCGTACTGTTTGGCGATTTCGTCCTGCTTGTTTTCGATTACCTCGCTGTAGAACTCTATCAGATTACCGCATATGGTGCAGATCAGATGGTCGTGATGCTGATGGTTGTAAAGGTGTTCGTACCGGGTTCGCCCGTCGCCGAGGTGCTCCTCGCGCGCAAGTCCGCACTCGACAAGGAGCTTCAGCGTCCTGTAAACCGTGGTTACGCCCACGAGCGGATCGCGCGCCTTGATGAGGTTGTAGAGATCCTCGGCGCTCGAATGCCCCTCGGTTTCCAGAAAAACCTCCAGGATCAACTCGCGTTGCGACGTTCGCTTCAGACCTGATTGTCTCAGGTGATCGAAAAAGATTTCTTTTTCTTTCTGCATCTGCCCCGCGCCAGGAATGGTTCTGAGATTGTTGCTGCGACCCGGTTGCGTTTTAGACCGATGCATTCTATCATTGCGACTTTTTTTTGGGAAGCCGGACAATCTTCATACTTCCAATCGTTTAGATGGATCTGAAAGCAACTTAACACCCGAGCTTTCAGTTTTACATTAAATCCCCATACTGCGCCCTGCTTCATACGAACTGCGTTTTTCCCTTTCTTATTGCCGGCATGATGCGCGAAAAACAGTGCCCACCAATGCAGCAAATTCACACGTATTTATATGATAAATCAGACTTTAAGTGTGGTAAGGGATAATTCAAAATAAGTTTTCCACACTGTGGAAAACTTCTTGCAATGGGGCGAAGGTGAATGCATAGTATGTGACCTGAACAAACGCAAAACAGATGTGCTGAAGAAGTGATGCAGGAATAGAGAGCAAGGTGCGTCAGGTGCCCGGCCGGGGTTGAAAGGTGAGTTATGAGCAACGGCAACGTGTGGGAATCCGTTCTTTCGGCTGTGGAGAAGAGAATCAATCACGAGAGCTTCACTACCTGGTTCAGGCCGATCAACTATCTTGGAAGCGATCCTCGGACGATCCATCTTGCGGTTCCGGATCAGGTTTTTGAGGACTGGATACTGAACAACTACCGGGATGTGCTGGAAGAATCGCTCGAAGAGGTCGAGCTTGCCGGGCGCGAGTTCAATTTTCAGGTGGATGCGGAAAAGAACGGCGATGGGGAACATGCAGGTCTTAACCTGAAGAACGGCAATAGTTTATCCTCAAACGGGAACGGTTCCGGCCCGGTACTTCCGCTAACTGAGAATAGACAAATTCGGCCCGCCGGATTTTCCGATCTCGAACCGCTCGAACTCTCGCTCAACCAGAGGTACAGCTTCGACACGTTTGTGGTCGGATCGTGCAATCAGTTTGCTCATGCAGCCTCGCTCGCCGTAGCGGAGTCTCCATCTAAAACATACAATCCGTTATACATATACGGAGGCGTGGGGCTCGGCAAAACGCACCTTATGTGCGCCATCGGCCACCGCGTCAAGGAACTCAACCGGCATCTGCGCCTGTGCTATATTTCGGCCGAGAAGTTCATGAATGAACTGATCAACGCCATCCGCTACGACAAGACCTCGACATTCCGCGAGAAGTACCGGTCAATAGACATCCTGCTTATTGACGACATTCAGTTTATCGCGGGCAAGGAGCGCACGCAGGAAGAATTTTTCCATACCTTCAACGCGCTTTACGACGGGCAAAAACAGATAATTATTTCCTCCGACTGCCCGCCGCGCGAAATCCCGACGCTCGAAGAGCGGCTCCATTCGCGGTTCGAGTGGGGGCTTATAGCCGACATACAACCGCCCGACCTTGAAACCAAGGTGGCAATTCTGCGCAAGAAGGCGGAAATCGAGCGCATAAGCCTGCCGGATAATGTGGCGCTGTTTATCGCAAGCAAAATCAAGTCGAATATACGCGAACTCGAAGGCTCCCTCGTCCGGTTGACCGCACTCGCATCCCTGCGCGGAGAACCCATCGGACTGTCGCTTGCCCAGGAAGCCATAAAAAACATCATCGAGGAAGAGGATCGCTCCGTCACTATCGAGATCATACAGAAGGTCGTAGCCGATTCCTATAACCTGCGCGTAGCGGACCTGAAATCAAAATCCAATTCCCGAAACATCGCCGTTCCGCGCCAGGTGGCGATGTATCTTTGCAAGATGCTGACCAAGGCCAGCCTTCCGGAAATCGGCCGCGAGTTCGGCGGAAAACACCATACCACCGTCCTCCACAGCATCAACAAGATCGGGAACCTTTATGAACAAAAAGGAAGTTTCCACAGGCTTATTAACAGCCTAATTGCTAGTTGTAAATAGCTTTAGCAGACTTTTCCACACCCCCCCCCTGTGGATCTCTGTGGATCTCTGTGGAAAACTCGAAAAGGTCAAAAAGTTTTCCACAGTTTTTTGAGTTTTGCACAATTCATCCACAGCTTTTTCCACAAGGGAGACAGGTAGTAAGCACTGTATTTTCAGTGTTTTGCAAACTTTTTCCACTTTTCCACAGGCCCTACTAATACTACTGTATTAATACATGGGTTTATTTTTTGGTAGAAGTAGTAAAAGGGGAGCGGCGCGAGTAAGGAGAGATCAGAGATGGAATTCAGGATAGGGAAGAGTACATTTCTAAAGGAATTGGGTTTCGTTCAGGGAGTAGTGGAGCGAAAGAGCACGATTCCGATACTTTCGAATCTGCTGATCGAGGCGCAGGGCAGTGAGTTGAAGATACGGGGAACGGATCTGGATCTTTCGCTATCCACGGTAGTGGATGCGGAGGTAAAGGAAGCCGGAGCGGTTTGCGTACAGGCCAAGAAGCTATTTGAGATCGTGCGGGCGTTGCCTGAGTCCGATATCGAGGTTCGGTGCAATGGGCAGGATCAGTTGAGCATTGTGTGCGAGCGGTCGCGGTTTCGCATGCCGTGGGTAGCGAAGGAAAGTTTTCCGGAGGTTCAGGAGTTCAGAGGGCAGCCCATAGAGATTCCGGCCGATATGGTGCGAACACTGATCAGCCGCACGGCGTTTGCCATTACGAACGAAGAGTCGAGGTATTCGCTCAACGGGGCGAAGTTCGAACTCTCGGCCGATACCCTGCGCATGGTGGCTACCGACGGTCACAGGCTGGCCTTTATCGAAAAGCAGGGCAGTTTCGGGATGAACGGCGGCAAGCTTGACGTGATAATACCGCGCAAGGCGCTGACCGAACTTGCCAAACTGTGCGCCGATACGGAAGAAACCGTCGTATTCGGCTACGACGACAATCACTTGTACTTTCGCGTCGGAAGGCGTCATCTTTCCTCGCGCCTTTTGAGCGGTCAGTTCCCCAATTACGAGATGGTGCTGCCCAAGGACAACCAGCATCGACTTCTTATCGAAAGCGCGCGCATAGCCTCGGCCATTCGCCGCGTTGCGCTGATGGCCGACGAGCGCTCGCATCTGATAAAGTTCGATCTCGGCTCCGGTCAGATGAACATTACTTCGCAGGCCGCCGACGTGGGCGAAGCCGGCGAGTCGATCCCGGTGGAATACGATGGGGCGCAGATCGCCGTGGGCTTCAACGCCCAGTATCTGAATGAATTCTTCAACGTAGTGCAGGACGGACAGGTGGCCTTCGAGTTCAAGGACGGAAATTCGCAGGCGCAGATTCGCCCCCAGGTAGACGGCGACTACGATTTCCGCTACATCATCATGCCCATGCGGCTGTAACAAAAACCGCGGAAGACGCGGAAACAAGGACGCGGAAATCACGGAAATTACACTCTTTTTCCGTGATTTCCGCGTCATTCTTTCTGCGTCTTCCGCGGTTTCGTCTTAGCCTTAATTAATTGGGTGTTACTGGAGTCGGCGGGAACCTTTCACGTTGTACGGCGTTATAGATGGCACGGGTGAACCTCCTGATAGTGGCGACCGTGAAGAGTCTGGGGTGGGTTCTCAATCACGGTCGCCTCATTTTTTGTCCGGTTCACGATTTTGTACTTCAGTCGTCGCCTTTTCCAAGAAATTTGATCTGTTGTTCGCCGGATTGTAAGACGTAATCATCCAGGTTGAGTCTTACGGATTCTCCGGCGTCGCTGAATGCGTTATCGAGGCCGAGGCGCCTGCGACGCTGCCGTCGCCAGTAAAAAACGGCCCAGCCGGCGAATACGCCGCAAATAACGGCGCCTACGAGAAGGATGCCTATACCGTAGAAAGTCTGAAGCAGCACTTTTGCGGTTTGTGTGGCTTCTTCTATGGCTACGGTGTCGGGGGGCCGGAACTCAAGCGGTATGGAGAGGAATTTTTTCCCTTCCCAGTAGACTCCGAAGGTGTACTTCACTTCATCGACTATAGTCTGCGCCGAGGCTCGATCCTCGAAATCGGCTGCAAGAACCAAATAGTTGCCCGTGCGTTTGAGGATGAGTTTTTCCTGAACTTCGGGAGCAAGACCGAGGACGTATTCCTGCATCGCCTTATGGCCGGCGGTGGCTGCTTGAGGCGTGTGGTATTCGACGATCAGCAGGGACATTTTTCCGCCGCCGTTTCGGTAATCGGCCGCCGCTATTGAGGTTCCGCCCTCGAAATTTATACTTTCGCGCAGCGCCTCAAACGGTGTGCGCCGGAGGAGTGCTTCCGGGCCTACGATAAAAGTTTCGGTTCCCGCCAGACGGTCGCGTTCGGGCAGATGACCTGCAAGTGAGGGGGGCACGCCCGGTTCCACTTCATCAAAAAGGTTTTCCACCGACTGAATGGTTTGGGAGTCGATCTGTGCGGCGGGTGGAGAAATTTCCAGACTGACAAGATAGGGGCCCTTCTGCAATTGGCGCCTGTGTGCATCCATAGCGGCGCGGCGGAAGGTCATAAGGCCGTAGGCGCCCGATGGAAATCTCATACGGTATACGGTTATGTTCAGACGCGCACCCGTTCGGGCATAGGTTCTGGATTGCGATCCTACAAGCCCGTATTCGCGGTAAATTCCCGCATCGGGGTGATTGGACAACTGCTCGGCTGTAAGAGTCCGGGAAGAGCCCGCAGCGCGCCAGTCCGAACCGGGGATCTCGGCCGGCAGCGTAATTGATGGAACTTCCGGCGCAGCGGTAGTAATGATGCTTGCAACCGGTCTTTCACTCGGGGTCTGCCCAAACGCCGGAGCCTCCACAATCAGTGCAAAGACAGCCGCAAGGCTCATGTGCAGCAGGCAGTATGTCAGGCGAGTGAGCGAGATCTGAATATGTAGAGGCAATGCAACCCTCCTCAAAAAGCCCTGGGTACGTTCGCCCGCATTGTTATCTTCAAGACATGCGGGCGAGACGCGCGCGCGCCCAAATAATTCTCCTGCCCATGGGGCGCCAATACATCGGCTGGTTGGGGGTCAGCTCTCCCGG
The DNA here is from genome assembly GCA_019639255.1 of Acidobacteriota bacterium. Lineage (GTDB taxonomy): Bacteria > Acidobacteriota > Blastocatellia > RBC074 > RBC074 > JAHBSF01. Next base: position 29,538 of record JAHBSF010000051.1, on the reverse strand, counting down.
TTAGTCAGATTCAGACGGTGGAGTTGTGTCAGAATCAGATCGGCGAATTCTCGGGCGCGGCGCAGATCAGTCAAAGTTATTTTACGCGCAGCCGCTGCACTGTCAATGAGCACATCTCCGACGCCGAACAGTCGTTTGAGCAGCGGTGCGCGCGTGGTTACGTCGCGTACGCTCGGCAGCGGAATCAATTGTATGGTACGGGAGAGGATGCCGGTTTCGATTTCGAGCCTCAGGTTGCTGAGCGTATACCTTGTCCTTCTACGTTGCCACTGACGATACAGCGGAATGCAGAACAACAGCGCCGTGCATATCAATACACCGCCGAAACTTCCGCCGAAGTAACCGAATCCCGCCGCTGCCGCGAGCGAAGCCGCCGCCGCCGCCGCGCAGGATTTCCCAACTCGGTAAAATGACGGCCCCGTGCGGAATATGATCTGCTCAACCGGAGGGGGATTTTCAGGCCAGGAGAGATCGGCGCCGCAGTAGTGGCAGTAGGGGGCTGCATAATCGAGCGCCTCGCCGCACTGCCAGCAGTATTTTTCTGCGCCCGGAGTTTTCTCGCCGCCCGGTGCGGCTTCAATCTCCCGATTCGATGCCATAGCGATGTAGTCACTGTTGAAGAAATTCCGACAGTACTCTACCCCGCGCCGCCTTCATCTCCAACCCCAGCAACCGTGCGAGTGTGGGCGCAACGTCTGTGAGGCGGGCATATTCGATGCGCCCGTTCGTTTTTATCCCGCTGCCCGCGACTATAAATACGGGGCGTGTTTCGGATCGAGACGGCAGATATCCCGATGAGACTTTGACCGACGCCCTGCCGGTAGAACTGCCCGAGGCCCGGTCCGACATTACGTAAAGCGGAGCGGCGTCGAGATAAAGCACCGGACGCGGATCGCATCCGAGGCGTGCAGCTTCGCGGCGAGTCACGACGCCCCATACAGGACTTTCCGATCCTTCTATGAGATCCTTGAACGCAGTTTCTACTTCTGCAATGAGTTCTTCATCCGCCGCGTCCTGTACAAAAATCGCCGCGGCGCCGCCGCGCGCCTCGGCCCTTGCACGCCATGAAGTTATATTTCCCTGCTTATCGGTTGCAAGAAATCCATTTCTCTCAAGTATGACGTTGGGCCTGAATTCGCGCTCCGTGCGCAATCGCCCTGCGTCAGAGACGACCGCAACGGTCATTTCGTTCCCGCCCGCTTCAACTATTTTTCCTATCGCCTCGTCTATTCGCCTGATTGCCGCAATGGTTTCGCGCCCGCCTGTGCCGTGTTTCATCACGGCAGTCGCATAGGAATCAAACTCGACAATCAGAAGATCGATCTCTTTATTTGCGGCCGCGCCTGCGGCTTTTCGTATGATTTCGTCTTCCGGTTGCGCTGCTGGTGCGACGACCGATAATCCCGAGCGTACGGCGAGATCAATAATTGTTTCTATGTTGTTTTTCGGCGAAGCATCCGGTTCATCCCCGAATACGCCGTGATCAACCGGCAGCATTCCGGTAAGGATGGTCGCGCGGGCCGAAGCGTGCAGCGACGGGTAAACGCTTTCCGTAATCGAGGGTGATGACCCGCGCGCGGCAAGAGTCTTGAGGTTTGGCAGATCGTTGCCCATCCGGCGCAGTTGTTCGGCGCCGAATCCCTCGATGATGACAAGCGCTGCGCGCGTAGTGAGAGGAGGTTGTTTCGGAACGGCGATCTTCTCGCGATTCTGTGAATGAGCGTATATGCACAGAGCCGGCAGAATGCAGAAAAGAACGCAGAATAGGCAGAATACGCGGAAAAAGACGGAAATTACGGAGATTCTGTACTTGTTCGATATTTGTTCGATATTTGTTCGATCAGGTTTAACGATCACGGCGTATGGCCTCGATCATTTCGCGCACGGCGCGATCAAGGCCCGTCAGCGCGGCGCGCGCTATGATGTTATGTCCTATGTTGAATTCCTCGATTTCCGGAATCTCCGCCATGCGGCCTACGTTTCGGTAAGTTAGTCCGTGACCCGCTGCAACCTTGAGACCGGCGCGTACTGCAGTGCGCGCGGCATCGCGTATGCGCCTTGCTTCGGCTTCGATTTCTCCCGTACGCCGCACGGTGGCATCTCCGGGTTGCTCATTCAGGCGTGCGTAATTGGATGTGCATATCTCGACCTGAAAAACGCCCAGAGAAGACGAGGCCTTTATCTGTCTTATGTCCGGATCGATGAACAGACTGACGAATATGCCTGCCGACGACAGCTTCCTTACGGTTGATCTCAGTATCTTTCGGTGAGATAGAACATCGAGGCCGCCTTCCGTAGTCACCTCCTGGGGGCTTTCGGGCACGAGAGTTACGACATCGGGTTTTACGCGCAGCGCTATCTCTATCATTTCATCGGTTGCCGCCATCTCCAGATTCAGATGCGTGATGATGGCCTGCTTGAGCGCGATCAGATCGTGATCCTGTATGTGCCTGCGGTCGCTGCGCAGATGCGTCGTGATGCCGTCGGCTCCCGCAAGCTCGCATATTACGGCGGCGGAAACCGGATTGGGTTCGTTGGTGCGGCGCGCCTGGCGTATGGTGGCTATGTGGTCGATGTTTACGTTGAGTCTGCTCATTGCTCTAAATCATAAACCGAGATAACGGAACAGACGGAAAAAGACGAAAAACACTGAAATCATCAAACATTCCGTAGTTTCCGTTTCATTCCGTTTGTTCCGTTATCTCTCTCCTTCCTTTTTCCGATTTGTATTTGCCCGTCAGGTCGTTCCATCTGATGGTCGATATCTCTGTAAGAACCTTCAGCGGCGTGCCGATGACGTGAACCTTGGACCCCTCGACGTGGTTCCAGCGCACCGGCAGTTCGAGCAACCGCCAGCCCTGTTTTTGCGCTATGTAGAGCACCTCGGGATCGAATCCGAATCCGTCGATCCTTTGCAGCGGGAATACGGATTGCACCGTCGCGCGGCGAAACGCCTTGAATCCGCACTGCGTGTCCTTGAATCGCAATCCGGTCAGAATCTGCAGCACGAGGTTTCCGGTCTTCCCTATCAACTCGCGAAACTGCGACTGATGCTCCCCTATGAGGGTCCTGTCGAGCGCGCGCGAACCGAAGACTATGTCGGCGATGTTGTCTTCAATCGGCTTTATCACGCGCTCGATTTCCTCGGGCGGCGTAGAAAGATCCGCATCGCAAAACAGCGCGATGTCTCCGGTTGAGTTCAGCATTCCGTTGCGCACCGCGTACCCTTTGCCCCGGTTGCCGGGATTTTTGATGAGCCGCAGGCGATCGCCGATTCCTTCGGCAAACGATAGAACCACGTCGATGGTTCTATCGCGCGAGCCGTCGTCTACCACGATGATTTCGCTCGTATATGACTGAGACTCCAAGTAGGCGAGCGTCCCGGAGAGCGTGCGACCGATGCGCTCCTGTTCGTTGTAGGCCGGAATGACGATCGACAGATGGGGCATAGACCTCGTTTTATACCATCCCGATGCTCCGCGCAACGATGCGGAGAGTTCGGTTCGAAATCGCGAATGCGCCGTCTTGAACGGGCATGTGCGCGATGCTAAGATGCCGCTGCTTTTTTCAAACCCGGTTCCGCTATGCCCGATTCCACTTCCAGAATCATCTCCTCGCTGTTCGCCGAACGTCGCGTCTATTCGGTAACGGAACTTACCCTGCGCATACGCGAGATGCTTGAAGGTGAATTCTTCGACATAGAAGTGAAGGGAGAAATTTCAAACTTCAAGCGCCACACCTCGGGCCACTGGTACTTCACGCTCAAGGATTCCGAGGCGCAGTTGCGCGCCGTATTCTTTCGGCAATGGAACCGGTTGCTGCGCTTCGCTCCCGAACAGGGACTAGAGGTGCGCGTGCGCGGACGATTGAGCGTTTATGCCGTGCGCGGTGAATACGAACTTATTGTCGAGATGATGGAGCCCGTCGGCATAGGCACGCTGCAACTTGCATTCGAGCAGCAGCAGCGCCGCCTCGCCGCCGAGGGCCTGTTCGACCAGGAGCGCAAAAGACCGTTGCCGCTGCTTCCGCGCGGGATAGGAATCGTCACCGCGCCCACGGGCGCCGTCATACGCGATATGCTGCAGATTCTCGCCCGCCGCAATCGGTCGATTCCGATCCTCGTAGCTCCCGTAAGGGTTCAGGGTCGCGGCGCGGCGCGCGAAATCGCCGAAGCCATCGAACTGCTCAACCGGGAGGCGCGAAATCGATCTTCATCGCGCCCCATAGACGTAATAGTGCTTGCGCGTGGAGGAGGCTCGATCGAAGACCTTTGGGCCTTCAACGAGGAAATAGTAGCGCGTGCGATAGTTGCATCGCAGATTCCCGTAGTTTCCGCCGTGGGGCACGAAACCGATTTCACCATCGCGGATTTCGTAGCCGACTTGCGCGCACCCACGCCGTCCGCCGCGGCTGAAATGATAGCGCCCTCTGCGGATGATCTGCGCGCCAGGGTCGAAGAGTTGAATCTGGGCCTTGCGCGCGTTATGAACTTTCTGCTTTTGCAGCGCCGCAGCCGGCTGCGCGAGATTGCATCAAGCCCCGGTTTTCTGCGCGCGGCCGAAAGAATACGGGCGCTTGCCGGCAGATGGAGGGAACTCGAAGCCAGGGCCGGCCGCGCCCTTGAAATTCGCGTGAATGCAGCCCAGCGGCGATTGCATTCCATTGAGCAGCGTCTGAGTGCTCACGATTTTCGCGGCAGCGTAAAACTTGCCGCAGCTCAGACCGGCGGTCTGGAAGCGAGGCTCGTGCAGGCGATCAATCGGCGCATTGAACGAAACCGGGGTGTGCTCGAAGTGCGAGCCGGTCAGCTTGATATGCTCTCGCCGCTTGCCGTGCTCGGACGCGGATACCTGCTTGCGCGCAATCGCAACGGGCGGCTGGTTGCGCGCGCCGCGGCACTGCAATCGGGAGATGAAGTACGCCTGCGGTTCGCCGACGGCGAGGCGCAGTGTCGCATAGAGGGAGATCCTACAATTTATGCCGAAGACCAGGAATCGTGAAGCCGGATTCGAAGCCTCGCTTGCGTCGCTCGAACGGATAGTGCATCAATTGGAATCCGGCGATCTTCCGCTTGAAACCGCGCTCGAACTTTTTGAAGAGGGCGTGCGTCTGGCGAGGCGCTGTCAGGATCAGCTCTCGGAGGTCGAACAACGCGTCGAGGTGCTGCTGCGCGAGCGCGGAGAGGTAAGGACAGCGCCGCTTGAATTGCCGCCCGACGCCGCTGCGTCCTCAAAATCTTCCGACAGGAAAACGTCGGAATTGCCGGAACCCTCTCCGGCCGAACCCGAAGACGGAGACGATATTGACGAGTCAATCCCCTTTTAAGGCCCATTCAGGCAGTGAACCCAGGAACCGCCCGGACGCATCCGGAACGGTGATTCAGGAATACTTTCGCGAGCGTGTAGCTGCGGTCGATTCCTGGCTTGACACTCTGCTGCCGGCGGCGGACGCCCCGCCCGCCGTCATACACGAAGCCATGCGCTACAGCGTATTCGCCGGAGGCAAAAGGCTCCGGCCGATGCTGCTGATCGCTACTGGTGAAATTTTCGGCGCCGCAGAATCGGAACTGATGCCGGCAGCCTGCGCGCTGGAGATGATCCATACCTATTCGCTGATACACGATGATCTGCCCGCAATGGACGACGATGTACTGCGGCGCGGTCGTCCCACCTGCCACGTAGCCTACGGCGAGGCTATGGCCATACTCGCGGGCGATGCATTGCTCACGCAGGCCTTTCGCACCCTTGCCGCGCACGGGCCCGAGGATGCCGCTATAAGGCTGCGCGTTATGTCTGAAGTCGCCGAGGCTGCCGGCACCGTCGGGGCGCTCATAGGCGGCCAGGTGCTCGACCTTCAGCACGAGAATCTCGCGGTAAATGCAGAGGTGCTCGAAAGCATTCACCGCGCAAAGACCGGTGCGCTGATTCGCTGCGCGGTGCGCGCGGGCGCAATTCTCGGACGGGCGAGTGAAAGCGAGCTGGAAAATCTCACCGAGTACGGTGAAAAATCCGGCCTCGCATTTCAGATAGCGGACGATCTGCTGGATGAAACCGGATCGAGCGCTGAGTTGGGCAAAACTGCGGGCAAGGATGCGGCTGCTCACAAGGCGACGTATACGGCGCTTTTCGGCATCGGAGGCGCGCGCGCGCGCGCCGGGACGCTGTGCCGGGAAGCCATAGCAGCGCTCGACCGGATACCGCGCGAAACCCGGATTCTGGCCGCAATCTCGCGATTCATCATCGAACGGAAATCCTGACCCGCATTGCGCTCTTCTTGACATCCCGCCTGACCGGTTGTTATCGTTTCTGGTTTCCAATCATGGCCTTTATCGATGAGGGAGTGAATAGCGATGAAACGAACCTTTCAACCGAACAATCGCCGGCGCGCAAAAACGCACGGATTTCGCGAGCGTATGAGCACCAAAAGCGGCCGACTGGTGCTCAAGCGGCGCCGCGCCAAAGGGCGCAAGCGTCTGACGCCGAGCCACTACTGAAACCTCTGAAAGTGCAGGAGCCGACTTCGTCCGCACCGGCGCCGCCCGAAAGGCTGCGTTCAAGCCGTCAGTTCCGCGTCGTATATGAGCGCGGTCTGAAGTTTCATACGCCGTACTTCTCGCTCTTCGTGCTGCCGAAGGACGGGCCGGTTGTGCGAATAGGTCTGACCGTCACCCGAAAGATCGGCGGAGCGGTGGTCAGAAACCGCTGCAAACGGCGGTTGCGCGAAATCGCGCGGCGGCATACGCTTCCGGTTCTGGCGCCGCCTGATCAGGACGCCCGGGGTTGCGATATCATAATTAACGCCAAACCCGGTCTCGTCGGCGCAGGCTTCGCCGAAATCGGCGAAGCTTACGTAAAGGCGCTCGCACGCTTTCGGGACACGCGTCCTGAAGCGCTCGGAGAAGGAGGCCGAAGACCGAATGAAACGGACGGCGATCTTCCTGTTGCGCCTCTATAAATATGCAATCTCACCGCTGCTGCCCCCGTCGTGTCGTTTTACGCCGACCTGCTCGGAGTATGCGATGGAGGCGATTGCGAAATACGGCGTTCTGAAAGGCAGCACAATGGGCGCGCGCCGATTGCTGCGTTGCCATCCCTTCAGCGCCGGCGGCTATGATCCGGTGCGTTGACGCGCCGCTGCGCCCCCTTGAGTGTTCTCGATGCAGAAGCGATTCATACTTTTTCTGGCTCTATCGGCGGCTATATTTCTCGGCTGGCAGTTTTTCCTGCAGAAGTACTTCCCCGAACCGGTAACTCCACCGCCCGCACAGGAATCCGTCGTTTCACCCGCCGGACCCACGGCGGACCCGACCGCCGCACCCGGGGCCGAGCCTGCCGCGCTCGCTCAGAATCCCGATACGGCTGCTGCTGAAACTACCGTCGCAGAGTTGCGCGAAATCCGTATACAGTCGGATTTCTGGGTCGGACGCCTGCTCAATGAAGGCGCGGTGCTTACTGAGTGGACCGTTACACACTTCACGGACGGCAAGGCCGTAGATGCGCAGGCGGGCGGCGTCAACCTGATATCGCCCATAACAAGCAGGGAAATCGGCGCAGCGTTTCGCCTCGTGATTCCGGGCGATGCCGCGCTTGAAAAACTTCTCAATACCGCGCGCTACGAGGTCGAGGATCTCCCGGAAAACGATATACGCCTCGGTCGCGACGAGCAGCGCGAAATTTCATTCGTCTATCGCGGTCGGGATATTTATGCGCGCAAATCCCTCGTATTCAACGGCTCCGGTTACGACTTTGATCTAAAAATCGAAGTCGCACGTTCCGGACAGCCCGTGGAAGCTTTCGTCATCGTAGGGCCTAATTTCGGGGATCAGACCGTCACCGAATACAGCACCTATCGGCCCGCGCCGCAGGTGAGCTATGCCGTAGGCGCGAGCGTCAGCCGCGACTATTCGAGCAGCGTTCAGGGCCCCGGCCCCTATACGATCGCCGCCGCGCCGATTCGCTGGGCGTCGATAGACGACAATTATTTCGCGATGGCGCTCGTACCTGCGCGGCCCGCTACCGCAATCAGCCTGTTCAATACCCGTCGCAGCGAAAACATCAACGGCAAATCCGTCGAGCGTGATTACCTTGCCGTAGCTGTTCCCGTGGTCAACGGACAGGCAAGCCACGTCTACGCCGGGCCGAAGGATATGGAAACGCTCGCGCGCGTGAGCGAAAAATTCGGTCTCGGCGACGCGAGCGGAAATCTGGAAGACATCGTCAGCTACGGATGGTTGTCGTTTCTCTCGCTGATACTCAAGCCGCTTGCGCAGTTTATGCTCAAGAGCCTGCTTGCGATCAACGAATACACTCACAATTACGGCTGGGCCATAGTTGTGCTGACGATCGTGCTGAATATGTTCTTCTTCCCGCTGCGGTGGAAGAGTTCAGTAGCGATGCGCAAGACGGCTGCGATGCAGCCGAAAATGAAGGACCTGCAGGAGCGCATGAAGAAGATCGACAAAAACGATCCACGCATGCTCGAACTGCAGCGCGAGCAGATGCAACTGATGAAGGAGGGCAATCCGCTTATGGGCTGTCTTCCCCTGTTTTTGCAGATGCCGTTTTTCCTTGCCGTATTTACGATACTCACAATCTCGATCGAAGTGCGCCACGCTCCCTTCATCGCCTGGATAAAGGATCTTTCGTCTCCTGATCCCTACTTCATTCTCCCTGTAGCGATGTGCGCCTCGATGATCATTCAGCAGGCGCTCACGCCTACTACGGCCGATCCGATGCAGAAACGCATCGGATACCTTATGCCGCTGATCTTCGCCTACTTTCTTACCTCCGCCCCTGCGGGCCTCGTGCTTTACTGGATGGTAGGCAATCTCGTCGGCATCGGCCAACAGTTCGTTATCAACCGGCTCAATCCCCCGCCGAAGCCGGCTGCGACCAATAACTCCTCGTCCTCGCCTGCGGCGAAGGGCAAGAAGACAAAGGCCGAGATGGCCCGTTCATAATCACGCGGGCCTGTGTTTGTGATTACGTGGGATTGATTAACAGCTTATGACTCAGGAAGACTTCAACAACATCAGCACGCAGATCGAGGGCTTTGTGTATGACCTCATCGATAAGGCTTCATTTGATCTGCGGGCCAAAGTAGAACAGATCGACGAATCTACCATCCTCGTTTCATTCGAGGGCTTCGATCTCCCGTTGCTGCTCGGCCATAACGCCGAACTGCTCGACGCCCTGCAGTACATCTCTCGGCGTGCGTTCGCCGACGCCGTAGCCGATGGTCTTCAGATAGACTTCGATGCGGGCGGTTACCGCAATCAGCGCCGCCAGGAACTCGAGCTTATGGCCCAGAAGGCCGCAGACCGCGTGCGCCTGTCAAAATCCTCCTTTACCTTCGATCCGATGAACGCACAGGATCGCCGCATTATCCACCTTGCACTGATGGAGGAACGCGGCGTGCGCACCGAAAGCGAGGGCGACGGACCTCTCAGACGCGTCAAGGTGCTCCCGGCCTGACAGGGAGAAGAAGTACTGAGTGCTGAGTGCTGAGTGCTGAGTACAATCAGGAACTGAAGAACTTCTATACAGAAGATCTGTAATTGAAGTTCCTGATTTCCAACTTGCACTCAGCACTCAGCACTTCTTCTTCGCTTTCCTATGAGTCGATCCCCCTATGATTTCGATACCATTGCCGCCATCGCAACCGCACCCGGCTATGGCGGAATTGGCGTCATTCGCCTGAGCGGGCGCGATGCATTGACCCTTACCTCGCGCCTGCTCTGTGCTCCGTTCGATCCTGAGCCGCAGCGCGCTTCCCTGCATTCGATTCCGAATCCCGTATCCGGCGCCCTTCTCGATGAGGCGATTATCACCTTTTTCAAGGCGCCTGCTTCGTTTACCGGCGAGGACGTAGTCGAAATCTCCTGCCACGGCAGCCCCGTAGTTCTGGCCGAGGTGCTGAGGCTTCTGCTGTCGTTCGGTGCAAGAGCGGCGGAACCGGGCGAGTTCAGTCTGCGCGCGTTCCTTAACGGGAGAATGGACCTTGCCCAGGCCGAGGCCATTCGCGATCTCATTCATTCGCGTACTGCATATCAGGCGCAACTTGCCGCACGTCAACTTCGCGGCGAACTCTCGCAACAGTTGCAGCCCTTGAAACAGCGGCTGATTGACCTGATTGTCCATTTCGAATCCGCCGTAGAGTTTGTTGAAGATGATCTCGATCCGCTCGATATTGCCCGATTCACTGCGGAACTCGATGACATTTGTGTACAAATCTCCCGCCTTGCCGATAGTTTCCGCTTCGGTCGTATAGTGCGTAACGGTATCCGCCTGGCCATCATCGGCCGGCCCAACGTCGGAAAATCCTCGCTTTTTAATGCCCTGCTCGGCCGCAATCGTGCAATCGTCTCCGATATTCCCGGCACTACACGCGATACCATCAGCGAAACTTTCGCCGTGCACGGTATTCCGGTCGAACTCGTCGATACCGCAGGTATTCGTTCGTCCGAGGATCGCATCGAACAACTTGGCGTTGAACGAACTTATTCCGCCGCGACCGATGCCGATATCGTCGTCGCAGTCTTGGATGCATCGGCGAATTCGATCGGCGACGATCTTGCGCAGGTAGAGGGATTTCCGGTAGACCTTTTTGCCGTCAATAAATGCGATCTGGATTTTCGATTGTCCGACAATGATCTGCACGTTCTTGAGGCGATCGCCCCCGTTGTAAAGGTTTCCGCGCTAACCGGCGATGGACTTCAACCGTTGCTCGATTTGCTGTATGAGCGCGTCGCGGGTTCGGGTGCCGTGCACCGTACTCCGGGCGGCGATGCTATAATCACCAGCGAGCGCCACTTCGCTGCATTGAATGAATCGCTGGGTGCGCTCAGACAGGCTCGATCAGACCTTGAGCGCGGATTTACCGAAGAGATTGCACTCGCCAATCTTCACGCCGCACTGAAGGCTCTGGGCCTGATCACCGGAGAGACTCTTATTGACGATATAATTCACCGGATTTTCGCTACCTTCTGCATCGGGAAATAAAAAAATAACGGAACAAACGAAATGAGACTGAAACCACGAAAATATTCAACTATTCCGTCATTTTCGTATCATTTCGTTTGTTCTGTTATCTCGCTTTCCTCCTGAAACAAGAATTGCCGGATGCAACCTTGCCTGAACGAGTGATGAGATTATGCGGCGGTTTGACGAAAAATTTGATGTGCTCGTGATCGGCGCCGGACACGCCGGCTGCGAGGCCGCGCATGCCTCGGCCCGTATGGGCGCGGAAACCGGACTCGTTACCCTCAATCTGGACCTCGTAGCCCAGATGTCCTGTAATCCCGCAATCGGCGGCATCGCCAAAGGCCATCTCGTCCGCGAACTCGATGCCCTCGGCGGCATCATGGGCCGCATAATAGACCGTACCGGAATCCAGTTCCGCCTGCTCAACCGCAGCCGCGGCCCTGCGGTTCGTGCGCCGCGCGCTCAGGCCGACCGAGCCCTTTACCGCCGCGAGATGCGTTACACTCTCGAAGATATTCCGGATTTGCATCTGCGCCAGGGCGAAGTCATTGAATTGCTCATAGATAATGGCCGAATTGCAGGCGTTCAGCTTATGGACGGCAGGGCATTCGGAGCGCGCGCTGTAGTAATTACTACGGGCACTTTTCTCAACGGTCTCATACATATCGGAGATCGTAGATTCCCTGCCGGCAGATCGGGCGAACTTCCATCTATCAAACTCGCCGAGAATCTGAGGGAACTGGGCTTCCCTATTGCCCGGCTGAAAACCGGAACCCCGCCCCGCCTCGATGCGCGTTCTATTGATTTCAGCCGCTTCGAGGAACAACCCGGTGATGAAATTCCGACACCTTTTTCATTCTCTACAAAAGAGATAACGCAACCACAAATTTCCTGCTTTATTGGTTATACCGATCAAAGTGTACATCGCCTTATACGAGAAAACCTGGCTCGTTCGCCGCTTTACAGCGGACAGATTCAGGGGGTCGGCCCGCGTTATTGCCCTTCCATTGAAGACAAGGTCGTCAAATTCCCGGATAAAGAGCGCCATCAGCTTTTTCTCGAACCCGAGGGTTATCACACCTATGAGGTCTATCTAAACGGATTTTCGACGAGCCTGCCCGCTGATCTGCAGCGCGAGCTGGTCAATCGTATTCCCGGCCTCGAAGATGCACTCATGCTGCGGCCCGGGTATGCAATCGAATACGATATGATCGCCCCTACAGAGTTGTGGCCCTCGCTCGAAACCAAACGTTTTCGAGGCTTGTTTCACGCCGGACAGGTAAACGGGACTACGGGGTATGAAGAGGCGGCCGCCCAGGGCATCATCGCCGGTATCAATGCCGCTCGATATGTCGGAGGTCAGGACCCTGTAACCATTTCCCGCGAAGACGGCTACATCGGTATTCTCGTAGACGATCTGGTTACTCAGGGAGTGGATGAGCCGTACCGCATGTTTACATCTCGGGCGGAAAGCAGACTCCGTCTCAGGATCGATAACGCAGATGCTCGCCTGTCCGGGTTGGGCGCGCGTATTGGGCTACTCGATCCCGCCGAGTATCTGGTGTTTTCGGAAAAGATGCGGCAGCAGAACGAATTGCGGGAATATTTCCGCCGCACTACCATCACCGCGCGAAGCGAGGGGGTAGCGGAGTTTTCTTCCGCTTCCGGTGTAATCCTCGCTGAAGCCGCCCCGCTTGCACATCTCGCACGCCGTCCCGAGGTCGAGGCTCAACATATGGCCCTGCTTCTTCCCGAAGATTTGCGCCAACAGGTTAATCCTGAGAATCTGCTCACTGTAGTGACGGATTTCAAGTATGAGGGTTATATGGCCGCCCAGGAAAATCTCTCCTCCCGACTTCAAAAGGCCTCTTCGCGTGTGATTCCTCCCACGATTGTATATGGGCAGTTGCCCGGCCTTTCGCGCGAAATGGCCGAACGCCTCGATCGGATTCGACCTCAAACCATCGGACAGGCAATGCGGATTCCCGGACTTACCCCTGCCGCCATTTCCCTTCTTACGATTCATGTAGAGCTGCACGCTCGACGCGATTCGTCCTGATAACTCCCGTCGCAGGGGCGTCTATGAAGCAATCCAGTGCGTCCGATACATCTATCCTTCGGCAATTGCTGCGGGATTTGAGTCCGTTTGGGGTCCGCGCTCTTGACCCGAGCGAAATCGATCGATGCGCGCTTTTTTACGAGCTGGTTCGCAAATGGAACCCGCTTCTGCATTTAACTACCCTCATAAGCCCCGAGGATTTCGCGCATCGCCATCTTGCAGAGTCGTTCGTTGCCGAATCCCGTCTCCGTGACGATGTAGTCGAATTGTGGGACGTCGGTTCGGGTGTTGGAGTTCCGGGAATCCCGATCGCGATCAGGAGACCGAAACTGCTCGTTCGCCTGATTGAAAGCAATAAACGCAAAGCCGTGTTTCTTGACGAAGCGGCGGTTTTGCTTGGTCTTGAACATGTATCCGTATTCGCGGACCGATTCGAGTCGCTGCCCCCTCCGCCTGATTGCGCGTGTCTAGCGGCCCGAGCGGTTGAGCGAATGGAATCCATCGTAGATGAGATCGCTGCCCGTAGTTCCGGAGCTGTTCAGTTGTTATTGTTCGGAGGCGCGGATCTTGAGTGCGTGATTGGTACTGTTGCGTCGAATATCTGGAGCGTGGATATAATCCGGCTTCCCCGTTCCGCTGATCGCCGGCTTTATGATCTGCAGCGTTCCACGTGAAACATTATGGCAGGGGAGAGTGGAAGAGAGATAACGGAACAAACGAAAATAGACGAAACAAACAGAAAAGGCTCTTTCATTCTGATAGAAAAAACACAGGCCGCCCCCTTCCCGCTTCCACACCGACCGGGCAATATGTTAATGTGCCTGCCGCCACCACCCGATAAGTAACGAGTTATAACAAAACGGGCAACCGGCCGGTCCGAAAGGATTGGTTCCGAAATGCTTCCTGGACGTGATCCATGGGCAAAATAATCGCGATTTCCAACCAAAAAGGCGGCGTCGGCAAGACAACAACTGCAATAAATCTTGCCGCCGCGCTGGCAGCGGCGGAAATGCCGACGCTACTCGTAGATATGGACCCTCAGGCAAACGCTACGAGCGGCCTCGGTATCCGAAAGGGCTCGTTTACGCGAGGGATATATCACGCGCTGATCCTGGGGGAGCCGCTGCGAAATCTGATCCAGGGCACGGATCTGGAGTATCTGAAGGTTGCACCGGCGGACAGAAATCTCGCGGGGGCCGAGATCGAGTTGGTAGAAATCGAGGGGCGCGAGCATAATCTGAGACGGGCGCTCGAACCGATACGCAACGAGTACGAGTACATAATCATCGACTGCCCGCCGAGTCTGGGCCAACTCAATCTGAACGCGATGGCTGCCGCCGACGCGGTAATCGTTCCCATTCAGTGTGAGTATTTTGCGCTTGAAGGAGTTACTGATCTTTGGGATACGCTGGTACGGATTCGACGAGGGCTAAACCCGAGTCTTACTATCGAGGGATTTCTGCTCACGATGTTCGATGAGCGGACGAATCTTGCGAACCAGGTAGTCTCGGATCTGAGGGATTTTCTGGGCGCCCAGGTATTCAAGACGATTATCCCCCGGAACATTCGACTGGCCGAGGCTCCCAGCCACGGAAAACCGATAATACTCTATGACATAAAATCGCGAGGGGCCGAAGGCTATCTGAAACTGGCCAGAGAGGTGATGGAAAATGACAAGAAGGGCGCTCGGTAGAGGGTTAAGCGCGTTGTTTGCCGACAATTCGTCGAGGAGCGGCGAACCGTCGGCGGTACCGGCAGAGGAGTTGCTCGAAGTAGACATCGACCTTATCGATCCAAATCCGGAGCAGCCACGCACGAATTTCGACGCGCAAAAACTGGAAGAACTTGCACAATCGATTCGAGCGAGCGGTCTGGTGCAGCCGATTCTCGTGCGAAGAATCGAGGATGGCAGGTATCAGCTTATAGCCGGAGAGCGGCGCTGGCGGGCAGCCCAACTGGCGGGCCTGAAGCGCATACAGTCGGTGATACGCCACATACCGGACGGTAAACTGCTTGAATACGCTCTGATTGAGAATATTCAGCGGCAGGAACTCAATCCGATTGAGGAAGCTCACGCCTATGAACGTCTGGTCGAGGGTCTGGGGCTTACGCAGGAAGAAGTAGCGGAGCAGGTCGGAAAGGATCGCTCATCGATCGCTAATTATCTGCGTTTATTGAAGTTGCCGGCTACGGTGCAGGATATGTTGGCGGAGGGGCGGCTAACGATGGGGCACGCGCGTGCGCTTTTGGGTCTGGAGTCGCCGGAGTTGCAGATAAAGCAGGCCTCGGAGGTACAGCGGCGCGGGTTATCGGTGCGGGAGACGGAATCGGCGGTACGCCGGTTGGCTGCGAGCAGGAGCGGCATAGACGCCTCGACAGGGTTGCGCAGCGATGCTAATATCCGTGCGGCCGAGTTGAAGATGAAGCGATGGCTCGGCACGCAGGTCAGGATCAGGTTCGGGCAAAGCGGCGGACGCATAGAGATAGGCTTCGGCTCGGCTACGGATCTGGATCGCATCTATTCGATCATAATGCGCAAGGCGGAGATTGCCCCCTCGCCGGAAGACGCAGACTGATCACTCACGATTCATTTACATTTCGGACGCTCGTTTGGCCGGACGCAGGGCGGAGATTTTTGTCCGCAGTATCGGAACACGGACGAGGCGGAGGCATTTTGTCATGAGGTTTGGCAGGAGCCAGAACATCGGGCCTACGGATCTGCGCAGTTTTCTCGGAGAGGGTACCGAGATTCGCGGCGAGATCCGGTTTACGGAAATTATGCGCGTGGATGCTCTTATAACGGGCGCAATCACGTCGGACACGGGTTGTTTGCTGGTGATGGAAAAAGGCGCCGTTAAAGCGGATATTACGGCCGACACGGTAGAAGTGGGCGGCAAGGTAGAAGGCCGGATCACGGCCAAAACGAGCGTCAAGATTCTATCTACGGGGCGCGTATACGGCGACATACACACACCGGCGCTGATCATAGAGTACGGAGCGGTATTCGAGGGGAAATGCAGCATGGATCGCCGCAGCGAAAAGCCGGTCGAACAACCGCCCCGCATCGAACACAAACAATCAGCCGACGTGTTGAGTTTGAAAGTCGCCGACGCAGGACGGTAACTGTGCAACGCTTCAGTGTTGCAACGCTTTGCGCAGGAACCGTTCGAGCAGATTGCCGGCGACGCGGCGGCGGTAGGCGGCCGATGAGCGCAGGTCTGTAATCGGTTTAAGGTCCCGGTCGAGTGCTGCGACGGCGCGGGATGCAAGTTCGGGCGAAGGGTATTGACCAAGCAGTATGGCCTCGGCCGCCCGCGCTCGAACTACCGTAGGCGCTACGCTGCCGTAAGCGAGCGCGATATGTTCGACGATTCCGCCGGCAATTTGCATCCTTGCGCCGAGGACGACCTTCGATATTGCCTGAGCGCGTCGTGTACCGACCTTGTAAAACTCGATTCGTTCATCGGTTCGCGTTTTGGGCAAATGCACTGCGACGATCATTTCATCGGCGGCCAAAGCGGTTTTGCGGTAGCCGGTATGGAACGAATGTATGCTGACGCGGCGGCGGGAGCGAACGCTTGCAAGTTCGATATCGGCGTCAAGGCATGACAATACGGGCAGGCTGTCGGCGGCGGGGGAGGCGTTGGCGATATTGCCGCCGATTGTGCCGCGATTCTGTATCTGCGCGGCGCCGATTGTGCGCGCGGCGGCGGCGAGTGCGGGCGCGAAGCGTTCGACGGCCGGTGAGCGAAGGATTTGAGAGAACGTAGTAAGTGCGCCTATTCGCAGCGAATCGGGCAGATCGTCGATTCCCCGAAGTTCATCCAGGGGCCACAAGTCGATGAATACATCGGCTTGAAGCAATCCGGCGTTGAGCAGGACCATAATATCGGTGCCGCCCGCAAGCAGTTGCGCCGACGGCCCGTATTCGGCAAGCAGCGTACATGCATCATCGATTGTACGCGGGCGATGTACCACATTGTGTTGCAAACGGATCACCCACTCACTCCGACTGGTCCGGTTTATTGATGTTGCCGGAAGAAACGGCGGCGATGGCGTCGAGGATTTTTGTATATCCGGTACAGCGGCAAAGATTGCCGGCAATGGCTTCGAGTATCTGATTGCGGATCGGGTGGGGGCGCCGCAATAGCAGCGCGTGAGCGGACATAAGCATTCCCGGCGTGCAGATGCCGCACTGGGCTGCGCCGTATTCGAGGAATGCGCGTTGCAGCGGCGAGAGTTGATCGTTCAGGGCGAGTCCTTCTACCGTAGTGACCGACGATCCCTCGACCTGGCAGACGGGGATGAGGCAGGAGTTGACGACTTCGCCGTCGACGATCACGGAGCAGGCGCCGCATTCGCCCTCGCCGCATCCTTCCTTGGTTCCGGTCAACCGGCAGTCTTCGCGCAGCACATCGAGCAGCCGCTTCATCGGCGGCGCATCGAGGAGAAAAGATCGGGAATTTATTTCGATCCGGATCGGCACGGTGTAATCAAACGCAGGTTGAGTTGTTCAATCGACGCGCAGGTAGAGATTATCTGATGCCCTGGGCTGCGTGCAACCGGATTGATCCGGCCGAATATAAAAAGAAAATGCGCAATACCAGCAATTCCCGGTATGGAAAGAAAGAGGGATAACGGAACAGACCGAATGAAACGAAACAAACTAAAAGTTTGACCATTTTCGTGATTTCCGACTATTTCCGTTTGTTTCGTCATCTTTTTTCGCTCTTGAAGAGCGACCGGTTCAAAACGGGAATTGCTGGCGCAATACGCGCAGGAACGGGGAAGTCCGGGAATATGAGCGCGACGTTCGATCCCGAGGAGCATCCGCATCGGCGCCTGAATCCTCTGACGGGCGACTGGGTGCTCGTATCGCCGCACCGAACGGCGCGGCCGTGGCAGGGGCAGGTCGAAAATACTGCAACGGCAACCTTATCGAGCTACGATGCAGAATGTTACCTGTGTCCGGGAAACGAGCGCGCGGGCGGCGTACGCAATCCCGAATATGCTTCCGTATTCTTATTTGAAAACGATTTTGCAGCGCTCAGGATGGACGCGCCCTCGGGTAATACGAATGAGGGCGGGATTCTTGTTGCAAATGGCGAGCGCGGAATGTGCCGGGTAATATGCTATTCGCCCGATCATTCCCTGACGCTTGCGGGGATGCCCATTTTGGCGATCGAGCGCATAGTAGATGCGTGGACGGCGCAGTGGAGAGAATTGAGCAGTATGCCGGAGATAGGCGCGGTGCAGATATTCGAGAATCGCGGCGAGATGATGGGGGCGAGCAACGCGCATCCGCACGGTCAGATATGGGCTACTGAAAGCGTCCCGAACGAACTCGAAAAGGAACACGCCTCGCAGCGGCGTTACCACGAAGGAAAAGCGGGTTGTCTGTTGTGCGATTATGCTGCGATCGAGGAGATCAGGCGGGAACGCATTGTTTGCGCGAACGAATCATTTGCAGCCGTAGTGCCGTTCTGGGCAGTATGGCCGTTTGAGATTATGATCCTCGGGCGCAGGCATTTCGGCGCGCTCGATGAAATGAGCGACAGCGAACGATCGCATCTTGCCGCAATACTGAAATCCGTTACGGTGCGTTACGACAATCTGTTTGCAACGCCGTTTCCCTATACGATGGGCTTGCATCAGCGGCCGGCGGACGGCAGGGCATCGGAGCATTTTCATTTTCACGTGCATTTTTATCCGCCGCTGCTGCGGTCGGCGACGGTGCGAAAGTTCATGGTCGGCTTCGAGATGCTTGCCGGACCGCAGCGCGATCTGACGCCGGAGGCGGCAGCGGCGAGGTTGCGTGAAACGGTAAGAGAGATAACGGAACAAACGAAATGAAACGGAACAAACGGAAAGAAACTGAAAGAAACTGAAAGAAGATGAAGAAAGATAAAGACACTGAAAAAAGCAGAAATTGAAGAAAAAACTGAAGAAAAAACTGAAGAAATGGAAGGGTGCAGGATGAACAAACGGATGTGTATATGGCCGCGGCGAATTCAGGGCCGGTGCGTTGCGCTTGCGCTGATTCTGGCAATCGGTATGGCGGGCGGGTGCGGCGGCGCGAAGGATGATGCTGCGGGGCGCAGGTACAGGCTTGCTTTCGTCACCAACAATGCATCGGATTTCTGGACCATTGCACGGAAGGGAACGGAGAAGGCGCAGGCGGAGCTTCCGAATATAGAGGTTGAGTTTCGGATAAACTCCGACGGCACGGCCGCCGAACAGCAGCGCGTCGTCGATGATCTGATTGCCAAAGGTATAGACGGCATAGCCATCAGTCCCGTAGATCCTGCAAACCAGTCGCCGATGATAAACCGGGCGGCCGAATCCGCGCTTGTACTCACGCAGGACAGCGACGCCGTAGCTAGCAACCGCGCTTGTTACGTCGGCACGGACAACGTCGCCGCCGGCAGGCAGGCGGGTGAGTTGTTGAAAGAGGCGTTGCCCGAAGGCGGCGAGGTAATGGTATTTGTCGGAACGATGGATGCGGCCAATGCGCAGCAGCGGTATCAGGGGCTGAAGGCGTCTCTTGAAGGCGGCAACATAAAAGTTCTGGACATTCGCACGGACAACACGGATCGAGTGCGCGCGAAATCGAACGCAGCAGATACGCTGGTGAATCATCCGCAGGTTGCGGCGATGGTGGGGTTATGGTCTTACAACGGGCCTGCCATTCTCGGCGCGGTGCGCGATGCGGGCAAGGTAGGCAAGATCAAGATCATATGTTTTGACGAGGAAGATGAAACTCTTGCGGGCGTCGCGGACGGCTCGATTTATGCAACGGTCGTGCAGCAACCGTTCGAGTTTGGATACCGTTCGATGGAGTTGATGTCGAAGGTGCTCGGCGGGGATCGCTCGGTGATTCCCGAAAGCAAGCAGATATTCGTTCCCACGCTTGCGATCAGGAAAGACGGCATAGAGGAGTTTACAAACAAGATCAATCAACTGCGCGGTCGCAATTGATTGGCGTATGATCGCCGTATTTCCCGGCAGAGTGTGTATGAAAAAAGAGCTCGGGATACTGATTCTCCTGATCGTGCTGTGCGCAATCGTGGCGATCATCAATCCGCGGTTTCTGGCTGTAAACAACCTCCAGAACATGGGGCGGCTGATCGGCGCGTTCGGAATATTCAGTCTCGGGCTCGGAGTCGTAATCATCACGGGCGGGATCGAGCTTTCGGTAGGCTCGATGATGGCGCTGCTCGGCGTGCTGCTCTCGATGATGCTTGCGGAATGGGGCTGGCCGTCGGCGATCTCGGTCGGGGCGTGCATAGCGCTGGCGATGGCGCTGGCGTGGGGGCACGGTTGGCTGGTTACGCGCGCGCGCATACAGCCCTTTATCGTAACGTTGTGCGGATTGCTGTTTTACCGCGGGCTGGCGCGGTTCATCACAAACGACGAGACGAAGGGATTCGGCAGCGCGGGCGGATTCGACGGATTGAGATGGCTTGCGGGCGGCAACCTGCTGGGTGTGCCGATGCCGTTTGTTCTGTTGCTGGCAGTCAGCGCCGTGATGTGGGTGTTTCTGCATCGTTCGGTGTACGGCAGATATCTGTTTGCGGTTGGAAGAAACGAAGAAGCGGCCCGCTACAGCGGCATAAATACAAAGCGCATAATCACGCTCGCCTACGTTACGGCCGGAGCATTGACCGCCGTATCGGGCGTGATCATTGCCTTTTACACAAACTCGGTATCACCCGCAGGGCACGGGAATTTTTACGAGTTGTACGGTATCGCCGCCGCAGTGCTCGGCGGATGCAGCCTGCGCGGGGGAGAAGGTTCGGTGCTGGGCGTATTGATAGGGACGGCGTTATTGCAGGTATTGCAGAATCTCGTGAATCTGCTGGGCATTCCGAGTTCGCTCAATTTCGCCGTGATGGGTGCGGTGATTCTGATAGGTGTGATCGCTGACCAGTTTTTTACCGTGCGGCGTCTGCGTCAGCAGACCGGGAAGAGATAACGGAACAAACGAAAAATAGTCGAAACAAACGGAAATATGATTCTATTCCGTTTGTTTCGTCTATTTTTCGTTTGTTCCGTTATCTCTTGTTTCATCGAGCGCCGCCATCAATCTTTCCGGAGTAGCGGGTATGGTTGCGATGAAAGCGCCTGTGGCGTGGAATATGGCGGCGCATATGGCGGGGGCTGCGCCGTTCATAGGCAGTTCGCCCACGCCTTTTGCGCCGAACGGGCCGTGCGGATATTCCTTTTCAATGATGATTGTCTCGATTTCGGGCGCATCGAGCGAGGTCGGAATTATGTAATTGGTCAATCTGTTGTTGACTATACGGCCGCGATCCCATACGAGTTCTTCCATCAATCCATACCCGACCGCCTGAAGTGTGCCGCCCTCGATCTGTCCGGCGGCGAGTATGGGATGAATTGCGCGGCCTATATCCTGCGCGGTGGTTATCTTCAGCACCGTGGTTTCATAGGTATCGAGATCGACTTCGACCTCGGCGACTTCCGCGCCCCAGGAGAATGCCGGATAAGCATCTCCCGTATAAGTATCGTCGTCCCATACAACGCCGGGAGGGCTTTCGTATTGCACTTCAGCGTATAGGGGCAGCGGTTCGTTGCGCAGAAGTTTTTCCCTGATTTCGCGTGCGGCAAGTTGAATGACGCGGCCCACGACCATGCAGGTGCGCGAAGCTACCGTGGGGCCGCTGTCGGGTACGCGCGAGGTGTCGGGGTCGGCGATTTCCACATCGGTATAATCTATGCCGAGTTCTTCGGCTACGATCTGGGCGAATATCGTGCGCGTTCCCTGTCCGATTTCGGTGGAGCCGGAAAGCACGCGCACCACGCCGTCGGCGGTTACTTCGACGCCGGCGCGCGCCTTCATCTTCGCCTCTCCGCTTCCTGTGAATCCCGCGCCGTGGAAGAAAAACGAAAGCCCTACGCCGCGCCGCTTCTTCGATCCGGCATTGCGCGAGTTTTCTTCGGCAATCGTGCGGCGTTTTTGTTCGTAACCGGATCTTTCAAGCACTGCATCGAGCACATCGTCCGAGCCTACGCTCCAGCGCAGTTTCTGCCCCGTAGCGGTGATATCTCCGGCGCGCACCATATTGCGGCGGCGGATTTCGAGCGGTTCGATGTTGAGTTCTGCGGCGATGCGTTCTATCTGCATCTCGTAGGCGAATGCGGATTGTGGAGCGCCGAAGCCGCGAAAGGCGCCGTTCGGAGGGGTGTTTGTAGCGACTGCGCGAGCCGCGATGCGTACGTTGTCGCAGCGGTAGGGGCCGAGCGCGTGTATGGCCGCGCGCGATAGCACTACGGACGAAAGCGTCGCATACGCGCCGCCGTCAAATACTATGTCGATATCGCAGGCAAGGATGCGTCCATCGGATGTAACACCGGTGCGATGGCGAATTATGCCGGGATGGCGCTTTGTCGTGGCGGCGATATCTTCGGCGCGATCGTAGATCATCTTGACCGGGCGCTTTGCCTTATGAGCAAGCAGTGCGGCGTGCGCCGCGATTACCGAAGGGTATTCTTCCTTGCCGCCGAAGCCGCCTCCCGTAACGGTCTGAACGACTATGACCTTTTCGTCGGGCAGTTGAAACAGTTGCTTGAGCGCCTTGTGAACGTAGTAGGGGCACTGCAGCGAACCCATAACTGTTATTTCGCCCGTAGCTTCATTCGTTGCTGCGATGACGCCCTGGGGTTCGATGTAGAGTTGCTCCTGATGGGGGACGCGGTATACCCCTTCAATGATGCGGTCGGCGTTTTGAAAGCCCTCGTTTATGTCGCCGCGCGCGATGAGGAATCTTTTGAATATGTTGTCGCTGCCGTAAATGGGATGTGACGGGGCGAGGGCTTCTTCGATGGAGAGAATGGGCGGCAGTTCTTCATATTCGATTGTGATATGGCGCGCCGCCTCATATGCGATGGCTTTGGATTCGGCTGCGATGAGCAGAATGGGTTCTTCCGCGTGGCGAATTTCATCTGCGGCGAGCAGCGGTTGATCGTTTTCTATAAGTGCGACGAAGTTTTCGCCGGGGATGTCGCGATGATCGGCTACGACGACCTGCGACCAGTCGAAAGCCAGATCGAAATTGATTGCGCGTATGCGGCCGCGCGGGATGGTGCTGCGCACGGTAAGGCCGTGGAGCATCGAGTCGAGCGATATGTCGTCGACGTAGCGCGCTGCGCCCGTCAGTTTCTCGATGCCTTCCTTGCGGTTTACGTTTTGTCCGACGGCCATAAGAACCTGAACAGGAAGAGAGATGACGGAACACACGAAAAAAGACGGAACAGACGGAAAAAATTCAACTTTTCCGTTTTTTTCGTTTCATTTCGTTTGTTCCGTTATCTCTCCTGCGATCTCACAACGCCCGTCCCGAGTTGATTCACCTTTATCACCGAATCGGCGAATCGGCGCAATTCGATTTGACGAATGGCGCGTATGAGATCGGGTTGGTTTTCGGCGTCGTTTGTTTTGCGCGCGGCTATGGCGAGGCGCGCGTACTCTACGGCGCGCTCCGAATGTCGTTGCAATCCGAGCGCGTAGCTTCCTATGGCGGCGTTGCGTGCGCGGTCGAAGTCGTCGTCTGCGGGCGGAGCGCCTGCGAGTCTGGCGATTTCGGTTTGGATCGCCGCGCGTATGTTTGCTTCGTGTTCGGGTGCGGAAGCGACGACGGCGCCGAATGCGCCGGATGCCAGCAGGTGATTGCTGATTACCGAGACTTCATCGGCGATGCCCTGCCTGATTACGAGATCGGCGATGAGGCGGCCTGCAAGTGCCTGCGCGAGAATCTCGAATGCTTGCGGTTCGTTGCCCTGACCGGGATTTGTGCGTATGCCTGCGGCCTGCACGGTTTGCGCGCGGCCGCGGATTTCGGCCATTTCATCGGGCGGGGCGGTGAGCGGCGGCAGGTTGACCTTCAGCGATTTGTCGAGTTCGCCGCGCTTGAATGCTTCGGCGAATATGCGCGATACAAGCGCCGATCCGTCCGTATCTCCGACTACGATGACCATCGGCAACTGCCGTTTGACGCTGCGCGAGTGCCAGTCTTCGAGTTGTTCGACCGTGATTGATCTGACTACCTGGGATGAGCCCAAGCGCGGCAACCCGTAAGGATGTCCGGGATAAAGCGACGCCCACATCAGTTCTTCGGCGCGCCGCATCGGATGATTTGAAGCCGCGAGCTGATCGCCGAGCAATACTTCGCGTTCGCGCGCAAGTTCTGCTTTGTCGAAGTACGGATTTTCCACCAGATCGAGCAGCAGTTTTGTCGCCGGTTCGGTGTTGCGCGAGAGCACGTCGAGTACGAGGCCGAAAAGGTCGGGTTCGTTTACTATGTGGATTTCGCCGCCGTAGCTTTCGAGTTCGAGCGCTATGAGATCGCTCTTGCGCGTCTGCGTGCCCTTGAGCATGGCGCGCAGCATCAACTCCGTAAGGCCGTTTGTAGCGGCTTCTTCGAGCAGACGGCCGCCCTGAAAGAATACTCCGACAGAAATTTTCGGACGCGAACGATCCTCGCGCACGAATGCGCGCGGCCCGCGGAACACCGAATAGTCCTTCACCGGCAGCGGTGCTTCCGCGATTATTACGTTTCTTCCGACTGTGCCGGCGCCGCGCTCGGCGCCCTGTGTGAAGGTTCTGAGCGTTGCGCCCTGTTTGACTTCGTCCGCAATTACGGTGCGCGCAAGCGTGGGCGCAAATATCGTCATCGTTTCGGCGAATGTTTCCGGGGTGAAAGTGCGCGCCTGCGCCGTAGCGGGTTCGAATTCGTGCACCGTGGTGTTTGCAATGGTCAGGTATTTAGCGGCGGCGGCTTGAACATCCTGCGCGGTGACGGACTGAATACGAGACAGGTGCGCGTCGTATTGTCGCGCATCGCCGAACATAGACTGGAAATGGGCGGCGAGTTGGGCGTCGTCTTCAAGACGGGCAATGGAATCGTGGTGACGTTTTTCGAGCATGAAGCGCGCGCGTTGCAATTCTCCTTCGCTTATGCGTTCGCGTTTGAAGCGTTCGATTTCGCGGAAGTATTCCGCTTCGGCGCGGTCTATACGTTCGGGATCGACGCGCAACTGCACTACGAGCATAGACGCGCCCTGCCACGCGCGATACCCGGCTGAAACGTCGGATACGAGGTTTGCGAGTTCGCCCTTGTCGCGCGCTTCGGCCGAAAGCCGCGATCCGTCGCGCAAAACCTGAAACAGCCGCGCGCCGCGACCGACGCCGAGCACGGCGGCGAGAACTTCGAGCGTTGCGCGCTCCTTGTATCCGGCTGCGGTGGTAGCGGGGGCGGGAGTGTGATAGCCGATGGCGATGTATGTCTGGCGCGTTGCGCCGCGCGCGTTGCCGTAGCGCAGGGCGTTCTGCGCCGGTTCATCGAAAGAAGATGCGGAAGGCGCAGCGGCCAATACTGCAGTGGTCGCAGTCGATGTCGATGTCGATGGAGCGCCCGAAGCCGGGTTTGTTGTTGTCGGCTGCGTTCTTGTTGCGGCGGAAGTCGTGGACGGAGCTACCGGCGGAGTAGAAGGTTGAACGGTGGGCGGAGTTGCGGCAGCGGCGGATTTCGTCCATTTGCCGAAGGCGAGTTGCAATCTGCCGATGGTCTGAATCGGTATTACATCGCCTGCAATGGCGAGAACGGCGTTTTGCGGCTGATAGTGATTCTGATGAAATGCTGCTACGTGTGCGCGTGTGAATGATGCGAGGGATTCTTCGGTTCCGAACCGGAAGCGGCGCAGCGGATGCACGGTGAATGCGGTTGAGTATAAGTAATCGAATGAGGCTTGTGCTGCGTCATCGTCGAAGCGAAGGCCGGCGCGGTAGACTTCGTGCACGGCATTTTTGAGCTGGTTTTCCGGGAAAGCGGGATTGAGTACGAGTTCGGCGAGGAGTTCGCCTGCTTTTTGCGCGCTTTCGGCCGGAGCTGCGATATTGAACGCCGCGTGATCGTGATCGACATTGAAGCTGAAGACTCCGCCGAGGCGCTGAATTTCTTTTTCGATATCGCCGGCGGGGCGCGCGGCTGTGCCTTTCAGAAGCATTCGCGTCGTGAGTTGTGCAAGACCGGCTTCGTTGTCTCTTTCCGCAAAAGTTCCGGCCTTTATGTAAAGCGTAACGGCTACGAGCGGCGATGCGTGACGTTCGCGAAAGACTACCATCATTCCGTTGCGCATCGCATACCGGGTCGTAATGCCTTCGATATCGTGGCGCGTGAGGCGTCCGCCTTCGGGGACGTTCAGGACGCCCGTGGATGGCACATTGGGACCGGGGGTGGGTTTGGGCGGCGGAGCGGTAGGCCGCCCGCGCCCGCTTTGAGCGGGGGCGATGGACGCAAATAGTATTGCGGTCAAAAGCGCGCCGAGGAAACGAGTCATTGAACTGCTAATCATCGAATCCGGACCTCCGCGATAAATTTAACACATAAGAGAGAACGCGGAACACACGGAAACAAGCACGGGAATTATGAACGGCAATAAACCCTTCCGTGATTTCCGTGAACTTCGGTTTGTTCCGTGTTTTTTCTTATGCTTGAAGTGCGGGGTTATCGACGGTGGTCAACCGGTCGAGTGCCAGACTCAAGAGCCGGTCGTCGAAGAATTTCAGCTTGCGGTGCGAAGCATCTTTGCCGCCCGGCCATCGGGACAATCCTTCGCGAATGGATTCGACGTTTCGCGGGCAATTGTCTTTGACGAGCAGCCAGTCTACCGTCGCCAGCAACTCCATTCCGAGCGGCGATTCAAAACCGTCGATCAGTGCAGCAGTCTTCTCCAATGCCGGTAAGTATTCGGCAACTTCGGCGCTCTGAAGGTAGCTCTCCAGAATCTTGCGCTTGTCTTCCTCGAACCGGATCAGATCGAACGGACTTGCATCGCTCAATCGTTTCTCGCAGTGGAGGTAACTTCCATCCAGACCATCGAGCAGATGGCGCAGTCGATCAGCATAAGGTCCGTATTTATTGGCGATGAATTGCAGACCGAGGGGGTTGGCTATGGAAATACCGTTTGAGGTCTGCTCGATCAGGCGGTTAAGGAACCAGGCCAGTTTCTGCACCTCTAAATTTGTACATTCCAGACCCAAAATGCAGTAGCGCCGAACCAATTCCGCAATCAATGCCCGGGCGGGCGTCAGTTCGATCACGCCCGAACGTTTCGGCGCATTGTAATAAGTCGCAGTGGGGGCGTATACGAGGACATCCACATCAGGCAATTGCAACAACGCGGCCTCGATCTCGCGGCGCACCTGGTCCCATTGCAATCCGCCGTTGCCGCAACCGAGCGGAGGCAGGGCTACAGAGCGGATTGCATTCTCGCGAATTACGCGGACAAGGTCGGCCAGTCCCTCACGGATCCATTCCAGTTTCGAGGGGTTCCGCCAATGCTTTTTGGTTGGGAAGTTGACGATCCATTTCGGGCCGATCAGCGCGTCGTTGCGCGTCACGAACATTCGGCCGACGCGGACTTCTCCTGCCTCACACGCCGCTTTATACGCGCGCGTATTGGCCGGAAAGGCTTCGCGGAACATCAGCGCAATACCCTTGCCCATAACACCGACTTCGTTGACGGTGTTGACAAGCGCTTCTGTCGATGCGTCGAGCAAATTGCCTTCGGTATATCTGATCATCAGAAGTACCAATCCGGTTTTACGATCGTGTTGAGCGTAATACCGGCCTGTTTCTGTTCATCCAGCAATCGCATTTCCTGCGCTGAACCATAACACACAATCCCCGATATGCAGATGCAGGGCAGGTGTCGGTGAATCAGAGCCTCGGCCTGATACCGCTCGAAGCTGCCGGGATCTTCCGGGTCCCGCCTGAAATTGCGTGACTGCAAAAGCTCCCAATCGATGCGATCCAAGTCTTCCAGTTCGCTGAAAAACTCCGCCGTCGCCAGATAAGCGTGCCGATCGGTAAAAACAAACGGTATCCCTGCTTCCTTCACCTGGTTCAGCGATGAAACCAAAATGACAATCTCCGGCATCGGCGTCTGCTTCAAGCCGCCGTAGCCGGTCTTGATGTTTAACAGCATCGGCGAATGGGGCGTGAAGTAGAACGGGATGTATTGTTTCAGTGTCCCACCGGGTGAAACCGGCACGACGCGCCGTTCCCGTCTGCCGATAAGATCTGGATTTCCAATCTCGCGATAGTTTGGGTCGCGGCGTTCGGAATCTGCGCAATGCAATCCGTTGGCCAGCATCCAAGCCACATTGTCAATGTGCGTGATACGGAAGATCAAAGCTTTTTGGCGACCCAGATCGTTCATCCGGTTCTTGCCTTGTTATACGTTTCCCGGTTCGGATCGTAGTTGCAATTGAATCTTGCGCTCGACTCTGGCCGTAGCTCGCACCGCGACTCAGGTCTTCGAGCCAAGATCATACGCGATCGATGATCCCCACGTCGATCAACGCTTGGAGGTGGTCGCTCAGGGTCTTTGGCATCGGGCCGCCGTTGATAAGCACGCCGGCCTCCATGTTCTTCTCGAGAGCGTGTCCGGTGAGGTTCGCGCTCGTAATGAACGCGCGCACGCCGTCGACGACCGCGACCTTCGCGTGGACCTTGCCGTCGACAAAGGGCTCGGGCTTATCCCTCCACGTGAAGATCTCTGCGCTTGGAACTCGTGCACGTATCGTGGCTGCCGGGTCATAGTTCAACGTGCCGCCGTGGCTCATCGAGGCTTCAAGCAGGATGCGCAGGCGAACGCCACGGCTCGCGGCCTCGTTCAGGGCTGCGACGACGCTTACGAGGAAGAAGTTCTTGGTCGCGCTCGCGATCAGGTCGAGCAGCACCTGCTCCGTCCTGCGCGTTGGAACGAAGCGCGTCGTCGGACCGGTCCAAACCAACTCGACGCTCAGCTCGCGCTCGACGCGCATGCGCGATTCGGACGCGCCGAGGAGTATGCCAGCAACCTCGTCCCCACTCGCCTGCACCTGCTCCCACGCCGCGACGACGCGCTTGACGGCCGTGCGCGCAGCAGGTGCGCACCTTCGCCGGAGAGACGAGAGCCACGAGGTCTACGACCGCATCAAGAAGTGCCTGCATTAGATCCCCGTGAAGAAGGCCGCGTCGGTGACTTGCAGCGTCGGGATGACGAGGGCGCGATCGAGATAGCGATTGCCGCACTCGCACGATGTCTCGGAGACGAACGAGCATGCGTGGCACGAGGCGGCGTGCAGCGATGAGTCGGTCCTCGGATTGTGCTCGGCGCACAGCGGATCAGATGCGCAGACCTTCGCGCGATCGAACGCCTGCCGCAGCAAACGTCCGAGGTTCTCAGGCTTGCCGAGGTCGACGAGGCCGCCGAGCGTGCCGTCGGAGTCGGCGGCTGCCGTGTAGATCAAGATGCCCGCCTGCTTCTTGCCGTCCTCGGTGTCGGCGTAGACGCGCTCGCGGATGCTCGCCGCGTTGTACCCACAGTCGAGCGCGAGCTCGCGGATGAGCAAGTGTGCGATGGTGTGCAGGAGCGTGAAGCGCATACCGGGGAACTCAGGATCAGGCTCGAGCCCACGCCGTGCGCGCCAAC
>JAHBSF010000050.1 GCA_019639255.1 Acidobacteriota bacterium | reverse complement strand
CTTATTGTTGAAGCCCTCTTGAAAACCGCTCGTCTGGCGGTCAAGAAAGTAATTGGTGATCTCGTCGAGCCAGTTGTTGAGTGTGGTCAGAAAGGGGGCGAAGCATTTCAATCCTGTCTGTTCGACGCTCTCGATTCACTTGGTGATGGCACGGGCACCCGACTCCTTGGTGTGGTCTGCGTCAAAGATCGCACTCAATTCTTCACGCAGATCGTAGGCTTTGCGCAGATCGGGTGCACATTCCAACAGCAGCGCGACGGCTTCGCGTTGCTCTGGGTCGATATCGGCTGCGTTACGGCGAAACGGCCACTTCCTGCCCTTGAGCAGCTTTTATTCTTCTTTCTCGAGTCTGTGTTTCAATTCACGCAACGCGCTTTTGCGCAGATTGTCGGCGCACTCGCGGTACGCTTTGGCAACATAAAAACGATCAACCACGATGCGGGCCTGCGAGACTTCTTCTTTAACCGCATTGGTAAAGCCTTCGTAGATGTCGGTGCAGACACGCTCGATACTCGCCCGCAATTCGACCGGAATCGAGCGCAGGAACGCCACCACCGTTTCCTTCTTCCGATTCGGAAGCACGCCGATCAACGCCATATCCTCATCGTCTCGCACCGTGACGATGACAACAAAATCGCGGTGGCCTTTGCGCTGCGCGATCTCATCCATCCCGATGACCTTCAACGCCGTCAACTCACGCCAGTCAACCGATTGCGCCACGCCGCGATTGATCGCATACAGGACCGAGTCGTAACTGACCTCCTGCTTGCGCACGACATCACTGACCGTACTGTTGATCAACTGGCGCAGCAGGGACTGATCAAAGGCTTGGTGTGCGGCGAGCGGGTCTCGTACCAATCGCATTGCTGCGTCGTTGTCGGATGATCGTCGCACGTCGAACATCGATATCGCTTCGGCCGCAACTCGATGTAGACCCGCTGTTCCAGAATCGGCAAATGCCGAACCCGGATCGGATCATCATAGCTGTGAAATTCAAACGTCTTCTCTCCACATCGCGAGCAGATCGCATACGGTCGCGTACTCTCGACCGTGATCACGATCTCTCGCTTCTTCAACTCCGTCTTCAGCACAATCACTTCCGGCAAATCCAACGGAAGCTCAATCATCGGCGGCATCGGTCGGCGCCTCTCATTTCTGTCTTTGTTCGACCTCAGCCTGCCACATCTTCAATTTTGCTCCAAGACCACGATATCTTGGGGCTTTTCCGGCAATTCCCAAAGAGCCATAATTATCTTTACACCGCGCCATCCGGACACAACTCGATAACCAGAAGTTCGAGTTGCAAACGCGGCGTACCCATAGAACTCTTGAGCGCTATATCCGCATCCGCAATTCGCGCCATACCGCGCACGATGCGTTCCATATCCACTCGGCGCACCCGTTCGTTGAATTTAGTCACAAGAAACGGAGGCATTCCGACGGCGCGCGCCACCTCGTCATTGGGCGCGTTCTGGCGCATAAGCTCCTTTGAAGCCAGCATTTTCCGATATGTAGCGCCTATGGCCCCAAGTATCATGATGGCGAGCGTTCCGGGATTTTCCGACGGATTTGCGAAAATACGGTCAAGGACTACGAGCGCCCGCCTCCGATCTCCGTCCAGCACCGCGTCGGTCAATTCAAAATTCGAATGCTCGCGCGAATGCCTGACGACCTCCTCGATCTCGGTTCTGGTAATCCGCCCCCGCCCGCCGATGTAAGAAACCAGCTTGTCGGCTTCATTTGAAAGCCGTCGCAGGTCGGTTCCGACCGTGCCCACCAGATACGCCGCAGCCGCCCTGTCCATCATAGCGCCCTGGCGCGAGACGTAATCGGCTACCCAGCGAGGCGCGCCGTCGCGTTCGTCGAGGGGATCAAACCTGACGACCTCGCACGTTTTGCCGAGCATCGTGGCAATCGTGCGGCGTTTATCCAGACCGGGCGATACGAATACGAGCACCGTGGATTCAACCGGCCGCCTGAGGTAGTCCTTGAGGCGTTCGAGTTGCCGCTCGTCGCTGATCGCCTCAAAATCGGTGACTATTACGACGCGGCGCTCGGAGATCATCGGCAGTTGCGCCGCCAGCACAAGCGCCTCATTGAGGCTCCCGCCCGCAGCCGATACGCGCGAAACATTGAAATCCCGCACAGACGCATCGACCGCAGCGGCGATCAACTCCTCCAGCGCGCGCGTGCGCAGCATTTCCTCCGCGCCGTCCAGCAAATAAAGCGGTGCAAAACGCCCGCTCTTGATCCGGCGCGAGAATTCCCGTTGCGATTCGAGCGCGTCTTCGGCTTTTTGCCGCCTCATGTCGCCTCATGTGGATAGCATTACAATCTTGCGAAACTACGAACGAAAGCAACCTTAATAGCCCGGCGTGCCGAGGTCAAGCGGCGACGATCCGATGTTCTTTCCTGCAACCGCGCTCATTGCCTCAACGTTTCAGAGTGTGCATCCTTAAATGCGCGCAAACGTTCGGGTGTGACAACACTGAGCCGGATTGCTATGATTCCGGCGCAGTCCGCACGTCCCTCGATACCGTCGATGGATGTCGGTCGATCGATGTTAATTGATAAGGAGAGCTCCGAAATCATCGTGAAAACAAAATTCCTGCCGGCGCTTTTGACATTTCTGTTTCTTGTCCCTGCCGCTGCATTCGCACAAAACTTTCGCGGCAGCGTGCGCGGCGAAATCGCCGACGCTTCGGGCCGCCCCGTAGCCGGCGCTCAGCTCAAACTCATACACGAATCCACAAACGAAGC
Organism: Acidobacteriota bacterium; assembly: GCA_019639255.1. Taxonomy (GTDB): domain Bacteria; phylum Acidobacteriota; class Blastocatellia; order RBC074; family RBC074; genus JAHBSF01. Next base: position 38,899 of record JAHBSF010000050.1, on the reverse strand, counting down.
GCGCTCGCTGCAGGCCGATGCCCTGGGCCGCTACGCCGTGACGCTCCTGCCCCCGGGCCTCTACCGGCTCGAAATCGAGCAACAGGGATTTCGCCGCGCAATCCGGAAGTTCCGCCTCGATGTAAGCCAGGATCTGCGCCTCGATGTCGCATTGGAAGTAGGCTCTCTTACCGACGAAATCATCGTCGATGCCCCGCGCGCCGCGCTCAAAAAAGACTCAAACGCGCACGGAGCGGTTATAGACAACCTTCAGGTCACGGGGCTTCCGCTTGACGGGCGCAACTTCCTGGAACTGAGCCTTCTGGTCCCCGGAGCAACCGCGCCCGCGCAGGGATCGGCCGGCACCGTTCGCGGCGACTTTGCATTCAACGTCAACGGAGCGCGCGAGGATGCCAACAACTACCTGCTCGACGGCGTGTACAACGTCGATCCGAAACTCAACGCCGTGGGCGTGCGCCCGCCGGTGGATGCAGTGCGCGAATTTGAGGTCCTTGCATCGACCTACGACGCGAGTTTCGGACGCTCGGCCGGCGCGCATATCAACGTAGTGCTGAAATCCGGCGGCAACAGTTTTCACGGTACGGTCTACGAATTCTTCCGCAACCGCTCGCTCGACGCTCGCAACTATTTCGCGCCGTCCGACGTGGAAGCGCCGCAATACCAGCGCAACCAGTTCGGGTTCTCCCTGGGCGGCCCCATTATCAAGGACAGGACGTTCTTTTTCGGGGACTACGAGGGTACGAGGCTTCGCGAGGGCATCACTCGCGTTACAAACGTTCCCACTGCCGCCGAACGCAACGGCGATTTTTCGCAAAGCCTGCTGCCGGCGCCGAACTTCCCCGGCACCAATTTTCCGATGACGGTGATTCCGGAGTTCCTGCGCAATCCCATCGGATTTCAGATCGCGGCTTTATATCCGCTGCCGAATCGCAACGTGCCGTTTCAGAATTACGTATCATCGCCCGTGCGGCGCGACCGCGACGATCTGTTCGACATCCGCCTCGACCATCAACTCACGCCGAATTCGCAGTTGACTGCGCGCTACAGCTTCACGGATCGGGATCTGTTCGAGCCGTTTTCGGGTCCGACTTTTTCGCTCGTACCCGGTTACGGGGTGAACATTCCGCGCCGAGCGCAAAACGCGATGCTCAGCGAAACGCATATATTCTCGCCGGGGTTGATCAACGATGTGCGGTTAGCCTTCAATCGCATAGCCCTCGACGTGCGCCACGAAAACCAGGGCAGAAGCGTCAACCAGCAGGTCGGATTACCCGAACTTTCTTCCAATCCGCGCGACTTCGGCCTGAGTTACATCACCGTCACCGGCTATTCTCCGCTCGGCGACGAGGTAAACAACCCGCAATCAAGCGTCGCCAATACCTTTCAGGTGCTCGATACCGCGACGTGGACGCGCGGCAGGCATCTGGTCAAATTCGGCTTTGATTTCCGCGCATATCAGCAGAACGCTTTCCGCGACGTGCTCTCGCGCGGATTCCTTGCATTCTCGCCTGTGGCATTTACCGGAAATGCTCTTGCGGATCTGTTGATCGGCCTTCCCACCGTGACGGGCGGCGCCCGCGTCGACAACCGGCAGCATCTGCGCGGCGAGAGCTACAACTTCTTCATCAACGACAGCTTCAGAATCCGCCCTCGTTTGACAGTAAATTTCGGGCTGCGTTACGAATTCAATTCACCGCCCGTAGACGCCGACGATCGCGCAAATATCTACGATCCGGCGACGCGTTCGCTCGTAAGTGTGGGCGCCGGGGGCGTTCCGCGCGCGGGATATCAGGCCGACAAAAACAACTTCGCCCCGCGCATCGGCCTTGCATGGACCCTCGACGATTCGGGCAATACCGTGATACGCAGCGGATACGGCGTTTATTACGATCAGGCCGCGCTTGCTCCGGGTGAGGGGTTGTATTTCAGCCCGCCGTATTTCGTGCAGCGGTTTTATTTCACCATTCCGGAATTGAATCTGCCGCTGACGCTGTTCGATCCTTTTCCGAGCCAGTTCCCCTTTCCGACTCCGCCTTCGGGCTTCGCCTTTCAGCGCGATCTGAGAACCGCCTACATACAGCACTGGAACTTCGGAGTGCAGCGACAACTGGGCGGCAGCCGTGTAGTCGAATTCGCATACGTGGGATCAAAGGGAACGAAGCTGCTTGCGGCGCGCGATATAAATGAACCGCGGCCCACGCCGCAGCGATTCCCCGGCGGATCGGCGCCGCGCCCCGTTCAATCTTTTGCCGACATCATCTATCAGGAATCCAGCGCAAACTCGAACTATCACAGCCTGCAAACCAGCCTGCAGCAGCGCCTCGATTTCGGACTTTCGACGCTTGTGTCCTACACCTGGGCGAAGTCCATAGACAATGCGTCGGGATTTTTCCCGAGCGCCGGCGATCCGAACTTTCCGCAAAACAGCTACGATACGCGCGCCGAGCGGGGCCGCTCGAACTTCGACGTGAGGCATCGCTTTTCGGCGAGCTATTCCTACGATCTGCCGTTCGGCAAGGGCAAGGCCTGGCTCAATGACGCCGGATGGGCGACGCCGATTGTAACGGGCTGGCAGACTTACGGCGCGATTTCGCTGCAAACCGGCCGTCCCTTCACCGTAGCGATTCTGGCCGACATCGAAAACAGCAATACGGGCAGGTCAAACCTCGGATTCGGCTACAACGACCGCCCGAACATTGTCGGCGCCGCGAGGCTGTCGAATCCCTCGGTCGAGCGCTGGTTCAATACCGCGGCGTTTACGTTCCCTGCGTTCGGCAGCTTCGGCAACGCGGGAAGAAACATCCTGGACGGCCCCGGATTTCAGAACATCAATTTTTCGATTGTAAAGAATACGGCTATAAGGGAAGCAATGAACCTGCAATTCAGGGCCGAGTTCTTCAACCTTTTCAACCATCCGAACTTCAATCTGCCGGACAACTTCCTGGCTTCGCCCACATTCGGAAGGATTACTTCGGCTGAAAGCCCGCGACGCGTGCAGTTCGGCGTCAAACTGATCTTCTGAGAAAGAGAGATAAAAGAGAGATAACGGAACAAACGAAAATAGACGAAACAAACGGAAAGTTTGACGATTCCCCTAGTTTTCGTCTATTTCCGTTTGTTTCGTCTATTTTCGTTTGTTCCGTTATCTCTCTCCTACCCCTGATTCTCGATACAGAAAAGATGCTGCGCGCCCCGAATGAAAATCCTACCGGCCGAGATTGCGGGCGACGCAAATACGGGTTCGCCCACGGAATTCGTCCCGAGCACCTCGTGCTGCGGTCCGGCTTTGATGACAAACGTATCCCCGTCCTCGCTCGTCATCAGAATCCTGCCCTCATACGCCACCGGAGACGCAGTAAACGAAGCCGGCACGGGCACGCGCCCGCCCTCGTACTTCAACTCACCCGTTCTGGCGTCGAAACAGGTCAATATTCCCTTGTCGCTCGTCAGATACAGATATCCCTGATACAGGATCGGCGACGCTACATAGGCCGTTCCCTTGTCGTATGACCACGCCATACCCAATGCAGTAACGTCGCCCGTTCCGCCGAGTTTGATTGCAATAGTGCGTTTTGTGGGATAGCCCGCCGAAAGATATACCATCCCGTCCGCAGCCACGGCGCTCGGAATTGCGTGCCCCTTTACGCCGTCGCTGCGCCACAGTTCACTGCCCGTAGCCGGGTCGTATGCAATAACGGTTTCCGCTCCGCTTGCGATCAGTTCGCTGCGCGATCCCGTATCTACGAGAAGCGGCGTAGCCCACGTCTTCCTGTGTATTCGCTTGCTGCGCCAAACACTTTTACCCGTCTTCTTGTCGAGCGCGGCAATGAACGATCCGGCCGATTCCCCTCCGTCTTCCTGATCGCACTGGACGATTACAAGGTCGCCGTAAAGTATGGGCGAAATGCCGTGTCCCAATCCCATCTTGGCGATTTTTCCTACCGAAGCGCGCCACAACTGTTTGCCCTGAAAATCGTAGCAATAAAGTCCCTCGGCTTCAAAAAATGCGTATACGCGCTCGCCATCGGTTACAGGAGTCGATGAAGCGTAGTTGTTCTTGCGATGCCGGTCATCAAAAACGGGGCCTTCATAGGCGGTTCGTTCCCATAGGATTTTTCCCGTATCGCGATCCAGGGCGATCACCTTGAGCGTGTGTTTGTGTTCGCCGCCCACGCTGTCGGGATGGACGTAATCGGTTCCGGCGCGCGTATGTTTGACCGGCCGCTGGCCCGGAATCAACGGTCCCTCGATCGAAGAGGTCAGAAATATGCGATTGCCCCATATGATCGGTGAAGAATGCCCGCGCCCGCGAATCGCAGTTTTCCAGCGGATGTTTTTCGTCGGGCTCCATTCCACGGGCAGATTCGTTTCGCTGGAAACGCCGAGCCCGTGCGGACCGCGCCACTGCGGCCAGTCGGTCCCGCCAAGCATCGTCAAAGCCCCCAGCAGCAGAACACTGATCGCCCTCATAGACCTTGCTCCAATCGTCGGTAAACAAAAAGGGATAACGGAATAAACGAAAATAGACGAAAACCAGGGAAGTCGTCAAACTTTCCGTCTGTTTCGTCTATTTTCGTTTGTTCCGTTATCTCTTTTTGTTTATTTGAGCGCGGTTTCTTTATTGCCGATGCAGAACAAATGTTTGTCGCCGCGGATGAAAATCCTGCCGTCGGCGATTGCGGGCGAAGTGCGCACGGGTTCGCCTACGGAATTGGTCCCAAGCACCTCGTGCTTCTCTCCGGCCCTGATCACGAACGTTTCGCCGTCATCGCTCGTAAGCAGGATCTTGCCGTCGAACGCTACGGGCGATGCGCCGTAAAACTTCGTCGCTACGGGTACGCGCCCGCCTTCATAAACGATTTCGCCCGTCTTTGCGTTCAGACAGGTCAGTATGCCCGCATCGCTCATCAGGTATACGTACTCGCCGTAGGCGATGGGCGATGGGACGTATGCGGTTCCCTTGTTGTAGGTCCAGGCGATTTTGTCCGTGCCGTCGATTGTTCCGGCTCCACCGGGTTTGACCGCGATTATGGACTTTTGCGGATAACCCGCAGAATGGATGACGAGCCCCTGATTCACCACGGGCGTCGCTATGGCATTGCTCTTGAGCCCGCCGGCGCGCCAATACTCCTTGCCCGTTGCCGGATCGTAGGAAATCAGAAACTCGTTTCCGCTCGTAATCAGTTCGGTTCTGCCGCCGGCTTTCGTTATGATCGGCGTGGTCCAGCTTACCTGCACGGGCCGCTTGACCCGCCAGACTTCAGCTCCCGTCTTCCTGTCGAGCGCTGCGAGAAAAGAATCCCTGCCGTCCGCGCCCTGATCGCACTGCAATATGATTGTATTTTCGTAGAGTACCGGAGAACTTCCCACACCCATTCCGAGCGTGCCGATTCCGCCCAGATTCTTCTTCCAGACCAGCTTGCCGTCAAAATCGTAGCAGTAGACGCCTTCCGATCCGAAGTAAGCCCATACGTTTTTGCCGTCGGTTACGGGTGTAGGCGCGGCGTAGGTGCCGCGTTTGTGGCGGTAATCATAAACCGTACCTTCATACGCCGTGCGCTCCCACAAAACCTTGCCCGTGTCGCGGTCAAGGCACAGGACCTTGAAAGTATGAAGCTTGTCCACGCCGTACCACTCGGGATGTTTGAATTCGCGGTCGCCGACCAAATGTTTGGGCGGCTGATGCGTTGCGGGCGCTTCGCCGCCCTCTACGGCGGTTGTAAGGAATACGCGCTTGCCCCATATGATCGGCTGCGAGTAGCCCTGTCCCGGAATCGGCGTTTTCCAAAGAATGTTTTTCGTCTCGCTCCACTCCGTCGGCAGATTCTTTTCACTCGAAACGCCCTGCCCGTCAGGGCCGCGCCACTGCGCCCAGTTGGATTCGCCCGCGGCTTCGGGCTTCATCTCCGGCGCAGCGAACAGTAAACCCAGAACCACAAGCGCCAACATCCCCCATCTTTGCAACTTCATTCGCATCCTCCCGATAAGAACATTTTCGTTTCAGCTTCGTTTCGGCTTCGTTTCAGCGGTTTCCGCCTTTCCATTTCCGCGTATTCCGCGTTCTCTCTCATTTCCCCTTTTTCTCCGCTACGGCGAAGACGTGTTTTTGACCGCGCACGATTATCATACCGTCCGATATCGCCGGCGTCGCCATCAGCACTTCACCCATAGGATTCGACGAAAGAAGCTCGTATTTCGGCCCCGCCCTGATGACGAAAATTTCGCCGTCCTCGCTCGAAAAATAAATCCTGCCGCCGGAAGCTACGGGCGATGCACTGTAAGACCCGCCCTTGTCGCCGATTCGCTGCTGGTAGACGCGCTCGCCCGTCTTCGCCTCATATACGCCCAGAGCGCCGTTATTGTCGGCGATGTACAAATGATCGCCGTAAATGATCGGCGTCGGCTGATAGGATCCGCCGCGCTGTTTGCTCCAGGCTACGTGTTCATTCGATTCCTTGCCGTCTTTGAGGGAGATATCCCCCGTAGCGCCGGGCCTTATGGCGTAAATGGGCTGATTCGGACGATACCGGTTTGCAACGAAAATCAGATCGTGCGCCGCAATGGGCGTCGTGGATGTGATTTCGGGGTTGCCGCGCAAATGCCATAGTTCCGCGCCCGTATGCGCCTCGTACCCGCGCACGCCGCCCGTTGCGTTGGTGACGATCTGCACAAGAGGCTTTCCGTTGACTGTGCTTTCCACAACTGTAGGACTGCCCCACGACGGGATCTCGTCGCGATTGGTTTTCCACATCTGCTTGCCCGTTTTAACATCCCACGCCGCGATGTAGGAACCCTGCTGCACATCGCATTGCAGAATGACCATGTCCTTGTAAATAACGGGCGAACTCGCCATGCCCCACTGATAGTCCGGATCGTAGAACCATCCGGAATCGAGCGTGCCGAGATCCAGTTTCCATTTCAGCTTGCCGTCAAAATCGTAACAGTACAGCCCTTCGGAGCCGAAAAACGCCACCACGTGACGGCCGTCGGTTACCGGAGTCGAGTTTGCGTGCGTGCCCTTGATGTGACGTTTGACCCTGGGTACGCCTTCATAGGAGACGCGCTCCCAAAGTATACGGCCGGTCTTTTTGTCCAGACAGTACAGTTTCCAGGTATGTTTGGACTGATCCTTGTCCGAATCCACGTCGCCGAAAAGTCCGTGGCGGAAAAACGGATTCGGATTGCTGCTCACCGCCGTGACGACGAAAACGCGGTCGCCCCAGACTATGGGACTTGCGTGCGCGAGGCCCGGGATTTCGGTTTTCCAGAGCAGGTTTTCACCCGTTTCCGCATTCCATTTCACCGGAGCGGGTTTGCCTTCGGCGAGGCCCGAAGCGCGAGGCCCGCGAAACTGCGGCCAGTTTTCATCGGTCTGTTGTGCGGCTGCACTTGAAGAACCAATCAACGTAATCGCGAGCGCAACAAATGCTGCGAGGGGAAAAATCCTGTTTCTCACTGCGCGCCTCCCTTCTGCTCCACTCTCTGAAATACCCGCTCCGACCCGTCGCCCTGTTTGAGGGTAAACGATACGACTCGATCCGCTTCGAGCTTGAACGTAAACCCGATGCCCGGAATTTCCGGCGCCGTGAATACGTTTTCAGAAGTCGCCATCAGATTGAGAGGCTGCCCGCCCTGAAATGCCGCAATGAGCTTTCCATCCGTTACGGTCATGGCGGCTTCGATCTCACTGTTTCGGTATTTGCCCTCGTAGAGTTTAAGTTTTTCCGGAGCGATTTTGTATTCGACCGGGGGCGCGGCTCCGGCTCGTTTGAGCATGTCGACTATTTCAGTATGTCCTCCCCGCATTGCAATGGTCAGGTGGGGAGTGAGCGCTTCGGGCTTGAAGCCGCCCATAGAGAGCACGGCTTCCGCCGTCTCCTTATGGCCGCTCTGGACTGCGATCGACAATGCCATTTCTTTGGTCTGCGCGCCCTTTTCCAGAAGCATCCGCGTCACCTCGGGATGGTTCTTGGAAGCAGCCCAGGTAAGCGGCGTTGCGCTGTAAAAAGTATCGCGCACGTTAACCTCGGCGCCCCTTTCAAGCAGCAGCTTTACCACCTCGACGCTGCCGCGATCCGCAGCAAACGAAAGCGCCGTTGCACCGTAACGGGTCTTTGCGTTTACGTCAGCGCCCTTGTCCAGAAGCGCCTTTACCGCCGCTGCATCGCTTTTGCGCGCAGCGGCGAGAAGCTGCTCGTTGAGTTCCTGCGCCTGCACACCCGTCGCCGCCGGCAGCAGCACTACAAACAGGCTCAACAAGCTTATCCGTCGACCGGCCATGTTTCTACTCCTTGTATTCTTTTTCCCTGCATTATTGCACTTTCCGGGACATCCGGGATTCGACCCGCGTCCATTATTGTGACAAACATTACAATTTCACAGGATACGCGCAGAGAATGGTAGAACGCCGGCGCGGTGCGAGATGTTCGGGGAAACTCGGCTTGACGGCGGTCTGCGGCGCATTATACTTTGATTTTTCGCGTTTTTTGCAAACCTGGATTTCTTTGCAACCCCGTCGCGGCGAATCGAGTCATGAGATACATACCGAAGCGCAGGAATCCGCGCATCGACAATAAAGGCATACAGGATCCGCATATGAACCGACCAAACTGGAAAATCATTCGCATCACGCTGGCGTCGGCCCTGAGTATAGGCCTGATTCTTGCCCTGACGCAGCCCCTTTCGGGCAATGCGCAATCGCCTGCGCGCGCGCGCACGGGCAGCGACTGGTCCGACTGGCGCGGCCCGACGCGCGACGGTCATTCCTACGAGAAGGGACTGCCGGAAAAATGGTCTCCGTCGGGTGAAAACCTGCTCTGGAAACAGCCTTATGGGGGCCGTTCGGCCCCGATAGTTATGGGCGGGCGCGTGTTTATTTTCAACTCCGCGGGCGAGGGCGAAACCATGCAGGAGCGCGTAATGTGCTTCGACGCCGAGTCGGGGAAGGTGCTGTGGGAGCACCGCTTCAACGTCTATGAAACCGACGTTCCGCCGCGCCGCATCGCCTGGTCGTCGCCTTCGGGCGATCCCACTACCGGCAATGTTTACGTCTTCGGAGCCTCCAATGAACTGACGGCGCTTTCAAATGACGGCAAAATCCTGTGGATGCGCGCATTGACCGACGAGTTCGGCGCCTGGACCACGCACGGCGGACGAACGGTTTCTCCGATAATAGAGGGGGATCTCGTCATCGTCAGCACGATTATCGACAACTGGGGCGATCAGGGAATGCGCCGCCATCGCTACTACGCATTCGACAAGCGCACGGGCGAAACCGTATGGATCAGCACGCCGGGCGGGCGCCCCTTCGATACTACCTATTCGACCCCCGTTACCGCCACCATCAACGGCGTGCGCATGATGATCGCTGGCGCGGGCGACGGCGCCGTGAACGCGCTCAAGGTCAATACCGGCGAGCCGATATGGAGCTACGCCGCCAGCAAGCGCGGCGTCAATCCCGGCGTTATTCTCAAAGGCTCCACGGCCATCATTTCACATCAGGAAGAAAACCTGGATACGAGCGAGATGGGATTGCTTGCCGCCGTAGACGCCACGGCCAAGGGCGCAATCGGCCCCGCACAGGTCAAATGGGCAATAAAGAATGTGCTGCTCGGCCCGGCATCGCCGATAGTCGACGGCGACCGCATTTACCACATAGACGCAGGCGCCAACCTATATGCGTTCGATATCAATTCCGGACGCGAGATCTGGAAGCAGAATCTCGGCACGATTCAGAAAGCATCTCCCGTATTCGGGGACGGAAAGATTTACGTAGGCACGGAAAACGGGAAATTCTTCATCATAAAACCGGGTCCTGCGGGCGCGCAGATTCTCGATGCGCAGGACCTGGAACCCGAGGACAAGATCGATACAAAGACCGAAGTCGGCGATGAGCTTATTGCTTCCAACGAACAGATAATCGGCTCGGCTGCAATTTCGCGCGGTCGAGTTTACCTGGTATCTACAAAAGCGATTTATTGCATAGGACCGAGGCGCGCTCCGGCTGCGCTGCCGGCCGCACCCGAAAGAGCCGAGCCTGCGCCTTCGGGTGCAAGCGTCGCGCACGTGCAGGTTGTGCCGGCCGATACGGTGCTGAAACCGGGCGAAACCGCGCGCTTTCGCGTGAGGCTCTTTGACGATTTGGGCCGCTTCATACGCGAAGAAAACGGAGCCGCCTGGTCGCTGGAAGGATTGAAGGGCGCGGCTCAGGGCGGGCAATTTACGGCCGACGCAGCAGCGGGTCCGCAGGCGGGACTTCTCAAAGCGACGGTAGCGGCAGCGACGGGTGCGGCGCGTGTGCGCGTAATCCCGCCGATTCCCTTCACCGAAGATTTCAGCGCGTATACATCGGACGGCGCGCCCCCGCACTGGGTCAACGCAACGGGCAAATACGCGATCCGCGAAATGGAAGGCAACAAGGTGCTTGCAAAACGCGCCGATTTGCCGCCCTTCAAGCGCACGCGATCGTTTTTCGGGCGCGCCGACTGGTCCGACTACACCGTAGAGGTGGACGTGCGGGCAGTAGACAGACGCCGTCAGATGGGCGATCCGGGAGTTGTAACGCAGCGTTACGAGATGGTTCTTTTCGGCAACAAGCAGACGCTTGAGCTGCAATCGTGGCAGATCGAACCGACGCGAACAGTGAAGATGCCTTTCAAGTGGAAGGCGGATACGTGGTATCGTCTTAAGCTGCGGGTGGAAAATCTGCCCGACGGCAAGGTGCGCGCGCGGGGCAAGGCCTGGCCCGCGGCTGAGCCAGAACCGAACGAATGGACCATTGAACGCATCGATCCGATCGGCATCCGGCAGGGTGCGCCCGGAATTTATACGGACTCGCCGAACGAACTTTACTTCGACAACATCAAGGTAACGCCGAACAAATAATCCGGCGGTGGAACCCAGGATAGACCACGGAATCCACGGAATACACGAATAAACGAATGAAACGGAAAAGACGCGATAGGGGAGTTATATGAAGTTACGCAAGTCAGGACTTTTGCTGCTGGCCGGGATCTGCACGCTGGGGATAGCGGCCGCGCGTTACGCATCGGCGTCCAATACGGGAAGCGGCGACTGGCCGATGTGGGGCGGCACGCCCGACCGCAACATGGTTTCGGACATGAAGGGTCTGCCGATCGACTGGGATGTGGCCAAAAAGAAAAACATCAAGTGGGTAGGCGCAATCGGCTCGCAAAGCTACGGCAACCCGGTTGTGGCCAGCGGCGTTGTGCTGGTCGGGACAAACAATGAGGCGTTGCGCGACCCGAAGCAGGCAGGCGACCGCGGCGTGCTGATGGCGTTTCGCGAATCGGACGGTGAATATCTATGGCAGCACGCAAACGAAAAACTGCCTGCCGGACGCGTAAACGACTGGCCGTTTCAGGGCGTATGTTCTTCTCCACTGGTTGAAGGCGAGCGGCTTTGGTACGTCAACAACCGGGCCGAGGTCGTTTGCCTGGACATTCGCGGATTCCGGGACGGTGAAAACAACGGGCCGTACAAGGATGAAAAACTCACGGGCCAGTTCGACGCCGACATCATATGGAAGTTCGACATGATCGAGGAAGTCGGCGCGCATCCGCACAACATGGCCAACTCCTCCGCCGTAGCCTGGGGCGATATGCTTTTTATCTGCACCTCGAACGGGCAGGATGAAAGCCACGTCAACGTTCCGTCGCCGAGAGCGCCCGCAATAATTGCGCTCGACAAAAACACGGGCAAACTGCTTTGGGAAGACAACTCTGTGGACGATCGCATTCTCCACGGTCAATGGTCCTCGCCCGCAGTCGCGCAGATCGGCGATACCGTTCAGGTAGTTCACGGCCAGGGCGACGGGTGGATTCGCAGTTATGAGGCCAAAACCGGCAAGAAACTCTGGGAATTCGACTCCAATCCCAAGGATTCCGTCTGGCCCAAAACCCGCAATGAAGTCATCTCGACGCCCGTCATCTACGACGGCAAGGTCTACATCGCCAACGGCCAGGATCCGGAACACGGCGAGGGCGTGGGACATCTGTATTGCATAGATCCGACCAAGCGCGGCGATATTACGAAGACGGGGCTGGTCTGGCATTACGACAAGATCCGCCGGTCGATTTCTACCGCGGCAATTCACGACGGCCTGGTTTACTATCCGGATTTCAGCGGCTTTCTGCACTGTCTGGATGCCAAGACCGGGCAGGTCTACTGGGTGCACGATATGTTCGCCGCCATATGGGGATCGCCGCTCGTAGCGGACGGCAAGGTTTACCTCGGCGATGAAGACGGCGACGTGACCATACTTCAGGCGGGCAAGGAAAAGAAGGTCATTGCGGAAATCAATATGGGCAGTTCGGTGTATTCCACGCCCGTACCGGCGAACGGCGTGCTCTATATCATGAACCGCAACCAGTTGTTCGCAATCGCCGACACTGCTGCGGCTCCGGCGAAGGCAAGTTCATCTTCGCGATAAGGCAGAGCGCGGAATACGCGGAAGAACCCCTTTCATTCCGCGTATTCCGCGTTCTGTCCTGTATTCCTGAGCGGTACGATGAAGGTGAAGGTCGAGCCCTTCCCCGGGAAACTTTCCACGTTTATTCTCCCCCCCATCAGTTCCGCAAGTTGTCCTGCGATTGCAAGTCCCAGACCGGTTCCGCCGTATTTTCTGGATATCGAGCCGTCGGCCTGAATAAAGGGCGTAAAAAGCTTCCCGATGTGTTCGGGTCTGATGCCGATGCCGGTATCGCGCACCGAAAAACTCACGACCCTTTTTCCGTTCGATCCGTCTTCGCATTCGACGGCAACGGATACCTCCCCGCGTTCGGTAAACTTCACTGCATTGCTGAGCAGATTCCCCACCACCTGGCAAATGCGCGCAGGATCGCCTATTAGCCGGTCGGGAACCCCGCCGCCGATCTTCCACGTCAGATCCAGTCTTTTGCCGGCAGCGGGTTCGACAAAAGGTTCGACTACGGACGCCACCGCCTGTGCAAGATCGAATTCCCGCTCGTCTATGGTCATCTTGCCGGAGGCTATTTTGGAGAAATCCAGTATGTCGTTGATTATCGAGAGCAACAGGTCGGCGCTTGTTTGGATGGTTTCGGCGCAGTCGCGCTGAACGGGATCGAGGTCGGTATCGAGCAGGAGTTCGGTCATTCCAATGACGCCGTTCATAGGCGTCCGTATTTCGTGGCTCATCGTGGCGAGAAATTCGGATTTCAACCGCGCGGATTCGAGCGCCGCCTCGTGAGCGCGCGCGGTTGCCTGCTCCATCTTTTTCCTCTCGGTAATGTCGTTGATGATTACGAGCCTCACCTGTTGTCCTTCAAATTCCACATCCTGCGAACTGACTTCCACGTCGATGATCGATCCGTCTTTTTTCCGATGACGCTCGACGCTGTGCCGCTCCCCGCGCTCGCCAGCACCGTCGTCTACAGATACGGCTTCTCCCAGCATCAGGTCGGAAATTCCCATGCGCAGAAACTCGGTGCGGGCAATTCCGTAGTGCCTTGCTGCGGCGTCATTGACCGCTAGAAAATCCAGGGTCTTTCGATCGTAAATCAGAATCGGGCTCACGATGGAATTGAACAGTTTGACGTACTGTTCTTCGGTTTCTTCGAGCGTGGTTTCGGCTTTTTTTCGCTCGGTGAGATCTTTGATGGTGATGAGGTAACCCGCGCTGCCGGGCGCTATATCGGGCAGCAGGCGCACAGAAATCAGCGCGGGTATGCGGTTGCGGTCGCAGCCGACGCTTCGCCATTCGCTTTGATCGGGTTTCTCGGGGCCGACCCTGGCGACAAGCGCCTCGAAACCGGGCGCAACCCTGCGACCGAGTTCCGAGGAAAGCGCACCGGCGCGCTCCTCAAGCTCCCGCGGATCGTGGCACGCAGTGGGTATAAGCTTACCGATGATGTCCGCCGAGGAGCGGCCAAACAGTCTTTCGGCCGGTCGATTGAGTGCGCGGATCTCGCCGTCGGCGGAACAAAGGATTATGCCGATGTCTACGCCGTCAAGTATCGCCTGCTGCTGCGCGGCGGCGGCGCGGGAGACAACATTGAGTCCGCGCCTGCGCGTCTGGTCCCGTCTCAGTATCCAGAACACAAGGCCCAGCACTGCGACCGTCAGGAGCATACCCGCGGTAAGCACGCCGCCTCCAACCGATGCGCTTTCGCGAAGCGCTCCCTCCCGCTCCCGAAGCAACCGTCCGGCCCCGGTCTCGATGCGGTTGAGAAGCTCCAGTATTTGCTCGCGCGGCGGCGGCGCATCGCCTGGCTTGCGCGCTCCGCCTCTGCGCGAATCATCATCATCGAGTGCGCGCAGTTGTGCGTCGAGTGAGCCAAGTTGCCCCGAAACGAGCGCGGGCAACGGTTCGAGATCATCAGGCCACGGTGCATCCTTTTGCATCAAAGCGTGCAATTCGCGCAGCTTCTCCGTGAGCGAGCGCAGCGCCGCACGATATTCGGACGCCTGCGACCCGACCGCGGTACGGCGCGCTGAAGCTGCACGGTCCAGATCGGCGCGTACGGGCGCGAGTGCGGCGAGGATGCTGCGCGCCCTGTCAAGACGCGCCTCACGTCCGATGATGTCCATCGCCCGCCAGTAGGAAACGCCGCTAATGACGGTGAGGACAAGGAGCGAAAGCGCAAAAACCAGATTCAGCCTGCGACCTTCCGGAATCTTCACTGGATGATTTTTCCCGAACCTTTTACACACACCGCCGGAATGGCGGCGGATGACGGCAATGTTAGAACAATTCCCGAAACGCGACAATCTGCTTGTTCAGGGGTGTAATTCAAAGTGCGACGCACAATCCAGCAAGAACTTGACAAATCGGAGTCACTCAGCCGGCTTCGCCGACTCAGGAGCGGCGACGTTGTGTCGCACTTTGAATCATACCCCCACTTCAGTTGTTCCGTTGTCCCTCTTTGACTCCCGCTTCCCGGCCGCTGTATAGTTCCTGCTTCCTCCCAAAGTTCGATTCGGCTCGATGCCTTTTTATATGCAGTCATCACCAGAGATTTACGACTCCTCCGACCGAAAACTGATACTTCTCGACGAAGTGCGGGAGTTGGTGCGGTACCGTGATCTGCTCTTCCAGTTGATCTCGCGCAACCTCAAGACGCGCTACAAACGTTCGGTGCTCGGCATAGTCTGGACGATGGTTCATCCGTTGATGATGATGATCGTGCTGACGCTTGCCTTCTCGCACGTATGGCGCATAGAACTGCCCAATTTTTCGGTCTATGTGCTTTCGGGATTGCTGCTGTGGAACTTCTTTTCCCAGACCACTAATTCGGCCATGAGCGAGCTGTTGTGGGGCGGCAGGCTGCTGCATCGCATATATATTCCGAAGGGCGTATTCGCCGTCACGGCCCTCGGTACGGGGCTTGTGAATTTGTGCCTTTCGCTGCCGGCGCTTTTTATCATAATGCTGGCAAACGGCCTGACGCCGCGCGCGCCGATCATATTCGTTCCGGTCGCCATATTGCTCGTGTCGATGTTCACATTAGGCTGCGGATTGCTGCTCTCTACGCTCGTGGTATTTTTCGCAGATACTTACGAAATGTTCCAGATAGTGCTGCTTTCCTGGTTCTATCTGCAACCGATAATGTATCCGATCTGGATCATACCGGAGTCCTACAGGTGGCTGTTTGCGTTCAATCCGATGAGTTATTTCCTGACGATATTCCGCACGCCGATTTACGATGGACTGTGGCCTCCGGCGCAGGACGTCGCAATCGCGGCGGCTCTCGCCGTGTCGGTGCTCACGCTCGGCTGGTGGGTCTTTACCCGAAAGGCGGATCAGTTCGCCTACTACGTATGAAACTGCGCATGAAACGATGCGGGATGCGATGATCAAAGGACTGGAAAATGCGGAGGAAAGGCGGGAAACCGGCGAGAACCGGCAACCGCAGCCCGCCGCGGCCGTCATACGCCTCGAAGACGTCGCCGTGCGTTACCGCGTAGCGCACGAGCAGATCCGCACGCTCAAGGAGTACGCCATACGCGCGCTCAAACGCCGCGTAACTTACAACGAATTCTACGCACTGGACGGCGTAAGCCTCGAGGTATATGCGGGCGAGGTTTTCGGCGTCGTGGGGCGCAACGGGGCGGGAAAGAGCACATTGCTGCGCCTGATTGCGCAGGTTATGAGGCCGACGCGCGGGCGAGTATGGAGAAAGGGGCGCGTTGCTCCGCTTCTGGAACTCGGCGCCGGTTTTCACGATGAACTCACGGGCCGCGAGAACATTTTTCTCAACGGCGCGCTGATCGGGTATACGCGCGCTGAGATATTGAGACTGTTCGATGAAATAGTTGAATTCGCCGAACTCGGCAACTTCATAGATACTCCGCTGCGAAACCTCTCAAGCGGCATGACGGCGCGGCTCGGGTTCGCCGTAGCCACAGCCGCGCATCCCGATATTTTGATAGTCGATGAAGTGCTTTCGGTAGGGGACGAGCGTTTCAAACAGAAATGCACGTCGCGTATCGAATCCTTTCGCCGCAACGGTGCAACCATCCTGCTGGTATCGCACAGCGCGGATCTCGTAAAGAGCATATGCAACCGGGCGGTTTGGCTCGAACGCGGCAAGGTGCGCGCAATCGACCGCGCCGCCGAGGTAGTTCAGATGTACGAGCAGCAGGGTTGAATCCCGCCCGGGGGTCGGGAAGCGTGCTTTACAGCTTTTCCTCCCGTATGCTATGCTTTTGCCCGAAACTATAACCGATGAAAGATTTGGAGGCGGAAAAGACAGGTAATGGCGTTAGCTAAAGAAGCGAAAACCGATATCATCTCAAACTACAAGACACATCCTTCAGACACCGGATCGCCCGAGGTCCAGATTGCGCTGCTCACGAAGAGAATCAATGAACTGACCGAACATTTCAAGACCCACGCCAAGGACAATCATTCGCGGCGCGGACTGTTGAAAATGGTGAGCCAGCGGCGCAGCCTGCTCGATTATCTCAAGCGCAGCGACATCCATCGCTACCACGACCTGATCGGTCGGCTCGGCATCCGACGTTAACTTTGTTCGGCGGCGCCTGTTGTGAAGGCGCCGCTTTGGTGTTTGCGGCCGAATGTGACGGCACGGCCCCCTTGCCCGCCGAATGTGCGATTGTTGTTGCAGGCGCCGGTGCAGGCAAAGCGGTCAGGAATAAAAATCCTCAGCGCCATCAACTATGTAGGCTGCGTTGAGCGCAAGCGTGAACGATAGTCCAGGTTGCTCAGTCGATACTGACAATTCAAATAAATTAAAGAGCCGCAGCGGCTTCTCCGGCCCTCTCGGGGGAGTTGTCGAATGCGGCTCTTCGTCGTATACGCCGCATTGTTGCAACAGGGAATTACAGAAAATACCGGGGGTTGCCGGGAGTTGCTGCGGCAATTGTTGCTGAAGAACAGGAGAGTTCAGGAATGTTTTTGAAACAGGCGATAAATCTTGGCGGCCGGGAATTCTCGATCGAGACCGGACGCATCGCGAAACAGGCCGACGGGTCAGTGCTCGTGCGCCAGGGCGAAACCATTGTGCTGGTCACGGCCGTGTCGGCCCGCCAGCCAAAAACGGGCGCATCGTTTTTCCCCTTGACGGTAGACTACCGCGAATACGGATATGCAGCCGGACGCATTCCGGGCGGCTACTTCAAGCGCGAAGGCCGCCCTACAGAAAAAGAAATTCTTACCATGCGGATGACCGACAGACCGATTCGTCCGCTGTTTCCGGAAGGCTACCAGCACGAAACGCAGATCATCTCCATGGTGATCTCAGCCGACGACGAGCACGATCCGGACGTGCTTTCGATTACGGGCGCATCGGCGGCGCTTTTCCTCTCCGATATCCCCTTCCACACGCCGATTGCCGGCGTGCGCGTCGGCCTCGTAGAGGGAAAATACCTCGTCAATCCCACCTACGCGCAACTTCGGGAGTCGGAACTCAACCTCACGGTCGCCGGGAGCGAGGATGGAATCGTGATGGTGGAGGCCGGCGCAGGCGAAGTCAGCGAGGCGGTTATGGTCGAGGCGCTGCTGTTTGCGCACGGCGAAATCAGAAAGCTGTGCCAGTTGCAGCGCGCAATGTTCGAAACGCTCGACATAAAGAAGCGCGAATATGCGCCTCCTTCAGTCAATGAAGAAATGCTCGCGGAAATCGAAGAGAAATTCAGCGCCGAACTTCGCACTGCGCTCGACGTATCGAGCAAGTCGAAGATCGACAGCTACAATGCCATCGACGATCTCAAGGCCCGCGTAGCCGAAAGTTACCCGGAAGAGGAACCCGAAAAACGCGCAGAAGCCAAGGAACTCTTCGATCGACTCAAAGAACGCATCTTCCGCGACGACATACTCAATAACCGCCGCCGGCCCGACGGTCGCCGGTTCTCGGAAATACGTCCCATCTCGATCGAAACCGGCTGGCTGCCGCGCACGCACGGCTCGTCGCTCTTTACGCGCGGAGAGACGCAGGCGCTCGTAACCGTGACGCTCGGCACTTCCGAAGACATTCAATACGTCGACCATCTGGAAACAGGCGAAATCAAGCGCCGGTTCATGCTCAACTACAACTTTCCGCCGTTTTCCGTAGGCGAAACGGGCCGTGTGGGCAGCCCCGGCCGCCGCGAAATCGGGCACGGCGCTCTTGCCCATCGCGCGCTACAGGCCGTGATGCCGGGCGAAGACGTTTGGCCCTACATCGTGCGCATCGTTTCGGACATCACCGAATCGAACGGATCATCCTCGATGGCCACGATATGCGGCGGATCGCTTGCGATGATGGATGCGGGCGTGCCGCTGCGGTCCGCGGTAGCGGGCGTTGCAATGGGGCTGGTGAAAGAAGATAAAAAGTACGCGATTCTGACCGACATCGCGGGCGCAGAGGACCATTACGGCGATATGGATTTCAAGGTCGCCGGCACGCGCAACGGAATTACGGCGCTCCAGATGGACATCAAGATCACGGGCCTCAATGCGCAGATCCTCGCCGAGGCGCTCGAACAGGCGCGCAAGGGACGTATGTTCATCCTCGACTGCATGGAAGAAGCGCTCGCCGCACCGCGCACCGAAATCAGCCGCTATGCGCCCAGAATCCTTACAATGCAGATCCCCGTCGACAAGATCCGCGATGTCATCGGGCCGGGCGGCAAGGTCATACGCTCGATCGTAGAGCGCACGGGTGCAAAGATCGACGTGGAAGACAGCGGCCGCATATCGATCGCAACCGCCAACGGCGAAGCGGCCGATCAGGCCATGCAGATCATTCGCGATCTGACGGCCGAGGCCGAACCGGGCAAGACATATCTCGGAACCGTCACCCGGATAGTCGATTTCGGCGCGTTCGTCGAAATCTTCCCCGGAACCGAAGGATTGCTGCACGTATCGGAAATCGCCGATTACCGTGTACGGGATGTCCGCGACGAACTCAAGGAAGGCCAGCAACTACTCGTCAAGTGCATTGCAGTCGAGGGCAACAAGATTCGCCTCAGCCGCAAGGCCCTGCTGCGCGAGGAGAAAAAAGCCAAATCCGACGCAAGATAACCAATAAGAGGGAAGAGAGATAACCGAACATTCGAAATAAGACGGAAACTACGGAAATCGTCAAACTTTCCTGTTTGTTCCGTAAATTTCCGTTTGTTCCGTTATCTCTTCTTCCCTGCTAAATCGCGAATTGCTGACGCCCTGACCGCCGGAATATCCGCGTCCGCATCCTTCCACATTTCCTGAAACAACCTCAAATATTCATCCGCCCGCGCAGTGTCGCCCTTTCCCCTGTATGCCTGCGCCATATGGAAATGTAAGAGCGGATAGCGGGGGTTCAGACGCAGAATGCGTTCATACTCGGCGATCGCCTCATCGTACCGGCCGATTTCGAGCAGGGCGTTCGCCAAACAATCTTCGTAAACATCGATTGCCCATATGGGCGGGCGATAGCCAAGCACGGCGCGAAAGCTCGCTATCGCCTCATCCGTGCGCTCGCTTCTCAGCGCAACTGCGCCGCGAAAGTACGCCGGATAGCGACGCGAGGTGCGCGACCCGCGCGAGGTGTAGGCGAACTTCTCCGACCGCTTCAACAGTTCATCCGCGCGGTTGACATCCCCGATCTCCAGCGCAAGCATCACGGAGTTGAACAGGGCCGTAGGTTCAAGCCGACTCTCTCGTCGCGCCGCATCCTCGGCCCTGGCCCGGTCCCCTTTTTTTATGTACACCCAGGCAATGCGCCCCCAGCCGCGCGCGCGTTCTATCTGCGTCGGAGTGCGATCGATAAAGCGCCTGTACTGCTCTATCGCCTTAGCATAGCGCCCCTGATGGAAATACGTGTTGCCAAGGTGCACGATCGCCAGGTCGAAATTCGGGTCCAGTGCAAACGAACGTTCGTAGGCGGCTATTGCATCTTCATATCGCCCGGCCCAGTCAAGCACCAGCCCGAGGCTGTTCCAGGCGTTCGGTTCACGGGGCGCCAGCGCCGCGTGGCGCCTGATCATTGCTTCGGCGTTCGCGTGATCGCCGATGTCGGCGTACAGGAATCCGAGCGTGTTGTATATGTTTTTGGCTTCCGGATCTATGATGAGCGCGCGCTTCAGTACTTCTATCGCTTCCTCGAACCGATCTTCGCCTTCAAGCAGGACCGCGAGTTGCCGGCAGGCTTCGACTTCGCGCGGATCAAGCGCAATGACGGCGCGCAGCGGCTCCATCGCATACTCGAAATCGAGATTGGCTATTGCGTACCACGCCCTTACATAATGCTTTTCTTTTTCCGTCAGCCGATGCGCAAGGCGATATGCACGCTCCAGGTGCGGGCGCGCCTTTTCGGCGAAAACCCAGGTTACCGCATAAGCGTAACCGATGCGCGCGTGCGCCATGGCGAACTCGGGATCGAGAGCGACCGCTTTTTCGAGCAATTCTATGGCGGAGATGTTGTCGAGCGCCGGAGTGCGTTCGAGTGCAAGCGAGTAGTAGCGAAATGCTTCGAGGCTCGTTGTGCCTGCACCGGATGACGACGGTTGTTGTTCGCGTGCGGGGGCATCGCCGGCGACCCGCGATGCAATCTTGAAGGCCAGCAAATCGATCTCGGTGAGCAACTGTTCCGGGCGATCCACGATCAGGCCTTCGGTGAATACCAGACTTCCGTCCCGCCCGTCGTGACAGCGCAAATCTACGCGGATGCGCTCGCCGAGTTGTGAAAAGGCGCCGGCGATGAAAAACTCGGCGTTTGCGCGCCGCGCCAGGTCTACACCTTCTGCAAGAGTTATGGATTCAGTACTCGCGTGTCCTATCCGGTCGAGCAGAACGGCCAGTTGCGGGCGGCTGAGCACGGACAGATTCCGGGAACGCGATAGCCCGGTTATGAGCATATCGGCGAGGCCCTCCCGCAACCAGTCGAGCGCGGCGCTTCGCGATCGGTTCTCGAAATGCAGGACCGCTAACGGACGTTTCCCCGGAGTAAGTGTGAGCGCCGCATCCACCACGGGACTGCGCTCACGCCAGATCCACAGCGCAGCCGCAATAACAGCCACCCCCAGGGCTGCGGCGACCATAACCTGAAACCTGCGGTTCACAATAGCGACGGATGTAGGCGAAGCAGGCGAAGGCGTTTGCAAAACACCCTCGACATACTCAACAACCTCGGCATCGACGGTCGATACTTCTTCAATCTCAATCGACCCTGCGCCGACAGACGGCAGCACCTCGACTTCGCCTATGAACCTATACCCGACCTTGGGAATCGTTTTTATCCATTTAGGCTGACGCGGATCGTCGCCGAGCGCTCGACGCAGGTCTACGATGCACTGCACAACCGCATCGTCGGTGACCGCAATTCCGGGCCACAGCCGTTCGATCAGTTCTTCTTTGGTAATCAGCCGGTCGCGATGCTCGACCAGGTATATGAGCACCTGAAAGGTCTTCGGCCGCAGGTGAACGGAGTTCCCCCGTAAACGCAGGGAAGCCAGCGCCGGGTCGATTTCAAAGTCGGTCGAACGGTAGATTTCCTGCCTGACTCCGTCCATCTGACTCTCCCGTAACGACTCTGCTGAGAATGCCTTGCGCGAATTTCGTAGAAATTTCGCAGGCTTTTCGTTACTCCACCCGCCGGATGCCGGTACGATCCCGAATGTCTCTGAATGTTTCCGGCAATTCCCGGTTTGGGGAAGAGAGATAACGGAACAAACGAAATAAGACAGAACAAACGGAAATATTCAACTTTTCCGTTCTTTTCGTATCATTTCGTTTGTTCCGTTATCTCTCTTCCCTCCCAAACCGGGAATTGCCGAACTGTTTCCGAATATCCCCGATACTCGTTGATACCGGAATCGGCAGCCGCGGATTATAGCACGTAGTACCCGGCAGTAACCGATCGGATACGACGATTCTCGCGTGCGATCACCCGAGCCCTGAACATACCTTTGCGCCAATGCCCCATAGAGACAGCAGCACATACGGAACAAGAGGCGTCAGAAGGAATCGTCCCCGCTTCCGCTATGTTTCGTACCCTTTCGCTTTCTTTGCGGTCTTTTTGCTTGCCTACGCTCCCGGCGCCGGCAGCTTCCAGGCGCCCGTACGCCGGCAACAGGCTTTTTTGCCGAACGCGCCGGCGGCAACCATCGTAAGTCACTGGACTACGGGGGAAGAAGCCGGCCCCGCGTGCGCCCCTCCGCCGCCCAAAGCCAACTTCCTGACCTCGGATCAGCGCGTATACCAGTGGACGCTGCTCTCCGGCGCGCAGATGGGCGACGTCGTAAGATGGGATTTTCGGCAGCCGAACGGCTCAACATATTTTCAAACCGATCCGATCACGATCAATTTCAACGGCGGCGTATGCATAGCAGCCTTCATCAGCATTGCAGGCGCCCCAGCCGCATCGCTCCCCGGCGCGTGGGAAGTTCGCGTAACCTACAACGGCGCGATGCTCACAAGCGACGCCTTTACCATCAGCAACAGCTCGATTACCGCTACAGTCACCGAGCAACGGACCACGGGCGACGCCCCGGCAAACAACTGTGCGACGCCGACATTAAAGACCTCGTTCGCCCCAACCGATGAACGCGTCTATCACTGGACGCTCGTTTCCGGCGCGCAAACCGGCGACCGCGTGCGATGGCAGTTCGTGCAGCCGGACGGTACGGTATACGCATCGAGCTCGACGCTGACGCTGACCGGCGGCGGAAGTCGCTGTTTCTGGGTCTCTATAGACATTGCGGGACAGCCGGCAGCCAACCTGCACGGCGTATGGCAGGTGCGCGTCTTTTACAACGACCAGTTGCTGCTGCCCACCCCGCCGTCGTTTACGATCGGCCCCGTACAAAACAACTGTCCGACCGTAAATAACATCAGCCCCTCAAGCGGCGCTCCGGGGTCTACCGTTACGATCACCGGAACCAATTTCACGGGTGTAACCGGCGTAAGGTTTTCAAACAACGTTGCGGCGAACTTCACCGTGACCAGCAACACGCAAATAACGGGTACGGTTCCATCCGAAGCCGTCACCGGACCAATCACGATAATCAAGCCCAACTGCGCCGATCAGCAAACACAGCCCTTCACCGTGCTCGTGCGACCCGTAATCGAGGCAATGCCCACGGCCATCGATTTCGGCAACGTCAACACGGGGCTGCGCGCCTCGCGCGATCTGAGGCTGCGCAACATCGGCAATGCTCCGCTGCTGATTTCCGGCATCACAAGCAGCAATCCCCGGTTCGCCGTTCAGCTTCAGTCATCCACGTTCGGGTTGAACCCCGGCGGCAGTGTTGACCTTCAAGTGCTCTTCACTCCCGCCGCAGGCGGCAACAGCACCGGCATGCTTGCGATCAACAGCAACGATCCGGCGCAGCCGCGACTCGACGTGATGTTGAGCGGTGCGGGAATCGCTCCGAAAATCGAGGTGACGCCCGAGGCTCTGAATTTCGGAAGTGCGCCGTTGGGACAGACCAGAGACATGATATTCTTGATTCGCAACACCGGGGCGGCCGCGCTGCGAATCACCGATCTTTCATCCGATAATCAGCCGTTCGCCGTCATCGCCCTGATCGAAAAACCGTCCGGAAACCTGCTCAATCCGCCGTTCGATATCGCACCCGGCGGCAGCGTCGATGTAACGGTGCGCTTTCGCCCGCCCGTAATATTCGCCGGAATCGGCCCGCAAACGGGCGCCGTCGTTATAGCGAGCAACGATCCTATGAGCCCGCAACTCGATGTTGCGCTTGCGGGCGTGGGACTCGGCGCCTGGATCGCAGCGCCGGCTGAAGTGAATTTCGGCAGCGTAACGGCGTGCGAACCGCCGCCGGCAGCCGCTGCCGCACCTGTTGTCAACCAGGGCAACATCCCGCTCGATATCGCCGCGCTCAGCATCCCCGACAGAAGCTTTGCACTCGCTGCGCCGCCCGCGCCGCCCATTACAATACCGCCGGGCGGCGCGCTCAACCTGCCGCTGCGCTTCGCTACGGCCGCGCTCGGCCCACGCCAGAGCAGGCTCCTCATCAGCAGCAACGCTGCCAACGGGCCGGCGAGTATTGAGCTGCGCGGCGCTGCACTGCCGATACCCACGCCTCAGATCACGGGCATTTCCGTCTCGCGCACTACGCTTTCGCACGGACGCGCCGACAACGCGCGCCCGGCCTCGCCCTTTAATCCCTTCGGGCTTGCCGGCATCATCGGTTTCGCATTCCCCGGAGGACTGCTTCAGCCGGGCTCAATCGCTCCCGGTATTGCGCCGCCGCCGCTTATAGGAGCGTTTCCCGGATTGCCCGCGGCGGCCATAGCAGCCGCACCCGATCCGCTTCGCATCACGCTCGCGGGCGGCGCCGCCAACCCCATAGTGCTTGCCGCGGCCAACATTCCCAGTGCGTTTACGCTTGCGGTCGCCGAGGGCGTTACCTTCCCGGCGCTGACCCGATGGCATCGCGTCGGCTCGCGTTTCGGGTCAGGCAATCTTTACGCCGCAGTAAGTATTCCCGGCACGGGCATAGTCGCCGGAATGGAACTCGTAACGGAGGCGGATCTGGACGCCTACACCGCCAACTCGATCATCTATGAGGCTCCGGATTTCGGTTTTGTCGTAACCCCATCCGGACAAAGCGGGGGCACTGCGACCCTGCAGGCGCGCCCGCGTCGAGCGCCGGCCGATCCGCAGTGCACTGCCGTATTCGGTACGCCTCAATCCGTGCAGGTAGAGTATGCGCGCACTGTGCGCATCGAGATCCTCCCCGAACAAACTGCGGTTACGCGCGTAAACGGCGATTTCGCGGTAAGGGTCGCAGCGCGCATATCGGGGAACTTCGATCCGGCGCTCAATACCGTCGTCCGATGGGCGTACGACGGCCAGGCCGTGGACCTGGTTCAGGACCTGCCCGATATGACGCCGCCCGGGGCGCCCCGCGTGTTGATGCACACGTTCAACGTTCCAGCCGCAGATGCGTGCACGCTTGCGAGAATTACGGTCGTAGCCACATCGACGGGCAATCTTCCCTTCGCACCTCCGCCCGTGAATCCCTTTCTTGAACTCGCTCCGGTCACCATAGGGTTGTTTACCTTCCGCAGCGGCGGCTCCACCATAGAAGACGCCGCCTCGGTGCTCGTTCGCGCAACCGATGCGGATTGCACCGGGGGCGGCGCGGCGGTCGGATGGATTCGCGGCGTTGTATCGAATCTTGCGACCGGCGCACCGATTGTCGGGGCGAGCGTTTCGGCGTCCGGAACCGGAATCTCTACGACAACCGGGTTCGACGGCTCCTATGAACTCAATTCGGTCCCTGCGGGCGCAACCTCACTGATTGCGTCGGCGAACGGCTTCGATTCCTCTACCGTACAGGTAAACGTAACCGCCGGACAGACCGCGGTTCAGAACATCAGTCTCAGCGCCAGGGGAGGCTCGGTTCAGGGAACGGTATACAATGCAGCAACGAACCAGCCGGTCGCCGGAGCCTCAATCCAGGTAAAAGGAACCAGCATCAGCACATCCAGCGGAGGCAATGGCGCATTTGTACTGCCTGACGTTCCAGCCGGATGGCAGACGATCATTGCATCCGCTCCCGGATACGATTCCGATGAGGCCGTGCTTTTCCTTACACCCGATGCAGCGATTGCGCGGGATTTCTACCTCACGCCGAATATCGGTGCGATTACAGGCATAGTAAGGGAATCGGCAACCAATGCGCCCATTGCCGGCGCGGTTGTATCGGCTGCGGGTGTGACGGCGATTACAGACGGCGCAGGCGCATTCACCCTGAACGACCTCCCAACCGGCCCGCTAACGGTTTCCGCTTCGGCCCCGGATTACAACCCGACCTCCGGTTCGATCAACCTGCTGCCGGGGCAGACGCCGCAGCTCTTAATAGTAATGACGCCGCAGCTCGGCGTCATTACCGGCATAGTGAGGGATGAAACCGGAACTGCGATACCGAATGCCACCGTGTCCGCAGCGGGAGTGACTGCGACAACGGGAGCGAACGGGTCCTATACGCTCACCAATGTGCGCGCCGGTTCGCAGACGCTCAGCGCATCGGCGACTGATTACACGCCGTCGTCTGCGGCAGTCGTAGTTGCGGGCGATCAGACGGTTCAGCAGGATATCAACCTTGTCAGGAAGACCGGAAATCTGCAGGGCCGCGTCACAGATGCTGCGACGAACCAGCCGATTGCAAATGCCGAGGTTGATCTGCTGCTGTTCCCGCTTGTATTTGCGGAGACAAACGCATCCGGCGACTATACGATAACTGGTGCGCCTGCCGGTCAGCAGGTCTTCATTGCAAGCGCTCCCGGATATTACGGAAAGATTGGCGTGGTCAACATTCCGGCCGATCAGACCGCCACGCTCAATTTCGCGCTGACACGCAGGGTGGGCCAGTTGACGGGAACGATCTTGAGTACGCGCGCCGGCGAATTTGGTATATCCGGCGCGACAATAGAAGTAGCCGGAACAGGCATTGCTGTGACTTCAAGTCAACGGGGCGACTACTTCATTGACAATATCCCGGCAGGCGCACTGGTTCTGAACGTATCAGCCCCAGGTTACAAATCGACGCAGGCGACGACCATTATTTTCCCCAATGAAAGGACGTACAAGGATATCTACCTCGAGACGCCCGTCGGCGCGGTTCGCGGCACGGTGAGGAATGCTGCAAACAACCAGCCGATTTCAGGGGCCCAACTGTTGATCGGCATCCCATTCGGCGCCATCTATTACAGTGCTCTTACCGACGCCGGCGGCAATTACACGTTCAACGACGTCCGGACCGGCAGCGTCACAATTTACGCCGGAGCCGTAGGCTTTCTGCCTGGTCAGGCAACCGTAACCGTAGCCGAGAACCAGACCACGATCAGGGATTTTCTTCTTACGCCGGATGCGCCCCTTACCGGATCGGTCACCGGGACGGTCAGGAATGCATCGAACAATCAACCCATCGGCGGAGCTTCAGTCAGCCTCCTCGGGCTGAATATTTCAACTACTACAGCCGCCGACGGCGCCTATACATTGAGCAATGCGCCGCCCGGCACTCATACGCTGAGCGCATCAGCCACCGGATTCGCCGCATCGACAATACAGGTGACCGTCGTTGGCGGCCAGACGCTCAATCAGAATGTATCGCTTGCGCCGAGCGTGGGCACGGTCACGGGAACGGTCAGGAACGCGGCAAACGCCAATCCCATAGTCGGAGCGATGATTTCGGTGGCGGGGACCAATATGTCCACTACCTCTGGCGCCGGAGGAGTTTATACGATCAACGACGTGCCGGCGGGCGCGCAGACATTGAACGCCTCGGCCGAGGGCTTCAGTTCATCACAGTTGCAGATCAACGTCGTCGACGGGCAGACTCTAACGCAGAACATATCGCTGTCGCCGACGCTGCCGCCCGGAGAGATTAGAATAACTCTCAACTGGACCAAAGACGCAAGCGGATTCCCGCGCGATCTGGACGCGCACCTTATAGGCCCGCGCGAAAACAATACGTGCTTCCACGTCTTTTACTCAACTCCGGGCCATCTTGCAGTCGATCCGTTCGCAAGGCTGGAGGTCGATAACATCAATGTATCGGGAGCACCGCCTACGGAAACAATCCGAATTTCAAAACTGATACCCGGAACCTACAGGTTCTACGTCCACGACTTCGGCGCAGAGTACCCTGACGGATTGTCTCGTTCGCGCGCAACGGTCCAGGTATTCGGCAGTTCAGGCCAGTTGGGCAGCTTCACCGTACCAAACGGTTCAGGCGGCAACTGGACTGTATTCGAGATCAACGGCCAGACGGGGCAGATAACCACGATCAATCAGCTCGCCAGTCCGGCGCAGGGCTGCAATTAAACCGGTGTACACGGCCCATGCAACACACAAGAGAAAACCAGGTTAAACGCAAATCAGCGAAGCCGACATCAGGGAAAGCGCGGTTGTTTTTCTGCGACTCCCGTGTTTCCGGTGTATTCCGCGGTTTGTCCGGAATCACCCTCTTCCTTTTACTGCTCTTCGCATTACCGCCCTCGTTCAACCCTGCAAAAGCGACTGCACGGGCGAAAGAGGTCGTCCAGTGCCAGCATATAATCACGCCCGCAACACAGTCGTTTGCAGCGCGCGGCGGTGCGGGCAACCTCACTGTATTAACGACCGGCGGATGCACCTGGTCGGCAACCAGCAACGCGCCGTGGATCAATATACTTTCGCTCAACTCCGGCGCGGCCGTCGGACGCCTCAATTACCTCGTCCTTCCAAACACCAATGTCAACCAGCGCACCGGCGTAATCACCGCAGCCGGCCGCAGCTTCGCACTGACCCAGGCCGGCACAAACCCCTCCAGTTGCGACGCGGTGGAAATCACAATCGGTCAAACCATAAACGGCGCTCTCACACCCGACGATTGCCTCTCCTCTCTGAGAATACAGGACGGAGCGCAGCCCGTAGCCGACCGCTATACATTCAATGCCGCAAGCGGACAACCCGTAACGATCTCCGTCGCAAGCGAAGAATTCGACACCTACATCTACCTGGTCGACCCCGACGGCTCAATGATTGCCCAGAACGACGATTCGACTTCGGGCTCCGGTTCGCGCATACCGGGCAACAAGGGCTTTCTCATACTCCCCGCATCCGGTAAGTTCACCGTCGAAGTAACCTCATTCTCAAGAAATGCGCTCGGCTCCTACTCGCTTAATGTAAGCACTCCCGCCGGCGGTTGCACCTACGCAATAAGCAGCGCGGGGCAAGCCTTCACCTCTACGGGAGGAACCGACTCCGTAAACGTCAACACGCAGCAGGGCTGCGCCTGGGAAGCCGCGAGCAACAACGGATGGATAACCGTCGACTCGAACGGATCTTCAGGCCCGGGTTCGGTCGGCTATACGGTATCGGGCAACACGGGTGTTGCGCGTACCGGATCGGTAACGATCGCCGGATTGACCTTCATAGTTGCACAAGCAGGCTCGAACGGATCGGGATGCCCCGTTATTTCCGGCGTCAATCCTGCGGAAGGCAATCCGGGCGATTCGATCGTCATCACGGGCTCGAACTTCACCGGAGCAACGTCGGTGAGATACACGGGCGGCGTTGCTGCTCCGTTTATCCTCGCAGGCGATTCGCAAATCACGGCAAAGATTCCCGGCAACGCCTCTACCGGACCGGTGTCCGTAATCAAACCCGCCTGCACCGACGCTGCGACGCCTGCGGTTACAGTCAATCGTCTTGTGGTCAGCGTATCGGCGGCGAGTTTCTTAGGTGCGTCGCTTGCCGGCGATTCTATTGCGGCGGCGTTCGGAACGGGGCTCGCCACGGATGTCGCGGTTGCCGGTTCGCTGCCGCTACCGACTTCTCTTCTCGGCACAACCGTGAAGGTCAGAGACGGTTCCGGTGTAGAGCGTACTGCGAATCTGTTTTTCGTCGCGCCGGGCCAGATCAACTATCAGATCCCGGAAGGCACGCTGCCGGGTGCGGCGAAAGTTACAGTCACGAGCGGCGACGGAACGGTATCAACCGGAACGATGGCGGTTGCATCGGTGGCGCCGGGAATCTTTGCAGCCAACGCGAGCGGTCAGGGACCGGCGGCAGCCTCGGTGCTGCGCGCCAAATCCGACGGTACGCAGATTCTGGAAGCGGTCGCGCGCTTTGAAGCCGCAACCAACGCCTTCGTCACGGTTCCGATTGATTTCGGCCCCGATCTCGGAGCTAATAGCGATCAACTCTTCCTCATTCTTTACGGCACCGGAATGCGATATCGCAGCACACTGTCGGCCGTTGCCTGCCTGATCCACGACAACTCAGCCGAGATACTGTACACGGGATCGCAGGGCGTATTCCTGGGTCTGGATCAGATCAACGTGCGGTTGTCGCGCGAACTGGCGGGAAGGGGCGAAGTGGATGTATTCCTGATCGTAGACGGCAGGGCCACAAATTCCGTGCGCATCAACCTCAAATAAGAAGAGATAACGGAACAAACCAAAAGAGACGAAACAAGCGGAATACGGCATGTTTTCCGTTTGTTTCGTCTCTTTTCGTTTGTTCCGTTATCTCTCTTTTCTGCTAAACCGAGAATCGCTGGCATAAGTGTTGCGCCTTAAAAGAAACCTGGATGAATTGGGCAAAACGACCCAATACATTAAAATAAATTGGGCGTGCAGGCCCAAGTCAGAGGACGGTCAAATGGAGGGTTAGCATGAAGATGCTATTGACGGCCTTCTTTCCGTCGGCGGGATCCATCCGAAGCGCACCATCACAGGCAAAACACTCGTCTGCAGGAATTCACTTTCTGTCTCCGAGCCCCCGGAATCATAAACGGCCATTGAAGCCGTGTAGAGGTCGAAATGAAACGACGATTGATGCAGATGAACAGATATTTCCTCACCGTTTTTCTTATTGCAGCGGTACTCTTCCCGCGCCCAGGGTTTACCGCACGCCCGATGTTTCAGGGGGGAGCAGACCCGGAAGGCGGAGTAATACGGATAAACGAGCGTCGGGCGGGAATCATCGACAACAACGATGATGTCGACGTATACCAGTTCCGGGGTTTTGCGGGCGAGTCGGTGCATATAGAGGTTAATGCAACTACCGGGTCGCTGGATCCGGCCGTCACCGTATTTTACGACGCTTCCCGACTGCTGCAGCCCACGCCGACTCCCACGCCGACTCCCTTCGGCTCCGGGCTGCCGATCATTACGGAATCCTTCGAAACGACTCCCGCGCAGGCAAGCGTCTTCGTCAACATCGATACGCCGGCCAATAATTCCACGATCCCTATTCCGACCAATCCCTCCACCATTCAGTTGACCGGCAGGGCGGGCGTAACCGGCGGCACTACGCCCACGAATCTGGAAATCGCCATAGTAATCGATGTATCGGGCAGCTTGGATTCAACTGAATACGAACTTGAAGCCGCAGGCGTGCGGGAGATACTCAAGGCATTGGATCCGGACAACGACGGGCAACTTTCATCGTCGGTAGCGTTGATACAGTTCGACGACACGGGAAGAATTGTAGTCCCGCTGACGCGTTCGCGTGCGCAGGTCGAGGGCGGATTGGGCCGGACCGGTTCAGGCGGAACCCATTACAACAATGCGATGACCAAAGCGCTCGAAGCCCTCGCCCCATCCAGTCCTACCGACAGTACCGCCGAACTTGTACTGTTTTTCTCCGACGGCGCACCCAACTCCGGCACCTATACGGCGCCGGGCGGCGGCGGGCCGCTGGATCAGTTTCAGCCGCGCGGCATCCGGATGGATACATTCGGCATCGGCTCCGGCGTCAGTCCCAGCATTCTGCAGCAAATGGCAATGGCCGCCGGAGGCACCTACACGGCAATCCCGACCTTCAACGATGTGCCGCGTGTAACGGCATCGCTTCCGGGCGTTGTCGGCCTGAGTTCGGTAATGCTCGACTGCAACGGCGACGGAATCGCCGAAATTACCGCCAACGTCGCAGTCGACGGCAGCTACACGGCCGTAGTTCCGATACGGGTCGGCCCCAACACCTGTACCGCCATAGCCCGCGCAACCGATCAGGCGCTTCAACCGGCTATGGAAACGGTTAATTTCTTCGGTCAGCTTGCGCCCCGCGTAGGAAATAACCTCCAGGTAGTGCACGACGATGATTCGGGACCCGGCAGTCACGCCCTTATAAACGTACTCCAGTTGCCGCTCACCGGTCTCTACACGATCGTGGTCAGTTCCTCCCGAAGCCTGTCGAGCGGCGGATACGAACTCGTTCTGACCCCGGTAGATGAAGACAGCAACGCAGCCGCAGCATCGCGCACAAACGGCACGGTTACGGTTTTCAGCACGCAGACGACCAATCAGACGATCTTTACCATCGGCGATGCAGCAAGTCCTGCAACATTTGAAATATTCTCCCCCGACGGAAAATCTGCTGCCGCGTCGCGCACGAGCGGATCCCTAACCATATTCGGCACGCAGGCCGCAAACCAGACGATATTTACTATCGGGGATGCAGCGAGTCCCGCAACGTTCCTCGGATTTGCGCCCGATGGAAAATCCGGTGCAGCATCGCGCACAAGCGGCGTCGTGACCGTATTCGGCGCACAGTCGCCCGGGCAAACGATCTTTACCATCGGGGATGCAGCGAGTCCCGCAACGTTCCTCGGCTTTGCACCCGACGGAAAATCCGCTGCCGCTGCACGCACAAACGGCGCGGTTACGGTTTTCAGCACTCAATCGCCGGGACAGTCGATCTTTACCATCGGGGATGCAGCAAGTCCGGCATCGTTTCAGGGTTTTGCACCCGACGGAAAATCCGCCGCAGTCGCGCGCACAAACGGCACGGTTACGGTTTTCAGCACTCAGTCCCTCGGACAAACTCTTTTCACGATTGGCGACGCCGCCAGTCCGGCCACATTCCAGGGCTTTTCTCCCGACGGATTTTTTGCAGCCGCATCGCGCACTAACGGCACAGTTACGGTTTTCAGCGCGCAAAATACGGGTCAGACGATCTTCACCATCGGGGATGCAGCAAGTCCGGCCACGTTTCAGGGCTTTGCACCCGACGGAAAATCCGCCGCCGCCGCACGTACAAACGGCACAGTATCGCTTTTGAGCACGGTTAATGTCGGGCAAACGATCTTCACCATAGGCGACGCAGCAAGTCCGGCCACCTTCCAGGGGTTTTCCCCCGTAGGCAAATCAGCGGTTGCATCGCGCACCAACGGAACGGTGACGCTGTTCAGCACACAGATGAGCAACCAGGTATTCTTTACAATCGGTGACGCCGCAAGCCCGGCCACATTTCGCGGTTATTCACCCGATGGAACCGCCGCCGCCGCTACACGCACAAACGGCACGATGACCGTTTTCAGCACACTGACCGCCGGTCAGACATTGTTTACTTTGGGAGATGCGGCAAGTCCCGCATCTTTCCCCGAGTTTTCTCCCAATGGACAGGTCGGGGTTGCAACACGCACCAACGGCTCGCTGACGGTTTTCAGCGCAAAGAATGCGGGTCAAACCATATTCACCATCGGCGACTCGTCCAGTCCCGCCACGTTTCGCGGTTTTTCGCCCGATGGAAAAACCGGGGCGGCGTCTCGAACCAACGGCACGGTTACGGTTTTCAGCACTCAGACCAACAACCAGACGATATTTACCATTGGGGATGCGGCAAGTCCGGCTACTTTTCTCGGTTTTTCTCCGGACGGAATGTCCGCAGTCGCATCGCGCACTAACGGCACAGTTACGGTTTTCAGCACACAG
Organism: Acidobacteriota bacterium; assembly: GCA_019639255.1. Lineage (GTDB taxonomy): Bacteria > Acidobacteriota > Blastocatellia > RBC074 > RBC074 > JAHBSF01. The sequence goes on along the minus strand of JAHBSF010000050.1, from coordinate 5,262 downwards.
ACGGTCAACCAGACGATTTATACAATAGGCGACGCGGCAAGCCCCGCTTCATTTCTGGGGTTCGCGCCTGACGGACACGCATCGGCCGTATCGCGCACAAACGGTACTGTAACGGTTTTCAGCACCTTAAACGTCAATCAGACATTTTCGACCATCGGCGATGCGGCGAGTCCCGCGACTTTCGTGATGTTCGCCCTCGACAGCGATACGTCGGTTGCATCGCGTACAAACGGCACGGTAACGATGTCGAGCACTCGCACCACCAATCAAACGATATTCTCGATCGGCGACGCCGCAAGTCAGGCGACATTCAGAGGCTACAGTTTTGACCGCACCAGCAGCGGCGGCGGGACGCCAACCGGCTGCGAACCGCAGTTGATGCCCTCAGCCGCGCTTTTACCCGCAAACGGAGGAACATCGAGTTTTGACGTATCAATCGGCGCCGGCTGCACCTGGGCGGCGACGAGTCTCGATACGTGGATAGAAATCACCGGGACTCCGGGCGCAACGGGCGGCGGAATGGTGAACTTTCGCGTCGCTGCAAATCAGAACGCCGGCGAGCGCATAGGACTGATTATGGTCGGCGAAAAGGCCTTCGCCGTCATCCAGCCCGGCGGCAGCAGTTGCACGTATCAGCTTTCACCGGCGAACCAGCAGGCAGGCGCAAACGGCGGGTCGTTCAACGTCAACGTTACGACGCAACAGGGCTGCTTCTGGACTGCATCGTCGCAGCAGGAATGGGTAGGCATACCCGGATCAGGTGGAAGCGGAAGCGGCGCATTCAGCTACACTCTTTCGGCAAATACGGGCTTTACGCAGCGCAATGCATCGATTGCAGTGGGGAATCAGGCGATTCAGGTCTCGCAAGCGGGCGGGAGCAGTTGCGTATTCACACTCGTTCCAAACACCAAATCGATACCCACTCAGGGCAGTTCCGAAAGCTTCAACGTTCAGACTACGTCGGGATGTTTCTGGACCGCCAATACACAGGATTCTTGGATCTCGATTTCATCGGGCCGCACCGGCAATGGAAACGGGACGGTCGCATTCCAGGCCTCGGCCAACCCGTCGAACTTCACGCGCGTTGGAGAGATTCTGGTAGGCGATGTTGTATTCCTTGCGCCGCAGGCATCGGCCGCTTGTCCGATCATCCCGATTCTGGTCGGGGATATTGTCAATGAAACGCTGAGCCGAAGCGACTGTCTTACGGTTTACGGAGGCGTGTACTTCGCCGACCGTTACTCTATCGAACTGACGGCCGGCCAACAGATCGCCGTTCTGATGTCATCCGCGGATTTCGATACGTATCTTTACCTCGAAACGCCGGACGGAAACCTGTTGTTCAATGATGACGGAGCGGGACGCACCGATGCGCGCATTCCTGCTGGCGCGTCTTACTTCACTGCACCCACAACCGGCACATATCTGATATCCGCCGAATCGTTTTTTGAGGAAGAAGTAGGCGCCTATACACTGGAAATTCTTGCTCCCTCGAACTGCACCTATCAACTGACTCCCACGACGCAGAACTTTACCACCGCCGGCGGCAACGGGACGCTCAACGTTGCAACGCAGTCCAACTGCAGGTGGCGGGCGACTACGCGCGACGGATGGATTCGCATAACGTCCGGCGCCAACGGAACCGGAAACGGAGCCGTTGGATTCACAGTGGCTCAAAACGGCAGTTCGGGTCCGCGCACGGGCAGAATCGCCATCGACAATCAGACCTTTACCGTAACGCAGGCAGGAACCCTGGCCGCCGGGGGCGGCACGGAGATAACGATTCTGATCGACGACGGCACGGCCGAATCCGGCGGGCTCGGCGATAATCTGATGATAGTCAACAGACTGACGCCCCCGGGCTATCCGTTCAGGCTGACCAGAATTCGAATCTTCTTGGCTCAGTTTCAGGGATTCCCGAGTCCGGTAGGCGCAACGATTCGCCTCATAGCCTTCGCGGCCACGGGCGGGCAACCGCCCAATAATCCGGCATTCGCCGTCAATCAATTGGTGACGATACCCCAGATTCCCGTAAACGGAGCATTCGTCGATTTCGATGTTCCGACCGGCCCCACAATCCTGAGCGGAGATATTTACGTCGGCTTTCAGTCTCCAGCCCCGGTGGGCGGCGTAGTCCACGCAGCCGATACCAACGGCTTTCAGCAAATGCGCGGATTCTTTTCACTCGACAACGGACAAACCTTCGCCGGCCCGCTCGTGCTCGGCCAAACCCAGACCCCGGCGAACATAATGATACGGGCGGTGGGCAATGTGGGCGGTTGCTCCTACACGATTTCGGAATCAACCCGGATATTCGGCTCCTCCGGCGGCTCCGGAACCATCAATGTAACGGCGCCGCAGGGATGCACCTGGACAGTCACTATCAACGACCCCTGGATCACTCCGACTACTCCGACGCAGGGAACCGGAAACGGCTCGTTCGGTTACACCGTTTCAGGCAACTCCAGCGCCGCTTCGCGCAAAGGCGGCATAGTCATCGGCAGCGAAACCCAGGACATAAAGCAGGGCAATCCCGGCCGCTGCCCCGCCGTAACGAACGTCACACCGGGATCGGCCGCCATAGGTTCGAGGGTTATCATTACGGGCACGGATTTCCTGCGCGTGACCGGAGTCCGTTTCGCCGGCAATGTATTCGCACCGCATCTGGTGCTCAGCGATACGCAGATTTCCGTAGTCGTACCGCCGAACGCAATAAACGGGCCGATTACGATACTTCGCCCCGGTTGCAATGACGCGCAGACCTCGACATTCACGGTACAACAGCCATCGGTTTGCCCGACCGTAAGCAACATCAATCCGTCGGCCGGACTCGTGGGCTCGAGCGTTACGATCACCGGATCAAATTTCACCGGCGTCACAAGCGTGCGATTCGGCGGCAACGTCCCGGCGCAGTTCACCGTACTCAACGATTCGACCATCTCTGCAACGGCGCCGGCAGGCGCACAAAGCGGCCCCGTTACAATCAGCAAGTCGGGCTGCGCCGACGCTCAAACGCCGGTGTTTACCGTACAGACGCCGCAACTCTGCCCGACGGTCAGCAATATCAATCCTGCAAGCGGAGCTGTCGGCGCATCCGTCACAATCTCGGGCTCGAACTTCACCGGCGTCACAAGCGTGCGTTTCGGCGGCAACGTCTCTGCGCAGTTCACCGTCGTTAATGACGCCACGATTTCAACTACCGTGCCTTCCGGCGCTCAAAGCGGCGGAATCACCCTCAGCAAACCGAACTGCTCCGATGCGACTACCTCAACCTTCACGGTTACAACTACGGGAGGCGCCCGCACAGTTCGTGCAGGTTCCTCAAGCGGTTCGCCCGGTGGAACCGTTGTCGTACCGATCGAACTGATTTCGCTGGGAGATGAAAATGCGCTTGGTTTCAGCATCACCTTCGATCCGGCGGTTCTTTCAAATCCTCAGGCGGTAGCCGGCGCGGATGCAATATCAGCAGCTTTGACCATCAATGCGCTGCAGGCCGCGCAGGGGCGCGTAGGATTGCAGCTCGGCTTGCCCACCAATCAGCGCTTCACCGCCGGCACCCGCTCGATTGCAAATATTACGTTCACAATCGCTGCGGGAGCATCAGGGACCACGCCAATCGGTTTCGGCGATACTCCCATCTTCCGCGAAATCTCGGATACAACCGCCAATCCGCTTCCCGCAACATACCAATCCGGACAGGTAACGGTAGCGACAGGTTTTGAAGGAGATGTTGCGCCGCGCCCGAACGGCAACGGCGCGCTTACCACTACGGACTGGGTGCAGGTAGGCCGGTTCACCGCCGGCGTCGATACGGCGACTGCCGGAAGCGAATTCCAACGGGCGGATGTGGCGCCGCGCGGCGCGCTCGGCGACGGCAGATTGACGACCATAGACTACGTGCAGGCCGGACGCTACGCCGCCGGTCTCGACCCGCTGACTTCAGCCGGAGGCCCGACAGCGCCAACACCATTTACACTCTCATCTCCGCCTCTCGTCGTGAGATCCGGAGCATCGCGCAGCGATCAGGCGCGGACGCTGCGCGTTGTCAATTCGGCGATCGCGCGAGGACAACAAGGCACGGTCACCATAGAACTCGACGCCGTGGGCGACGAAAACGCCCTCGGCTTCAGCCTGAGTTTCGATCCGACGCAAATACAGTACGTCGATGCCGCGTCGGGCAGCGACACAACCAACGCAACGATCAACATCAATTCCACTCAGGCCGACGCAGGCCGCATCGGTCTGTTGCTAGCCCTCCAGCCCGGCCAGTCATTTTCGGCAGGAACCAGACGCATAGCCGTCATCACCTTTACAGCAACCGCCGGCGGCGCCGGATCCTCGACAGCCATATCTTTCGCCGATCAACCGGTGTTCCGTGAAGTATCGGACGTCGCTGCAAATGCCCTGCCCGCAAACTACACCAGCGGCTCTGTAACGCTCGGGCGCTCGGTTGCCACTGTTTCGGCGGCGAATTTTGTGGGAGGAAACATCGCTGATGAATCGATCGCGGCGGCATTCGGAAGCGATCTTGCTACCAGAACCGAGGCGGCGACCACCACCCCGCTGCCCGATGATCTGGCCGGAACCACCGTTACCGTCAGAGATGCAAACGGAGTCGATCGACGCGCGGCGCTGTTTTTCGTATCTGCAATGCAGATCAACTTCCAGATCCCGCCGGGCACGCTGGATGGACCGGCGTCGATTACGGTGCGCAGCGGCGACGGCGCCGTATCGGTAGGAGCAATCCAGATTCAACGCGTCGCTCCCGGAATCTTCACCGCCAACATAGATGTTACGGGGCTCGCGGCGGCGCAGATATTTCGGCTCAAGGGCGACGGGGCGCAAAGCTTCGAGGAAGTCGCACAGTTCGATCCCGGTCAGGGAAGATTCGTACCAATACCTATCGACCTCGGACCGGAATCGGATCAGGTATTCCTCGTTCTTTACGGTACCGGAATTCGATATCGCAGCGATCTGTCGGCGGTTACGGCAACCGTAGGCGGATCGGCCGCAGCCGTACTTTTTGCGGGCGCGCAGGGCGGTTTTGTCGGACTTGATCAGATCAATCTGCCGCTCTCAAGATCACTCATCGGACGCGGCGAAATCACCGTCATGCTCACGGTAAACGGCATCGATGCCAATGCCGTCAAAATAACAATGAAATAAGAAGAAACAACGGAACAAACTCTCTACAGGACAAAAAATGATGCTGAATAGTGGTCAAAGCTGAAAGGTCATCGTACGGTTAGACTTTCTGTGGCT
>JAHBSF010000005.1 GCA_019639255.1 Acidobacteriota bacterium | reverse complement strand
CGGACGTTCTTGTTCTGCTGACCTGGCGCTCACGCACCAGGCTACAGATCTTTCGCCGCTCCGCCGCTGAAAAACTCATAAACTTTGTTTACAGAGTACTGAACACCAAAATCGAAACTGCTGTAAGTCTTGTTCTGTGAAGTGCGCATTCTCTCCCGTTCAAGGTTTATATGAACGTTCGAGTTTGGCGCGGATTTCCGCTTCGCGAAACAATACCTTCTTGTACGAATGCGCCGCAAAAAGCCCGATCTGATCCCGGCTGTGCGGCGAAGTTGAATCGGTAGTCTGCCCGTAGGCGAGGATCGACCAGGCGGCAACCGGGCGCGAAAACTCGACCGCCAGCACCCAACCGTCGCCGAATCCCACAAGCGGTTCGGCGTCCGATACCCAACCCGCCGCGCGCTTGCCGTCCGGCCTTGCGCTGAAACCCATCACGCGGAACATCCCGTATGTCCCAGCAGCGCCGTCGGCCGGAAGGTCTACGTCCTTGAAACGATACCTGTGCACATCGCCCCAGGCCACGGCTTCCGATCCGTAAGTCTGCCGCGTCCAGCGCACTGCCTGCTCAAGATGCGCAACCGCCTTAGCGCCGTCATACAACCCGGCGGGCGTGCGCGCCGGATCATTTGCGTTCCACGGTCGCGCAAACGGTTCCTGCACCGCACTTCTGTACTGATCCCAAAAACGCTGAAACAACACAGCGCCGCGGCTGTCGGCCGAGGTGCGATTGTCCCAGGCTTCGATAATCTCGAGCCCCTTGCGCAGATCTTCGGACATTTGGGGCTGCGCGCGAATCGCTCTTACAAGATCCGGCTTGACGCGATCCGCAAGCAGCATCTTCGTGTTGTACTTCATTTGCAGTACGTCTTCCAGCGAAAACTTCTGCGCCCCGGCCAGCATCTCAAGCGCCATCTGCGGACGAAGCCCGAGTTCTCCGCGCTCGAAATATCCCGGATACCGCCGCGGATCCAATACATCGATCAGGGATGTAAACTGAGGTGGATTGTTGCAGTTCTGAATGTATCCACCGCGCGGATTGAGCAGGCGGGGGAAGTCTTCGAGCGCGTGCAACCTCTTCCATACGTATCTGCCGGTTTCCGCCGGCACATCCAGTTCGTAGTTCGCGCCGTCCTCGATGCGCCGCGGCACGCGCCCGTTCCATTGATACAGGATGTTTCCGGCTGCGTCGGCATAGGTGAAATTGGACGTGGGTACCAGATTCATCCGCATTACCGACAGCCACTCGCGCAGGTTGCGCGTCCTGCTCAAACGATAAAACCCCTCGAAATAACGCCACGCATCGAGCATCGTAGACCGCACGGCGAACGCCTGCGCGGTGTTGCGGTGGATGATTGCGCCCAGATGAGAGTAGTGATAAACGCGCCGCTCGGTTTTGATCGAACCGTCCGCCTGCCTCACTTCCACTTCAACTTCCCTGCTTGTCAGAGGAAGCGATCGGCCCTCGAAAACGTAATGATCTGCTTTCTTCGGATCGAGTTTCAGCGAGTAAATATCTGCAAGATCCGGGCGGTTGTTAGTCGTAACCCAGCCCAGATGTTCATTGAATCCCGCGCGCAGCACTGGGATTCCGACGAGCGTGGATCCGAAAAAATCCATCACACCCGGCACCGTAACGTGCGCCTCCCAATAAAGCGACGACCAGTTCAGATGCGGATTTCCCAGCAGTATCGCCTTGCCGCTCAGGGTTCGCGACGGCGCCAGCGCTAAGGCATTCGATCCGGATTCGCTTTCCCATAACTCGCTTTCCTCCGCCACAAGCGCTGTCTGCTGCGACTGAGCCTCGTATTTCCGTTGCAGCGCGCGGACTGTCCCCTGATCCGTAAGCGAACGCAGATTTCCCGCACGCGAATTCGCAAGCACATCCCACGGCTCGAATACCGGAATCCAGGATGGAAGTTCAGCGCGCTTTTTCGCTATGTAATGGTTCACGCCCGCAACGTAGGCCGCGACTATGCGCCGAAAACCCGGACTCAATTCGGCAAACCCGGCTTTCGACGCTTCTACGTTGTCGAAACGTTTGATAAGTAGATCGCTTTCGACGCTTGTTCCGAAGATACGTGCGTTTTCGCCGCGTCCTCCGATGAAGCGGCGAGCAATTTCCAGCGCGTGATCTTCGGCCTGCGCGTAGCCGAAACCGAATGCCGCTGATTCTTCGGTTTTCCCGAGTATGTGAGGAACGCCGTAGTTGTCGCGCCGTATTTCAACATCGGCGGCAAGCTTCACAGGATCCAGAAATGCCTGCTCAACCGCAGCCTCCGGCGTCGAAGGAATAAATGCGTGGAGGGCAAGGACGGTTGAAATCAGGGCCGCCGGCAACCGAAGCGATTTGTAATTCATTTTTTGAGCTTTTCGAAGAATTTTTGCCGGAATTTCGCCACCTTCGGCGCAACCACCGCGCGGCAATACCCCTGTCCCGGATTCCGCTCGAAGTACCTTTGATGATACTCCTCGGCCGGATAAAACTCCGCTATCGGCTCAAGCTCGGTGACGATCGGATCGTCCCACACTCCTGCCGCCGTCAAGTCGGCGATTACGTCCGTAGCAGTGCGCATCTGCTCCGGCGAATGATAATAGATTGCCGAACGGTATTGCGTGCCGATATCCATGCCCTGCCGGTTGAGCGTCGTAGGATCGTGTATGACGAAAAATACTTCGAGCAGTTCACGAAAACTCACCGCTGCCGGATCAAAAGTAATCTGCACAACCTCGGCGTGCCCGCTCATTCCCGTGCATACAAACTCGTAGCTCGGATTCGGTGTAAATCCGCCCGCGTAACCCGATACGACTTTCTCCACGCCGCGCAACTCGTTGTATACCGCTTCCAGGCACCAGAAACACCCGCCCGCAAGCGTCGCCGTCTCCCGCACTGCTTCATCGGTCATTGCAGTCATTCCGGTTTCATTCCTTTCTCGCCGACAATTTCCGTGTCCTCGGTCTTCATTTACGTTTGTTTTTCTTCTTTCCGTTAGTTTTTCCGTTTGTTCCGTTGCTGTTTCTCGGTTCTCCCAGAATGAGCGCGCTGTGCGGCGCCACCTCGGCGCTCGTAGCGTTCACAACCGCGCTCGTTTCGTCGAGCGGAAACGCTTTTGCCCGCCGGTCGTCCGCATAAACCTCCCAGGCGCCCGGAGGAATCGTAAACTCGGTTCGCCGGTCCCTGCCGTTCAGAAGCACCAGAGCGCGCGTCCACGAATCGCGCCCCGTGACATCGAGTATCTGATAACCTACACACCCATCGGGCGCCGGCAGATCCAGGTGATCGTCCAGAAAATCCACCGCCGCGCGTACTTCATCGGCAGTCTCAAGCCGGAACAAAGGATGCGCGCGCCTGATGGCTATCAGTCCGCGGTAGTAACTGTATACGTCCCTGTTTTTCGCCTTTTCGCTCCACCTTATCATATTAACGGCGTCGGGCTTGTCGTAGCTGTTGTGATCGCCGCTCTTGCGCCGCAGAAACTCCTGCCCCGACTGTATAAACGGAATCCCCTGCGAGGTAAATATCGCCGCGGCAGCAAGCCCGTTCATCGCTCTGCGGTCCGCATCCGTTATCGTCGCTGTATCGATCGTAGAGATCACGATACGGTCCCACAACGTATGGTTGTCGTGGCATTCGGCGTAGTTGACGGCCTCCAGCGGCGAATCAGCAAAATCCTCGATCGATCCGCGCACGCCGCGCTTGATCGACGCGGTCTGCGTGCCCGACTGTATGAACCCTTTGGCGCGCGCATCGAATACGTTGCCTTTGAGCGCATCCCGGAAATGATCATTGAATACGGCCCAGCCCCTGCCCCGCTGACGCCCCTTGCCGTTGATCTCGATAGGTGTGGACCCGCCCGCCCACGGTTCGCCGTATAACAGCACATGCGGATCGATCGCCCTTGCGACCTTCACTATCTGCACCATCGTTTCCACGTCGATCAGTCCGAGCAGATCGAAACGAAAGCCGTCAACCTTGTATTCGGTCAGCCAGTACCTGACCGTATCGAGGAGAAACCGCCTTGCCATCGGGGCTTCGGTGCGAAATTCGTTGCCCGTGCCCGAACCGTTCCAGTAGCTGCCGTCCGGGCGCAAGCGGTAGTAATAGCCGGGCACGAGACCTTCAAAACTGTATATCCTGTGTTTGGTAAAAGACTCGAAGGTATGGTTGAAAACCATATCGAGCGTCACGCGTATGCCGCGCCGGTGCAGCGCATCCACCATTCGCTTGACCTCTGTTACTCGGCGCGCATCCCATCGCTCCGTTGCATACCACCCGTCGGGCGACTGGAAATGCACGGTATCGTAGCCCCACCCGTAATGATCGTGCGATTCCTCGCTGTGGAATTCGCATATGGGCATCAACTGAACCACGTTTATGCCCAGTTCAACCAGATGGTCTATGCCCGTCGGCACGTCGCGCCGCGCAGTCAGATGCGTACCTGCTTCGGTCAGTCCCAGATACCGGCCCCGGCGCTGAATGCCGCTGTCCGGATCGACCGTAAAATCGCGCAGGTGCATTTCATAAATGATCGCTTCGGAAACGGGAAACACCGGCCGGTCGGCTACGGGCGTCCGGTCGTCAACGACTATAGCGCGGCCGTCGTGCGCCGTTACCGCACGTGCATAAGGATCGACGAGTTCGCGGTTCGGATCGAAGCGCGGATCGTGCCCTTCGGCGGTGTAGGTGTAATAAGCGCCCTTCCAGTCGCCGAGCAGCGTCGTATCCCACGCCCCGTCGCGGCGGCGCGTGAGATTGATCAGACGCGGATGGCCGCCGACCGGAGTTTCGTAAAGCCTCAATGTAACGCGGTAGGCCGTAGGCGCCCATACGCGAAACTCGGTGGAATCCGGGATATAGATTGCCCCGAGGGGTTCGTAACAAACTATCGCATCCGCCGGGTGCGGCAATTGCGCCCCGTTGGTTGACGTCGCCGTTTCTTCCGCCTGTGTCATTCGTATTTACGTTCCGATTGTTTGAATCCTTAGGTCTGAGAGCGGTTGATCGATATGTGTGATCTTCCCCGGGTAATCTTTTCCGAATGATCTTTTTCGTATCATCTTTTCCGTATGTTCCGGTTCATTCCGTTTGTTCCGTCATCTCTCTTACCTCCTCGCTCTTCGCCGCCGCAAATTTGCGCGGATCGCGCCCGTACAACTCGGTCATCTCTGCAAGCCGCGCCCTTACGCCCGCCGTCAGATCCGCAGCGGAATACCGCCACGCCCAGTTTCCGCTTTCGCGCGCAGGCACGTTCATACGCGCCTCGCTGCCCAATCCCAATACATCGGCGAGCGGTATGATCGCAGTGCGGGCTACGGACGCAAGCGCAAGCCGGATGAAGTCCCAGTGCACTTCGCGCCCGTCGACGCCCATATACTTCAGCGCTAATATTCGCTCGTCATCCACCTCCGTTGCTGTTCGCGTGCTATCGCCCGCACCGGCGGAGGTAAACCACCCTGCCGTTGTATCATTATCGTGCGTACCGGTATACACGACTGCATTCTGCGGATAGTTGTAAGGTTTGAATGCGTCGGATTGGGGATCTGTTCCGAAGGCGAACTGCAGGATTCTCATGCCGGGAAACCCGAAACGCTCGCGCAACTCATCGACTTCGGGCGTGATATACCCGAGATCCTCGGCGATGATCGGAAGTTCGCCGAGCGCATCGCGAATCGCATCGAAAAAATCCGCTCCCGGCCCGGGCCGCCAAACGCCGTCTTTAGCAGTCGTATGCGCGGCGGGAACGGCATAGTATTTTTCGAAGCCGCGAAAATGATCGAGTCTTATGATATCGACCATTTCGAGCGCATATTTTATCCTGTCGATCCACCACGCATAACCGGTTTCGGCCATTACATCCCAGCGGTAAAGCGGATTGCCCCACAACTGCCCCGTAGTCGAAAAATAATCGGGCGGAACTCCCGCCACCTCTACGGGACGGCCCTCGGCGTCGAGGTCGAAAAGTTCCGGATGCGCCCATACGTCGCTGCTGTCGTGCGCGACGAAGATCGGGATGTCGCCGATAATTTTTATACCCAACAGGTTTGCATAGTGTGCGAGTTGCAGCCACTGTTTGAAGAACAGAAACTGAAAGAATTCGTGGCATTCGATGGCGCGTGCGTGATTTTCACGCCAGAAATATATCGCACCCTCCTCGCGTCTGCGCAGGTGCTCGTCCCACGCCGTCCATTCCCTGCCGCCGTTGGCGTCCTTGATCGAGCGAAACAACGCGTAATCCCGCAGCCACACCTCGGACGCTTTCCTGAAGGCGGCGAATTCCCGCTTCATTTCTTCAAAGCCGCCCGCCGTAAAACGGTCGAAAGCCCGAGCAAGCATCGAATACTTGTACTCGATTACCGACCCGTAATCGACGCGCCCGGCCGGAAATGTTGGAGCGGCGTCCAGCGCCTGAGCATCCAGCAATCCGTCCGGGACTAGCGCTTCGAGGCTTACAAGCAGCGGGTTTCCGGCGAACGCGGAAAAACACTGGTAGGGCGAATCGCCGTAGCCGGTCGGCCCGAGCGGCAGAACCTGCCACAGGCTCTGCCCGGTTTCGGCAAGAAAATCGACGAATTTATACGCCTCCGGCCCCATATCCCCGACCCCGAAACGGCCAGGCAATGAAGTCGGATGCAGAAGTATCCCGCTCAGTCGCGGCGTTTTCATACCTTTACCTCTGGTGAATCGACGCGGGATTCTACCATGCCGCCCGCCCATTCACCGCGCATTTACAGCGGTTTCGATTTTGGTGTTCAGCACTCAGTAAACAAAGTTTTTGAGTTGTTCAGCCGCGAAGCGGCGAAAGATCTGTAGCCCAGGGCGTGAGCCCTGGGTAGGTGTGGAGAAGCGGCGCCAGCCCCGGAGGGGCGGAAGATCTTTCGCCCTTTCAGGGCTCGGACGCTTTTCTAAATCTGACCTGGCGCTCACGCACCAGGCTACAGATCTTTCGCCGCTTCGCGGCTGAACAACTCAAAAACTTTGTTTACTGAGTGCTGAACACCAAAATCGAAACCGCTGTAAAGAACGCTTTACGGCAATCATTCGCCAAAATAACGCTCTCCGATATTTGTGGCTGGATGCGGCAATGCGGTTATGCTGTACCCTGATTACTCAAGTCGATAACGCTGTAAACACGCAGTATTGCTTGACAGCGTCGCGAGCCGTAGTGTTTACTTGCGATTTCGTGCAGGCGAGAGAAATTTCGCCATGCGTGTAAAGTATTTCAAGCCGGCAAGGGGGTGAAACCGACATTGGCAGAAGTCAGACTCAACGACGGCGAGTCGCTTGAAAGCGCGTTGCGCCGCTTCAAACGCAAGGTGCAGCAGGAAGACATAATCCGCGAAGTCAAGCGCCACGCCTTTTTTGTTCCCCCCGGCGAAAAGCGCCGCCTGAAATCGGCCCTCGCACGCAAACGCAACCGGAAGAAATTCCGCCGATCATACGACTAAAACAAACCGCGGAAGTCACGGAAACAATAAACCGGTTTCCGTGACTTCCGTGTTGTCATCTCCGCGACCTCCGCAGTTCATCCTTCGCCATCCGGAGACGCATATCTCCATACTGCGTCGCTTCCCCGCCACAGCCGCTCGATCGACCTGACCATTCTTTTTTCGGCTTGCCGTTCATCATCAAAGCTTTATCCCGCGCGTGCAAACTTCCCGAATTGTGGCCTGTCGGTTGCTAGTACAATGACGTGCCAAATCAAACTACGATACGAGACAGTTTCAGCGCCGAGGGCGTCGGATTGCATTCGAACGCGCCGGCGCGCGTTACGGTGCATGCGGCGCCGGCCTACACCGGATACCTTTTTCGGCGCACGGATCTCAATGGATTCGAGATTCCGGCATCACCCGACAACGTAGCACACGTGAGCTATGCGACCACGCTGATGAAATCCGGCGTAATGATCGCTACGGTGGAGCATCTGCTTTCGGCGTTGCGCGGCTGCGGCGTCGACAATGTTTATATAGACGTGGACGCGCTGGAAGTTCCGATTCTGGACGGCAGCAGCCGCGCCTGGGTTGAAAAGATAAACCGGGCGGGAATCATCGAACAGGCGGCGCCGCGCGCATATTTGCGCGTTCTGAAGCGTGTAGATGTAGCCGACAGGGATCGGATGATGTCGATTGAGCCGGCGGAAGAGTTTCGCATCACCTGCGAGATCGACTTCGATCATCCGCTCATCGGACGGCAATGCTTCGAGGCCGCGTTTCACAACGGCGATTACGCGTCGATGATCGCTCCGGCGCGCACGTTCGGTTTCGTAGAGGAAATCGAGTTATTGCGCAAAAGCGGATTGACGCGCGGCGGATCGCTCGACAATGCGATTGCGCTTACTCGCGATGGAATGCTCAACCGCGAACCCCTGCGCTTCGACAACGAATTCGTCCGCCACAAAATCCTCGACATCATAGGGGATCTTGCGTTGTGCGGCATGCCGATACTCGGCCACGTGCGCGCCTCTCGCTCCGGCCACGGCCTTCACACCATGCTCATATCGCAACTCCTGCGCGACCGCTCGGCCTGGGAAGTCACCCGCAGAAGCGAGAATACGGAATAGACGAAATAAACGGAATAAACCGAAGGTCATGATCTTTTCCGTTTGTTCCGTTTATTTATTTCGTTTGTTCCGTATTCTCTTCTTCGCCTGAAACACGGGCGAAGTCAGCCTTGCCGGAAGCAGCACCATATCCTCGACAAGGCACCCGAGTATCGTCACCGCCGAGAGTATTCCGAACGAGGCTATGGGAGCGAAATTCGACAGCGAAAATATTGCAAAAGTCGCCGCGAGCGCGACATTCGCATAAATTATCGGCCTTCCCGACAACCGCAGACTGAGCAGTATGGCGTCGCGCACCGATGGGCATTCATCGAGCACGTGCCGGAATCGCACGATAAACTGCACCGAATTATCTACTGCAAGCCCGAGCACAACGCACGCCACCAGACTGGTAGTAAGATTCAGCGTAATTCCGCTCCAGCCCATAAACCCGAAGAAGAACAGCACCGGGACCAGATTCGGCACAAGCGCCGTCAAACCGACTCTCAGCGAACGAAAAAGCGCCGAGAGCATCAGGTAAATCGTAAGCAGCGCAATCGTGACCGCCTGCACCTGCTCCCTGCCGATACGGTCAGATGTCCGATTCATCAGCACGATCGTGCCCGTAGCGTTTACGCGCAGTTCGGGCAAAAGCGCCTGCGCACGGCGCTCCAGATCCTCAACCGCGGACGCCATCGCCTGCGAGCCCGACTGTTTTGTGCGTATCAGCACGCGCGCCCTCTTTCCGTCCTGAGTCAGAAACCCCGTCAACCGATCCCGATCCAGCAGCAGATCCGAAATTATCGCCGGATCTTCGGGCACCGTGTCGAAGCGGTCCTCGCCGCCGCGAAAAGCCCGATGCGCGTGGCGCACGAAATCGACTACGGATAACGTGCGGTCTACTCCGACCCCCGCGATCTCGGCCTCGCGCTGCAACTGCTCGATGCGGCGCAGCACCGACGGTGTTTCTATGACGCCGGGCGCATCGGATTCGATGATGAGGTCGAAATTTACAACGCCGGACAACCGCCGGTTGATTTCTGCAAGCCCCGTGCTCGTTTCCGATCCGGGGCGGAAGAAGCGGAAGTAGTCGATGTCGATAACGATCCTCACCATTCCGGTGAGGCTGAATAACACGAGCAGCGCCGTGGCTGCGTACAGCCACATTTCGCGCGTCGTTGCCCACTTGCCCGCCCTCTCAATCGCCCGCACGAGATGCCCGTCAAGGCGCGTAGCGAAACGGCAGCGGCGTATACCGGCGGCCGACAGCACGGCGGGCACGAAGGTGAGCGAAAGAACCATCGTGAACCCGGCGCCGAGCGCCGCAAACAGCGAGGTTTCGCGCACGGCCGGGATACGCGTTATAGAAAGCGCAAGAAAACCCGCAATGATCGTAAACGCGGAGACAATTACCGGAATCGATATGAACCGCAGCGCCGCAGCGAGTGCTTCGCGCGAATCGCACTCGCCGGCGCGCCGCTCGTGTTCGAGCCCGATCTGGTTGAGCACGTGTATGAGATACGAACAGCCTATTGCAAGCAGCAGCGTCGGCAGCATCAGCGCAAGTATCGTCGGATGGACGCCCGATGCCGCCATCGCGCCCACCAGCCATACAAGACCGATCACAATCGTAACCAAAGGAAGCAGTACGGCAACCCAGGAGCGGAAAGCCCTCCACAGCAATACCGCGATCAATAGAACCGTTATAGGCAGAAACAGCAACAGGTCCTTGCGTATAGCTTCCGTTGCGCGCCACTGCGAAAACGGATCGCCGGCGAAAAACACCTCGCCGGGTTTTGAGCCGTGCGCAAGGTTGTAGATGCGGCGCGTCACATCGTGGCGCGCGTTTGTAGACAATCGCTCGTCGATCAGGATATTCCACGCCGCAGTGCGCGCATCTTTGGAAATCAGGTTGCCGACATACAAACGATCGCTTGTAGCGGCGCGGCGCGCTTCTTCGATCCTTTCTGGCGAGGCGCCGCCATCGGGAATCAGTCTTTCGAGCGAAGCGCCGTCAGGGGTGCTGCGCGCGTAGGGAACGTTGAAAAGACTGAGCACTTCCGCTACGCCGGGTTCGCGCCCAACGGCATCGTCGAGAGAGCGCAGCCGTTTGAGTGCGTCGGGATCGAACACGTCATCGACCGTCACGGCGAGCACCAGGTATTTGTCGTCGCCGAAATCACGGCGTGCGGCTTCGTAATCCTGGCGCGCCTGCCCGCCGCGCTCTACGAGGCTGAGCGGCGACACATCGAGTTCGATGCCGCGGCGAAGCGCCAGAGCGCCGGCTGCTGTTGCGACAAGCACGGCAATGATGATGATGCGTGGGTGTGCGACGATCCAGCCGCTGAGGTCCGGTCTCATCGTGCGCATCACGGCGAATCGAGCAGACGCCGGCTTGCACCGCTGGTCCAGTCGATCAGGTTGGCTTCTGTAAAGAGTTTGTCTGCGAGTCGGCGATTAAACTGCATCGTGCGCGTGTCGAGCCGCAGACGGCGGTTCTGTGCGTGATCCTCTACGGCTACGCGGGTGATGGTGCGCCGCCCCTCGATTGCCCTCATTTCCTCGATGCGCATGGTCTTCTGCAACCGTTCGCGGTCATCGTAGAGTTCGAATCGGACCGGAACCGGGTCTTCTGCGTTGCGGAACAGTCCGATGATCCGTTTGAAGGCCAGCGTCCTTTCTGCGGGAGCATCGAGCGTGTACTTCAACAACTCCTCGTCGCCTTCCCGAATGCGCTCGGATGCGGATGCGACATATTGGGCAAGTTCGAGGCCGAGCAGTTCCTGCACACTGACTTTTGTGCCGCGAAAGGTGAGCGTGCTGCTCGATGCGAGTTTTGCGACGCGTTTGAGTCCGGCCAGATATGAAAACGCTTCCGTAGCCGTATCCGTACGTTCGACGGCCAGAAGAGCCTTGTCGGATTCTTCGCGCGGCGCAAGCACGGTAAGAAAAGTCTTCACGGAATCGGGCGTGTATTTTCGTTGCAGGCGGAAATCGAGAGTGTCGCGCTTTCCATCCCCGGATTCTACCGTCAGGCGCATCTCTGCGGTGGAATCTGAAGCGCCGTCGTAGATAGCAAGACGCCTGAGCGCCGGCTCTATGGCCGGGACGGCGGCTGCGGGAGTTGCAGTTGCAGGCGGCTCGGCCGCCGCGGGCGGCGCCGACGACCGGCACGCGCCGAGTATTAAGACACAAAGAAAGATTAATAACGCGAATGTGCGTGTCATGAAAATCTCCGGATGAATTTGGCGGCGACAAATACTCACCGAAGCGTACTCCCGCCGTCAAGCATATCCGGGTCGCCCTGATAGAATGAAACCGGGTCGGATCAATAAGAAAGATAACGCAACATTCGAAATGATGCGAAAATTTCGGAAAAGTTGAATATTTTCGTCCGTTCCGTTTATTGTGTTCCGTTTTTCTCTCCTATGATCCAATATTATGTGGTTTGATACTGGCGACCTTTATTCTGGGACTCTTTGAGATGCAATCAAATACATTTCTCGTCACCGGCGCGCACGGTTTCATCGGAGCGTGGGTAGTAAAACGCCTGCTTGCGGAAGGCGCGCAGGTAGTCATATTCGACCGCAGCTCCGATCCGTATCGACTGCGGATGATTATGGACGAAGACGAACTGGCGCGGCCCGTGTTTATCGAGGGCGACATCGTTTCGGAAAATTCTCTTTCGCCCGTAATCGCGGGATACAACGTCACGCACATCATTCATCTTGCGGGATTGCAGGTACCCGTATGCCGCGCGGATCCGCGCCTCGGGGCGCTCGTTAATGTGGTGGGAACGATCAACGTCTTTGAAGCCGCGCTGAAACACCGGCCGCAGGTGCGCAGCGTCGCCTATGCAAGCTCTGCAGCCGTTTTCGGGCGCTTTGACGAAGACCGCCCCGTGCGCGAGGATGAGGCCGTCAATCCGACGAATCATTACGGCGCCTTCAAACGCTGCAACGAGGACAATGCGCGCATATATCACCTGGAACACGGACTGCCGAGCATCGGACTGCGCCCGCTAACCGTCTACGGCGCGGGACGCGATTTCGGCGTCACCTCGGACCCTACAAAAGCAATGAAGGCCTCGGTGGTCGGCAGGCCGTTTCATATCAGGTTCGGCGGGAAGACGGATTTTTTGTACGCCGCAGACGCAGCGGATGCGTTCATTCGCGCGGCAGTGCTGGAAACCGATGGAGCGCACGTCTTCAATCTGCACGGCGATACGGCGGCAATAGCCGATATCGTTGCCGAAATAGAGCGGGTAAGACCCGAAGCGAAAGGATCGCTGACCTGGGACGAAACACCGCTTCCTATCCCTCCCGAACTCGATGCAACGGCGCTGCATACATTTCTCGGCCGCACGCAACAGACTCCGATAGCGGACGGCGTGCGGGAAACGATCGAGCGCTTTGAGGCGCTCCAACGCGAGGGCAGGCTTTCGACTGCGGATCTGGATGTATGACGGCGATTGCCGGACCGAATTTTGAAAGGAACCAAAGATCAGGAAATGAAAACTACACAGTCCGTCAGAAGAAGATTCATTCTCATACTTGCGATTACGATCATCACAGCGACCGTATTCTCCGCAGCGTGCAATCGTTCGACCGGCGGGGACAAAAAAGTAATATCCGTGATACCGAAGGGCGTTTCGCATTTCTTCTGGAAGAGCGTCGAAGCGGGCGCGCTTGCTGCGGGCCGGGAATTCGGAGTCGAAGTGCGATGGAAGGGACCGGCGCAGGAAACCGATTATACGGGGCAGATAAACATAGTGGAGGACGCCATCAACGGCCGCGTCGACGGCATCGTGCTTGCCCCTTCGCACGGCGAGGCGCTTGTGCCGATGGTGCTGCGCGCGCAGCGCGAGGGCATTCCGGTGGTGATCTTCGATTCGGGAATTACCACCGATGAATACATTTCCTACATTGCTACGGACAATCGTCAGGGCGGCGTAGTCGGAGCCGAGCGCCTTGCGGAAAAAATCGGCGGCAAGGGCAAGGTCGCGATACTCGGCGTAAAGAAGGGATCGGTTTCGACCGACCAGCGCGAGGAAGGTTTTCAGAAAACGATCGAAGAAAAGTATCCCGACATCCAGATCGTGCAGTTCCTTTACGGCGAGGCTGATCGCGCAAAATCTCTGGATCGCGCTACAGACATACTGACGGCGCATCCGGATCTGGCCGGCATATTCGCCTCGAACGAATCTTCGAGCGTCGGAGCGGTTCAGGCGATCAAGCAGAAGGGCCTGATTGGAAAAGTTGTGCTGGTCGGATTCGATTCGAGTCCGAATCTCATCGAGGACCTGCGCGCCGGCGCGCTCGATTCACTAGTACTGCAAAACCCCTACCGCATGGGTTATGAGGGCGTACGCACGATCGTGGAAAAACTCACCGGCAAGGATGTGCCGCGGCTCGTCGATACGGGCGTCAAGCTGCTGACTGCGGACAACATCGACACGCCCGAAATGCAGCAGCTTATCAGGAACCCTTAAGAAACCGCGGAATGCACGGAAGAAACGGAACAAATCATTCCCTTCCGTTTGTTCCGTTTATTTCGTTTGTTCCGTTATCTCTCTTATTCGACGTTGAGCGCGCGTTCGAGCCGCAGTCGGATCACGGCCCCCGGATCGAGCCGCACCTCCTTGCCTTTGGTTAAAAGAACGCCCGCAACGACGCTGCCGCCCAGAACCGCGGCGCCGGTAACGGCGCCCCCGCGGCCAATGCCCACGCCGCCGAAACCGCCGGCGTTGCGATCCCTTGCAGAAGCAAGTATGGCGATCGTTGCGCCGACCATGCCTATGCCGGCCGCCGTGCCTACGTTTCTCAATACATCGCCCCCGCTCGTACCCTGGGCGAGCGAGCCTTCGTCATCGGTTTTGATTTTCTCGTCGCGCGCGAAATCCGATGCGGACTGGATCACGACCGAAAGCTTGCGATCCATTCCGTCTATGCGTATTCGCTCGAAAGTTACGTGCATTCTTCCGCCCTTGAACGGGCGGCCCGAACTTTTCACGAACGTTACGCGCCCTATGACCTCGACTCCCCTTCGCAGCAGCGTGCGCCCGTCAACTACAACGTCGCGGCGAAGAACAGCGTAGACCTCATCGCCCACATCGTTGAGTTTCGAACTTAGAGGTTCGGAAAGCGAAAGCTGCATTTCGGTTCCTTCGGGTATGACGATACCTGTGGATTGCGAGAGCGCGAGCGGTCGATATGTTGCGGCGACGAGCCCGAGCAGACAGATGCAGATCAAAAACCTCCGTTGCATAATCCGTCTCCTTTCTCAATCGCGCGCAGGTAGTTGATTTGATTTTCCGCCAGGCACTTGGTGTAATGGCGGTGAAGTCAAAACTACCATGAAAATTTTCAGCTTAGAAGAAGCCAACGCAATGTTGCCTACGCTGAGGCGGCTGCTCGGCGAGATTGGCGAGGCCCGGCAGGTACTGCGACGTCTCGAACCCGAAGCACGACGCGCCGCCGAGCGCGCGGCGGAAAATGGCGGAACGAGCGGCGGCCTGCGCTACGCGGCAGCGCTCACGCAGTTTCTCGCCTGCGCGCAGGAAATCCTCTCGCTCGGAATAGAGATCAAGGATTTCGACCGCGGCCTGTGCGATTTTCCTCATCTGCGGGACGGCAAGGTCGTGTATCTTTGCTGGGAGCAGGGCGAGGACACCATCGAATGGTGGCACGATATTGAAGCAGGATTCGCCGGCCGCAAACCGTTGTAGGCGACTTTCGTACTTTCTTTCGCTCTGACTTTCGTACTGACTTTCCAACTGTTGGGGGGCGGATCTTATGGTCAAGGCGCGCGCCGCAGTCAACTTGCAAAAGCCGGAGTTTTCCGGCGATCACCCGGATCTTCTCGACGAACTCGCCGCTCTGATTGTGCGGTTATGGGACGAGCATTACACCTCACCCATATTCGCCGGAGACGAGATGATTTTCACCCTCGGCGGCAACGGATACGTCGCCGTTTTTTCTCACGAAGGATTCGGCGCGCTCGTCGAAATTCGCTCGCCCCACGGTTCGGTAGATCTGCGTCCGGGCGACTCCGCAGTCGGGATCGCAAAAATCGAGTCGCCCGAAGGAATGCCCGCCGGCGAGATACTCCGGGATTTCCTCAAAGGAATACAGGATTATTACCGCCAAGGGCCGCGCCTGCGGGTATAGTCTGTCCCATTCAACGCTCGCGCGGAAACTGATCCGGATTATCCGTAAAGAGCGCGTCTACACCGTAGGTATAAAGAAACTGGTGCATTTCCTCGCGCACGTCGCGGTATTTTCCGGTTGCGGCTGATCTGAAGGTGTAGGGAGTGACCGTAAGGCCTGAGGCGTGGGCGCGCTTGACCAGGTCAGGATCGTTTTCTATGAGGTTTTTGGCGGGCCCGATGCCGGCCGCGAATTTTTTTATGTCCTTGAGTCCCGCCGCCGTAAGCCATTTCCCGCCCGGATCGCTGTTGATCAGAAACACGAGCGGCAATCTGGTTTTCAGTTCAAACGCCATCTTCTTCAGGCTTTCGGCGCTGAATGATTGAATTATTACAGGGGTGCGGGGATCGGCGCCCGGGCGGTCGAGTTTGTTTTTTTTCAGGAATTCGAGCACGAGCCGCTCCATATCGAAGCCGCGACTGCCGTATACCTCCGGCCCTTTTGTTTCGGGGTAAATTCCGGCGCGTCCGCGAACAACGTCCAGCGCTTCCTGAAACGTCGGTATCCGCTCGCCGCGAAACTTCTCGTCAAACCAGGCTCCGGCGTCGAGCCGCTTCAGTTCCTCGAGCGTAAAATCCGAAACGTACCAGCGGCGCCTCCCGTTTGATTCGGTGCGGGCGCGGTCGGGAAACACTCGCTCGACATCCGTAGTGCGTTCAAGCGTCAGGTCGTGCAGGCAGACGAGGACTCCATCCTTGCTGATCTGCAGATCCTGCTCGACGTAATCGGCGCCCTGCGAAAGCGCAAGGCGGTAGGCGGCCAGCGTGTGTTCGGGCGCGTAGGAGGACGCTCCGCGATGGGCTACGAGAATTTTTCTGTTTTTCTGAACCGAAAGATATTCGGGAATATACTCGGATGAAACGGGGACTGATGAAATGGGGACTGATATCAGAACGAGCAGGACGAAAAGCAATCGCATGACGCGGATCTCCGATTCGGTTGGGGTTGAATTTGATTATGCGCAACGGGAACCCATAGTGCCGAGAGGCGTCTATGATTGTCAATCGGCGCAGCGCAAAACCGGCTGAACCAAAGAATTAAGGCCGATTTTATTCGCCTCCGTGCGGGGCTGCTTTACTTTGTTCGAGCGGTATCGGATGATGGCAATTCCTGAGGTTGACGCGGCTCTTTGAGCTTTGTTCAAGCGCGATTTCAGAGTTATTGTCAGTGTAATCGCAGAGTGTGATCGCAAAGATGAACGGGATCGTCATCCGGTTGGCCGGTGTTCGCCAGCCGGAAACCAAGCTTTTCTCTCAGCCCGAGATCACAATCGGGACCCTGCCCGATTGCGATCTGTGGATCGCAACCGACGACGACCGCCTGCCCCAGTCGACGCACCTTCTCACAATCAGTCTGCAGGGCGGCGTATACCGCCTCACGATGATAGATCCGCAAGCCCAGATAACGCGGCACGGCGAAACGGTAGCAGCGGGCGATCCGATCCACGACGGCGATACGTTTTATTTCGGCGAAACCGGAATACGGCTGCGAGTGTTTGCACTCTCGGAGCGAATGGAACTGGCCGAATCGCTGCAACTCGGAACGGCCGTTCTCTCGCACGCGCGTCAGGCCGATGTCGCCGTGCGCGATTCATCCGGTCAACAGGTTTCCCCAACACCGCGCACCGATGTCGCAATCGTCTTCGTCAAACAACTGATACGCGAACTCGTCAGCGAAATTCCGCGCCGCTTGCTGTATGCCGCGCTCGGCATCGCAGCCTTGGTAATTGGGGTTATCGTTTACATCAATACGTTGAGTTTTCTGGAAGGCCGAAGAAACAATCGCGCCATCAAGGATATCGAGAGGAAAATCAGCGAAGTCGGCAGCGATATGAACCGTTTGCGCTCGGATGTTCAAAGCGCAAACGAACGATCGGCGTTCGTGCTCAATGCGCTGTCGATGGCGCCTTCGATAGTAGCCAATTACGGGCCGAGCGTGTGCCTAGTCTACGGCACATACAGCTTCGTAGACCCGCGCGCCGGTCGCGAGGCGCGTTTTCGCGAACCTACAGAAAGCAACAATCCCATTGGTCCGGGCGGCACGGTGAATCTGAGCACGGACGGCAACGGGCCGGTATACGAGGTTGAATTCATCGGAACCGGATTTCTGGTCGCGCGCGGGATGGTGCTTACCAACCGGCATGTAGTCCAGCCGTGGATCGATGATCCGATCGCGAGCATTATCCGCACACAGGGCCTTCAGCCTCGCCTGAAAGAACTCTACAACTACTTTCCAAAAGCCCGCCAACCGTTCGCCCTCCGGTCGCTCGAAGTGGATGCAGCGCGCGATCTGGCGCTGTGTGTATTCGATCAGGGTGAAACGGAACTGCCCGTACTGCCGCTGGATGACACGGGAGAGGGGGCAGTAAGCGGACAGCTTGTGGTGTTGCTCGGCTATCCGGGCGGTATAGAGGGACTGCTTGCCCGCAGCAGCGAGGGCGACCGGCTCGGACTCATAGCCCGGCGCGGCGCATCTCTAAAGATCATTCTCAACGAGCTTTCCACACACGAACAGATCAGCCCGCAATCCACCCAGGGCCATCTCGGCGACATCACGTCAACGCGCATCGTCTACGACGCACAGACGGGCGAAGGCGGTTCGGGCGGCCCCGTATTCGGCGCAAACGGCAAGGTGATCGGGGTAAACCAGGCGATTCTGCCCGGCACTCCGTCGAATTTCGGCATACCGATCCGCTACGGAATCACCCTGTTGCGCAAACACGTTCCCGAAACTACGGCCGCAGCCTCGCCGGGCGGAGCGGTTATGGCCCCCGCAAACCAGTAAGAGAGATAACGGAACAAACGAAAATAGACGAAAATTACGGAAATAGCCAAACTTTCCGTTTGTTCCGTCTATTTTCGTTTGTTCCGTTATCTCTCTTACTGAATGAGTTGTTCGCGTTCGCGCGATAGCAGTTCGCGGAATTTTTCACCCTGCTCGGGCGTTAGGATCTGGCGTATCTGCGACATAAGCCGGGCCTGCAACTTTATGATTTCGGCCTGCGTTGCGGCCAGATCGTTGGCGCGGGCTTCGGCTTTCTGCGGATCGAAGTTCTCGCCGTAAAGCGCTTCATCGAGGAGTTCGCTTTGCGCCTTGCGCAGCCGGTTGAGTGCGGGCATCTGGTTGCCCGAACGGCGCGCAAGATTTTCCAGACGATTCCGCTGCTCATCGGTGAGATCAAGCTCGCGAAAGACGCGGATCAATGCGCGCGGGAATGCTACACCGGGCGGCACAAGACGCATATCGCGCCGGTCCTGTTCGTTGAGAGGGTCAATCCTGTCGCGAGGCATCGCGGGCTGCCGGTTCGGCGGATTCTTCTCGCCGGGTGCAAGCCCCTGCCCGCCGCGCTGATTGGGACGCTGCACGGGACCGCGCTGCCGCGCCTCGACAACCGATGATGCCGGCCATGCCGCAAGCAGTATGGCTGCAAGCACAGCCGTCGCAATGCAACGTCCCGCCGCAAAACGCATCAAGCTCTTAGTCATCTCTCTCATCCTCGCCACCCCACGCTTCGCGCGATCCGTTGACGGCAAACAACCATTCGCCGAGCGTCGATTGCCCGCGGGCAAGCAGTGCGCGCTGTTCGGCCCGCATATTCGCAACCTCCGCACGCAACCGCATTGCGCCCCTGTCCGCAGCCGCAAGGCGCGCATCGAGTCCTGCCAGTCTTGTCCGCAATTCCTCTATTTGCTGCAGGTCCGATGCGCGCACTTCGGTCGTGCGTGCATCAATCATCCGCTCTATATCCTCGCGCGTCAATGAAACCGCTTCCGGCGCAGCGCCCATTGAAACAGATGCCTGACTTCCGGCTGCATTCGCGCCGAAAGTTATGGTCCCTTCCCGCAGGTTTATATGTGCGCGCGAAACGGAAAGCACGATGATAAGCAATATTGCTGCAATTGCCGTAGTTGCCGCCGCGCGCGTCCATACGGGCAACATACGGATGAGTTCCCTGAAAACTTCCACGGGGCTGCGTGCAATGGAAATTTCGGTGCGCGGTGCGGCGACCGTCTGCCACGAGCCCAGATCTTCGCGCACGCGCCGGAACGCTGAAAGCTCTTCGCTGCACACCGAACACTCGTGCAAATGCAGTTCGAAGGCGGTGCGCTCGCTTGCAGTCGCTTCGTCGTACAAATAACCAATGAGTGCAGCCTTATGATCGCAGTCGCCCTCGACGCGATATTGCATACGGGGCTGGTCTTTTCTTTTCATGACTTCTCTCTTCATGACTTGTCTTTCATATGACCTAAAGCGCTGAGCGCAGATGATCGAGGCGCGCGCGCAACTGCTGCAATCCGGTATAAAGACGCGATTTCACCGTACTCACAGGGATCTGCAATATCTCGGCTATCTCGGCGAAGGTCAGGTCCTCGTACTCCTTCATAACAATCACCTGGCGCATCTCGGCCGGAATAGCCTGTAACGCGCGTCGAAGAATGAGCGCGCGCTGGTCGCGCAGCATTGCCTCCGAAGCCGATTCGCTCGAAAGATCGGCGAATTCCACCCTGCGGCCGTCGTCGTCTTCCGTATCGAGCGATTGCGCGAATCCGTTGTCCTGCCTCCGAAGCCGCGTATGACAGGCGTTCAGCGCAATACGATAGAGCCAGGATGAAAACTTTGCGTCGCCGCGAAACTTTCGCAGATTGCGGTAAGCCGCAAGAAAAGTCTCCTGGCAAACGTCGCGCGCATCCTCGTCGCGGCCCAGCATGCGCAGCGACAACCCGTATATCGGATTTTCCCACCTGCGCACAAGCAACCCAAACGCTTCGGTCTCGCCCGAAAGCGTGCGCTCGATGATCTGATCGTCGCTGAGATCCATCCTCGAAATCAGCCTATCCTTCCGGGGCAAAAAAGAGAGATAACGGAACAGACCAAAATAGACCCAACAGACGAAAATATTCAACTTTCAGTGATTTTCGTCTCATTTCGTTTGTTCCGTTATCTCTCTTTTATGTCTCACGCTTTGTACCAATCCACTATGGATCGGTTTAAACATCTTCAATCCAACCATTAGACTCCGCGCCGCGCCCCGAAGTCTGAAAAGTTTCTATCTGTCAGGACATCGGTTTGCGACAAGCCTGACTCTCTTTGTCTTCGCCCCGCTGCGGCCATTATAATTGCACCTGCGCCCCGACAACCGGTTAATCTGTATGCATCATTCGGGAACAGCCCATGAAATTTAGCGCCGCCCGCAGCCTGTTGCTGCTGCCTGTAGTCTTTCTTGCCTTTCCATTGATCTCCGCGGCCCAGACACGGCAATCGCCGCTTGTGCGAGCCATGGCGCGCGATGACCTTGCTGTGGCAGAAAACCTCCTGCGCGAGGCTGCACGCAGTTCCCCGACCGCTTTCATTCGGGATAATCAGGACTATCTGCTCGCCCGCGTCCTGCTGCGGCGCGGATCGAACCGGGACGCACAACGCTACTTTCAACAGGTCATAACGCGCAAATCCCCGCTTGCGCCCTATGCACTCTGGCATAGCGCCGAACTCGAACGCGCATCGGGCAACGTGGCCGCCGAACAGGAACTCCTCACACGCCTGCTTTCGGATCATCCGCAGTTTCTGCGCCGCGACGCGGCGCGCGCGCGACTCGCGGCAAGCCTGCTGAAAAGCCGGAAATATCAGCAAGCAATCGCCGTGCTGCGCCCGATTGCCGGTGTACGAGGCGGAACCGCGCGCGAAGCGCTCGCACGCATTGGCGAAGCGCAACTCGCCCTTAACGACATGACGGCTGCGCGCGCTACATTCGATTCCCTGCTCGCCTCCGGCGCTTCAGACGACGGAGCGCTGCGCGCCATACTCGGACTCGACAGAATCGACGAAATCCAGAAAGTCACAATCGGTGAGGCCGAACGTCTGCGCCGCGCGCGCATATATCATTTCAACCGCTCGTTCGCCGACGCGCGCCGCCACTGGCTTTCCATCGTCAACGACTTTCCGCAAAGCACGCGCCGAGCCGAAGCATTGTTTCACCTCGGACGCGGCTACTTTCTCGAAGATAACTTCCAGGAAGCCATCCGCTGGTACGAACGCGCCTACGCTGAATTTCCCATTACAGAAGAGGGCGAACAGGGGTTTTATTACGTAGGTCATTCGCATCAGGCGCTCAACGACGCCGACCGGGCCGTCGCCCGCTACGATGATTTCCTCAAGAAGTATCCGCGCAGCAAGTATTTCGGTTATGCATATCTGAACGCAATCGACACGCTGCGTTCGGCAGGCCGCTACGATGAGGCGCTGAAATGGACTGCGCGCGCGCAAACCGAAGCGCGCGATCCCTACATCGCCGCACGCGCCCTGTTTGATTCCGCAAAAATTCGTTTGACCCAGGGCAACCTTACCGGCGCGCTTGCCGATCTGGACGCTCTGCGCGCACGCCCCATCGGGCGCGGCCTCGTAGCCACTACCAATCCTGCCGAAATCGCATTCATGCGCGCGATGTGTCTGGAAAAACTCGGACGCTTCGACGACGCCGTAATCGCCTACCTTGCACTGCCCGAACTGCGAGACGGCCCCGGCGGTTATTACGGCGCACAGGCCGGCGAGCGCCTACGCGCGCTCGGCGCCGGAACGCGAACGCGCAGGTTCGCAGCCTCGCACCTCGATCGATTTCTCAAGGATGCGCGCGCCGCCCACTCCGCCGGCAACGCTCAGACGGCCAAAACCGCCGCTTCTCAGGCGCTGCGCCTTCTGGATGAAAAAGATTCAGCCGCCACCCGCGAAGAGATGCTACGAATACTTAGCGCTTCCTACGCAAAGCTTCCGGCTTACAAACTGCCGGCATTTGAGCGGATGCCCCTGGGAGTTGCAGGCTCACAGCTTGCCGCGGCGTTGATAGACCTCGGACTCTATGACGAAGGCGCATCGGAGCTGGCTGCGGCGCGGCCCTCGGGCAGCGGCGCGGCGGCGCGCAACTGGACCTATACGCTGGCCTGGTACTGCGCACGCGGCGATTGCGCCGACCGCACGATCAAGTTTTCCGAACCGATTCTGAATAGTCTGCCCGGCGATTACCGAGCGGAGTTGTTGCCGAAAGAACTGGCCGAGATTTTTTATCCCCTGCCTTTCCGCGAATCATTGCTCAGGCATGCGGCGTCGCGCGGCGTCGATCCGCGTTTTGTGCTCTCGATAGCGCGGCAGGAAAGCCGCTACGACCCGCGCGTGAAAAGCGCCGCCGCCGCGCGCGGCCTGCTGCAGTTCATTTCCTCTACTTCATCGAGGATCGCAGATCAGCTCGGCCTCGCAGATTTCGACCAGAGCGATCTGTACCAACCCGACGCCGCTATACTCATAGGCGCGCAATATATGAAAAACCTGTTCGACGAATTCGGGACGCCGCAGGCCGTAGCCGCCGCCTATAACGGCAGCGAAGACTCGGTGCGCAGATGGATTGCGCGGGCGCGCACTCCGGAAGTCGATCGCTTCACCATAGAAGCGGCAAAACGCGAGACGAAGGACTACGTTTTCCACGTACTCAATTACTACCGCGCTTATCGAGCGATTTATCCCGACTTCGGCGGGGAAAAGCAGAGATAACGGAACAAACGGAAAGGGACGGAACAAACGGAAGGTTAGGCTAATTCCGTAGTTTTCGTCTATTTTCGTTTGTTCCGTCATCTCTCTTATATGCGATTTCGCCGCCGAGCACGGTCCATACTACGTCGAAATCCACATCAAACACCGCCAGATCCGCGTCTTTTCCGACTTCCAGCGAGCCTTTGCGGTCCATTGCTCCGCACAGCTTTGCCGGAAGCATTGCAGCCATATGCGCCGCATCCGCAAGATCAGCGTGCATAAACTCGATTGCGTGTCGCGCCGCACGGTTCATCGTCAGCACCGAACCGGCGATCGTTTCGCCGTCCATCAATGTACATAACGGCCCGCGCACGCGGATCTGAAAATCGCCCAGCGCATACACGCCGTCCGGACAACCCTGAGCCGCTGTGGCGTCCGTAATTATCACCAGCCCGTCACGGCCCTTTGCGCGCAAGGCGAGCTGCGCCATACGCCTGTGAACGTGCACGCCGTCAAGAATTATTTCCGCGCGTATACCCGGCTCGTTCAAACACGCAGCGGCAAGTCCCGGCCTGCGGTGATGAACGCCCGACATCGCGTTGTAAAGGTGTGTTGCGTGCGTTGCGCCGGCATCTATTGCAGCGAGTGCCGTATCGTAATCCGCCTCCGAATGTCCGAGCGACGCCGTTACTCCCTCGCTTGTCAGCCAACGTATCATTTCCATTCCGCCGGGCAGTTCCGGCGCGAGCGTCATGATTTTTGTGCGCCCCGGCGCGGCCTCAAGCAGTTCGCGGCACTCGTCGAAATCCGGATCGCGAATGCCTTCGTCGGGCTGCGCACCCTTGTACTTTATGTTTATGTACGGCCCTTCAAGATGGAATCCGAGTATTTCAGCCGCAAGCCCTGCGTCTTTTTCCGCTTCGAGCGTATGCTCTATCATGCGCAATAGGTCCGTATGGCGCGCTGCAATCGTGGTCGGAAGATAACCGGTTACGCCGTATTTCAACTGCGCGCGCGATACGCGGCGAATCGCTTCGGCCCCCCCCGACATCAGATCGTCGCCGCCGCTTCCGTGCACGTGCGTGTCGATAAGACCGGGAAAAACCATATGACCGGATGCGTCAATAATCTGCGATCCCGGTTCCGGCGCGGCGCTTTCAGCCTCGCCGACATAAGTTATGCGCGCGTCTTCGCACAGTACGATTCCCCGTTCGATTACGCCGAGCGACGTAACAACCGCGCCGCCCACTACCGCAAGTCGATTGCTCATAATCCCACTCTATGAAAATGATTCAGGTCGTTTGCATCGCGTCAAAACAGCCTGCGCGTCAGATTGAAACCGATCGTCATTCCGCTGAATGAATCGTCGGCGAAAAATAATCCGCGCGTCTGCGAACGCTGCGCGAAAGTGGTCCCGTGCCCGTTGGAAAACGTGAGCGTAAACGCGTGTTTGCGCGTAACACTGGCTTTTTGTATGCCGAATCCCACTACGGGGCGATGAATGCCCCGCCCGAATTCCGGCCGCCCGTCCGTATAGCGGCCGCGCTCGTTGAGCCTCATATTGGCTTCGGCCATAAGCGCCACCGATGGACGTACATTGACTGCAAGCCCCAGGCCGAGCGCAGCCGCCGTACGACCCTCGAAGTTCCGGTTCGGCGCAACCAATGGCCGATCGCCGAGCGATACGGTCGGAACGACATAAACCTGCGCGCGCCGCGTCACGCTGCGCGCCAGCGAGAGTTCAAAGCTTGTAGTGAAATTGCGCTGAAAATTATCGCGTCCCTCGATCGCAATACGCCCCTGGAGACTGACGGGATGCCCCTTTCGTTCATTCAGCATCTGAACGCCCGCAAACAATTGTATTGTCCGGCCGATGACCGTGGGCGAGCGGTATGCACCCACGTGCAGGTGATCCGTAACGCCGTAGGTGAATCCGAACGATGGTGCGGCGAATCCGTCGAGTCCAAAGAGTCCCGCGCGATCCGTCACTTCATTAAACGGAAACCGGTGCGTGAAATCCACCCATAATGATCCCTTCTCTACAGGCATCGCCGTAGGCAGATTGATCAACCGCACGTCTACTGACTCGTATACATCGGCTTGTTCGGTTTTCTGCAAACCCGATCCTGATGAACGGGCAGAGACCTCGGCCGGAGCCGGATCGGCTGCGAGAATGGATACGGTATGATCTTTGGTGTTGATCAGGTATCTTTTGCCGTCGAGTTCGAGTACGGCTTCTGTGCTTGAACCCTCGATGAAGTTCACTTTCGGCAACTGCGGCGGCGGTTCATTCGGGGATCGGAAAAGCGCGGGGAATTGTTTTCTCAACTCTGGCGTGATCCTGCGACCTGCGGATGCGAATGCCCGGCCGAAATCGTTTCTCGGGCCTCCGCCCGCCGGACTCGTATGGCATACGGAGCACTTGTTGCGAAGTTCGATGCGCGAAAGCGGATCTTCGGCGAACTGGCTCATGTAATCCGGGATCGCCGCTGCATTTGCGCCGATCAGACAAACCAGACAAAACGTAAAAGCGGGTATCGTAAATCTTTTGGCAGTCATCGGCGCTTCTATCCCGGTCGATAGAGATAACGGAACAAACGAAATGAAACGAAAAGAACGGAATAGTTGAATATTTTCGTAGTTTCCGTCTTGTTTCGTTTGTTCCGTTATCTTTTGTTATCTGCCTTTGAAATCGGGCTTGCGCTTCTCCAGAAACGCCCTCACGCCCTCCTCCTTGTCCTCGCTGGAAAAACAGAGGGCGAACAGGTCGATTTCGGCGTCGAGTCCCTCGCGCAGGTTCATGCGCGCGGCGTTCTTTACAGCAGTCTTCGCCATCGCAAGCGCCACGGGGCTTTTCTCGGCAATCAGCGAGGCGAGTTCCATGGTTTTGGCTTCGAGTTCCTCAGCCGGATATACATCGTTTACCAGTCCGATGCGGTAAGCCTCAGCGGCGTCGATCATCGCGCCCGAAAGGATCATCTGCATCGCCTTGCCCTCGCCTACAAGACGCGTCAGGCGCTGCGTGCCCCCGCCCCCGGGAATGATGCCCAGATTTATCTCGGGTTGACCGAAACGCGAGCGCTCGCTTGCAATGCGAATATCACAGGCGAGCGCAAGCTCGCATCCGCCGCCCAGACAGAAGCCGTTGATCATCGCAATAAGCGGTTTGGGAAAGTCCTCGGCGGCCGTGAAGATGCTCTTCGCGCGCATAACACTGCGCTGCTCGATCGCCGTTCGTCCGGCGAATTCGTTTATATCGGCGCCCGCAACGAATGCCTTACCTCCCGCGCCCGTTATCACAACCACGCGAATGTCCGCGTCATCGCGCAATTCGTTGAAGCAATCTACGAGTTCGGCGCGCGTCTGTATGTTCAGAGCGTTCAGTTTTTCGGGACGGTTGATGGTCGCAAGCGCGATGCGCCCGCGCCTTTCGAGAATTACGTTTTCAGCCATTTCTTATTTCTCCCAGCGATAAAAGCCTTCACCCGTTTTCTGACCGAGCCGCCCCTCGGCCACCATACGCCTGAGCAGTTCCGGCGGACGGAACCGCTCGCCGAGTTTCCCGTGCAGGTACTCGGCGACTCCCAACCGAATATCCAGGCCCACAAGATCGCCCAGTCTGAGCGGTCCCATAGGATGGTTGTAGCCAAGCACCATCGCCTTGTCTATGTCTTCGGCCGAGGCTATACCCTCTTCGACCATGCGTATGGCTTCAAGGCCGATGCAGACGCCGAGCCGGCTCGTGGCGAAACCCGGCGAATCACGAACCGTAATGCATTCCTTTTTCATGCGCCGCCCGACTTCGCGCGCAGCTTCGAGAGCGTCTGAGCTTGTCTGCCGTGTGAAGATGATTTCAAGCAGCTTCATGATGTGCGCGGGGTTGAAAAAGTGCATGCCTATTATGCGCTCCGGCGCGCCAACGGCCGCTGCAACCTCGGTAATGCTCAACGATGAAGTATTGGACGCAAGTACTGCGTGACTGGGCGCCGCAGCTTCGAGACGCCGGAACAGATCGTGTTTGACGCCGAGATCCTCGACGATGGCCTCGATTATCATATCCGCCCGGCCGGCAGCCTGCTCAAGATCCGTAGTCGTATGAAGGCGCGACAACGCCGCAGCGCGTTCATCTTCCGTAACCTTGCCGCGCGTTACGCCTTTGCTGAGATTGTCCTCAATGCGGGCGCGGGCGCGGGCAATCAGATCCTCCGCTACATCGTGCAAATACACTTCGTACCCGGCCTGCGCCGCTACCTGCGCTATGCCGTGGCCCATCGTGCCCGCGCCGATTACGGCGATACATTCAACTGAATGGTTCATAGAGTGTTCCCGGAATCCATAATGTGTGAGATGCGGGGAATTATCGGGAGTGTTTGGGATGAAATCAATAGGGTGCGGCTCCTTCACTTTAACTATAAATCGATCCACAGCAGTAAAGAAAGAGCGATAACGAAACATACGAAATTAGACGGAACATACCGAAATATTCGACTTTTCGGTAATTTTCGTTTCATTTCGTTTGTTCCGTTATCTCTCTTTGTTTCTAAACCGAGATTCGAGCGTCAACCTTGGGTCGGCGAGCGGAATAAATCAGCATACCAACCGGATTTCATCACAGGAATCGACTGGAATTCGTCGTCTTCAAGGCGATTGAAGGGAAAAATGCGATGAATAAGCTCCTGAGACGAGGTCTGATCGGCGGCTTGGCGGGCGCGATCAGCGGATTGATATTGGCCCTGACACTGAACCGCATCCTGCTGGCAATCGTTCTCGGCTTGATCGTAGGCGCCGTGTTTACGGTCGCTTTCCGTCCTGCGCGGCATGTTTATCTTGACAATGCAATTACCGCGGCCGCGTTCGGCGTCCCGCTGTGGGCATTGTTGAGCGTTATCGTCTTTCCGCTGTTCGGGAGTCAGATGCCGCAGTGGACCGCGGAAGGGATGCGCGAGCTTTTTCCGCAATTGGTGGGATGGGTGTTCTATGGCGCGTGTTTGGGGTTGACGCGGCAGGCGCTCGACGATCTGGCGCTCTCGCGGTTGGGGCCGGAGATTGCCGCCCCTCCGCCGCCCGCAGTCGAAAAGAAGCGCATCGTCATCCTCGGCGGAGGTTTCGCGGGGATGACGACGGCAGAGAACCTGGAGCAGGTATTCAGCGCCGACGTTTCGGCCTCGATTCTGATCGTGAGCGAGACCAACGCGCTGCTCTTCACTCCTATGCTCGCCGAAGTCGCCGGCAGCAGCCTCGAGCCGACGCACATCAGCACGCCGCTGAGAACCAGTCTGCGCCGCACGCAGGTCGTGCGCGGAAAAGTCGAGGGGATCGATTTGGAAAACCGCCGCGTCCGCGTGGCGCTCGACCCGCACAGACGCGACTCGTCGGAGATACAGGAAATCGACTTCGATCATCTCGTTCTGGCCCTCGGCTCGATATCGAATTACTTCGGCAACGAAAACATCAAGCGGCTGGCGTTCGACTTCAAATCGCTGCTGGATGCGATCCGCATTCGCAATCACGTGATTGATATGTTCGAGCGCGCTGATCGCGAACCGGATGCAGGCAAGCGACGAGAGTTGCTGACGTTGGTAGTCGCGGGCGGCGGTTTTGCGGGCGTGGAACTGGCGGGGGCGTTGAATGACTTCGCGCGTGGGATGCTGGCCGATTACCCGAATTTACGTGCTGAAGATTTGCAAATCATTCTCGTGCACGCGGGCGACCGCATCCTGCCGGAATTGAGTGCGCCGCTCGCCCGCTACGCGCTTGAACGGATGACCGATCGCGGCGTCACTTTCAAGCTAAAAACGCGATTGGCCGACGCCCGCCCCGGAGTAGTCGTTCTGGGTTCGGGAGAACAGATCAATGCGCAGACGCTGGTCTGGACAGCGGGCACACTCCCAAATCCGCTGATCAAAACGTTGCCCGTCGAACTGAGCAAGCGGGGCGCGGTGGTCGTCGAAAATACGATGGCTGTACCCGGCCACCCGGGCTTATGGGCGCTCGGCGATTGCGCAGCGCTGATTGATGCGAAAAACGGCAAGCCCTGTGCGCCGACGGCGCAATTCGCGCTGCGCGAAGCGCGGACGCTGGCGCGCAACATTCACGCGCACATCAAAAGCGATGGGGGCAAGCCACTTCAACCCTTCCACTTCGATTCACTCGGTGCTCTCTGCGTCGTCGGGCATCACACGGCCTGCGCCGAACTCTCCATCCCATTCGCCAGGGACAAATCAGTGCGTTTTTCGGGGCTGCTCGCGTGGTTGATGTGGCGAGGGATTTATCTATCAAAGCTGCCCGGTTTGGAGCGCAAGGTGCGCGTGCTGTCGGATTGGGTGATCGAGTTGTTTTTCCCGCGCGACATCGTGCAGACGATTGATTTGAGCGAGCCGGCGGCGAGTGAATCGGAAATTGCGACGCTGACCGCAACCGCTCGTTCATAAACGGAGAGACGTGATGCGTTACTCACTGCTGATTTCAATCTTTATCTGCGCCCTCGTCGGCGCGCTGGGCGGCGCGGCGAGCGCGATGGTTGTCGACGCTTCAATGAGCGGGAGCATTTTGCTCGGCGCCCTCTACGGCCTGATCTTCGCGCTGCTGGCTGCTCGGCGCGCTGTCAGTCCGGGCGCTGGGTTGTTGTGGGGACTCGGCTACGCATTCCTGCTTTGGCTGGCCATCCCCGCGGGGATTGTTCCGGTGCTGATGGACGGGATGCCCACAATGGGCATGCTCGACGCCGCGCGCGCTCACTTTCCCGAATTGATCGCTTACACAATCTGTTTTGGAACGCCGCTGGGATTGGCGCTTGGAACGTTGGGGCTTTTTCAAACAGAGCTTCGAGCGGAGAGACCGCAGCCTTTCAGTTGGCCGCGGGCGATCATCGTGGGCGGGCTGGCGGGCATCGTCGGCGGCTGGGCGTTCGGCAAGTGGATGGCGCAGGCCAATTTCTTTCCGCTCATCGCGGGACTGGCGGGCTCCGATTCAATGATGGTCGGCATGACGCTGCACTTCGTCTTCGCGGTCATCATAGGCGCGAGTTTCGGCGTGTTGTTCCAACGCGATGTGCGCGGTTACGGATCGTGTATGGGCTGGGGGGCGGGCTATGGATTGTTCTGGTGGTTTCTGGGGCCGTTGACCGTTATGCCGATCTGGCAAGGCAATCGGCTCGATTGGTCCTACCAGCGCGGCTCCGCGTTATTCGGCTCGCTGGTGGGGCACATCGTTTACGGTCTGATCGTCGGGTTGATCTACGCCGCGCTCGATCGTCTGTGGGTCGGCTTCTTCAAATATTCCGATCCGATCAACCGGGAACGTGAAGGAGCAGGCTCGCGCTTTTTGTATTCGTTGAAGTGGGGTGCAGCGGCGAGCCTGGCCGGGGGATTCCTCTTTTCGCTCGTGATGCTCGCCATCGGCTTTCTGCCGAAGGTAGCGAACCTGGTTGGCAGTTCATCGCTCGTCGTCGGTTTCATCGTCCATATGATGATCAGTTCGCTCATCGGCATGAGCTACGGCCTGCTGTTCCGACACGAGGCGCCGGATTTCGGATCGGGTGTGGCGTGGGGACTGGTTTACGGCCTTGTCTGGTGGTTCATCGGGCCGCTGACGTTGATGCCGATTCTGCTGGGCGGTTCGTTCGTGTGGACGACTCAGGCGGCGGGCGCATTATTGCCGTCGCTCGTCGGCCACCTGATTTACGGCGCGGCGACCGCGGTGGTGTTTCTGATTCTGGAACGCCGCCACAACGACTGGCTACGGCTGGACCCGCGCATCGCCGCTCTTGAAGCGCGCCTCACGCGGCCCGTGGGCACACCGGCGCCCGCATTGTGGCTCTTCGTGCTGGGACTGGGACTATTGCTGCCGATTGTCCTGGGATGATCTGAAACCGTGATATAGACGGAAATCACGAAAATGATCAAACTTTTCGTTTGTTCCGTTTCATTCCGTTTCATTCCGTCTGTTCCGATGTCTCTCTTTCTTTACCAAACCGGGAATTGCCGGGTTTCAACCGCTATCTGGAATATTCCCCTGACAACTGCGGATTACAGTCAAGGCGGTTGCTTTGAGCGACCCGATTCACGGCTGGCAGGAGAGGGAATACATAGATGAATACAGCAATCAAAACCGATGCTTCGACGGATGATCATCCGCACACGCACGCGCTCAATCGTTTCGCGGTGATTCCGGTCGCGGAACGCCTGAGCGCGGATACGACGCACGCAGGGCGTGGAGTCACAATCGCATTTCTGGACTCTGGGTTTTATCCCCATCCGGATCTGGTCAGACCCCACAACCGCATCCTGGCATATCACGACGCGGCGAACCCGGAAGCGCGACTCGATGTCGAGTCGTCCCCACAGTCGTGGGACTGGCACGGCACGCAGACCTCGGTGACGGCTGCCGGGAATGGCTTTCTGTCTGACGGCGTGTATCGCGGCCTGGCTTCGGAAGCGATGGTCGTGCTGGTCAAAGTCAGCGATCGCGGGCGCATCACCGATGAAAACATCGTCCGCGGATTGGATTGGGTGATCGCCAACAAGGATCGCTACCGGATTCGCATCGTCAGCATGTCGCTCGGCGGCGATCTCGAAACGTCCTACAAAGACAGTCTGGTGGACGCGGCGGCCGAACGGTCCGTGCAAGCCGGAATCACGGTTGTCGTTGCCTCGGGCAATGCCGGTTGCACCGATCAGCCGCGTCCTATTCCTCCGGCCAATGCGCCATCCGTGATTACGGTAGGCGGATACAACGACCATAACGAACTGGATACAGATAACCCTGATCCCTATTGCTCCAGTTTCGGGCCGACGATTGATGGGCTGATGAAGCCGGAGATCGTCGCGCCGGCGATCTGGGTCGCCGCGCCGATTCTGCCCGAATCAGATTTTTATCGTCAGGCGGAGGCGCTCTCGCTGATCGCCGCCGCGCCCGATTACAAACAGCAAAAACTGGCTGGTGAATTATGGCAGGCGGCGGCGTTGCCCGATTCCATCGTCGATGCGTCCACGAGTGAGATTCGCGAAACAGCGGAAGCCCATTTACGCGAACGTAAAATCGTCGCCACGCATTACCAGCACGTGGATGGGACTTCGTTCGCGGCTCCGATTGTCGCGTCGGTCATCGCACAGATGCTTGAAGCAAATCCGAAACTGACACCCGGAGTAATCAAAAACATCCTGATTGCAACGGCGAGCCGAGCGCCGCGATTGACGCTGCGCCATCAAGGGTACGGCGTGCTGAACGCACAACGCGCAGTCGCCGAAGCCGGACGCGAAGCGCACACGCACGAAGAGTGCGATTTCAACGCTCCGCGCATCGATAAGGGCAAGCTGGTTTTCTGGTATCACGACGATGCGGCGAAGCAGGTTTCAATCGCCGGCGACTTCAACGACTGGAATCCGAAACAGAACCGCCTCGCCAGACACGCGAGCGGAATGTGGCAGGCGGCATTGCCGATCCTTCCGCCCGGAACTTACCAGTACAAGCTTGTCGTGGACGGCGAGCGTTGGCTTGAGGATCCATGCAATGGCCTCAAAACCGAAGACAATCACGGCGGTTTCAATTCCGTGTTGCACATTGCTGAATGAATCCAGGAAACGAAGGGATAGATTGAACGCCTTCTATCAGATGACGATGGTGCTCAATGTATCGAACCGTATGAACATCGCGCGCTACACGGGACTGATCGCAGGCGCCCTGGTTGCTACCTATATCATCGTCGAATCGCCGTTCTCGGGGATGAGCATGAATCCGGCGCGGACTTTCGGCTCAGCATTCAACGCCCGGATTTGGAATTCTCTGTGGATCTATTTCACGGCCCCGCCGCTGGGGATGCTGCTCGCGGCTGAAGGCTACCTGCGGCTAAAAGGCGCGCGCAGCGTATTGTGCGCCAAGCTGCACCATCACAACCACCAACGCTGCATCTTCAAATGTAATTTTGGATAGTGCTGGGACGCCGTCGGTTCGGCGGCGATTGACGCAATGATTTCGATGCAGCCATAAACAATGAACATTCTGCGGATTGAACTTGCCGTGTTCGGCATCAACGGGCCCATATCGAACCCTCCGACCAACTTCATCAGTTTCAGTAATTTTCGTTACATTTCGTTTGTTCCGTTATCTCTCTTTATTGTCCCGAGCTAGTGTGGTTTGATCTAAAAGCCTGGTAAATCGAGCACGGAATAAATCCGCGTAGACCCTGGATTTCTTCCTTGAACCGATAACCCGGGTTCCGGGAACAATTGAAATCTGGAGGAAGAGAATGAGACTGAAGAACAAGATTGCACTCGTCACGGGCAGCAGCCAGGGCATCGGACGCGCCATCGCCGTCCGCTTCGCGCAGGAAGGCGCGGATGTCGTCATCAACTACAACCGCACGGCGACGGGGGCGGAAGAGGCATTGGCCGAAGTCGAGGCCGCTGGTCGTCGCGGATTGATCGTGCAAGCCGACCTGGGCAAAGTGGCGGACATTCGGCGGCTGATCAATACGGCGGCCGAGCATTTCGGGCGCCTCGACGTGTTGGTCAACAACGCGGGCCTTGAAACGCACGCGCCGTTCTGGGAGGTGACTGAGGAAGATTACGACAAGGTGCTCAATGTAAACCTGAAAGGCGTTTTTTTCGCCGCGCAGGAAATGGTGCGTCATTTGCGAGCGACCAACCGTCGCGGCAAAATCGTCAACATCTCATCCGTCCACGAAGAGCTTCCCTTCCCGAATTTCTCGGCCTATTGCGCCAGTAAAGGAGGAGTGAAGATGCTCACGCGCAACCTGGCCGTCGAGCTTGGGCCGCTCGGCATCAACATCAACAACATCGCGCCCGGCGCAATCGAAACGCCGATCAACACGAAGCTGCTCAACGACCCGATGAAATTGAACGCTTTGCTGGGACAGATTCCGCTCGGGCGATTGGGACAGACCGGCGATGTGGCAAGCGTGGCCGTTTTTCTGGCGTCGGATGACGCTGATTACGTGACCGGATCCACCTACTACGTGGACGGCGGGCTGACCTGGAATTACGAAGAGCAATAGGAGAATTTCGCAATCCCCGTCATCGACGACGCAGCGTTGAGAAAATTCAGCCTGCCCGGTCTGTAACATCAGATTACGACCTCAACTCGGGCCGCGTGAGATGGGTAGATCAAACCACACGACTTCGGGACATCAGAGATAACGGAACAGACGGAATGAAACGGAACGAACGAAAAGTTCGGCCATTTTCGTGATTTCAGTTTATTTTCGTTTGTTTCGTCATCTTTTTTCGCTCTTTCACCGCTAAAGCCATAGCCAGACAATCCTGATCCTTTTCTCGCCGCCTGGAATTTACCCGCTGACTGGCGGGATTAAATCCAGAGAGAAGGTGCTGCTGCGCCTGCACGACAATAAATGTACAAGGAGAAACATATGCCCTACTCGAACCACTACGACGTGATCATCATAGGAACGGGCGCGGGCGGCGGAACCCTCGCATACGAATTATTACGTCGGCGGCAACACCAAGTTCTACGGCGCGGCTCTGTTCCGCCTGCGCAAGGAAGACTTCGGCGAAATTCGTCATTCGGAAAGCTCGATGGAGTGGCGCTTTCCGCCGGAGCGCCGGCCATCGCGCCCGGTTTCACTCTGGATTTGATGGCGAAGCACTCGCTCGATTTTTGGCTGACTTCCGAAGACCTGCCCGATCCGAACAACCGCGTCACGCTCGACCGGCAAGGCAACGTCGTCCTGTCGTACACCCCCAACAACCAGGAGCCGCACAAGCGACTGCAATCGAAGCTGCAAGATCCGATGAAACAGCAGACGAAGTGCGATGTTCACGGCCACGACTGCCATCAGGGTCTGTTTGCGCGGAATCTCTTTTTGGGCGATCGCATCCCGCTCGCGGGCGTCGCGCACCAGAACGGTACGATCCGGTTCGGAAAAGATCCAAAGACCTCGGCGCTCGATCCGAACTGCAAGTCGCACAAGGTAGATAACCTGTACGTCGTGGATGGGAGCTTCTTCTGTTCGAGCGCGGCGGTCAATCCGGCGCTGACGATTATGGCGAATGCCTTGCGCGTGGGCGATCACATACTCGAAAGGATGAAATAGGCGAAGGGCTATGCATCGAAACATCACAAACCGGAAAGATCGAATCTGGCAAAGCGGAATACTACTGGCGCTGTTGTCGTCGCTGCTTCTTTCGAGTATGGCGAGATTGCGCGAAGGCAAATTCGCGTTCATCTCGTCAAGCGTGATCGAACTGCCGGAGCCGGTGTTGGGCTTCAAACGAAGCTTTCTGGTGCGCGATCCCGATGCGCACGCGATGCAATTGATCGAAAGATAACCTAGAAAAACCTCCTCGCAACATTCGAAATAATACGAAAATTACGGAAAAGTTGAATATTTCCGTTTGTTCCGTCTTATTTCGTTTGTTCCGTTATCTCTCTTCCTCCGCAGCATTCAAGCGCTGCTGCCAAACAATGTCGGGCCTATAACCGGGACTTCACGCCGGTGAAGAATCAGGATAATCGCGCTGCCCACAAACACGATCAGCGCGAGGGCAAAAAGCAATCCGCCGTCAGACGCGCCATCAGAATTGATAACCACGATGCCGAGTTTGGTCAGATGGCTCAGAATCGCGACGCCGATGGCTCCCAGCGACAGGATCGCGCCAATCGTGACGGTCGAAGGAACCAACAGCAGGATTACCGCGATCAATTCAACCACCCCCGATCCGATCCTGCCCCAGGGTTCGATCCCCAGTTTGGCGAAGATGTACACCGACTCTTCCGCGCCGGTGAACTTGAAGAAGAGTGTTTGAAAGAGAATGACGGCGACGACCAGGCGTAACACCCAACTCAGGATGTTCAGACCTTTATTCAGCTTCATATGTAGTTCCTCTCGTTAACTGCTTGGGACTTCCAAAACCTGCTCCATCCCTGAAGTCGGGGCAAAGCGTCCTTACTTCAGGTTCCATACCAGGCTAGACCAATCAAATATGTTATCCGCGACGAGGTCCGAATTATTCCAATCCTTGCCGCCAACGATGATTACTCAGACCGCGAGCGCAGCCTGACCTCTTTGGCGGCGGCGCGAAATCGGCTAAATGCGTGCGAAACAGTCGCCCGCCTCGACTCAGCAGATAGCGAGGGAATATATTGCGGCGGCGGGAATATTCCAGCAGGATTTCGAGATATATTGATGCTATGTTCGACAGGCGTGCATATCGCACTACACCTTACAGCGGTTTCGGGTTCATTGTTCAGTACTCTGCCAATTATGTTCTTTTTGTTTTTCAGCCGCGGAGCGGCGAAAGATCTGTAGCCCAGGGCGGCGAGCCCTGGGTAGATGTAGAGAAGCGGCGCCAGCCCCGGAGGGGCGGAAGATCTTTCGCCCTTTCAG
The DNA here is from genome assembly GCA_019639255.1 of Acidobacteriota bacterium. Classification (GTDB taxonomy): domain Bacteria; phylum Acidobacteriota; class Blastocatellia; order RBC074; family RBC074; genus JAHBSF01. The sequence continues at coordinate 89,515 of JAHBSF010000005.1, read as the reverse complement.
GGCTCGGACGTTTTTCGCCTGCTGACCTGGCGCTCACGCACCAGGCTACAGATCTTTCGCCGCTCCGCGGCTGAAAAACTCAAAAACTTTGTTTACTGAGTACTGATCACCAAAATCGAAACCGCTGTAAATACATATCAATTCACAGGGGGATGATTGCTTTGCAACGTATACTTTTATCGCTTCTTCTGCCTTTTCTGACGGCGGCTGCCGCCGCACCGCTACACACGGTTTCGACGCCGCCCGCCGTAGGCGACAAGGCGCCTGATTTCACTTTATCAACGCAGCAGGGAAAGCGCGTTCGTCTTTCCGAAACGACCGCAAAGGGCAGGGTTGTCCTCGTAGTGCTTCGAGGATATCCCGGTTATCAGTGCCCTCTGTGCAACCAGCAAGTGCATGATTTTCTGAAAAATTCTCAGGGCTTTGCGGAGGCGAAGGCTCATGTGATCCTCGTCTATCCAGGCCCGCCCGAGAATCTGGACGCGCGCGCCGCAGAGTTCGTGGCCGATAAGAAGCTGCCTGAGAATTTTGAACTGTTGCTGGATCCGGGCTACGAGTTCACCAATCTGTATGGGTTGCGCTGGGAAGCCCCCGGCGAAACAGCCTATCCCTCGACCTTCCTGGTTGATCAGAATGGGATTGTCTTTTTCTCAAAGATCAGCAAATCGCACGGCGGACGCACCAGGGCCGCTGAAATACTGGACATCCTGATGAATAAGAAGACGAGCTGATTACCTTGCCGTCATCCAGCACAATTTCCATATCGGTAAACCTTCGATCCGCTGGTTTGCTCGCAAGCTGGAGGGTTTTCCTTCGTGTGCAGCTTTGAAATTTTCGCTCCGACTCGATTTGAATTTGGAGGGATCATGCAGTTCGCTCACTGCCGCCCAGAAACAAACGACAGATCGGCAAATACTCTCATAGCCGATAACATTGAGACGCTCAAACAGGGAGTTGAGCTGATCGAACGCCTCGACGACCGTTTGTACATGCAGGCCGACCGGAGGTTTTCTCTCAGCGGAGTTGGTAGCCATTTTCGTCACTGCATAGATTTCTACCAGAACTTTCTGGCCGGTATTGGGTTGGGACGGATCAATTACGATAACCGTGAAAGAGACGAGCGAATTGAAAACGACCGCATGGTTGCATCTGCCCAACTCAACTCGATCATTGCCGGCTTCAGCCAGACACTCGTCATCAATTCCACGGAAGAGATCGAAGTGTTGTTGGAAGGCCCGTCAAACCCGATGGATGATGGGTATTGGAGCCGTTCTTCCTTGAAGCGTGAACTTCAGTTTTTGTTGAGCCATACCATCCATCACTACGCTTTAATCGCGATAGCGCTGCGCTTGCACGGATTCGAACCTGGCGCGCATTTCGGCGTTGCACCTTCGACCCTTCAACACTGGGTAACGGGCGATCACGTGAAATAGATTGAAAGCGATGGAGAATTACCGCCAAAGAGAGATAACGGAACAGACGAAAAAAGACGAAAACTACGGAAATGCTCAATTTTTCCATAATTTTCGTTACGTTTCGTTTGTTCCGTGTTCTATTTCGTTCCAGGATCGTGGGGGTTGATCAGGAACTGGCGGCAATTTCCACGGCGGCGGTGAGTTTCAAGCGCCTGGGCGGGAGGCATTTTTCCCAGTTGCAGGTCTGGTACAGGACGTGGACCCTGATTTCCTGCTTTCCCGCAGCAGCTTCGGCGAGTATTTCCACCGGGATAGTGAAGGCTGCTTCTTCTTCATAAAACTGCGTATCCAGGTTGAAGTTCGGATCGAGTTCAATGCGCGGCAGCGGCGTGTCGATCCGCCCTGAAAGCCTGAAGGGCTGATCTTCGGGCAGGTCTATGCGCGTAGGTATGGGACCGCCGGGGGGCTGTTCCGGCGCATACAAATGCCATCCGTCGTCTATCTTCGCCGTAAGCTCGACGTTTAGCTTCTGGCCCGGTTTTCGCACCACTCCGGGCGACTCGATCGCAATCGACCATTTGATCGGATCGAGTCGCTCCTGCCCGGCGCTGTTGACAACCGTCGCCGCGATACCCAACGCCAGGATCACGCAGCAATTTATAGCTCGCACGACATTCATCCGTTTCGCCCTATCTGCGTCCGCTCGTCCCGGTTTCGACCTTCAGATACACCGCCTGAAGTATATCCTTCGTCTTTTCATCCTGCACAAAGGCGACCACAGCCAGTCGGTCACGATTTATAAGATATCTTTTTTCCTTGAACGAAACCTTGAACCTGTCGCCGAGGCGAGCCTTCATATCGGCGATGTAATCATCGTAATACTTCAGATTTTCCGCCGTGATACGCTCCAGGTCAAAAGCATATGCGATCGACGCAGGTTGCGATCCGCTGAATGCGAACCCGTGATCTTCCGCACCGTCGCGCCGCGCCAGATTGCGCACTACCATCGGATGAAAACGCAGCCCGTTTTCCCCGCTGTAGCTGATTTCATCCTCTACGAGCGCGAGATGAAGCCGCAACTCCGAGTTGCTCCGATTTATCGATTCACCCTTCGCCTCTACGTTGAGGACCGAACCTTCGAGTTTAGCCTGCAACTTGATGGCGGCCTCTGCCGGGCGTTCGAGACGTTCGAGCAGCGCAGCATCCAGATTGCGATAAACGCGCTCGGCTTCCGTACCCAATCCCTCCCCGGGTTTGAAATTCTTCCCTTCAAGGTAAATGGTCGGCGCTCCTACGGCGCCGTAGTACTTATGCCGCGCCTGCGCTGAATGATTGCTCATCGGATCGGATGTGGGCGCGTGCATATGATAGGCGATCATGATCACATCCCGGCGCGAGTATCGTTCGAGCACTGCATCGAACGAAATATCCACGGCCGTGCATGGCTCGCAACCCGCGCCCGTTACAAATTCCGCAAGCACCGTTCGCGGATGTTTTGCAGCGGCGCGCGAGGCATTCGGTTTGTAGTGTTCAACCGTCAGAGGACTGCGGAAACTGCTGCGGAAACGCGCGTCGAGCAACTCCTCGAAGCCGTCGATTTTTCCGCCGTTCATCTTGCGGTAAAGCGCGTGAGTGCGCGCAATGTCCTCGGCCGTCATACGGCCCGAAAGCAATCCGGCCGCAAGATAATCGAATGCATCTTTATCCTTGCCCTGATGTTCATATATGTCCGCCAGCCCCACGGCGGCTTCCATAATCGGCTTTATTTCATACGCCTGTTTGAGCGCCCGCTCGGCCTCGGCGGTTTTCCCAAGTTTGAGATTCGCCCTGCCGAGAGCCGAGTGGGTAGAGGCGCGAAAGGTTCTGAATTTTTCGCGCGCCTCGGCCGGAGAAAACGGTTCGGGCCGGCGCTGCGGATCCCTTGTGTTGTAATACCTTTCCTTTTGTTCGTGCGAGCGGCGTTCGTTGTCGATGTAGGCATCTTCATCGAGCACTGCTACACCCTTTGCCGCAAGATCCGCGGCAAGATCCGGCAGCAGATCGAGAGAGAGAAGCTCCCTTGCAAGCCCGTAGTAAAACTCGCTGCGCGCATAAACCGGTGCATTGATCGTCCCTTCCACGAAGCGGTTGAGCATGCTGCGAAGTTGTTCGGGTTCAATGGTGGTTTCCCTGAACGGGCGCATTAAATAGAAAACCGTGTTTCTGATGTAAACCGCGCGCGGGAAATCATTGACGACTTTTATGAGGGCTTCCGTGCGTTCGACCGGATCCTTGACGACCGCAGCCTTCTGCATTGCGTCCTCATCGGCGGGCCGCTCGGGTCGCGCAGCCGGCGCGGTCTGCGTTTGCGTCTGCGTCTGCGCAACGGTCGCAAAGGTTAAACCGGCGAGCATCGATGCAACGACTGCGAGCGCAGCAAATCTTAACCTCATTATCGAACTCCGTTCCTTTCTGCAGAGAAAAAGATGACGGAACAAACGAAATAAGACGAAAACTTCGGAAATATTCAACCATTCCGCAATATTCAACTTTTCCGTTCTTTTCGTTTCATTTCGTTTGTTCCGTCATCTCTCTCATATCTCTCTGATCTCCTAAAACTGTATACGCAGCGCAAACTGCAACGAGCGCGGTCCGCCGACCTGGAATATGGGATTGAATCCGCCGCTGTTGCCCCCGCCGCCGAGTCCGCGGTTGAGCATCTGCACCGAGCGCATGCGCGCGTTGTCGATAGCAATCGAACCGGGAGTAGCCGAAGCGAACGCCAGATTTACATTCGGGAACGGCGCGCCGGGATTGGAGAAGTTGGGATTGTTGAAAATATTGAACACCTCGGCGCGGAACTGAATGTTCAGCGTTTCGGTCAGATTGAATTGCCGGTGCACACCCGTATCGGCCTGCCAGGCGCCGAATCCGCGCAATGCATTTCGCGGCAATGCGCCCTGCGCCCGTGCGGCCGACGGGAATGCAAATGCGGCCGGGTTGATTCGTTTGCCGCCGGGCGCGGCCGAATCATCGACGTAAAACGGTACGCCGGGCACTACATCGGGACGGCGCGAAAACAGCACTCGAAACAGATTCGTGCTCTGCTGCTCTTCGGCGATGACGTTCACAGGCGTCGATGTGCGCGCGAAAATCACGCTGTTGACCGCCCAGTTGCGCAAGACGGCTTCTGCCGCCGCTCCCCACTTCGGAGTCGGAATGTTATAGGTCACGGCCGTGCTGAACGAATGGCGCACGTCGAAGTCCGAACTCGCGCGGTCGATTATCGTGTCCACGATGCTGCCCGGCACCCCGCGATCCAGGTCAGCCGAACCCGAGTCGATCGCGTGCGACCAGGTGTAGGAGGCTATCGTCTGCAAACCTCGCGACAAACGGCGGTTGAACTGCACCTGCAAGGACTGGTAATCGGATGTAGATCCGTTGCCGCGCACGATCATCGTGGAGAAGTTCGGACTGAAGGGACGCGTGGGATTTGCGGGATCCTGCGCTACAAGAAACGAAAAGTGCGTCGTGCGCAGCAGCCCACGCGCGGCCGATGCTACATAGGCCGCCGAAATCGTCTGCGCCTGTCCGAGCGACTGTTCGAGCGTCACGTTCCACTGGTATACGCGCGGAAGATGCAGGTTCGGATCCGCCACCGTAACGCTTGCGCGATTGGTCGGGCTCAGATTGAAGTTGGGCGCGGGAAACTCCGCTACCGAGGGCGCGAGCGGTACGGGTACATTCGCTGTGCTCCTGGAAGCCGAATACGGGAATCCTACGGCGCCGAACCCATTCTGCCCAAGGTCATAAAACAGCCCGAAGCCGCCGCGAAGCATAAGTTCGCGCCCCGTTTGTCCGGCCAATTGATATGCAACCCCGACGCGCGGCCCGAAATTGCCGTATCCGGTCGGATACTGCGGCGTACCGAGGGGCGCGAGTTCAAGGTAGGAAAAATCGGCCGCGTTCAGATCCCTGATCTCCTTTACGGTAAGAACCTGATTGCTGCCGCGCGCTGTGGGCGCGGGGTTGATGTCCCACCTTGTCCCGTAGGTCAATGTCAGGCGCGGGCTGATTCTCCAGGTATCCTGCGCGTAAAAGGAATGCGACGGAAATTGCAGCGTATAACCTATGCCGCGAAGCGCAAACACCGAAGCAGCAGTGTTGTTATATACGCCGGCGACGTTTGCAAACGTCGAATTGCTGACAAAACCGGCGGGCGCGATGACGGGTGAGAGCCAACGGTAATCGGCGCCGAACTTCAACTGATGAGCGCCGCGCGTGTAGGTCAGGTTATCGACTACATTGATCTGCCGCTGCCTGAACAGTTCTTCGGTTCCGATGCTTAAGTCTGTAAACGGATTTCCTTGAACGAGCGACAACCCCTGTATCGTGATAATGCCGCGCCGCGGCCCGTTGAGCACCGTAGACGGAAACAGCACCGCCTCGGGCGGCTCCACCCCGCCGCCGAAACCGTCGAATACCTGCTGCGATGTGCCGTCCTGCTGACTCCAGTTGACGCGCACTTCATTTACAAGCCGCGCGCCGAAGACCTGCGTCGAGCCCAGCGTAAAGGTCTCCGTCCTGGTTTGCAGCCTGTTGATCTGAGAAAGATTTCTCTGATTGCGCGATTCCTGGCGCGACGGCGCGTAGTTGTAACGACCGAAGATGTTGAACTTCTGGTTGAAATTGTGATCGAGCCGCATGCTGGTCGCATTGGACGCCGACGGTTCGGAATACGCGGAGATGAAGTTCGCCCCTCCGGTCAGCGCGCCGCTTGCATTGACGATATCCGCACCGTTGGGCAGCGGGAAGGCATTCAGAACCTGGCGTGCGATTTCGTTGGGCGCGCCGCTTCGAGCAGCTACGGAAGGCACCACGGTCAGCACCGCCCCGCGCGGAAGCAGGAATCTCTGTCCCTCATACGAGAAGAAGAAAAACGTGCGGTCGCGCCCATCGTAAGAGGCGGGCCCGAAGATTTTCTCGGGCAAACGTATCGGCCCGCTGAACGTGCCTCCGAAATTGTTGTAACGCAGCGGCTGCTTCTTGATGCGATTGAGATTGTTGAAATAGTCGTTGGCGTCGAGCGCATCGTTGCGGAAATAGTTGTAGACCGTTCCGCGATACCGGTTCTCGCCCGAACGCGTCACGAGCGATACCTGCGCGCCGGGCGAACGCCCGAATTCGGGCGCGAACGTAGAGGTCTGGATCTTGAACTCCTGCAGTGCGTCGATCGATGCAAGGTTGGCAAAGCTTCCCTGCATGCTCGTAGCCGGAACCGCGCCGGCTACTGCCGGATTGTATCCCGCGAAATTGTTCGTGCCGAAGTTGGCGCTCACCCCGTCTACCGTAAAGTAGTTGGTATTCGACCGCAGTCCGTTGACGCTGAACTGTCCGGGATTCTGCGAGGTTGCGCCCGTCGTCACTACGCCGGGGGCGAGGCTTATCAGGGTTTGCAGGCTTCGTCCGTTGAGGGGCAGGTTTGATACAAACTGGGAATCGACCACCGTAGCCACAGCGCCGTCGTCCTTGACCGTGCCCACCTGATCGGTGATGGTCACTACATCGCCCACCGCGCCTATTTTAAGCTGAATCCTGAGCGATCGCTGATCGTTTGCATTGAGGACGATGTCTCGAACCTCGCGCGGAGCAAACCCGTCCTTCATCGTCGTGACGTTGTAGCTGCCGGGGGCGAGCGCCGGAAACGAATATATTCCGGCCGAATTCGTCTTCACCGTCCGCCTCAGCCCGGTCGAAGGGTTGATTATCGTCACTTCGACCTCGGCGACTACGGCGTCTTTCTCGTCTACTACGATTCCGCTCAGTGTAGCTACGGCGCCCTGCGCCGATGCGGCGTGCAATGGTGCGTTATCGATGCCGAACGCCATAGCAGCGCACAGACAGATGAAAAGCGCGCCGAGGCGAAAGATGTTGCTGTGTGGTGCGATGCTGTGTCGGGTGATCATTTTGCTTCTCCTCGATCTGTCAAATGTATCGTCAACGGATCTGTCGGTGTTCAACGCCTGCTCCGCAGATGCGATGCGGCATTGGAAATTTTCTCCGCCGAAGCCTCGGCGCGCGCCAACCGGCTCCGGAACTCCGGCGTTGCAAGACTGTGGGGATTACGCCGTCCGCCGGCAGCATCGGCGGAAAGCGTGAACGCCGTGCGAATCTGTTCGTCGAGCCCCACGCACAATTCCACAAACGCGAGCACGGAGCGAGCAAGCCCAGCTTCGTCTATCTTCTCCCGCTCCGCTTCACTCCTGCCGTCCTGCGCTCCGGCCCCGATGTTGAAAACCGGTGCGAGGTCGCGCTGCAGCGTTGTTATTTCCCGGCGATATCCGGCCGAATGCTCGACGATGAGTCCCAGCCATTTGGCGCGCGACTGCGGATCGAGTCCCTGCAGCTCGGCCGGGGTGAACCGTTCCACAAGACCTCGTAACGACCAGGCGTAAAGCAGCGCCTGCCTCGAACCCCGAAGCATGCGGTTTGCAAACCGGTTGACCTCCTCGTCCAGGGTTTCCTGCGGGACGCCGAGGGATGAAACGTAGCGACGCACTTCTGCGTCGACCGGAATCCTGCTCGCAAGCGGAGCAGCCTCCTGTATGCTGACGGCGACGGCTGTGGATCGAATTTGCTCCAGCCGGTGCTCGGCCTCCTCAGGCGTCTCGATCCTGACTCTTACTGCGCGATGGCGACGAATGGGGGCGAGCGCCGAAAGTATCGCGCTTTTGCGTTCCGCGTTTTCTACAACGCCTTCGATCTGCAGAGTCCCGTCGAGCGTGCGCGTTACTGCAACCTCTTCGCCGAGCGTCGCACCTACCGCATCGAGCAAAACAAGCGCCTCGATTTCCAGTTCGACCGTAGCAATTATGTGCGGCGTGGCGGCAGGCGCAGGCGTTGATTCGGATCGTGCACCCGCATCACCGGCCGGAGGGTCGGGTTTCAACACTTTTGCTTCGACGGCTTCCGGTTTGGACAACAGCGGTTCGCGGTCAAAAACGCGGGATGAAACCTCTCCGAGTCCCAGGCGGTCAAAACGCACCTCGCTGAATCTGTATTCGCGCAATCCGCGACCCGACTCGACCAGCAGCGTCTGTTCGAGCGCGCGCAACCCGTTGCGCCCGAGCCGCAATGTGGCCGAACGCAATCCCGGAACCGAGTTATGATCGGAAGACTGATTGACGAACTTCAGCAAATAGGATTCGGCGTTTTCCTCAACCGTAGCTGCACTGCCGCGTCCTATAAGCGAGGAAAAAGCAGCGGCTGAAAGATCCAGCCGCCAGGCTTCGTCAGCGCTGCGCGGGACGCTCGGCGTAACATTTGAAGTTTCGGTCCGATCTTCCATCGATTCTCCGCCCGGATAGAGAAGCGTCCGGCTGCCGTCGCCCTGCCGCCATTCGCCGGCGAGGAGTTTGCCCTGTTCGTCGTATGCGCGCCGCACCTCTATGGCTTTGGCGGCGCTTTGCCAGATCTCCACCCTTCTTCGCGACAGCACGCGGTCGAGCGCCGGATCCCGCTCCTCGAGTTCCAGCACGCGGTGTAGCAGCAGTTCGGGATTTCCCTGCGCGGCTCGATCGTTCGCCTCCGAGCGCTCAAGCAGCTCAGCCGCGAGCACGGGCGTCGACGGCATTCGCAGGGCAATAAACGCAGCAACAAACAACAAGGCGACGGCGGTGGAGATCAGACCGGGACCCATCCCCGACCAGAATCCCCACCCCGTTCGCAGCCCGCCGAACAGGAAACGTCCGTCCCGGTCTCCATCATCGGCGGGACTTTCTGCGGAAAACGAACCGAACTCCTCTGGGATTTCCCCTGCTGCGGCTTCCTGTCTGTAGCCGGGATGCTGATAGATGACTTTGAGGTTTGCGCCCGAACCCCCGAATTCCAGCGCTATCTGAATCGTGCGCCGCTCGCTCAGATTCACCTGCGCCTGCCGCTCGAACGGCCCCCCGGGCGGCGGCTCGACGCTGAGCGCTATCAGCCTGATTCCCTGTTCGCTGAACACCTCTATGAAACCGATTTTTTCGGCTTCGTCCAGATGCAGGTTCTGCTGGTTGAAATCAGCATTCACGGCCTGCGAACCGAGCACCTGCCCATTTACCGCGATATGCAATTCCTTCGGTTCGTGCTCGATTACATCCCGCAAACGGCTGCGGAATCGATTGATGGACTCAGCCGAAAAGTTTCCGCTCATCTTGCTTTCACCCGCGCCGGTATTCCGGTCGCCTGCCGATCCACCCCACGAGCCTCCAGTTCCTCCTCCTTCGTTGCCGGAGTCGGGGCCGAGGGTGTCGGTGGGATATCGTTCCGCCAGCAAGGGCAATCCCAGCTCGCGATTGACAATATCCAGACATCGGGAACAACTAACTATGTGGCTCAAAGTCTTGCCGGCGATTGAAGCGGCGCCGGCACGGGAATAGATGTCCTTGAGTTCCTTTTTCGTCCGACAGGCGCCCTCGCACGAGCGAAAGATCGCACGCCGCAACTCCGGAATAAGTTCACCCGAGGGTTCGCCGGTCCGAACATCGGTAATGCCCTCCGAAGGATGCTCGCGCATAAAGCGCAGCCGTTGAGGTTGCTCCAGATACAGCCGGGCCTCGCGCCGCGCCGCACCCAGAAGGTCTGCAACAGCCTGTCTCGAAGACCTGAAAATCAGCGCAATTTCGCCGGGATAATACCCAAGGAAGTATCTGAGAATGAGCGCGCTGCCCGCTTTTGATGTTTCCTTGCGAACGCACGCGTAGTGGCATATGAGCGCGAGTTCGTCGCGCACACCGAGATCGGCGCGCGGGTCGACGGCGCGCAGACCGATTTCCGCCGAGTCGTAATCCACAAGCGACAGCCGCGCCGAAGTTCTTCGCGCCTCCCTGCGCATCTGGGAACGAAGCAGGTTGCGCATGGAAGCGAAAAGGTAGCCTTCGAGATTTTCAATCTCCTCCAAAGGCGGCTGCAGCAGTGCAAACTGGACAAAAACGTCGTGTACCAGATCTTCAGCCTGCTGCCGGTTGCGTCCGGTCAACTGTACGGCCCACCCAAGAAGCTGCTCATAATGCCGTATGAACAACTCCTCGTGGCTCGGGGCGGATGCGATTTTCCAGCGTTTAAGCATTACGTCTGCACGTAACTAACGAAATCAAACGGAAACTACGAAAATATTCAGGGTTTCCGTAATTTTCGTTTCATTTCGTTTGTTCCGTTATCTCTTTTTCCTGTCAACTCTGATTACATGACGCCGTACGACGGCCCCGTATCGGAAACTTTTTTTCTATGGGTTTACTTTTATCCCCGGTTTTCTACTTTCGAGTCCGCCTCGGGAAGCGGTTGCACAGCGCTGGAACTTATCGCTATAGTTCCTCTTAAGGTTTTTCATCGCAATGCAACACGATTTCGGTCAGCACCCGATTCCTTGCAGGAGGCACATTATGGAAAATAATCAAAAAATTACAGCATCGCGCACCACTTACTCAGCCGACGGCCGCGAAGCGCCCGGTTATCTCGCACAACCCGTCGACGGCGCATCCGCAGCAGTAATCGTCATCCACGAATGGTGGGGGCTCAACCGACATATAGAAGACGTCGCCGAGCGCTTCGCGCGCGCCGGATATCTGGCCGCCGCCGTAGACCTTTACCGCGGCGTTACTACAAAAGACGCAGCCGAAGCAGGTAAACTTATGTCGGGCCTCGACCAGACCGCCGCGCTCGAAGACCTTGAAACCGTGGTCAAATTCCTGCGCGCACAGCCCGGCATCTCCGCCGTAGGCGTAACCGGTTTCTGTATGGGCGGAACATTTTCTTTGCTGCTTCCCTGCCGGATCAACCTAGAAGCCGCCGCTCCATTTTACGGCGATGTGCCGGTCGATACATCAGTACTCTCAAACCTGAGTTGTCCCGTACTGTTTATCGGCGGCGAGAAGGATGAGTGGATCAATCTGGAAAAAATGAACCGGCTCGACGCCGCGCTAAAACAGCACGGCAAACCGGGCGAAGTGCGCATATACAAAGATGCGCCGCACGCGTTTTTCAACGATACGCGCACCGAAGTTTACCGAGCTGACGATGCAACGGACGCCTGGCGGCGCGTGCTTGAATTTTTTGAACAAAACCTGCGCAAGGGACAATCGGCGGGGGCGTAAACCTCACCCGAGATCACTCTGACCCGGGAATGACGCATTGCTGGCATTGAGCGAACAACCGGTTGCGATAATCACGGGAGCGTCGCGCGGCATCGGACGAGCCACGGCGCTTGCGCTTGCGCGGCGCGGCGCCCGGTTGTCGCTGTTTGCACGCAGTGAATCTCTGCTTGCCGAGGCAGTCAATCAGGCGAAGCAGCTCGGCGCTTCCGACGCAGTTGCATTTGTTTGCGACCTGCGCGATGAATCGCAGGTGGAATCCGCCGTCGCATCGACGCTACGGCATTTCGGACGCATCGACATACTTGTCAACAACGCCGGATTGAGTCTGAACGGCGAAGTCGACGGTTATTCCCTCGCCGACTGGAGCACGGTTATCGACACGAATCTCAGGGGGGTGTTTCTGACCTGCCGCGCAGTACTGCCGGCGATGAAAAAACAGGGAAACGGGCAGATCATCAACATTTCTTCCGGGGCAGGAAGAAACGGGATCAGGGGGATGGCGGCATACTGCGCGGCGAAATTCGGTGTAATCGGATTTACCGAAGCTCTGGGACTCGAAGTGCGCAACCTGAACATTCGCGTTTCGGTCGTGCTGCCGGGATCGACTGCAACGGATTTTTCAAACACTGCGCGACGCCGAACCGCACAAGTGCAAGAGGCGGAAGCCGGCCGATCCATAGGTTACGCGATGACTCCGGAAGAAGTGGCCGGCGCAATACTCGCAGTGCTCGAGCAACCCGCGCAGGCCTGGATGAGCGAGGTAGTGCTGCGCCCTCTCAATACGGAGTTGCTGCGCACAATCGACGATTAACCGGAGCTTTTTATGCCGGAAGACGAGGTAAACAGTGCAACCGGCGAGTCGATGACGCGCGCATCGGCCGAGAGCGACGAGCGCCCGCTGCTGGCCGCCGTCCAGCGCCGCGCACGTGCTTCGGATAACGCCGAGGCGCCGGCGGCGCCTCTGGTATATCTGTCTCCGGGCGAAGATGGGCGCAGGTTCCCGCTGTTGACCCGCGCGCAATGGACGCTCATTGCCGCAGGTGCGTCGCTGACCGTGTTGCTTTCAGTAGTCGTATTTCTCGCCTGGCGCAAACAAAACAGCGAATCGCACATCGCGGCAGCGCCGGGTGTCGTGCAGGCCGTTGCTACGCCCTCGCCGACGCCTGCGCCCGAAGCGGAAGCAAATCCCTCGCCCCCGGATGACGCGGCGATACTTGCTGCGGTTAAGACCGCCGTAGCGAATTACAATCCGAGCGGTTTTGCAAAATACTCGCTGGAGGTCAAGGACGGTATCGTAACAGTCGCGGGCGAAGCGGAAACGCAGCCGGAAAAGGACGGGGTTGAAAACGTCGTGCGTCCGCTGCCCGGCGTGCGGGCGATAGTCAATAACCTGATTGTCAGGCTGACGCCCGTTATGATTCCGGCGCGCGTCAACGAAGCGGAAGCAAAACGGCTGGACGAAGCCATGCGCAGACAGTACGAGGGCGCTGCGCGTCCGAAGGAAAAGGACGACGACGCCGAGCGGAAGCGCCTCGAATCTGAACGCGAGACGGAGCGAAAGCGGCGCGAAGCTGCTGCTGCAAGAATCCGCGAAGAGGAAGAACGATTGCGGCGCGAGGCCGAAGACCGGCTTCAGCGCGAAGCGGCCGAGTACGAGCGCCGCCTCGAAGAACAGCGCCGCCTCGAAGCCTCGCGGCGAGCACGCGCCGAACAGGGTCGCCTGGAAACCAATGTATTGCGCTCGGGCACCGTAGCGTGGAGCGGCATAGTTGACGGCGCGGCGGAAATCGTAATTTCCGGCGGAAGCGCCTCGGTGCGAAACCTCAGCGGCGAGGCTCCGCGCGAGGTCAAATCCTCGTTCAGCGCCCCGGTGCCGCGTGCCCCGATTACAGTAAGGATGCTGTCGTCGAGCGGGCGGGGTAATGTGACGATCGCGCAGGAACCGTCGGCTGCGAACGGTTACACTACGATCGTGAAAGTAGACGATACGGCAAAGGGCGGAGCGCAGCGGTATGAATTTTCGCTGCGCTGGATGCTGCAATGATGAGACGGAAACTACGGAAATATTCAACTTTTCCGTGATTTCCGTCTTATTTCATTTGTTCCGTTATCTCTCTATCTGCTATGGATCCGTTTAGATTGCCGCCGCTTCTTTGACGAGTTGCCAGGCCTGGCTGAGCTTCGCAACGCGAAGCTTGTGATTGGCGCGCTCCTCGGCGATGCGATTCTCCAGCTTCGCCTTGGCTTCACCCTTCGCCTGCGCGGCCTGTTCCTGCAGCGATTTGACCTTGGCTTCGCCTTCACGCTTGATGGCTTCGATCCTCTCGTTCAACAGATCGCGCCGAGTCTGGAGGCGGTTCTGGGCGGCATCGAGTTTGGCCTTGAGCTTGGCTTTGGCCTCCCCCACCTCCTGGTCGTACTCGGCCTTCAGCTTGGCGATCTCTGCTTTATCGGCCGCGATTTCACGCTCGATCTGTGCGTCAATGAATTCGCCCCGCGCGCGCCGGAACACGATTCCACCGAGCGCATCCATCCGGGTGTCGAGCGGCGTGACCCACTCTTCATCAATCTCGGCGACGACGGCCACTTTGCCGGGCAAGAGATACTGGGTTACTTCGGCCACGAAATCCTCGCCGATGCCGAGCTGCGCGATGTCGTACAGTGAACCCGCGAGGGCGCCGGTCGCCGCTCCCAAGGCCAGACCGATGGGGCCGCCGAGCAATCCGATCAGACTCCCGGTGGTGAATCCGAGCGCCGTCCCAAGCGGGCCTTCATCAGCTGCCTGCTTGACGCTGACCACGCCCTTCGCGTCTTTCGCGATGACCGCAGTTGCGTACATTGTCAGGCTGCCCTCCGCGTGAAGTTGCGTGAGAGCTTTGACGCCTTCATAGGCGCTGCTCTCGTTATTGAATACAGTCACTATCATCTTGTTCATGGTTTTCCTCCTTCAGGAAGCTGCGGTCATCAGGCCACAGGGATATTGGCGATTAGGGTTTGATTCTGCCCCGGCTGATCGCCTGCGCAGCCGGGGCGAATTGCATACTCTCGCCCTTCACGCAAACTTCTCCAGGTGTCCCGACAAGCCGCGCAGGCGGAACGCCAGCACGATCATCATCAGGCCGAAGACGAACGCATATGCGCCGATGATCCAGACCACAGCCAGCGCACCCGCCGCCGGGTTGGCGACAAGCGCAGCGCCGAATATGATCGAGAGAATACCGGCGATGACCAGCATCCATTCGTTGTTGATCTCCTTGCGCAACTGGATTGCAGTAGCAATCTCGAAGACGCCCCGGAACAGGGCCCAGACTGCGATCAGGTAAAGCAACGCGACGGCGGTGATGCCCGGATAGACGAATGTGAAGATGCCGACGATCATCCCGAGAATGCCAAGCAACACAAACCACCAGGCGCGCCCCTGCAAGCCGACCCAGATCGCCGCCAGCCCGTCGGCGAAGCTGTAAAATCCATAGAGCAGCACGAGCGTGACGAGCGTCAGACCGGGCAGGGTGAATGCCATGATGCCGAACAGGACGGCGAGAATTCCCCTTATGAGCAGGACCCACCAGTTTTTTGCAAATGCATCGAGAATCGGGAAAGTAATCATAATTTTTCTCCCTTCATGCGTTGTTCGGAACGCCTCAGTAATACTCAGAATTCAAATCTTCTTTGACGATCAGGACAGAACAGGAAGCGATTTTGAACACGTGTTCGGCCGCGCCCCCACCAATAACCTCTTCAGGCCAGGGGAATCCTTTTGCTCCCAGGACGATGAGATCAGCCTCGAATTCACGCGCGCGATTTAATAGCTCGACATACGCCCTGCCTCTGGTAATCTCAGTCGTTAACGGCGGCCCATCAAGAATCTTCTCGGCTCGCCTGATCAACGTCTCCATCGCGTCCCCAGCTTTTTCCTCAAGAGCCAGTGTCGAATCCTCTGTACTCACGCCGGGAGGCATCGGAACGACGGGATGAACTTCAATGACATGCATTATGTGAAGCGCGGCCTGAAACGACTGAGCAAGCTCCAGGGCCGTCTCGAACGCCTTTACAGAGACCGGTAAAAAATCTACGCCGCAGAGTATTCGTTTGAATTTCATCTTTCGTTCGACTCCTATCCTCAGTTTTTTCTGCTGCTACAGAGCCGGGCGCCATCAAAGAGCCGGCCCGTTTCACCGTACTGCGCCCGCAGCCTCGATTTTCTGTTTTACACCGCCCAGGTAGCGCTCCAGCGAGTCTCGGCTTCTGGACTTCACCGTCCCACGGATCAGCGATCCCTTGACTCCCGTCAACCCATCCACAAAAGAGCGGTTGATGCAGATCAGGTAAAATGATTTCCCGCCCGGCGACGAACCGTCCGGCGCCAGGCTTTTGAGTTCGAGCGCCGCCCGGAAGTAGTGGCTGGCCATCAGCATCTTGGAAGCGATTGCATATCTGAGGTCGCCGCCCTGCTGGCGGCGATGGATGACCAGATGGCTGGCCCGGACGACGGGCTTCAAGCCGAACTCGGCTTTCTGCCAATAAAAAATATCCTCGGTTCCAGGCGGCCTCGCCTGCGGGTACTTCTCCAGGTAGTTGGCCAACTGCGGTTCGTATTCAAACAGGTGCGAGGAATGTTGCAGCAGACGGCGGAAGTCCTCGCGGATGGATTGCGGCTTGTCCTGATCAAAATTCACGGCCAGCGCCGCGTCTCCGACCTTCTGGTAATTCGCCACGTAATCCACGAAAGCCCGCCGAATCACCGGCTGCGCCTGAGTGGCGGCCTGCGGAGAATTCCAGTCTATTTGCCGGCGCAGGGACTGCATCGCTCGGTCGGAGAGCTTGATATCGCAATCGCCGGGCCTGCACTGAGGGATTTCTTTCAGGTCCTTTTGGTCAATCTGAAGCGCGTCCACGTCGCTCAGCACAGCGGGTGAATGAAAACGGCCTATGCCCAGAACCCCTTTGCCGCCTTCAAACGCGGTGATGTTCCTGAACTTTTGGATGAACAGCTCCTGTGGCGCATGGATTCTGACGACGCCGAAGAGCGCCACTTCATCGTCCGTTTTTGTCCAAAGCAACTTTGCCACGGGCCGTCCGGCGATCACCGATTGCGTCTCCGCGGCGGTCAAACCAATTTCCTTTTCCAGAAACGCGCGCAGCGGAGGGTTAATGGCGTCGTTTTGAGCTGCGGGTTGAGTTGCGGGATAGGCCAATAAACCAAGATCGAGCGCTGCAGCTACAACAGCGATGGGCAACAGTCTTACTCTCGTCAGACGGAGCCGCGCACAGGTTGTTATGGTCATTGTCATCTGAACCTCTTCTTACTGAACTAAAAAAACGATACTCACATTCGTCAGCCGTTACGGCTACGCCCCATCCGGTATCGGTCCGTCGCGCGCCACCGCAATCATCCCCGTAATCTCCTTAATGAGTGCCCTGGTCATTACTCCTGTCGCCCGCAGTTCTGCGCCGTCCCGGATCATGCGCGCGAGAAGATCGCGGCCCTTATCGTCAAAGTAGGTGACCCCTGAAAGGTCTATGCGCACGGGCGCGCCGTTGAGGGCGTGCGGCGCCTCAAGCCAGCACTTTTGCAATATGTCAACCCATTCGCCGGAAAGAGTGCCTTCGACCAACAGGCACTGTTTTGAACCTTCGTAAATTTGGCTGATTCGTATCATTGTCTTATGCCTCCATTCACGATCTGAGATATGGCAAACGGCCTGCCAGACTCGCTCAAGGTCGGGTTGAGCCTGTAAGCGTTAGAATAAAGAAGGATTGCGCGTTGGGAGTGAGACGACGCACGCCGCCGATTGGCGGCGCATTAAACCAAAAGCGGCGATCTATCGCCGTAACCGGCGGGATTTCACCTGCAGGCCATTCAGCAAGGACGAGTGATGCCGAGCTTACTCATCTTTGACCGCAGGGTCGAGCGGTTGAGTCCCAGCTTTGACGCCGCGCCGCGCGGCCCGCCGATGATCCAGTTCGTATCACGCAGGACTCGGAGGATGTGCTCACGTTCAGCATCCTCGAAATTCAGATTCCGGCTTACGCTTTCAGTCGCAACCGCAGCCGCCGGGGCTTTCGGCTCAGGGAGGAAGACTTCGAGTTCCGGGCCTGACGAGAGGATCACCGCGCGTTCGATGAGGTTCTCTAGCTCGCGGACGTTGCCCGGCCAGTGGTACTCGGCCAGCGTCGACAGGGTCCTTGGGGGAATAGATCGAATCGGCTTGCGCATACGCGAAGCGAACTTCTGCGTAAACCAGCGCGCCAGCTCAGGGATATCTTCGCGGCGCTCGCGCAGCGGCGGGACGGTGATTGGGAAAACGTTGAGCCGATAGTAGAGGTCTGAGCGGAACTTCTTTTCGGCAATGAGTTCTTCGAGGTTGGCATTGGTGGCGGCAATGAGGCGTACATCCACCTTCTGCGTGCGGGCGTTCCCCAGGCGTTCGAACTCCTGCTCCTGGAGGACGCGCAGTAGCTTGGGCTGAAGTTCGAGCGGGATATCGCCGACTTCATCCAGAAAAAGGGTGCCTTTGTTGGCCAGCTCGAAGCGCCCGACGCGCTGACTGATCGCGCCGGTAAACGCCCCCTTCTCATGGCCGAAGAGTTCGCTTTCAAGCAGCCCCGTTGGAATGGCGGCGCAGTTGATTTTGACGAGGGTGTGCTCGCGCCGTGCGCTCAATGAATGAATCGCGCGGGCTACCAACTCCTTGCCCGTCCCGGTCTCGCCGAGGATCAGCACCGTCGAATCCGTGGCGGCCACGGTCTCGATCTCACGGAGAACCTTTTTGATAGCCGGGCTGCCGCCGATAATCTCTTTGAAGTTGTGATGCTGGCGAATCTCTTCTTGCAGGTAGACGTTCTCTTCCTGAAGTCGCGCCTTCAACGTGGCGATTTCGTGGTAGGCGAGGGCGTTCTCGACCGCAATCGCGACCCGGTTGCCGATCTGCCCGAGGAGTTCGACGTCATCCTCGGTAAACGCGCTTTCTCGCCGGCTGCCCAGGCTTAAGACGCCCAGCTTTTTTTGATGTGAGATGAGCGGCACGCTGCAGCCGGATCTGATGCCGCTCGCCACGACGCGCCTCATGATTTCCGCCGGGAACTTGTCGAGGTCAATCCGGCGGTGGAGCACCGGCCGCCCGGTCGTGAACGACAGTCCGACGGGATTGTCTCCAATCGGCACAAGTTCGCTTTCCTGCACGAAGTCCTGATGTTCCGGGAAGTCGAGCGCTACGACGCGAAACCCATTGGCCTGCAGGTCGTAGAGAGCGATGTTGGACAGATCGTGCGGCACCAGGTGGCCGAGCAGGGTGGAGATGGCGTGGAGAAGATCGCGCAGGTCGAGATGAGCAACAACAGCGTTGGTTATTTCAAGCAAGAGGCGCAGGCGGTCGCGCTCGCGAGTTAATTGCTGAACATCAGCGTTCATACGGCGTTGTCTGGTTGACGGATAACTCCAATGCTAACCTCACAGCCTCTCAAAGCGCACGACCGCTGTTCTGGTTTACTATACTTTGAGGGCGGTTGCTCTTGCGATCATTCCAAAAAGCCGCCGCCGAGCCGGGCAAAAAATTATAACATGAAGCGGCTTCACTGCTTATTCAGCCCGTTGAGCGCAGCCACCTTGTATGCCTCGGCGAAAGTCGGATAGTTGAAGACGCTGTCTCGGAAGAATTCAATCGTGCCGTCCAGCGCAAGAAGCGTCTGGCCGATGTGAATGATTTCGGTCGCGTTCTCCCCGATTGCATGCACGCCAAGCACCTTCAGTGTCTCGGGGTGAAAAAGAATTTTCAACATCCCGGTTTCGTCTCCGACGATCTGCCCCTTGGCGACTTCTTCATACCTTGCTACTCCGGTCTCGTAGGGGATGCCGGCACTGGTCAGTTCCTTCTCTGTCCGGCCAACCATAGAGATTTCCGGGATGGTGTAAATGCCGTAAGGCAACAGCGACGGGCGGCTGGCTGTCGGCTGCCCGAACATATGACCTGCCGCCAGTCGCCCCTGCTCCATTGAGGTGGCGGCCAGCGATGGAAAGCCTATGCAATCGCCAGCGGCGTATATGTGAGCGACGGCTGACTGAAAATGCTCGTTGACCGCGATCCGGCCCCGCCCGTCAACCTCCAGACCGGCCGCCGCCAGGTCGAGCAGATCCGTGTTGGCCTGCCGCCCGGCGGCGTACAGCAGCCCTTCCGCGCGCAGACGTTTGCCGCTCTCCAACTCAACTTGCACTTGACCTCGCCGGTTGACCCCGACCGCGGTGACCTTTTCACCCAAACGAAAGACGCAATCCTGTCGCCGCAGGTGATAGCTCAGCGTTTCCACAATCTCGCTATCTACAAAGTCCAGTATCGCGGGCCGTTGGTCAATGACGGTCACTTTGATGCCGAGCGCCGCGAGCATTGAGGCGTATTCCAACCCGATCACGCCGGCCCCGACCACGATAAAATCGCGCGGGATGCGCGTGGCCTGCCCGAGCTGATCCGCGTCCATCACTTCTTCGCCGAACGGGATTTCAGCCGGGCGGGCCGCGCGCGTACCGCAGGCGATCAGGACGTGTTCCGCCTCCACGGTAAGCGTTCTCTGTCCACCTTCCACCTCCAGCGTGTGCGCACCGGTAAAGCGGGCCGTGCCGTCAATCAGGGTCACTCCGTTGCGTCCGAGCTGATCTCGAATGACGGCTGTCTCCCGGGCGATGACCGTATTCACACGCTCGGCCAGATCGGCGACGCTGATCTCCTCTTTGAGTTTGAAGTCGCGTCCGTAAAAAGCGCGTTGGCGATAGCCCGTCAGATAGAGCACCGCTTCGCGCAGCGTCTTGCTGGGAATCGTTCCGGTGTGCAGGGACACCCCGCCGATCCTTTCGCGGCGGTCAACAATCGCCACGCGCTTGCCGAGTTTGGCCGCAGCAATCGCTCCCTTCTGGCCGGCGGGGCCGCTGCCGATGACGACCAGATCAAAACGATATTCATTCGCAGTCATTATCTGCCCCGTGACCACCGGGAAGGTGGGGTTAACATTCTCTCTCCCATTTGATCCTGTGTTGTTCTTTTGCTTTACGGGCGGGCGTTCAGTGAACTCAGGCCTGAGTGTTGAGGTCGCATATAGCGAACCTGTAGTCGCGTTCTGCCGCTGTTGATAGTCTATGCCGCACTGCCGACAGAAGCGGTCGAACTGGCGCGCGTTGAATCCGCAAACCGGACATGAGTTGTTTGCGGCTTGCTCCTCCTGATGCGTTAGCCTCTGGGACCGCTCGGCGGCGTCTGTGATAATCGGCATAGATTCCGGGATTGGTTCCTGCATTCGCCGCCGATGATTTCTTCGACGACCGCCCCCACTGTTTTTCTTCCTTTTTTGCATGCGTCGCTCACGATTTCTTCAATGAATGCCGTCAACATCAGTCTCCGATGGCCGGCGCTTCTAGTTTCAGCGCCGCTTCCGGCTCGTCCTTTTTCGACTCACCTGTGGTTTCCCACTTAATCAGTTTGAGGTCGAGGACGAAGATCGAGTAAATCACCGGCACCAGCAGCAGCGTGACGAAAGTCGCAACCATCATCCCGCCCATCTGCGCATAGCACATCGGCTCCCACAACGGCCCGCCGTGCATCGCCAGCGGGACGAGCGCGATCACCAGCGCCAGTACCGTGATCATTACGGGCCGGAGACGCATGATGCCCGCGTCCAACACTGCTTCCTTCAGCGGTAAGCCTTCTTCGTGCTTCTCTTCAATGAAATCAAACAGCACGATGATGTGACTGACGATCAGCCCAACCAGGCTGATAATCCCCAGGAACGCCATGAACCCGAAGGGCGTGCCCATCATCCAGAGCGCCGCCAACCCGCCGGCAATTCCGTAAGGCACCGCCGCAAAGACGACAAAGGGCTTGATGGCGTTTTTGAACTGATAGACCAGGCTCAGGTAGATCGCGACCAGCGAGATCAGCAGCACGACCACCAGATTTTTGAACCCCTTGACCTGCTCCTCTTCCGACCCGCCGATGTCCATGCGGTAGCCGGGCGGAAGCTGATCGGCGAACGCCGTCAACTGCGGGCGGGCGGCGCTCATGATCTCGGAGGGCAAATGACCGGCTTCGGCCATGCACGAAACCGTGATCGTGCGGAATTGATTGCGCCGCCTTACCTTCTCGGTCTGCATTCCGTAGATGATTGACGAGACCTGCCGGAGCGGCGCTTTCTGATCGCCTTGCAGCGAATAGATGTAGAGGTTCTGCACATCGGCCAGTTGCGCGCGCTCTTCCATCCGCAGGCGCGCCACGACCGGAATCTGCTTATCGCCTTCGCGCAGCACCGTCACCTGCCTGCCGCTGATCCCCGTAGCCGACGATGCGGCCACGTCCAGATTGGTGAGGCCCGCCGCGTTCGCGCGGTCGGGGTTGGTTTGAAGCTTGACGGCGAAACTCTCCTCACCCCAGTCGTCACGGACGCGCTGGGCGTAGGGCGTGGCGCGCAAAATTGTTTTCACCTTCTCCGCTTCCTGGCGCAGCGCGGCCATGTCGTCACCGTAGATGCGGATTTCAACCGGCATTGCGATGGGCTTGCCCGTATCAAGCTGTCGTACATCTATCCGTGCGCCCGGCACTTGTTCATCCAGCGCCTGCTGCATCAGGCCGACGAGGTGGCTGGTGTCATGCTTGTCATTGACCTCGATGATGACCTGCGCGTAGTTGAGCTGCTGCATTTCAGGCGAAACCGAAAACCAGAAGCGCGGGCCGCCGCCGCCGACAAAGGTAGTAAGAGATTTCAGGACTTCGTGCGGCTTGCCATTTTTTTCAGCGTGCTCCTTGCCGTATTCTGCAGCCACCTCGCGCACTACTTCCTCCGCCTTCCGTGCGGCCTCATTGGTCGCCGAAAGCGGCGCATCTTCCGGCAGCCACACGTCCAGGTAGGAAAGGTAAGAAAGGTCTTTCGGGAAAAAATCTGTTTTGAGTTGGCTGGCAACCAGGCCGCTACCCGCCAACAGGACAAGCGAGCCGGCGAGCACCTTCCAGCGGTGATTGATGGCCCATTCGCCGACACGGTAATAAAAGGCCGGGAAGCCTTTTTTGCGCCGTTCCTCGATCGGCGGCTCGGGTTTGGGCTTCATCAAAAAGTAGCCGAGGAAGGGGATGAACGTCATCGCCACGATCAATGCCGCCACTAATGAACAGGTCAGCACGATCGGCAGGCTGTACAGAAATTCGCCCGTGCCTCCCGGCAACGTCAGGAACGGCAAATACGCGACGATGTTGGTGAGGGTGGCGAAAATGATCGCTTTGATGAGTTTTGTCGGCCCCAGCCAAGAGGCGATGAGCGGCGGCAAACCCGCTCCCAGCGAGTTCTTGATCGCGTCGCCGGAAACCACCGGCACGTCCACCAGCAGACCGAGCGCGATGATCAGCGTGGCGATGGAGACCTGTTGCAGGTCAATGCCCAGCATGTGCGACATTCCAAAAGTGATGAAAAGCGTGATCGGAATCGCCAACCCCATCAGCAGCGCCGAACGCCAGTCCCAGAAGCCGATCAGCGCGACGATCACCACCAGAAAGATCGCTTCGTAGAGACTGTTCATAAACAGACCAACGTTCTCCGTGACCTGTCGCGGCTGGTCGGAGGTGCGCGCCATAATCAGATCTTCGGGCAACTGTTTCCTTACTTCAGAGAGCGCTTGATCAACGCTCTCCCCGAATTCCCCGATGTATCCGCCGGGACGCATCTGCACGGCGATGGTGATGGCGCGGCTGCGCTGCCAATTGCCGTTGGCGTCGCGCCAGTCGTAATAGTTCAGGAATCTCGCCGGGCTTTCATAACCCCGCTGTACGTCCACCACGTCGCGCAGGTAAACGGGCGCACCCTGTTCAGTGCGGGCAATCGCCACGTCGCCAATCTCTTTTTCACTCTTGAACTCACCAGAAGGATCAATGGAAAAATTCTTTCCCACGGCTTCCAGTTGCGGGCCGGCGGGCGTGATGTTGCGCACGCCCAGGATGTTCGGCAGGTCGCCGGGCTTGAGACCGTAGGAGGCGATGCGCTCCTGGGAATAGAGCAGAAAGACCTGTTCAGGCAGAATGCCCGCGCGCGACACCTTCGAAGCTTGCGGAAGGCCTTTGAGCGTCTTCTCGATCAGGTCGGTGAAATCATCCATCTGACGATAGCTGTATTTGTCTCCCGCGACCGTGCCCAGCTTTGCGCCCGCATCGTCCGGGTCGCGGATCACTACAGGCGGCCCACTGTCCGGATGAAACTCGGCGGCCTGCAACCGATTGTTGATGAACTCCCTCGTGTGAGCGAGCAGCGCTTCATCGCTCGCACCCGACACGCCATCCACGCCAATGAAGCCCGGTTCAGTGATAATGTGCAGGTCGCTGGCAACGTTCTTCTCTTTAAGGTAATCGGCCAACAGATTGAGCGGGTCTTGCACGACGCGGGGACTGATCGGATGGGTAAGGCTGCTGACAATCGTGAAGCGCCCGCCGCTCAAAGCCTGTGCATACTGCGATCGTTGGCGCGTGATGGCCTCAATGACCGTCTTCGCGCGTAGTTCAACCTCCGCCTCGCTCACCTTCGGACTGGCGACTGTGAGCATCAGCGCCGCCGTGTCGCCGAAGTCCTTGATGAATTTCACCGGGCCCGCACCTTCCGGCAGATCGGTGATCGCGCCGAGTTTGAGCGCTATGTCATCGAACTCCTTGCCGATCTGATGGCCGGGAAAGTTCTCATCCAGGTCTACATAGACCGCTGAAAAGTTTGTGCGCGAGATCGAGCGGATTTTATCCACGTTGGCGTTCTGCGCAATCTTCTCTTCAACCTTCCTGGTCACCAGTTGTTCTATTTTCTCCGCGCTCGTGCCGGGCCACAGGGTGATCGCGACGGCGGTCTTGACCGGCGTATCCGGATCTTTGCGCTGGGGCATGCTCTTATAGCTGTAAACGCCCCAGACGCAGACAGCGATCAGCATGACCCAGGAGATATGCCGTTGCTCGACGAAAAAGCGCGAGATGTTGTGCTTGTTATTGATGATCTCATTGTTGTTGTGACCGTGTTCCATAATTCTCCCGATAATTTTCGGATCAAGCTTTGTTTGCAGTCCCGCCTTTAGGCGAAAGCGTTCGGTGATGACCGATTGATTCCTCAGTCAGCCTTCTTCCGCCTGAGGGCGGGATTACGAACTTTTCTTTTGAAATCGATCGTTCACTCGTATCAGGGAATCGCCTTGACCTTATCGCCGTCGTTGACCATCGCGGCGCCTGTTGTGATCACGCGGTCGCCCGGTTTCACTCCATCCGTCACGGCCACGGTGTTGCCGTAGGATTCGCCCAGCTTCACGTCGCGCAGTCGTGCGATCTGCCGCCCGTGTTCTTCCATCACCACGAACACGGCGTAACCGTTCGGCTCGCCCTTCGCTTTCATCACCGCGTTTACGGGGACGACCGGTTGCGCCGATGCCGCCTGCCTGGTTCCCACCTTGAGCGAGACAATCATTCCCGGTCGCAACAGGTAGCTCGCATTCGGGATCGTAACCTCAACATTGAAGGCTCGGCTCTTGGGGTCGGCGGCGGGAAAAATGGAGGTGATTTGTCCGCGAATTTCCGTGCCTGGCATCGTTTCGGTCTCGACGCCGAGTGTGCTTCCAGGTTTCATTTCCGTCACGGCGACGTCCGCCACGCCGAAGACCGCCTTGACCTTCGAGGTGTCAGCGACGGTGAATACTGTTTTCCCGGGGGAGACCAACGTCCCTTTCTCGACCGATTTTTCCAGCACAATTCCATTGAGCGGCGCCCTGAGCGCAGTATCTTGCAGGGGAATCGCAGCCTCCTGTACGACCGCCTGCGCCCCTCTTGATCTGGCTTCGATGACTTCGATGTGCGCTTGGGCGGAATCGGCCCTGGCCTGGATCATACCGACCTGCGAGCGGGCGACGGCGACCCTGGCAGTTGTCGCTTCAAACTGCGCCCTGGCTGCGTCGTAATTGGCCTTGGTCATGCTCTGGCTCGCGAACAGGTTTTGCGCGCGTTCGAAATCGAGTTTAGCTTTTTCATAGGCCGCCTCAGCCTCGGCTAGCTGGGCCTTGCTCGAGGCAACTCCGGAGAGCGCCTCCTGGTATTGGGCTTTGCTCACATCAATACCGGATCTGGCCTCGTGGGCCTGCGATTCGGCCTGTTTGACCTTGACCTGATAATCGCTCTGGCGTACGCGCGCCAGCACCGCTCCGGCGGTAATGCGATCGCCTTCCTGCAGGTCTCGCATTTTCCCGTCCACGCCGCGCACCCTCTCGATCGCGTCAACATAGCCGCCCACCTTGAAAGCCAGTTCCACCTGTGTGCCTGGGATGATCGCGGCCGAATACCGCTGCTCGCTGCCACCCGCAGCGTTCAGTTCGACTGCCGCGACTCTCACCGGCACTGGCGGCTTTTCCACCGCCTTGGATCGAGGCTTGAACATCACCGCTGACGCTACAGCCACTAACATAAGCGCTGCGCAAACTGCCGCCGCTTTGAAGATTCTCTTTTTCATTTGTCCGCTCCGATTGCTTTTTCGTAATCAGCCCTTGCCGTCCAGAAGGCCAGCAGCGCTTGTTGATATTGATAGTCCGCGTCGGCCAACGCGGCCTGTGTTTGCAGCACGTCCGAAAGCAGAGCCGCCTGCACCTTGTACTTGTTGATCGAGACGCGCGTGTTTTCCCGCGCAGTTTCCTGCTTGAGCTCGGCGACGCGCAAAGCCTGCCGCACTTGTTGAAGCTCCCGCAGTTTCGCTCCGACCTCGATCCGAAC
This sequence comes from Acidobacteriota bacterium, assembly GCA_019639255.1. GTDB lineage: Bacteria > Acidobacteriota > Blastocatellia > RBC074 > RBC074 > JAHBSF01. Next base: position 63,238 of record JAHBSF010000005.1, on the reverse strand, counting down.
TTTGTTTTCCGCTTCACGCAGGTTATTGCTCGCCTGCTCAATGGCCTTCTCTTTTTCCGCCAGTTGATGTTTCTTCCTTCCCCAGTCGAAGACCTCCCATTTCATTTGAAAACCGATGCCGGCGAAGTTCCTGGGGACGAAGTCATTGAAGTTGCGAGGTGAGACATAAACCAGCGCCAGACTGACGTCCGGGATGTATTCAGATTTCTTCAAGCGCCTATCCAGTTCCGCCTGGTTGACTCGCAACCGCGCCTCTTTAATCTCAGGCCGTGATTCCAACGCCCGGGTGCGTGCTGCCGCTACATCCACTTCCATCCAGGACAACTCCGGCGCCGGGCTGACTCTGAATTCTGTGCCGACATCGCGCCCCATCAATTGATTGAGTTGATCCTTCAGGGTAGCCAGTTGATTGCCGGCGGTGAGCGCCTCGGTCTCGGTCTTCGCCAGTTTGGTTTTGACATCAAGCTCTTCCGCTTTGAGCGCCACCTGCTGCACCACATAATCTCCCGTGACGCGATCCAGCTCGCGGTAGAATCTGAGCGCCTGGCGAGCGCTTTCCAGCGCGCTCTGCGTTTGCAGAATCGCGTAATAGGTGCGTTTGACCTCGTTGACGACCGACTGCTCATGCGACCGCAATTGCTCCCGGGCGATGTCGCCGGATAATTCGACCTGCTTGACGTTAAGGCCGAGGCGGTACTGCTGCGAAAGCGGCATCGTCACCTGGCCCGAGAGTATGGCAGTGGGCCGTAGCGGCGTCCCCAACTTGATGTCGCGATCCGGGATGGGGCCGACGTTGGGGTAATTGCCCAGTACACCTTTTGTAAAGGTGAAATCCAACCCCGTCAGATTTTGTGTGGCAAGCGCATTAAACTCGAACTTCGGCAGGCGAAAGGTGCGAGCCGCCGCCGCCTGATCCTCGGTTTTGCCGACGTCCAGTTGCGCATTCCTGACGTGGCGATTGTCGCGCAAGGCCAGCGAGATGGCCTCCTCCAGCGTCAACACTTCTCCCGAAGCCCCTTCGCCTTGTTGCTGCGCCAGGCTACTCAATGGGAGTGCCATCAGGATGATGATCGCCAGCAGATAAACAATCCGATTATTCATTGCCCGATCCATTCCGTGCTTGCATCGAAGACTCGGCGAACGGCTGCGATCCTTTCTCAATCTTTGTTGGTATTGCTGCATTCTGTTTTTTTAGCCCCTCCTCGGCCTCAATCTCCGCCACGATCGCATTGATCAGGACGCCGGTGGACAGGAGCCTCGCTCCCTGTCGCCGCATCCCGGCCAGCAGTGCTCGCCCTGCGGAATCAATGAATGTCACGGCTTCCAAGTTCACCACCATCGCTCCGGATGGGTCGGCAGCCAACCCACTTTTCCAGCACTTTTCCAATTCTTCCACCCAGGGCCCGACCAGCTTTCCTTCAACTACAAAGCTCGTCGCCTTCCCTTCGTCGTGGACCGTAATTCTGAGCATCGCTCTTTCTCCTCTTTCGACCTGGGTAAGGGCAATAGGTATGCCGCGACAATATGCGGTGAACGCAGCCGCTAAATGGTTGAATTTAGAAGGTGATTGAAAAAGCGCTGCTCAGAAGGCAATGTCGAAAGGTCGAAACTGTCATCGTCAGTTTCATCAAAGCCGGGAAGGCTGATCGGATTTGAGGGCGGCGCATTGTGTCGAAGCTGACGAAGCGTGTAGCATCGGCGCAGGATTGCGAATCTACTTGATGGAGCATTGAGCGATGAGTACAGACTGGCAACGCGCGTCGGGAAGCTCCGCTGAAGGTGCTGGACAAGCAGAATTGCAAAGTCAAAACGACCGGCTCCGGTTGCTGCTGAATCTGACCAGCAGCATCACTTCGAACCTGGAGCTTCAGGAGTTGTTGCGCTCGATTTCAGCCAACATTCGTGAAGTCATGCGCTGCGATGCGGTGGCCATTGCTTTGCCTGAACCGGTCTCTGAGGGTTTCAGAATCTCCGCGCTCGATTTTCCCGACGGCAGAGGGTTTCTCAAGGAAGATATGCTTCAGTCGCCAATCGAGAGCGGTCCCCCCAGACGAGCTTTTGACACGCTGAAACCGGTCATCGTCAACGCGGCAACTGAAATTGACATCGGCCGCGAGGGGTATGAGATATTGGTCGCTGAGGGCTTCAAGGCTCATTGTTTTATCCCGCTCGTGACCCGCGGTCGAGCGCTCGGACTGCTGGCAATTATACGGACGACGGTGGATGCCTTCACGCCGGAGGATGTCGAGTTCCTCAGTCAGGCGTCGGGCCAGATCGCAATCGCTGTCGAAAACGCCTTGGCCTACCGCGAAATTTCCGAACTCAAAAACAAGCTGGCCCAGGAAAAACTCTACCTCGAAGAAGAGATTCGCAGCGAGCTGAATTTCGATCAGATTGTTGGTGACAGCGCGGCGCTCAGGCGCGTCCTGGAACTGGTCGAAACAGTCGCGCCCAGCGATTCCACTGTTCTGTTGCTCGGCGAAACCGGAACCGGCAAGGAACTCGTCGCCCGCGCCATCCACGACCACAGCCGGCGCAAAGACCGCACGTTTGTGAAGCTCAACTGTGCAGCGATCCCGACGGGTCTGCTCGAAAGCGAATTGTTCGGACATGAAAAAGGGGCCTTCACCGGCGCGATCAGCCAGAAGGTCGGGCGGCTGGAACTGGCCGACCAGGGCACGCTGTTTCTGGACGAGGTGGGAGACGTGCCGCTGGAAATCCAGCCGAAGCTCTTGCGTGCGCTGCAGGAACGCGAATTCGAGCGACTGGGCAGCACCCGCACGAAACGAGTAGACACACGGATGGTGGCGGCAACGAATCGTGACTTGGAGCAGATGATTGCCGAGCGGGAGTTTCGCAGCGACCTCTATTACCGTCTGAACGTCTTCCCGATTCGCATCCCACCCTTGCGCGAGCGGCGGGAAGATATTCCCCTGCTGGTGAGTTATTTCGTCCAAAGGTTCGCCCGCCAGATGCAGAAGCGGATCGAGACGATCCCTGCTGCTGACATGAAGACTTTGACCGAATGGGACTGGCCGGGGAACATTCGGGAGCTACAGAACTTCATCGAGCGCGCCGTTATATTAACGCGCGGCAGGGCGCTGGAGGCGCCTCTGATGGAACTGCGCAGAGTTCGCAGGGACGAACCAACGCGGACTGCGGCGCAGCAAGGCCAGGAAGCGATTGCTCGCATTGTGAAAGAAACCATCAACGCCCTCAACAACAATAAAGGTGTGGATGACGAACATGCCCAAAAGCAGCGCGAGGATATCACCCGCGCGCTGACCGAAAGCAAGGGGCGCGTCGGCGGCGCCGATGGAGCCGCAGCACGCTTGGGGCTGAATCGCACGACTCTGCTTTCTCGAATGAAAAAGCTCGGCATAGACCCCAAGCATTTTTACTGACGGCGCCAACCGGATTGCTTCAACCGCGGTTCTGTTTTATTTGTTGACTATGTATGCCAGTACGAGCAGCAGTACGGCCAAAAGCAGCAGCAGCGGGACTATCAGAATCAGGCGGCTGTGCTGACGGTTGGGAACCGTCGTTACGACTTGTGTGAAAAACGGCGCCATATTCGCATCCTGCCGCGGCGGTTGGGCTGACTGCACAGGGGCAATGGTGCTTCGGGCGGGCGTTATGGGATCTCCCGCGCTGTTGATCTGCCCCGTATTCGGCACGTGTTCGGCGTCGCTTGTATCCGGCTTCATCAGATCGAAGCGGACTTTCATGCGTTCGGCGGTATCGGCGGGAAGCGGCGCGGAACCGGGCAGCGATCGTTGTGTCGTTCTCTTGTCGAGCGGCCTGTTGTCGGGGGATTTTCGATCTGCGAGGTTGGAGTCTTCGGATTTTTTATCCTCCGGCTTCCTGGAAATCGCCGGCATTACGATTGCCTCTTCTGCGCCCGACCAGGCGTGTCGCGAAAGCGGCTGCCGGTCGGTTGGAGGCGGAACCGTGGGCGGCTTCGGATTTGGTCTGGGATTCGGTCCGGGATTCGGTCTGGGATTTGCTTTCGGATTCGATTCTTTTGCAGGGAGCAGCGGAGGAGGCGGCAGCGGAGTGAGATCACCGGTAGTGTCGTTTTCCCTTCCGAAGCGCTGGCGGACTTCGGTCCCGCACCGGTTGCAGAACTTTGCGTGCGAACGGATCTGCGCGCCGCATTCCTGGCAATACATATCGATTCCACACCCCCCCAATGCCGTCAATGCCGTCGATGCCGCGCGGATCGGCGATTACACGCGATGCATGGACTGGAAGAGATCCTCGCGCTGCGCGTATATCCGCACGCCCAGCCGTTCGGCAGCCCCATTTAACCGGTCCTTCAAAGACCCGAGGTCGGAAGCTCCTTCTTCGGCTTCAGCCAGGAGCACCATTGCGAACTTCCCCTCGACTACGGTCTGATTCAGGTCCGCAATATTATAACCTGCATCCGCAAGCGTCGAGGCTACAACGGCCACAACACCCGGACGGTTTGCACCGAAAGCCGTAACGATCAGGCGCGCGCCCGATCCGCCGATCCTTCCGGCGCCCGGCGCAGCAGCATCCTGCCCGCTGCGGGCAATACCGTAAAGATCTGTTACCAGATCCTCGACCAAACGCGCATCCGCACCCGCACCGAGACGCCCATAAACCGCCTTCGTCATCCTGTAGATCAGATCTTCATCCGCCATATTGAGCATAACCAGGCTGCCAACGGTAATCTGAGGAATACCGGATTTTTGAGCTTCCTTCCGTCAGTCCTGTGGTTCAAGTTCGCGAGCCGCCGATATCAACGCCTCAGACCGGCACGCATTATAGTCCAGATCCACCTGATCAACGATACCGACTACGGCGGCCTCGATCGACATCTCCTGATCGCCGATCGCCGAGCGTGCGGCTTTACCGTAAGCGCAGATGACGGTTTCGCCTATTCCCGCGCCCAAACGGTCGGCCGCAACCACGAGGTTCGGACTCGGCTCCTTGTCCAGATCGTACGGATGAACGATGAGAAACCGGACGCCTTCCAGGTTCGGAGTTTTTTTCGTAGCCCATACCGTGCCGACTACCTTACCAAGAAACATAAACGATACTCACCCTTCTGCGAGCAGTCGCTCCAGGCGCCTTTCCAGATCGCGCGCGCTTTGCCGCCCCCGGTATACGGCCCGAACATTACCCGAACGATCCACCAATATAAGCATCGGCAACGCCGCTACGCCGAAACGCTCATCGTTCGATATATCGTCAAGCGCAGCTACGGCGACCGGAAACGCGATGCGTTTTTCACGTAAAAACGCTTCGAGCCTTTCGAGTTCTGCGGCCGAAGACATCCCTTCCTCGCGATCCGAACGCCCGAAAAGGCGCGTTACGCCTACTACCTGAAGTCGATCGCCGTATTTATCCCCGAGCGTGCGCCACAGTTCCAGATCCCTGACCGAATCCGAGTTCCACATGGCCCAGAATCCGATCAGGACGACTCCCGCACCTGCTTTCGAAGCATCAAACGCCTCGCCGCCAAACCAGCGCCGGGCCGCAATACCGGGCGGCGGCGCGCCTGTCATCCGGGACGCAGCCATCTCCGTATCGAATACAACCTCGGATTGCGGATCGCGTTCGGCGCGGTTGAGCCGCCACCTGCGGCCCAGATTCTCGGCTTCCTGTTTTCTGCCCGCGGCTTCGAGCAGAGCGATTGCAAGCGCTGCAAGCCGCGCACCGTCTATGTCGCGGGCCTCGCGCACGGCAGGCGGCGCCATCCTGCCCGATGCGCTGCCCAATACGACGTTCAGACCCGCCATCGCCTGTTGGAGCGCAGCTTCATAACGCCGCTGCTCGCGGTATTCAAAGGCCAATGCACGGTGCAGCGCGGCGCGTTCCGCAATCAGGCCGTAGCGCCCGAGACGCGCCGACTTCAATACTTCCGCTTCTTTCGCCGAATCGTCATACCGCCCCAATTCATACAGCGCCTGAGCGATCTGCAGACGCGCCGCCCCGATGCGTTCGGGAGCCGGATTCTGGTCGATAACGGATCTGAAGACGGAGATGGCTCGATCGTAGAGTTCTCCGAAATAAAGAATGACGCCGAGCGCGTAAAGTTCGTCTCCCTTCCAGTCCTCGGCGCGAAAAGCCGCCGCACGTTCGGCCGCAATTGCTACGAGAGGCCGCCGCCGCTCCTCCCACAGTTCTGACCGGTCGCCGCCGCGCACGGGGTCGGACGCCTCTGCGTCGAACTCCCGTTGCAGTCGTTCCTGCTCTTTTTCGAGATGCCGCGCCAGATCGGTCGGACGACGGTACTGCGCGGGGCCGGCCTCTACGAGATGAACCGGAAACGCAACCGCACAAAGCGCGCAGCACAAAATATATGTAAGCAATCGCAAGATGCGTGAGTTCCGGTTCATTGGGTATGTTTCGTCGGCAGTCTCCGGTTTCGGAGGGAAGAGAGATAACGGAACAAACGAAATGATACGAAAATCACGGAAAAGTTGAATATTTCCGTTTGTTCCGTCTTATTTCGTTTGTTCCGTTATCTCTCTTCCCTCCTAAACCGGGAATTGCTGGATCATTGTATGCACAGCGCCGTAATACTGGCAACACCCGGTTTTGCGCTTCCGGGGCTTCAACTCATATCTATGCTCAAACCGGCGCGATCGGCGTGCCGGCGAATTTTCGACAACACATCCATAGCGAGCGCAAGCGCGCGACGGCCGTCCTCTCCGCTGACTATCGGGCGCGTTCTTGCGCGCACCGAATCCAGAAAATGCTCGATTTCAGCCAAAAGCGGTTCCCGCTTGACGACATCCAGAACGCCCGCCCTGATTTCGGGCCGCCCCCCGGGGACGGGCTCGAGTTTTGCCTGTGAAACCGATTGTTCGGCGTAATCCAGGGAATAATACTCGTTGGGCTGAAACATCCGCAGCTTTCTCAGGCGTTCGCCCGCGACGCGGCTTGCGGTTATGTTCGCTATACATCCGTCGGCGAATTCAAGCCGCGCGTTTGCAAGATCCACCTTCGGCGTAAGTATCGGGACGCCTACGGCTTCGAGCCGCAAAACCTCGCTCGGCACGAGCGTCGCCACGACATCGAGTTCGTGCACCATCAGATCCATTACCACGTCGATATCGAGCGAGCGAGCGGTGAAGATGCCCATTCTGTGAACTTCAAAAAACCGCGGGTTGCGCACGTGCGGCTGCAACGCGCGAAACGCGGGATTGAAACGTTCAATATGACCTACCTGAAGCGTCAGACCTCGCGCCGAGGCCAGAGCTACGATCTCATCGGCTTCCTCAAGCGTACGGGCAATCGGTTTTTCGACGAGCACGCTTGCCCCGGCTTCGAGCAGCGCGCAGGCGACTTCGTGATGGGATTCGGTGGGCGTAGCCACGCTCGCTGCATCCACTTCGCCGAACAGTTCGCGGTAATCGCGCACAAAGCGCACCCCGTATCTGTCGGCCACGCTTTGCCCCGCAGCCGCGTCGGTATCGCACACGGCAACCAGACGCGAATTTTCCAGAGCCGAGTATATGCGCGCGTGCTCGCGCCCCAGATGTCCGACGCCGATCACAGCGGTTCTGAGCGTCCCGGTCATAATCGCTTCCCCTTCCTCTCTGCATTCCCGACGGTTTCAACTTCGGGCGCGTCGATGATAACCTGTCGATCCTGATCAGGCCACAAAACAATGAAACAGTTCACCGATAAACCAACCGAAAATACGGCGCCGGACCGATCCGGGAAGCAATCCCGATCCGACTACCGCGCGCGCCTCGCGCTTTCGGCAATAATGCTGCTCGGCTCCGTGAATTTCTTCTACGGCATCAACCGGTTGCCGCTTGTCGGTCCGGACGAACCGCGCTACGCCGAGGTGGCGCGCGAAATGTACGAATCCGGCGACTGGATCACTCCGCGCCTGGCCGGGATCAACTGGTTTGAAAAGCCGGCGCTGCTCTACTGGCTCGCCGCTTCCGGCTACGCGCTGTTCGGCGTAAACGAGGGGGCGGCGCGCGCCGGCGTAGCATTGGCGGCGCTGCTCGGCGTATTGCTTGTGTATTTTTTCGGACTGAAAGCGGGCCCCAAAGGTTTGGGAACTACCGCCGGTGCGACGCTTGCGACGATGGGGCTTTGGATAGGCTTTTCTCGCGGGGCCACTTTCGATATGCCGCTTGCCGTCGGCTGCGCGGCGGCGCTTACGAGTTTCTTCATCTGGTGGGAAACCGAACGGTCGAGGATTTTATGGTGGCATTTGTGCTGCGCTGCGCTCGGCCTTGCAGTGCTCGCAAAGGGGCTTGTCGGATTGGTTTTGCCCGGCGTCGTAATCGGAAGCTATCTTATTTTGACCGGCGGACTTGGGGAATTCCTGCGTAATTGGCGCAGGACGATTCCCGGCATAGCGGTTTTTACGGCGATTGCATCTACCTGGTACGGCCCGATGTTTGCCCGCCACGGTCAGGAATTCGTCAATGAGTTTTTCCTGGCCCATCACGTCGAGCGTTTTCTTACGGATAAATACAAACACCCGCAGCCGATCTATTTCTTTTTCGTCGTAGCACTGGCGGGAGCATTTCCGTGGATCGGCTTTTTTTTACAGGCGGCGGTGCGCGACGCGCGGCGCGGGCGGGATCTTCTAAGGGATAAAACCGCGCGGTTGAGACTTTTCCTGTGGCTTTGGGTATTGCTGCCCGTGCTGTTTTTTTCGTTCTCCGGCTCGAAACTGCCCGGCTACATACTTCCGGTATTCCCTGCAATTGCGCTGTTGATCGGACTGGAAATGGTTGGGGATTACCGGCGTGCGGCGACCGCGGCGGGAGCGTTGCTGCTGATTGCGGCGGCCGCAGGAGTATGGATCTCCGGCGGAAGTTACCTCCCGGCTTCGAGCGTCGACGGGATGGCGGCGATAGGCGCGGTTGCAGGAGCGGGAGTATTGATATTATCTTTCAAGCTCAGAAACCTGTGGGCGATCGGGGTGTTGTGCGCCGCTGTGGCCTTGTCGGTTGCGGCTGCGACGCATCTTTTGTTTCCGGCGCTCGGCGACCGGGAATCGATTCGTGAACTTGCGCGATTGGCTGCGGCGCAGGCGGCGCAGGGCGAACGTCTCGTCTTTTATCTGAATTCAAATCACGGGATCAACTTTTACGCAACCGAACTTCCGCTGCGCGATGCGCACGCCAATCCCGTCACTACGGGGCACGGCGACGAGATCACGGAAATTCTGGGGGAGTCCGAGGGTGCAAGCCTTCTGCTTATGGCATACGACAGGTGGATGCCGGGCCTGGAAAATAACGGGAGTTTGCTGGTGGAGCGAATCGGGCGACAATCGGGGCGGTCGAGATGTTCTCCGGGCTGCGACTGGGTTCTGGCCCGGGTGCGCCGTCGCAGTGCTGCATATTAGATGATAGCGGGGCCCGAGCGGGTAATCGCATGGGTATGATGCGATTGCTGTTAAAATCAAATTCGTCATAAAAATTGTTGACAGTCGAAGGCAAACCGCATAAGCTTTCGCGCGTCGAGTTTTCCTTATGGTATCTTGGTGGCGTCAGGCGCTTTACTTCTGACGCACGGGTCAATGCAACGAGAGACAATCCGGGTTGAGATCGCGCTTCAGCAGCGAGGCCGGAGTTGTAAATTGCTCACGTCAGGCATAGGAGACTTTCCGCATGCATTCCTCACGTAAATTAACGAGGGCCTTTCTTGCGCTGTGCGCAATCACGATTATGGGAACGTCGGCGCTGGCTGCGGATCCGGGGCTGGCATTTCCGGCGGATTCTGAAAACAGCGATCAGAAATCCGGCTCGGTACTCTACTACACGCTATATTCATCCAACTCGTCGATGTCCAACCTGCAGAACACGCGGATAAACATCACCAACACGAGTGCGACCTCATCGGCGTTTGTGCATCTGTTTTTCGTCGATGGCGGGACGTGCAGTATAGCAAACCGGTACGTATGCCTGACCGCGAATCAGACGCTGACGTTCTTTGCATCCGATCAGGATCCGGGAACCACAGGCTATCTGGTCGCCATAGCGGTGGACGGCGTAACCGGATGTCCGGTGTCATTCAATCACCTGATAGGCGACGCCTACGTCAAACTCGAAACCGGCCACCAGGCCAATCTCGGCGCGCACGCCTTCTCGGCGCTTTTTGAGGGCGTAGTGCCGGGCTGTTCAGGGGTTTCAACTACGGCGAACATCATCTTTGACGGCAGTACCAATGGTTACAACCGCGCGCCTCGCGTGCTTGCGGTGGCCAATATCCCCTCGATTGCCGATTCGAACGACACGCGAATTGCAGTGGTTCGCGTGGGCGGAAACTTCCTGACATCAGCCGCCTCGATCGGTTCGATCTTCGGCATCCTGTACAACGATCAGGAAGTGGCGCATAGCTGGAGTTCATCGGCCGGATGCCAGTTTGTACGGCGTCTGGACAATACATTCCCGCACACAGCGCCGCCCTTCACCACCGTGATTCCGGCAGGCGCAAGCGGCTGGGCCAAGTTCTATGCCGCCGCAGCCGACAACGGCATACTGGGTTCGGTGCTTAACTTCAATGCGAACGCCGGCATCGGGTCATCGGCCTATACCGGAGGTCACGCGCTTCACAAGCTGACGCTTTCGGCCACCAACACCGTAACGGTGCCGATCTTCCCGCCGGCCTGCTAGGAAGCAGGATAAGGGAATAAACGAAAATAAACGGAACAATCGGAAGGGTATGATCCTATCCGATTGTTCCGTTTATTTTCGTTTATTCCGTTATCCTGCTTATCTCTCGTCGAGGCCGGCGCGGTCCAGATGTCCCGGCAAAGACTCGCGCCACAACTTTTCAAGCACATCCACGCGCTCATCGATGAGGGTATGAGCGCCCAGCGAAATGCTGAGGCGATCGCCGCCGACTTCTCCTATGACCGCGCAGTCTGCGCCTTCCTGCGCCGCCAGCGCCATAACCGCATCGGCGCGATCGGGTGCAGCACTCACTATGATGCGTCCCGGAGTCTCACCGAAAAGCAGCGCAAGCATCCTGCGATCCGCATCCGCCATGGCGCGAATCCCGCTCAGATCCAGATGCTCGCGAAGATCCAGGCGCGCGCCGAGTGAGTCGCGCCTGTAATGCGAAAAGCAGCACTCCGCAAGCGCTACAGCCAGCCCCCCATCCGAACAATCGTGCGCCGATCGCAGCAGTCCGGCCGAAATTGCGCGCAAACAGGTGCGCTGCACGGCAAGTTCGTCCTCCAGATCCAGTTCCGGAACACCGCCCGCGACGACTCCGCCCAGGCTTTCCAGAAACTCCGTCGCGCCCAGGTCGTCGCCCGTCGCGCCGAGCAGCAGTATCCGATCGCCCGCTTCTGCAAACCACGGCGTCGTTATCTGCCGCGTATCTTCGATCACGCCGAGCATGCCGACGACGGGAGTCGGATATACGCCTCGCCCCTCGGTTTCGTTATAAAAGCTTACGTTTCCGCCCGTAACCGGAGTGCCGAGCGCGCGGCACGCGTCGCTCATACCGTCGATCGTTTCACTGAATGCCCGCATCACTTCCGGTCGCTCGGGGCTTGCAAAGTTCAAACAGTTGGTTACGGCAAGCGGACGCGCGCCGCTGCATACGACGTTGCGCGCAGCTTCCACAACCGCAAGCCGGGCGCCCGCGCGCGCATCCACGCTGCAATAACGTCCGTTGCCGTCCAGCGATACGGCCAGCGACCTGCGCGTTTCCTTTACGCGAATCACCGCTGCGTCCGCACCCGGCAATACAACCGTATTGGTGCGCACCATATGGTCGTACTGCTTCCAGACCCACTGCTTGCACGCAAGATTCGGTGATGCAAGCAACCTCCGCAAACACTCCGTCAACACATCGTGCAGGTCTGAAGAACCGATTTCCCCGGCAATACGTCCGCAAATCTCATTCAAATACGGCGCAGGATCAACGTGTACGGCCTCATTGCCTGACGATTGCGGCCGGTCATAACGCGGGGCTTCGTCGGTGAGTGCAGAGTTCGGTATTTCCGCTACGACTTCACCTTTATGCACAACGCGCAGCTTTTGATCGTCAGTTACGCGCCCGATCGTGACGGCATCCAGATCCCAGCGAGCGAAGATTTCGTGCACCTGACGCTCGCGCCCGCGCTCCGCCACAATCAGCATTCGCTCCTGCGATTCGGAAAGCATCATCTCGTAGGCGGTCATGCCGGTTTCGCGCTGCGGGACAAGGTCGAGGTTGATTTCGATTCCCGTACCCGCGCGCGCGCCCATTTCGCAAGATGAGGATGTCAACCCGGCTGCTCCCATATCCTGTATGCCCACGATTGCGCCCGAACGCATCGCTTCGAGGCAGGCTTCGAGAAGCAGCTTTTCCGCAAACGGATCGCCTACCTGCACGGTGGGACGCTTTTCGAGCGCTGCGTCGTCGAATTCCGCCGATGCCATCGTGGCGCCGTGAATGCCGTCGCGCCCCGTCTTTGCGCCGACGTAAATCACGGCATTGCCCACACCCTCGGCCTTGCCGTAAAAGATCTGCTCGCGGCGCACAAGCCCCAGCGCAAATGCATTCACCAGCGGATTGAGCGAATAGCAGTCCGCAAATACGACCTCGCCGCCGATGGTCGGCACGCCGAAGGCGTTTCCGTAATCGCCGATCCCCTTCACCACGCCGGTCATTATTCGGCGGTTGCGCGCTATCACCGAACCTGCGGCCTCGGCCGAATCATCCTGATCGCGCACCGGGCCGAAACGCAGGCTGTTGAGCGCGGCGACGGGCCGTGCGCCCATCGTAAAGATATCGCGCAGTATTCCGCCCACGCCGGTAGCCGCCCCCTGGTACGGCTCGATGAATGAGGGATGGTTGTGCGATTCGATCTTGAAGGCGGCGCACCAGCCGTCGCCGATGTCGACGATTCCCGCATTCTCGCCCGGCCCCTGTACCAGACAGTCGCCCTCCACGGGCAGGCGTTTAAGATGAATGCGCGATGATTTGTAGGAACAGTGCTCCGACCACATTACCGAAAATATTCCGAGCTCGGTGAATGTCGGTGCGCGTTTCAGCAGCGCCGCTATGCGCCTGTATTCATCTCCGGTCAGATTGTGCTGTTCGATGATTTCCGGTGTGATTTTCATTGAGCCGTGATCTTTATTGGGCGCGGATTCCGGTTTCAGGCGCGAAGTTTGAGCATTTCGCTGAGCGAGGTCGCCAGAGACAAAAACAGCAACCGGCCGTCGTTGCTGCCGAGCAGGCTTTCACTCGCGCGCTCGGGATGCGGCATCAGTCCAACCACGTTGCGTTCCCGGTTGCAGATGCCCGCAATGTTTGCAAGCGATCCATTGGGATTGGCCGCATCGGTCGCCTCGCCGCGCGCATCGCAGTAGCGGAAAATTATCCGCCCATCGGATTCGAGTTCACGCAGCGTATCAATGTCGCAGAAATAATTCCCGTCGCCGTGAGCAATCGGTATGCTTAAAACCTGCCCCTTGCGATACGAAACGGTAAACGGCGTATCGGTACGCTCTACCCGCACGTTTACGTGTTCGCAGATGAATTTCAGATCGCGGTTTCGCAGCAGCGTGCCGGGCAACAACCCCGCTTCGCACAGAATCTGGAACCCGTTGCAGATGCCGAGCACCAGCCCTCCCGAAGCGGCGAATCCTTTGACCGAACGCATTACGGGCGAAAAACGGGCTATCGCGCCCGTTCGCAGGTAATCCCCGTATGAAAATCCGCCGGGCAGGATGATTGCGTCGTAGCCGTCAATCCGCTCATCCTTGTGCCATATGAAATCAACGGGCTGGCCGAGCACTTTGCTGATTACGTGATAGGTGTCGTGATCGCAATTCGAGCCGGGGAAAACGACGACTCCGAATTTCATTTGCCAGAGATCCTTTAGCAAGGGTGTGAGTCTAGTGCGTAGTTTTACTACATCGACCTGGCATTGTCCAGAACTAATCCAAACCACACAACATCGAGACATGGAAGCAGAGATAACGGAACAAACGAAATGAAACGAAAATCACGGAAATTGCGCGGTTTCCTTACAATGCCGTCGGCGATCCTGCAGTAACCGGAGGCGGCGGCTCCTCGGGAGTGAAATCCTCGCCCGGATTGATAAAGCGATCATCTTCGAGACGGTACTGTTTGTCGTGCAACTGTTTGTACCGCCCGTCCATCGCCAGCAACTCCGAGTGCGCGCCGCGCTCGACTATCCGCCCGCCGTCGAGCACCAGAATCTGATCTGCGCTGCGTATTGTAGAGAGGCGATGCGCGATGACGAACGTAGTCCTGCCCTGCCGCAGCCGCCGCAATCCGTCCTGTATCTCGGCCTCGCTTTCGCTGTCGAGGCTGGATGTCGCTTCGTCCAGAATCAGTATGCGCGGATCGGCCAGTATCGCGCGCGCGATCGCAATGCGCTGCCGCTGCCCGCCCGAAAGCCTTACGCCGCGCTCGCCCACTACCGTGTCGTAACCTTCGGGAAATCCTTTGACGAATTCCTCGCAGTGCGCAATCCGGGCTACGGCCTCCACTTCTTCGCGAGTCGCATGGGGTCGCGAAAACCGTATGTTTTCAGCTACCGTTCCATCGAACAGAAAATTGTCCTGCAAAACTATTCCGAGATGCGCGCGGTAATCGCGCAGCTTCAATTCATTCAGATCGCGACCGTCTATAAGTATTCGCCCCGACGTGGGACGAATAAAGGTCATAATCAGGCTGATGAGCGTGCTTTTGCCCGAACCGCTCGGACCTACGAGCGCCGTCGTAGACCCGGCGGCGGCAAAAAAAGAAACTTCCTTCAGTACGGGCAATCCCTCGCGATATTCAAAACACACGTCCTCAAATGCGACTTCGCCGCGCAGGTAGTTTATAGCGGCGCGATTAGCATCTTCGGCGTCTTCGGTTGCCATGCTTTTTATTTCGCGTATGCGGTCGAGGCCGGCGAGCGCTTCGGTAATCTGCGTTCCGATCGCTGCGATCTCGACAAGCGGCATCGCCATCAGCCCCGTGAAGAATATGTACATAACCAGATCGCCGAGCGTCATCGTTCCCTCGAGAATTGCACGCCCGCCGAAGCTGATCATAATCACGCCGATTACGCCTATTATCAGCGTCGAAAACGCAGTGATGCCCGATACGCCGGTGAGCGACTTTGCAACATTGCGAAACAATCTGTGCGCTCCCCGGGCGAAAACCAACTCCTCGCGTTTTTCCGCAGTGTAGGCCTTTACCACCCGGATGCCGCCGAGCGATTGCCCCAGCCGCCCCGTCACTTCGGCCTGAATCTTTCCCCGCTCGCGAAACAGCGGGCGCAGCCTGTTGAACGCGTAAGCCATCGCCCCGCCAAACGCAATCAGCACAAATATCGTAATCGAGGTCAACCGCCAGTTGAGATAAACGAGAACCATCAGCGCAAGCGCGGCCGTGACCATACCTCCCGCGAGTTGAATCAATCCCGTGCCGACCAGATTGCGCACCCCCTCGGCGTCCGACATCACGCGCGAAATGAGTACGCCGGTTTGCGTGGAATCGAAGTAGCCTACGGGCAACCGTTCGACGTGCTCCTGAATGCTCTTGCGCATATCGGTGATTGCGCGCTGCGCGGCTACGCCTATTACCTGAGAAAGCGCGAACGAAGTAAGCGCCTGCACAAGCGTCGCCGCGCCCACGGCGGCAGCGATCCAGAAAAGCATCTCGCCGCGCCTGTTTACGATCACCTCATCGATCAGATATTTCGAAGACGCAGGCAGCACGAGACCCGAAAGGCGGCTGACGAACATCAATGCCAGCCCGAGCGCCAGTCGCCACCGGTGCGCAAAAATCAGCGCACGGACTTCGGGCCAGGCGCCCGCCCACCGCATCCGTTTTTTTTCTTTTTTCTCCACAATTTCCTTCTTTGCCGGTTAACACCGGGACAATGCCCCCTCGCGCATTATGATTGAATGCGGAAATCGCGGAAAGGGAGATAACGGAACATACGAAATAATACGAATATTATGGAGAGGTTGAATATTTCCGTAATTTTCGTTTCATTTCGTTTGTTCCGTTATCTCTCATTCCTCCTAACCCGAGAATTGCTGTGTGGATTGATTTAGCCCGATTTGCACCCTTGCATCCGCCCGCTTATACTCGCCCCTGAAACCAACGGGAACTGTTTGATGCCATCAGTCGCAATAATAGGAGCCGGCCCTGCCGGACTTACCGCCGCTTACGAACTCGAAAAACTCGGCTTCTCGCCCACGTTACTCGAAGCCGACCGTCAGGTGGGCGGCCTGTCGCGCACGGTCGATTACCGGGGATACCGCTTCGATATCGGCGGCCATCGCTTCTTCTCCAAAATCCCGCTTATCAACGACCTGTGGCGCGAAATACTCGGCGATGAATTCCTCGTTCGGCCGCGCCTGTCGCGCATTTATTACCGCGGGCGGTTCTTCGATTACCCGCTGCGGGCCGCAAACGCCGTTGCAGGACTCGGGCCTATGGAAACGCTGCGCATAGGACTGAGCTACCTGCGCGCGCAAATCAAACCGCACGCCGAAGAACATAATTTCGAGCAGTGGGTGAGCAACCGCTTCGGAGAGCGCCTGTACCGAATATTCTTCAAAACCTATACGGAAAAAGTCTGGGGCATTCCCTGCACCGAAATTTCAGCCGACTGGGCCGCGCAGCGCATAAAGAACCTTTCCCTTCGCGAAGCCGTCCGTCAGGCGTTATTCGGCGACCGGCGCGACCGGGACGGGGGCATAGTCACAACGCTTATAGATGAATTTCACTACCCCCGCCTCGGCCCCGGCCAGATGTGGGAGCGCTGCCGCGATCTGCTTTCGATGCGCGGCTGCAAAACCATAGGAGATGTCAGGGTCAACCGCGTGCGCCATGCTCGCCGTCGTGTAGAGGCGATCTACGGCGCAACATCCGAAGGCCAGATCGTAGAGATGAACGCCGATAATTTTCTCTCAACGATGCCGCTGCGCGAACTCATCGAATCGATGGATCCCGCGCCGCCCGACATCGTAATCGAGGCAGCGCGGAGTCTGCGTTACCGCGATTATCTTACGGTTGTGCTGATTGTAGCGCGCGCCGATGTTTTTCCCGACAACTGGATTTATATTCACGCGCCGGAAGTAAAGGTGGGTCGCGTGCAGAATTACAAGAACTGGAGCCCTGAAATGACGCCCGATCCGGCGCGCACATCGCTCGGATTTGAATACTTCCTGTGGGAAAATGACGCGGAATGGAACTGGCCCGACCGGCGATTGATCGAACTCGCGGTGAGCGAGGGCGCACGTATCGGACTTCTCGATCCGCGCGAAGTGGAGGACGGCGCAGTAGTGCGCGCTAGAAAAGCCTATCCGATTTATGATCACGGCTACCGCCGGAGCCTCGCCGTCATTCGCGAATACCTGGACGGATTTGAAAATCTCCAGACCATAGGACGAAACGGGCTGCATCGCTACAATAACCAGGATCACTCGATGCTCACCGGCGTATATGCGGCGCGGAATCTCGCAGGCGAACGCCACGACGTATGGTCGGTCAACACCGAAATGGAGTACCACGAGGAAACGGATGCAACAAAGGGCGACCGGCTGCACCCGGTCCGCAACTTGCCCCCGGGAGGATAAACACGGCATGAATCGCAGAGAATTTATCGGCGTTGCGGGCGCGACGCTCACTATGTTTGCAGCGTCAGAAACCGGATTCGGCCGCGTCAACTGGCCGATCGGTTGTTTCAACCGCCCGTGGACCAAATGGCCTTACGATCAGGTGCTGAAGGAAATTCGCGCCGCAGGTTATAAAACCACGGGCCTTCTCAGCCGCACCAGAGATGAACGGTTCATAGGCGCCGAAGCCTCTCCGGATTATGTAGAGGGACTCAGGAAACGCATCCAGGCAAGCGGGCTGACGGCCAATATGGCCGCGCTCAATTCGCGCCACAATATCCCGCTCGAAGACGCAATCCGCGACCTTCGGCTGCAAGTCGACAACGCGCACCGGCTCTCGATAAAGACCGTGCTTTCCTTCGGCGTAGACAAGCCCGAAGAATACGAGCATTACTTCAAGGTGATGAACGATGCAGCCCGTTACGCCGAAAGCAAACAGATCAGTCTCGTAATGAAACCGCACGGCGGCATCAGCGGGTCGTCTTCGGAAATCCTGCGCGTTATCAAAGAAGTAAATCACCGCAATTTCGCTATCTGGTATGACGCGGGCAATATCATTTATTACACGGGTAAGGACCCGGTTGCCGAAGTCGATCCGATCGTCAAACACATCACCGGATTTTGCGCAAAAGATTGCGCCGAGCCGAAGGGCGATGTGATGATTCAATTCGGCGAGGGCAAGGTGGATTTCGCCGGTGTATTCCGCCGGCTGAAGGCGGGTGGATTCCGCGGGCCGGTGATGGTCGAGTGCTGCCGCGTAGGACAAACGGCCGAAGAAACTACGGCGAATGCACGAGAAAACCGCCTGTTCCTGGAGCGTGTATTCGGCTCGATCTGACGACAATTCCCGGTCAGGGAGGAAAGAGAGATGACGGAACAAACGAAATGAAACGAAAACTGCGGAAATATTCAACTTTTCCGTGATTTTCGTAATATTTCGTTTGTTCCGTCATCTCTCTTTCCTCCCTGACGGCGAATTCCGCATTTTCTCTGCTTCGAGAACCAGGTGAAGCGCGCTTAATTCAGCCAGCAGCTCCGCTTCTGCGGCTCTGGCCTGCGTTGCATCCCCGTCTCTACCCATTCGTTCGAGGCGTGCGGCGATTGCCGAGGCGCGCGGGGCGGCAATCGAGCCGAGCGATCCCTTCAACGTATGCGCGACGGAAGTCAGCCGATTTGCGTCGCCTGCGTCGACTGCGCGCCGCAGCGCATCGACATGTTGGGGATAGTCCTCCAGAAACAGTTCTATCAGTTCGCCGACAAGCTCGTGATCTCCGCCCGTACGCTCGAGCAGATCTGCGCAGTCGAACCGCTCTTCGGGAGCAACCTTTACGGTTTCCGGCGCAGCGGTTTCAGCCGCCGGCAGCACGCTTTCGAGCGCTGCCGCAAGATCCACCGCCCCAAACGGTTTTGCCAGATATCCGTCGCATCCGGCGCCAAGGCAACGCTCGCGGTCTTCCTGCCGTGCATACGCCGTAAGCGCGATAACCGGCAAGTGTGCGCCGCCATCCAGTTCGCGACGACGAATCTCCTCAGTAGCCTCAAGTCCGTCCATTTCCGGCATTTCAATATCCATCAGAACTACGTCGAAGCGCTCCCGGTCCAGAGCGGCAAGCGCCGCTTTGCCGTCTTCGGCAATCACCGCGGTGTGTCCGAATCGTTCGAGCATCTTGCGCGCTACGAGTTGATTGACGCGATTGTCTTCGGCTACCAGTACGCGCAGGCTTCGTTTCGCTTCCATAAATGACGGGCGGTAGTGAGTTCGTTCCGATTCAGCGACATGCGGCTTGTCGGACGGGTTGAGAACGGCGAGCATTGCATCGAGCAGAACAGACTGGCGAACGGGTTTGGTCATATATGCGGCAACGCCGAGTTCGCGGCACCGCGCGGCATCGCCCTGATGCCCGATCGACGAAAGCATCATGATGGTAGTAGCCGCGAGTTCGGGGCGATGTTTGATTCTTTCGGCGACCTCAAAGCCGTCCATATCGGGCATTTGGTAGTCGAGCAGCACCAGGTCAAACGGCGTACCGTCATTGAATGCCCGCTCCATGGTTTCTATAGCAGCCCTTCCGCCGTCGACAAGCGTGGGATGCATTCCCCAGCGCGCAAGTATTTCATCGAGTATCCGCCGGTTGGTGGCGTGATCATCCACGACGAGCACGCGTGCGCCGTTGAGGTCCGCCAGATCCCTCGGATGCGACCAGGCCGATGCGCCGGAAACCTTTTCAAAAGGCAGGGTGAAATGGAATGTGCTTCCCTTTCCGAGTTCGCTTTCGACCTCGATCCGCCCGCCCATCAACTCTATGAGCTGCGAAGTAATGGCAAGGCCCAGACCCGTGCCTCCGAATCTACGCGTAGTGGATGCATCCGCCTGAGTAAACGCCTCGAAGATTACATTCAATTTGTCCGGCGCTATCCCTATGCCGGTATCCGTTATCGAAAAATGCAGCAGTTCGCGATCGCCGTCGCTGCCGCGCGGATCTACGCGCAAAATCACTTCGCCGCTCTCGGTAAATTTGATCGCGTTGTTTACGAGGTTGACGATCACCTGACGCACGCGCCCCGGATCGCCTTTGAGGTGAACGGGCGCATCGGGCGCGATGCTGCAAATGAGTTCTATGTCCTTTTCGTGCGCGCGAGGAGCAAGCGCACGAAGGGTTTCGTCAAGCAGCGCCGCGAGGTCGAACGGTGCGCTGTCGAGTTCCAGCTTGCGCGCTTCGACCTTCGAAAAGTCCAGTATGTCGTTGATGATGCCGAGCAGCGATGCGGCCGACCCGCGCACGGTTTCAAGGTATTCGCGCTGCTCCAGAGTCAGATCGGTAGCGAGTGCAAGTTCGGTCATGCCTATGATGCCGTTCATGGGCGTGCGAATCTCGTGGCTCATATTTGCTAGAAATTCGCTTTTTGCGCGATTGGCCTCCTCGGCCGCCTCAATCGCCCGATGCAGCGCCGCCTCGACTTCCTTGCGGTGCGTAATGTCTATGATCGTCCCCTCGATCACGGTGTCGGAGCCGTCCCTGCCGGCCAGCAGCGTGGCGTTGCCGAGCACCCAGCCGAGAGTGCCGTCGCGGCGCCTGAGGCACACTTCGAAATCCATCACCTTGCCCTCTCGCCGCAACCGGTCCATCAGCGCGCTGCGGTCCTCGGCGTCGCGGTAATGTTCGGTGACGAGATGGCGCAGGCACTCGGCCTTCGAATCGTAACCGAGCATCGTCGAATACGCTTCATTGCAGTCCAGAAGCCTGCCGTCGAGCGTGCTGCGGTATACGCCGGCAAGCGACCGCTCGAAGAGCAACCTGTAGCGTTCCTCGCTCGATTGCAGTTCGCGCGACTGGGCGGAAATTCGCCTGTCGGCCATGGATGTGAGCGCGGCAAGCGCCAAAACCATAAAGGTTATTGTCGTGATGCCGACTATGCCGAGAGAAGAGATGTCGACCGCAAATGTGATGTCTTTGTCCAAAGGCGCGGGAGTGTAACTGGCCGCCGCCATACCGGTGTAATGCATCGCAGCTACGGCCGCGCCCATCACTACTGCGCTTGCGAACTTGAGCGGAGACAGTTCCCTGGTCTCTGTACGAAAATGAAAGGCAAGCCACAACGCGACGAGGGACACAACGATCGCTATGATGATCGAAAGTGCGAACAGCACCGGATCGTAATGGCACATCGCCGGCAGCCGCATCGCCTCCATCCCGATGTAGTGCATCGAGGCGATCCCGATTCCCATCACTACGCTTCCGAACAGGGCATCCCCCAGGCTGAGGCTGTCTCTGCCCACGATAAACAGCGCAACGCCGGAAGCCAGAATCGCAGCAACAAGAGATACGACTACCAGCGGCAGATCATAAAGAACCGGCACGGGCAGCTTGAAAGCGAGCATTCCGATGTAATGCATAGACCAGATGCCGAAGCCCATCGCAACGGCCCCGCCCGACAGCCACAGCAGCCGCACCCGCCCGCGAGCGGCAGCAGTGCGTCCCGCCAGATCGAGCGCGACGTAGGAAGCGCACATTGCGATGAAGACCGATAACGCGACCAGTCCATAGTCGTATGTTCCCGTCATCTCACCTTCCCCCGAAACGTAAGAAGACCACGGAAATCGTCAGACTTCCCGTGTGATCCGATTATTCCGTTTGTCCCCCAATCCGCGTTCTGATTCAATATTCCCGGGTACCGGAAACTATGTCGGCGCGATCACTCAACATTCGACGTTCGGCGGCGCACAGCCTGATGGGCGGCGCGGCGCTCGCGATTTTAACATTCGCCTGCTTCCGACTTCGAGTCAATCCGACCACGGCGGCGCTGCTGTTTCTCATTATCATAGTTCTCGCCTCGCTTGCAGGCGACATTATCCCAGCCATCGCCGTGGCGATCATCGCCTACCTTTGTCTTGACTACTACTTCACCGCGCCGCTGTTTCAAGTTGCGATGAGCGAGACGCTCGACATAGTAGCGCCGATTGCGTTCATCTCAACGGCGCTGGTCATTACGCGCCTGACGGCGAAGGTGCGCAACTCGTTCAATGAGATCGAAGAACTGAAAAATCAGCTTCGCCTCGCAATCGATACGATACCGGGGCTGGTGTGGAGCGCGCTGCCTGACGGATCGGCCGAATTTCTCAACCGGCGATGGCTTGAATTCACGGGGCTTTCCATCGAAGAGGGGCTTGACTGGAGCCGCCGCGTCGATGTGCATCCCGAAGACCGCGAGCGGCTCACAGAAGCCTGGAACCGCGCCATTGCCAACGGCGACCCGATGGAAATCGAGGCCAGATTAAGAAGCGTCAGCGGCGACTACAGATGGCTGCTCATACGCGCTGTCCCGCTGCGCGACGAGTCGGGGAAGATAATCAAATGGTACGGCATGAGCACCGACATCGAGGATCGCAGGCGCGCCGAAGAGCAGTTGCGCAGATCTCAGGCCGAGCTCTCCCACGTCTCGCGCATCACGACTATGGGGGAGATTGCAGCCTCGATCGCCCACGAAGTAAACCAGCCCCTGGCCGCAATAGCGGCAAACGCAGGCGCGTGTTTGAGGTGGCTTTCGGGCGACCGTCCGAACCTCGACGAAGCCCGGGCAGCGGCGTCCGGCATCATGCGCGATGCGACGCGCGCAGGCGATGTCATCGCACGTATACGCGGTTTCCTGAGAAAAACCGACGCCGAGAAAAAACCGCTCGATATCAACCTCGCGATCCGCGAAGTGATTGCTCTCGTTGCAAAAGAAATATTTGAAAACGGCGTCTCACTGCATATGCATCTCGCAGACGATCTCCCACAGGTATCGGGCGACCGCGTTCAGTTGCAACAGGTCATACTCAACCTTGCAATGAATGCAATCGAATCGATGACCGGGATCGCACACCGCAAGCGGGAACTGATCATATCGACGCACTGGGGCGGCGCAGGGCAGGTCGTGGTATCTGTGCGCGATTGCGGCGCCGGATTCGATCCGCAGACGGGGGATATGATCTTCGACGCATTCTATACGACCAAACCGCAGGGTCTCGGTCTGGGCCTTGCCATCAGCCGGTCGATAGTCGAAAGCCACGGCGGAAAGCTGTGGGCCGAAGCAAACGACGGCAATGGAGCGGTATTTCACTTCACGCTGCCGGAACTGGAATAGTTATGGCCCAGTTGCCCGAAACCGAAGCAATAATACACGTAGTAGACGACGATGAATCGGTGCGCGAAGCGCTCGGGAGCCTGCTGCGGTCGGCCGGAATGCGCGTCGAAACTCACTCGTCGGCGCAGGACTTCCTCGCAGCCGAACGCGAGGACGCACCGGGCTGCCTCATACTTGATCTGCGTTTGCCGGGAATGAGCGGCCTCGATCTGCAACGCGCGCTCGAAGAACGCGGCGTCGAGATCCCCATCGTATTCATCACCGGACACGGCGACATCAGGTCTTCGGTGCGCGCGATGAAGGCCGGGGCCGTGGAGTTCCTGACAAAACCATTCAGGAATGACGACCTGCTTGCCGCCGTCGAACACGCAACCGACAGGGACCGCCTTGCGCGCACCCGTCGCGCTCGGATAAATGAACTGCGCGGCCGTTATGGCTCGCTGACGCCGAGGGAACGCGAAGTAATGCATCTGGTCGTATCCGGCTTGCTCAACAAGCAGATAGCTGCGGAACTCGGCACAAGCGAAATCACTATAAAGGTCCACCGCGGCCAGGTTATGCAGAAGATGAAAGCCGACTCCCTTGCGGAACTCGTCAGAATGGCCGAAAGACTCGGCCGTACGGACGCCGAGACCCCCTGAAAGCCCCGCCCACTGATACGACCCACCTATACCAAAGTATAATTTCCCCCACCTGCCGCCTGTTGTTTAATGGGGTTTTGGCCTCAGGCCCCAGTATCCCGGCTCTATATCGCCGCAAATCAAACGATGATCAGGTTCAAAGATGATTACGAGGAAAGACAACCGAAAAACAACTGCGCGGAATCATCCGTTCTATGCGCGTGCTGCGCGCAGGAATTTCCTTTTGCTTGTCAAGCATTCAGTCATCGGTTGCTTCGGCGCCCTCGCACTGCTGGTAGCTGCAAAAGCACTTGCGCAAGCGCCCGCCCCGGTGACCGTCGAACAGGCGGTCAGCGAAGCGATCGAGAGGAATCTGAACCTTCTGGCCGAAAGGTTCAACCTGACCCTCGCCGATGCGCGCATCGCTACGGCAAGGCTGCGACCAAACCCCGTGCTCAGCATAGGGGGCGATCATCTGGACCTGTTGGGCACCGGGTACAACAACATCAACAGCGCGGGCCCGCCCGAATATGCGTTGCGCACCGATTTCATCCTCGAACGCGGGGAAAAGCGCCGGAGCCGCATAGAGGTCGCGCAACTAGAAAAACAGGTAGCAGAACTGCAACTGCTCAATACCATGCGGACGCTCGTCTTCGATGTGCAGGGTGCATTTGTAGATGTGCTCTCGGCGAAAGACGCGCTTCGCCTGGCCGAAGATAATCTCGCATCGTTCAAGAGAATTCTCGAAGTCAACACGCAGCGCGTACGCGCGGGCGACCTCGCACAGGTGGAACTCGTCAGAACGCAGCTCGCCGAAATGCAGTTGAACAACGCCGCAGTGCAGGCGCGCACGCGACTCGCGCTCTCACGACGGCGCCTGCAGTTGCTTATGGGAAGGCCTTTCGGACCTACCCTGGTCGATGCGGCGGGCGAACTGCGACGCGACGCCCTGGCCTGGCCTGCCGAACGGCTGCCCGAAATCGCGTTCGCGCAGCGCCCCGACTATCTTGCGCTCCAGCGCGACCAGGCGCGCTCGCAGGCCGACATCAGGTTGCAGATCGCGCAGCGAAAGATCGACTACACGGTGGGGGCCGAGTACCGCCGCCAGCAGGGGCTTGCCGGGCGCGGCAACTCGCTCGGTGTATTTCTTACGATCCCGATTCCACTGTTTGACCGCAATCAGGGCGAGATAGAACGTGCGCGCCAGGAACAGTTGCGGATCGAAGCGCAGATGCGCGCGCTAGAAGCCGAAATCCGGACGGAAATAGCTGCGGCGCAACAGCAGTTCGATACTGCGCGCGAACTGCTCGACCGCATCGAGGGCGATATGCTCGCAAAGGCCAGGCGCGTGCTTTCGACGATGGAGTATTCTTATCGCAGCGGCGAAGCGAGCTTCGTCGAGCTGCTCGATGCGCAGCGGGCCTTCAACGACGCCGTGCAAAGCTTCAACGAGGCGCGAGCCGAATATGCCCGCAGTCTTTATCTGCTGGATTCGATCATCGGCGGCGCCGCCCGTTGAGGATCCGAACATCCAACTGAAACCAATGATCGATGTAGCGGGGTCAAAAAGCATGAATCGAGCGTCAATTATTTTGTTTGGACTGATGAGTGCAGTTTCGATGGGTTGCGGCGGCCCCCCAGCATCGGATGCTGCGCGTCGGCCCGGTATTGCTGCGGCCTCGAATGTAATCGTCATCCCGCCCGATTCGCCGCGCCTCGCAACCATCCGCGTCGAACCGCTGCAACTCGCAACGATGTCGGCCGAAGAAGTAGTGACGCCGGGCAGGATCGAAATCAATCCCAACCGCATTTCGCGCGTAACGCTGCCCGGCGCGGGCCGCATTACGCGAGTGCTCGTCAAGACCGGCGATCAGGTCTCGGCCGGAGAACCGCTCCTGGTGATGGAAAGCCCCGAAGCGCAGGACGCCGCTTCCGCTTATGCGCAGGGCGAATCCGCCGTAGCCCAGGCCGCGGCCTCGCTCACACAGGCCAACCTCGCAACCGCCAAAGCAAAAGCCGACCACGACCGGGCGCTCGATCTGTACGAACACGACGCAATAGCCTACAAGGAACTGCTCAACGCCGAAAGCGTCTATTTACAGGCCAAAGCCGCAGCCGAACAGGCCGCAGCGGCGGTCGAACAGGCGAGAGCAGCACTACAACTCAGTCTCAAACGCCTGCAACTGCTCGGACTCAAACCGGGCGACGAGCGGATGGAGGTTTCAGTCCGCGCGCCGCTGCCGGGCAGAGTGCTCGATCTTGCAGTGGTCGCCGGAGAATTCCGCCCCGACCCCGCAGCACCCGTCATGACGATTGCCGATCTTCGCACCGTGTGGCTGATTTCGGATGTGCCCGAAAACTCGTTGAGGCTCGTGCGCGTCGGTGAAACGGTTGAAATAAGCCTCGACGCATATCCCGGCGAAGTTTTTCGCGGTCGAGCCGCGCGCATTGCAGATACGCTCGATCCGAGAACCCGCACCGCAAGAGTAGTCGTCGAACTCGACAATCCGCAGGGACGACTCAAACCCGAAATGTTCGGACGCGTCCGGCACAGCGATGTTGAAACGCGCACGCCCGCGCTGCCCGTAGGCGCGGTTGTGCAGGACGGCTCCCGCACGATCGTTTACGTCGAGAGGACGCGAGGCGAGTTTGAAGTTCGCGTCGTAGTAGCGGGCCGGCGTTCGGGCGACCTGATAGCAATCGCAGAGGGTGTGCAGCCGGGCGAGCGCGTTGTTGTAGACGGTGTAATGCTGCTGAGGAATTGAAGATCTCGTACAGCATTTCGAAGAGAAGAGAGATAACCGAACAAACGAAATGAAACGAAAATAACGGGAAACTTGAATATTTCCGTTTGTTCCGTCTAATTTCGTTTGTTCCGTTATCTCTCTTCTCAGTCTCCAATAAGGAAAATGGCAAAGCGGATACTGCGCTTCGCGCTACAGCAAAAACTGCTCATCGTCGGCCTCGGGCTCGCGCTCGCAGCAGCCGGAAGCTACGTATTTACAAACCTCCGCATCGAGGCCTACCCCGATATATCAGACACGCAGGTCGTAGTGATCTCGGTTTATCCGGGATACGCCGCAGAAGAAGTCGAACAGCAGGTCACCGCACCCATAGAGCGCGCGCTGAACAACGCGCCGCGCGTCATAGGCCGGCGCTCGCGCACAATCTTCGGGTTGTCCGTCGTCGAACTCACCTTCGCCGATCCGACCGACGATTACTTTGCGCGCCAGGTCGTCCTGGAAAAACTCCGCGAAGCCGAGCTGCCCGACGGCGTGACCACCGAACTCGGCCCCCTGACCTCGGGCATCGGCGAAATGTTCCGCTACCGACTGGTAGGCGCAGACGGCGATGCGCTGAGGCTGCGGGAGCTTCAGGACTGGGTAGTGATCCCGCGCCTGCTTCAGGCGCCGGGCGTTGCCGACGTAGCGGCTTTCGGCGGTCTCGTAAAGCAGTATCAGATAGAAGTCGATCCTCTTTCGATGGAGAAATACGGCTTCTCGATTCAACAGGTGGCCGATGCGATAAACGCAAACAACCGCAACGCGGGCGGAGCGCTTTTAGACAACCGGCAGCAGAGTCTGGTGGTGCGCGGCGTGGGCCTGATCCGCTCGGTCCAGGACATTGAAAATACCGTGCTCGATTCGTCGCAGGGCGCGCCGATACTCATACGCGATATTGGGCGCGTAGCACTCGGCGCCGCGCCGCAAACGGGCATCTTCGGTATAAACGACGACGCGGGCGAACATCAGGACGGCGTTGAAGGAATCGTGCTGATGCGCCGCTGGGAAAATCCGAGCGAGGTGCTGCGCGAGGTCAAGGCCGCAATAGACGAACTCAACAACGAACGCCTGCCTCACGGAGTTAGACTCGTTCCCTTCTACGACCGCACGGATCTGGTCGACAACACGCTGCGCACCGTATCGCGCACGCTCGCCGAAGGGCTGCTCATAGTCACGGGCGTGCTGCTGCTGTTTCTGGGAAACGTGAGGGCGGCGATGCTGACGGCTCTGACGATTCCGCTGTCGCTGCTGTTTGCCTTCATATGCATGCATCTGGCCGGAATACCGGCGAATCTGCTGTCTCTCGGAGCGATTGATTTCGGAATCATCGTGGACGGCGCTCTTGTAATGGTAGAGCGCATAGTACACAGGCTGGAGGAGCGCGAACGCGAGGGCAAACTCGGAGACGCTACGCGCGCAGTAAAGGCGGCCGCGTTGGAAATCGCGCAACCGATTTTCTTTTCGCTTTTGATCATCGTGTCGGCCTACATTCCGCTTTTTACGATGGAACGAGTAGAGAGGCGGTTGTTTGCGCCGATGGCGTTTACGGTTGCAAGCGCGCTCGTAGGCGCGCTCATACTGTCGCTGACTCTCGTTCCGGTGCTGGCTGCGTGGCTGTTCAGAAACGGCGCAAAGAGCTGGGAAAACCCCGTACTGAAATGGGCGGCGGTGCGTTACGAAACCCTGCTTCGCGCAACGCTCAAACGTGCGGCGGCTACCGTTTCCACCGCGCTCGCGCTCGTCGCGGCAGCCGTGCTGCTTGCGCTCACGCTCGGAGCCGAGTTTCTGCCGCAACTGGATGAAGGGGTCATATGGATACGCGCCAACCTCCCGGCCGGCGTATCGCTGCACAAATCCGCCGAAGTTGCGCGCCAAATGCGCGAGGTCATTAAACGGTCGCCAGAGGTGCAGTATGTTATGTCGCAGACCGGACGCAACGATTCCGGAACCGATCCATTCGGGCCGAACCGGAACGAACTGCTCGTAGGACTCCGGCCCTACAAGGACTGGCCGAAGGGCAGGACCAAACGCGATCTTGTGGAGGAATTAAACCACGAGCTGCGCGACGCGATCCCCGGCGCTTCATTCAATTTCACGCAACCCATCATTGATACATCAACCGAAATGGCTACAGGATCGTCGGCGGATCTGGCCGTAATCATAAGCGGGCCGGATCTGGGGCGCCTGCGCGAACTGGCGATGAGCACGCTCGGTATGCTCGAGCGCGTGCGCGGCGCCGCCGATGCATCAATCGAACAGGAAGGCGAACAGTCACAGCTTCAGATACGGATCAAGCGCGAAGAAACCGCCCGCCACGGCATAAACGTCGGCGACGTGCAGGACGTAATCGAACTCGCCATCGGCGGCCGGGCAGTGAGCACTGTATTTGAAGGCGAACGAAGGTTCGACATCACAGCGCGCTACGCTCCGCAATACCGAGCCGACGCCGATGCGATAGGGCGAATACTCCTTCCCGCGCGCGACGGCGGCCGCATTCCGCTTGCGCAGATCGCCGAGATAAGAGCCGTCAACGGAGCAACGATCATTGCAAGGCGTGAAAATCAGAGGCAGATTTCGATCCGCACCAACATCCGGGGACGCGATCAGGGCGGATTTGCGGCCGAGGCGCAAAGGCGTTTCCGCGAAGAAATCGAGCTGCCCGAGGGATATCAGGCCGCGTGGGGCGGAATGTTCGAGAATCTGGAGCGAGCCCGAAAGAGGCTGTTTTTTATAATTCCGCTTACGATCGCGCTCATTTTCGGGCTGCTGTTTTCGGCTTTCGGCAGATCGAGTTACGCCGGACTCGTGCTGATGAGCGTTCCTTTCTCGCTCATAGGAGGAATCGCGGGACTCTGGGTGCGGGGAATAAACCTCAGCGTATCGGCCGCAGTAGGGTTCATATCGCTGTTCGGCGTGGCCGTGATGAGCGGCGTGCTGGTAGTATCGGAGATCAACAATCAGCGCGCATCAAACGAGAGAGACATCATAGAGGCAATTGTTCAGGGGTCGATCAAACAGATGCGCCCCGTACTGATGATGATCATCGTAGCGATGCTCGGCATGATTCCGGCTGCGCGCGCCGTCGGTATAGGATCGGATGTGCAGCGGCCGCTTGCAACCGTAGTCGTGGGCGGGTTGCTCTCGACGCTGTTTCTTACGCTGCTGGCGCTGCCGAGCGTTTACTGTCTGGCGTTCGGGCGGCGTCGAACTGCTATAATGGGCGGCGTGGAGACGGGACAGGAATCGGAGCAACAAACAATCGACGGAACAGACTGAATGAAACGGAACAAACAAAACAGGTGCATCCCGCTTTTTTACCGTTCGGTTTCGTGCGTTCCGTGTTCTCTCTTTATTTTTGATGAACCGTAATAGGATCTCAACCGCAGCATTGATCTGCGCCTGTGTGTGCGCACTTGTTTTGTCGGCTATGCCTGCGGCGCGCGGAAGCGCCCGTCAGGACCCGCAAAAACCCGACGTGATACGTCTCGATACGGCGCTCGTGGGCGTGCCGGTGATAGTCACCGACAGGTGGGGACGGCTCGTAACGGGACTGCGCGAGCAGGATTTCGTGCTGCGCGAAAACGGCGAGACGCAGGAAATTGCATCGTTTTCCTCTACCGAAGCTCCGTTCGATGTTGCGCTGCTGATCGACACAAGCCGCAGTACGCGCACCAAGATGAACGTCATACGCCGAGCCGCGCTCGATTTCGTAAGAAAACTCAAGCCGCAGGATCGAGTGCTGATAGTCACCTTCGATGAAAAGGTAAACTTCCTCGGCGATTTTACAAGCGATCGCAGGCAGCTTTCCAGAACCATACGCTCGGTAAAAAGCAGCTACCTTACAAGCCTGTACGACGCCGTACACATCACGATCAACGAAAAGCTCGTACCCGTGCGCGGCCGCAAGGCCATAGTCGTGCTTACCGACGGCGTAGACACATACAGCCGCCGCGCAACCTATGAAAGCACGCTCGAACTCGTAGCCAACACCGGAGTGCTCACCTACGCCGTGCAGTACGAAACGCGAAACATAGGCGGCCCTACGATCAGACCGCCCTCGATTCCGCCGTTTTCCCGGTTCCTTGGCGCGTCGTTCGTCGCCGCAGCGCAGCAGATACAGCAACCGCCCAGAAGGGACCGCTACATCACGGCGACCGAATACCTGCAATCGCTTGCCGCGCATTCCGGCGCCAGATACATGCGCGCAGAGACCATAGAAAGCACGTCTTACGCCTTCGGCCTGATCGCCGAGGAACTGCGCAATCAATATACGCTCGCCTATTACTCGACGAACGAAAAACGCGACGGCACATTCCGCAGGATCGATGTACGGGTCGGCGCAGGCGAACTGACGGCGCGCTGGCGTCCCGGCTATCGCGCCGTAACGCTAGGCGAAACCGAACAGCGATGATTCTATTTGCTCCGCTGATTCACCGCGTCAACTGGACGAAGCGTGAGGGCAGCGGCGCATCGCGCAACTCCGCAGGCAACCGCGGCGCGCAGCATAAATTCGCAAGCCGCGCCCGGTCAGCCTGCATATCCGGATCCGAAGCCAGCCACGCGACTACCTCGCGCAATACGCGCGCCGCCCCCGCATCCCGCGGCGGTACGACCCGGTAATGCATCCACTTCCCCTCGCGCCGCGCAGCCACGATCCCCGCTCGCCGCAAATACGCCAGATGCCGCGATATCTTCGGCTGACTCTCGCCGAATACCGCTACGAAAAAACATACGCATACCTCGTCCTCGCCCATCAAATGCAGCAAACGCAGCCGCGTGCGATCCCCCAACGCCAGAAAAAATCGCTCCCGCTCCGCTTCCGTCATAACCAACCCTTCTCCCCGCTTACCTCTCATAACCCGCGAATTCTACCACATATCAAAAAATATGTCTTGACATATGTGTCCGGGCATTGTATTCTCCAACGCATTCGCGAAAGCGAATATGTTGTTGAACAGATTATATGCAGCAGGACAAGGAGGGACTGGAAATGACGGAAGTAAGGGTATTGAAGCCGCACGTATCGTTGAATGTACGGAGCGTGGAGGCGAGTGTAGAGTTTTACAGGAAGATGTTCGGGATCGAGCCGGCGAAGGTTCGGAAGGGGTATGCAAAGTTCGACGTAGCGAATCCGCCGCTCAATTTTGCATTGAACGAAACGGGTGAAGCGCCGCGCGGAGCGCTTTCGCACCTGGGCTTGCAGGTAGCGACTTCGGATGAAGTCACGGCGGTGCGCAACCGGTGGCGCGAGGCAGGACTGCTAACCAGAGAAGAAACACAGACCACCTGCTGCTTTGCCGTGCAGGACAAGGCCTGGGTAGCAGATCCGGACGGAAATGCGTGGGAAGTCTTCGTCGTGCTGCAGGACAATCTGCCGGAACGAGCCGAAG
Source organism: Acidobacteriota bacterium (assembly GCA_019639255.1). GTDB lineage: Bacteria > Acidobacteriota > Blastocatellia > RBC074 > RBC074 > JAHBSF01. Next base: position 31,220 of record JAHBSF010000005.1, on the reverse strand, counting down.
CCGCTTCGTGCTGCGCCGCGCCGGAGCCGGTCCAACTGGCGAGGTAAAGTAAGACGACGGAACAAACGGAATAAACGGAACAAACCCAGAAGACTCTTTTTCTTCGTTTATTCCGTTTATTACTCTGTGAACAAAGTTTTGAGTTTTTCAGCCGCGAAGCGGCGAAAGATCTGTAGCCTGGTGCGTGAGCGCCAGGTCAGTAGAAAAAGAACGTTTGAGCCCTGAAAGGGCGAAAGATCTTCCGCCCCTCCGGGGCTTACTGGGTTTCTCTACACCTACCCAGGGCTCACGCCCTGGGCTACAGATCTTTCGCCGCTCCGCGGCTGAAAAACTCAAAGAACTTTGTTTAATGTGCACTGGGTCCCCAATCGCACTCGGCACTCGGCGCCTTCTTCTTCTCCTCCCGCCGTGCTGCCTGCCGGAAACTTCTGAATCTGAATTTCAGACCGAGGATTGAAAGATGTCAACGCACCGCCGCATACACGCCCGCGTTCTTACCCTGTCGGTAATCATTTTTGTTTCGCCGATTGCTGCATACGCGCAGAAGAAGGGATTCGACGGCATAGTACAGCATCTGGAGAAAACCCATAACGCCAAACGCACCAAGATCCCGATGCTTGGCGTGGCGAATTTTTTCGTCAGAATCATTCGACCGGCAGGCGTCAAGAGTTTCAAGATCGCAGTGTTCGAGAATCAGAATTTCCTCGCCGTTGGTAACGAAGCGCCGTTTGATGTCACGATGAGAAACCTGATGCCCAAGGACTGGCAGCCTCTTGTGCGGGTCAATTCGACTGTAGGCGCTCCGGCGCGCACCTATATTTATGCCAAACCCTCGGGCAGGGATCTGGAACTGATGACGGTGGTGCTCGAAGCGCACGAGGCAGCCGTAATTCAGGTCAAACTCAATCCGGATGCCGTTGCCAGGTTTATGAGCGATCCGCGGGTAATGGGCGTTTCACTCGCCGGAAGCATGCGCGGCAAGTCCGGACCGGATGTCTTTTCCGCAGGAGGCTCGGGCATCCAGATTCGTACGAGCAGCAGCGAAAACCGCAATACCTCGATAGGGCGACGTGTAGACCACGACAATCCGGATTATTCGCTCGACGGCGCGGCGTCGACCGGGCAGTCGACTTCAGCGAGAAGGCCCACCCTTCAAAGAGCAGGCAACGAATCGCCATCCACTACGGCTGATCTGGATGAAGCGGGAGCGCCGCTTCCGAAGGCGAATGTCGATGCAACCGAGGATCGCAATGCCGTAGCGGTTGAAAGTCGCCTTCCCGGCGCGGAAGCCATCAAAATCGATACCCAACTCGTCACGCTCAACGTCAGGGCGATAGACAGGAACGGTCACGCGATTTCGACCTTGACTCGCGAGGACTTCCTTGTTTACGAGAACGGACTCAGGCAGGAAATAAGTCATTTCGACCCGGTGACGGCGCCCATCAATCTCGTGCTGATGCTGGATTTGAGCGGCAGTACACGGGACAAGCGACCGGTAATGCTCAATGCAGCCAAAAAGTTCATCGACAGCCTTGCTCCGCACGATCGCGTAGCGGTTACTGCGTTTACGCGCAACTATTATGTTGTTTCCGACTTCACTACGGACCGCCGGTTGTTGAAAGAAAGGATCGGAAAACTTAAGGATGTACAGGGCGGCACATCCTTTTATGATGCGATGTGGACTACGCTTGACCTTCTCGGGAAAATTAAGGAATCGCGCAAGGCCATCGTAGTGCTCACCGATGGAGTCGATGAAAATCTGATCGGCGACAATGGCGGCAGCAATCGCTCGTTTCGCGAACTGATCGAGCGCGTGGGCGAAGAGGATGTGACGATCTATCCGGTTCACCTCAATCCGGAAATCCCCAAAATCCTCTCAAGAATCAACCAGCCCAATTTGCCCGAAGGCGTACGCGAACGTCTCCGCACGCGAAGGTTGGGGCCGCACCAGACCGCACTCAAACAGCTCGAAGCTCTGGCCAATGATACGGCCGGCTCGCTTTTCAGCGCCGAAGACGAGAGCGATCTGGATGGGGTTTATGAGCGCGTAGCTGCGGAACTGCGCCTGTTGTACAGCCTTGCATATTCGCCGGAGTACGGCGAAAAGGACGGAAAGTTCAGAAAGATCAATGTAGAGGTGAAACGCGATGGGACGGTAGTGCGCACCCGGCGCGGTTATTACGCAAAATGAATCCGATGAGAATCCTTTATTTGTTTATCCTTGTGTGTCTGATGTCTGCGGCGGGATACGCGCAGGGCGCTAAAATTCAGCTCGACACCATTGACCGCCTCGCCGGCAAAGCCGCAGAGACCGTAGATGTGTCGCTGGATGCACAGTTGCTTCAGGTCGCATCCAAATTCCTTCGCGCGGACCGGCAGGAAGAAGCCGCCATAAGAAGCCTCATTGAGGGTCTGAAGGGCGTATATGTGAGAGTGTTGAATTTCGATAAGCCCGGAGAGTATCAGCAGGCGGACATCGATGCGATTCGTTCGCAGTTGCGAGCGCCCGGATGGTCGCGAATTGTGGGCGTCAGGAGCCGCCGCGAAAGTCAGGGAGTCGAGGTGTTCACCTGGCTTGAGGGAGGCCAGATCTCAGGACTGACCATTATCGCAGCGGAGCCGAAAGAACTCGTGCTCGTCAATATAATCGGTCTGATCGACCTGGAAAAACTCAGTCAACTTGAAGGCAAGTTCGGCATTCCGCGGCTCGATCTGGATCGGACCGCAACGCCTCGCCGGCGATAATCCGGGGAGCAATCAGGAAAAGAGGGAAGAGAGATAACGAAACATTCGGAATAAACGAAATAAACGAAAGAGTAAAAACTTTTCCGTTTGTTTCGTTTATTCCGAATGTTTCGTTATCTCTCTTCTCTCTTTTGTGCGCATTGAATTAGAATCGGCCGCATGAGATACCGATTTCTTTTGCTGGTCCTTATCCTGGCAGTTCCCGCGCTTACGGCATCGGCTCAATCCGGTGCGGCGAGGCTGCGGGTAATGACGTTCAACATTCGATATGACAATCCGCGCGACGGTGAAAACGCCTGGCCTAATCGCAAGGAAATGGTTGCCGGCATGATCCGATTTCACGGTGCGGACCTGGTCGGCGTACAGGAGGCGCTGCGCAGGCAGCTCGATGATCTTGCAACACTGCTGCCCGAATATGCGTGGTACGGCGTGGGGCGAGACGACGGGAAAGATAAGGGGGAATTTTCGGCGATTTTTTACAGGCGCGACAGGTTTCAAGTACTCGAAGGCGGAACTTTCTGGTTGTCTGAAACACCGGATACACCGGGTTCGAAGAATTGGGATGCCGCCATTACACGCATCGCTACCTGGTGCAAATTTCGCGACCGAACGGCGAAGCGGGACTTTTTCCATTTCAATACACATTTCGACCACGTAGGCGTAGAGGCTCGTAAACAAAGCGCACTGCTGCTCCGGACGCGGATGGCGAAGATGGCAGGCAACAGCCGTGTAATTCTGACCGGAGACTTCAACTGCCGCCAAACCGATGCGCCCTACCTCGCTATTACCTCGGAATCCGGCGACGGAAGGCCGCTGCGGGACGCACGCAATCTTTCACAATTCGGCCATCACGGGCCTACATCAACCTTCAACGGTTTCAAGGCGCTTGGCCCGCCCGAATCGCGGATCGATTATATTTTTCTGGGTGACGGATGGCGCGTGCGCCTGCACGGTACGCTCGCCGACACTTTCGACGGGCGCTTCCCCTCCGACCACCTTCCCGTAATTGCGGAAATCGAATGACCGATTTTCTGAAGGCGAACGAGGGATTATGGAACAAACTAAATGAAACAAAAACTACGGAAAATGAACTACTTCCGTAGTTTTCGTCTTTTTTCGCTTGTTCCGTTATCTCTCTTTTATGTCCCAATGTCGTGTGGCGTGGGTTAGCCGGCGCATCCGTTTCAGGACTCAGACCCGTTGACCGAAGAGATACTGACAATAGAAACGCCCGAACACGTCGAGCTGCATTTCGCGCTCGCATCCATCGGCAACAGATTCATAGCCTGTGCGATAGATCACGCGGTGCAGGTGTTGCTTATTATTGCGACCGTAATTGCGGCGATGAATTTCAGCAGCGCACTGAGAACGGCGGGTTCACGCGCCGGCGCGAGCCTGGAAGAAGGCAATTTGTGGCTGCTCGCGGTTGCAACGCTTGCAGTATTCGTGCTGAATTTCGGGTATTTCGTCTTGTTCGAAACCTTATGGAACGGGCAGACTCCCGGAAAACGATTATTGCGCCTGCGCGTTATTGCAACCGACGGACGGCCTGTCGGATTCTTCGCCGCATTCACACGCAATCTTATCCGCGGCGCCGATATGATGCCGGTTGCGCTGTTCCTCCCGTTTTACTCAATCGGTGTTATATCGGTATTTTCCACGCCGCGCTCCCAGCGCCTGGGCGATCTGGTTGCGGGCACCGTAGTCATAAAGGAGCGCGAGGGCGTAGCGCTGCGTTTCGACGAAGTTTTTTCCGGCGAAGTGATCGATCCTGCATGCCGCCGGATTGCTCCAGCATTCGATTTCCGCGCCGATGTTCGTTTATTGGGCCAATCTGAAATTGAAGTGGTAGAAGCGTTCCTGCGAAGGCGCTACACCATACCGGATCCGGCGCGCCGCCGCCTCGCGTGGCGAATCGCGGTGCCGCTCCTCGATCGCCTCCGCCCCGATTACGATCCGGCTGAACTCGACTTCGAATCCTTTCTTGAAGAACTCCTCGCCCGGTATCGCCGGTTGAAGAAATACTCGTCCTGACAATTTCTTCCCGATTAATGGTTGAGTGTTAACGTCAGCGCGAAAGATCCTTCGATTGAGAATCTCAGGTAACTTTGTTTACAGAGCAGTGATTTCCCTGTAGAATTGCCCGCGTTCGCATAGCAGTTGATCGAAAAGGAGTCCTTTTTCGGGGAGCCGGTTAAAGCAGCGACTTCGCCCGCGCTTCTCGTTCATTATGCGTAAATAAACTTCCTCAATCCGTCGCAGAAATGGCCCCTCCCGCAACGGAGGAGCGCCGGGACTGTGTCTTATCAGCCTATGGGGGAAGTTTATGACGCCGCAATTGTGTGCGATAGATCTTGGTTACGACCTGCCGGACAAATCTCCGCTGTTTTCATCGGTTAATTTGAGTCTTGGTTACTCGTGCATCGGTCTTGTCGGTGCTAACGGGTCCGGGAAATCAACCCTGCTCGAACTATTAGCCGGCAAGCGCGATCCTGCGCGAGGTGTTATTACGCGCTTGGGAATGATCGTGCTCGTTGGGCAGTATTTCCCAGCCAGCGGAGCAACTCTTGCCCAGGTATTAGGCGTTTCTGCTCAACTGAATGCACTCGAGCGGGTAGAACGAGGTGACGGGACAGAAGCGGATTTCGGTATGCTCGAAGGATGGTGGGATCTGCCCGAGCGTATAGAAAAGGAGTTCACACGACTCGGTATAGGGCATCTGTCTCTTAACCAGCAGGTATCGTCGGTGAGCGGAGGTGAACTTACCCGCGTGCGGCTGGCCGGCGCTCTTACAATCGACCCGGATTTTCTGTTGCTCGACGAGCCCACCAATCACCTCGATCTGCATGCAAGGCGCTTTGTCTACGATCTGGTCGCATCCTGGCGTCGCGGACTGATCGTTGTGAGTCACGATCGTGCGCTGCTGGATCTGGTCGAATCTATAGCCGAACTCGATGCGCACGGGTTGACGACGTACGGGGGGAATTTCGATTTCTTCACGGAGAGGCGAGAAGTCGAGAGACAGGCTGCTGAAAACTCGCTCCAAAGCGCCCAGCTTCGGCTCAAGGCAGCAAAGTATGCTGCACAGCGAGAACGGGAACGAAGACAGAAGCGACAATTTGCCGCTGCGCGAAACCTCGCGAACGCCAACATTGCGCCGATTCTTGCGGGAGCCCGGCAGCGCAGCGCGCAGGTTTCGTCGGGGCGCTCGGCAACGCGCCATCTGGTAAAGGTTGAGTCGCTCCGCAATGAAGTGTCGGAAGCGGGCGCCCGTATTCGTGAAGACCATCGGATAATTATTGATCTGAGCCACACCCGGGTTTCGGCGGATCGAAACCTCGTGAAACTGTCCGGTGTTAATCACACCTATGCGAACGGTTCAAAGCCTCTCTGGAACGAGCCGTTGAATTTTGAGATCACCGGGCCTGAAAGGATTCATCTAAGGGGGCGAAACGGCGCCGGGAAATCTACGGTGATCAACTTTATTTGCGGAAGGCTCCAACCATCGGAAGGGGATTTACAGATCAAATCGCACCGGATAGGTTTGCTCGATCAGGATGTTACGGTGCTCGACGCCGGGGCGACGCTGCTTGAGAACCTGCAGCGCCGAGCACCCAGCAGACCGGTTCACGAACTCAGAACCCTTCTCGGTCGATTCCTTTTTACCCAGGACGCGGGATTGAAACCGGCTCGTGTGCTCAGCGGCGGAGAGCGAATGCGGGCGGGGCTTGCCTGCCTGCTCTGCGCCGATTCTACGCCCGAACTGCTGATCTTGGACGAGCCAACAAACAACCTTGATCTTGCAAGTATCGAGGAGCTGACCTCGGCGTTGCGGGAGTTCCGCGGTGCACTGCTGGTAGTGAGTCACGACATCAAGTTCGTCGAAGACATCGGACTCCGGAGCGACATCGAACTGTTTGCGCACCGCGACAGATGAGATAACGGAACAAACGAAATGAAGCGAAAATTACTGCAAAGTTGAATATTTTCGTAGTTTCAGTTTTATTTCGTTTGTTCCGTTATCTCTCTTTTCGCCCGTCACGCAGAGCTTTCGAGTTGATGGAGGTAATCAAGCGTGTAAATGCCGGTGTTGTGGCCGTCGCTCCATACAATGGTGTAGGCGTAGCTGCCTACGGGTGCAATGTCGAGCAGCTTGATATCCGGAAACTGTTCGGGTGTGAGGTTAAGGCTGCCTTCGGGGGAGTGTCCCTTGCATTGTGCGCACGGGCAGTCGGCTCTCAGCACCGAAAGCAGGTGGCGGCTTACGGCGCCGTCATCCCAGTTGATCTGCAGTACCGTATCCGCATCGGTCAGTTCGATGGCTTCTGGAAAGGGGCGAGGTTGTTGACTCATAGCGTTATTGAAGAATCCTTCGCTCGATGATTAAATACTTTCCGGACTATTTAATCACCGGGCGCGGGCGCGGGCAAATGGAGGAGGGAAGAGTCGATGACGGATAAAGGTGAAAAACGGGAAGCTCGCGGGATACTCAAGCGCGGGTTGCTGCTGATTCCAAACTTTCTGAAGCTCCTGGCCAGGCTGTTCAGGGACGGTCGCGTTCCGACGGCCGAAAAGGCGCTTTTGCTTGGCACGATCGTTTACGTGATTTCCCCTATAGACGCACTCCCCGATATGATCCCGTTCCTCGGTCAGGTGGATGACGTCTACCTGGTATCGTTGGTAATTTTGCGCCTGCTTGCAAGATCCCCGCAGGACGTAATACGCGAACATTGGGAGGGGAGCGGCGATTTGGCTTCATTGGTTGAAAAGATCGTACGCGCCGCGCAGTACGTTTTGCCGAAACGCATCAGGTATATTTTGCTGGGTCGAGTTGAAATTGCGCCGCGGATAAAAACCGGCGGCGTGCTGTCATCTCCTGCGGCGCCGTCGTCGATCGAGGTAGAGCGCGACAAGCTTGGACGGGAAATGGCGAATTGACACTCTCCATCTACAGTCGGCAGGCTTGAATGCAGAGTGTCAATCGCTGAGGCCGGCAAGAAAATTCTGTAGTTCGTCCGGCATATCCGCGAAGAACTCCATCCGCTGACCGGTTGCGGGGTGCAGGAAGGCAAGGTAAGCGGCGTGGAGAAACGGCCGACCCAGCGCTGCGATGGCCGCACGCATTCGAGGGTCTTTCAGCGACTTGCCTCGCCCGTTGTCGTATGTTGAATCACCGACCACGGGATGTCCCATATGGGCAAGATGTACGCGAATCTGGTGAGTTCGGCCGGTTTTAATTTCCACATCCAGTAATGTGAAATCCTTCTTTCGCCTCTGTACCCGGTACAAAGTCAGCGCATAGCGCCCGCCGCCGTTCTCCCTGACAGCCATACGGGTACGATTGCGCGTGTCCCTACCTATCGGCGCCTCGATGCGCCCCTGGTCAGTTGCAAGACGGCCGTAGACGAGCGCCAAATACTTTTTTTCCACATTGCGGTCGGCGAACTGTCTTGAGAGGTATAGTTGCGCCGATTCGTTCTTCGCCGCTACGAGCAGGCCCGAAGTTCCCTGGTCCAGCCGGTGGACTATGCCCGGACGCGACGGATCTCCCGAACCGGAGACGTTCCCTCCGACATTCAGATGGTGAACGAGCGCGTTGGCCAAGGTCCCGGAACTGATGCCCGCACCCGGATGAACAACCATGCCTGCGGGCTTGTTGATTACCACTATCTGGTCATCTTCATACAAAATTGCAAGCGGAATTGCTTCAGCCCGGGCTGCAAGCGGTGCGGTGGGCAGCAGGTCTCCTTCTACTCTGTCCCCCGCGTGTATCCTGTAACTTGCTTTCGTATTCCGGTCATTTACGGATATCAGGTCGCACTCTATTGCACGCTGTATCTGTACGCGACTGCGGCCGGGCAATCTTGCTGCAAGGTAGGAATCAAGGCGGCTGCCTTCCTCGGCCGGTTCGACCGTGAACTCGAATCCGCCTTCCTCGGCGATGCGGTTGGCGTCTCCTTCGGTGCGGTTGTCGATCACTCGGTATACAGTTCCTTCGGATAACGCTCGACCGGGGGTGAAACCTTTTGCGCGAGAGCGAAAATGTTGTCTCCGCGCAACTCCGTGGTGATTTCCACCTGGCGCAGCAGGTCCAGAATTGCCGGATTCGAGCGCATCCATACATCGGCGGTTTCGAGCGCCACGACGTGGAACCCGGCGGCCGCGAGCGCTACGCCCACTTCATAGGGGGCATATTCCCGGTTGTGCTGATCGGCGGTCTCGTGGATGTTGTACTGCGCAAGCAGGTAGGGCGCGCATCCTACGAGCAGCCCCTCGATCGCTCTTGCGCTTGCTATGTTCGGCGTAGTCAGGAGCAGATATCCTTCCGGCTGCAGCACGCGATTGCATTCCCAGAGCATGTGCATGGGATCGCGCCGCAGGTGCTCGATCAGTTCGCAGCAAAGCACGACGCGGAAGTATGCGTCGGGGTAAGGAAACACGTCGGCTTCTACGTTGAAGTTCCTCAATTCAAACGTGTGAGTCTCGCCGCCGTCGATCTGTGTTACTGATTGTGTTTCTACAGCATCTCCATCCCAGAGATCGGCGCAATGAATCTCCTTATATCCGCAATATTTTTTTATCGCCGGAGCGATGTGCGACAGGCTCCCAAGTTCCAGCAGGCGATCGCTTGAACTCTGCGCCGGAGGAATTCGCTCGAGGGTCGCTATAAAGCGTCTGAGGTGCTGACGTGCGTAATGGATTTCCTCGGGATCGGCAAGAAAGCTGAGTATGTAATCTGCGGTTTCCTGCTCATCGGGTGTAAATTCAAGCATCCCTTCGTGCGCGATTTTTTTCCACGAAAGGATCTGTTCGTAGAGTGAGGTGGTTCCGGTTTTTGTAAGTTTTAATTCGGCGGCGCCGTTTTCGGCAAGTTTTCTGAACGATGTGAGCTGCAGCGCCGGGGACGCGCTTTCAAAAGGAGAGCCTTCTACGTCAGTATTCCGGGGCGAAATGATTTCAGGAGTCTTAGACGGAGCCGGTTCGGATTGAGTATTCGACCTGATCAGCTCCCTTCGCATCCGGTCGAGTCTCTGATCGAAGATCTGGAGCATCAGATCCGTCCGGTCCACGATATCCTGCGACCGCTGATGCAGCTTGCCGTCGACCAGGCGCTCGTGTGCTTCCATACGCGCATCGCTGCGTTGTTCGAGAGAAACGTACCTTTCATCGATGCGTCTCTCGATCCTTACGAAACGCTCATCCAGGCGCACGTCCGTAGATGTAACACGTTCATCGAAGCGCTTGTCCAATCGTTCGATTGCGGCGGCGAACTCGCCGCCCAGCCTGTTTTCAGCTTCTTCGGTCCGGGTATCAAGTCGCAACTCCGCCGCAGCAAATCGTTCCTCGACGCGGGCGTCTAGAGCGGCTTCATAATCGTCTGCGCGTTTGGTTGCGCCGGACTCAAACTGCTCGGCGCGGGCTAAAAGATCCGCCCGCAATTGTTCACCGCGCTTTTCCATTTCCGCATAGTGGGCTTCGAGCCGGCTGTCGATGGTTTCCTCGTAATCATCGGCTCGTTGGGAAAGCGAAGTTTCAAACTCCGTAAGACGGTCGGCGATCGAGTGCTCGTATTCATCGGCTCTATGCGCCGAAGCGGCTTCGAAGGAGTTTGTTCGTTGCGTCAATACTTCTTCGAATTCATCCGCGCGACGCGAAATCGCCGTCTCGAATCCATCGGCTCGTTCATTGATTTGCCGTTCGAGAGCGGACGCGCGGTCTTCCGCATCGCGTTCGGCGCCGAGAAGTCGCACTTCAATTCTGGCATCGAGGGCTGCCTGGTATTCCTCGATCCTTTTATCAATCGCAGTAAACCGTTCCTCGATGCGTTGGTCGAGCGCCTGCTCGTATGCGTCTGCCCGCCGTTCGACTTCGCCGATCCTTTCAACCATTCGATGCTCAAGGTCCACTACCTGAGCGCCGGCCTGCTCTGCGCCTTCAGCTATGTGTTGATCCTGAGATTCCCATCGTTTGAGAAAATCGTCAGCCAGTAGCAGCCTGATATTCCGCGAAATTGTTTTGATCCGACTCATAGGTGTTGACTGAACCGCTCTACACGACTTCAGGACATAAAAGGTAGATAACGGAACAATCGAAAAAACCAAAATTTACAGAAAAGCTGAATACTTTCGTAGTTTCCGTCTTATTTCGTTTGTTCCGTTATCCCTCCTGCTGTCTCACGCTTTGTACAAAACTCCGGTGGATTGGTCTAGCGTTATTGCGCCTGCCGTTTGCGAAAGACTTCATCATACACGGTCTGCGTCTCGTTAGCCGCTCGTTCCCAGGAAAACTGCGCGGCTCGATGCAGGCCGGCGCTTCGAAAATACAGCCTTTCCTCAGGATTGCCGAGCCATCGTGCTATTGCCGCCGCAAGGGCGCGCCAGTCCCTGGGCGAAATTGTAAGGCCTGCTTCTCCTACCACCTCCGGCAGGCTCGTAGTATTGCTCGTAATCACAGGCGTTCCGCAGGCCATCGCCTCAAGAGGCGGCAGACCAAATCCTTCATAAAGCGACGGGTACAGAAACATCTCAGACTGTGAATAAAGCGCGGGCAGATCTTCATCGGGGATATAGCCGGTAAAGCGCACTGCATCGCCGATTTTCAGTTCGTCAACCAGTCCGAATACGTTGTCATCGAGCCATCCGCGCCCGCCGCAAAGCGCAAGCGTCGGGCGGTGTTCGGTTGATCGCAGAATCTGGTCGAATGCCCTTATCAGCACTGTCAGATTCTTGCGCGGTTCGATTGTTCCGACGTAAAGCAGATAAGGCTTCGTCAGCTTGTATTTTTCCAGTACCTGTCGTGCTTCACTTTCGTCCACCGGATGCATGTTCTCCCTGGCCGCCTCGTAGATAACGGATATTCGATCCTCGCGGATGCCCAAATGCGCCACGGTCTCCTGCATTGTCCATTCGCTTGGAACAATAATTTTGTCGGCGCGCCTCGCCATCACCGGAATCCTGCGTCTGCCTCGCCTGACATTCTCAGCTTCATGAGTTGACGACTGGGTAAAAAGAGACAAGTCGTGAATCGTTACAACCGATGCGCACGGCGCCCAGAGCGGAATGCAGTAGTTGGTTCCATGGAAAAGATCTACGGGCGAAATCTGCAGCAGCGAGGGCAAACCTACAAGCCACCACTTACGGAACAGGGAGCGAACAGGAGTAAAACGCTTGATCAGATTAGGCGGTCGCGTCCCGTTTGTAGGCTCGAACTGGAAATCGAACGGTGAAATCAGATCGTAGGTGTGGTCCGGGTGAGTTCGTGCAAGCCAGGTTGCAAGCGAGTCCGTGTAATGTCCGATTCCGGTTTTCGCAGATACCAGCGGAATGGCGTCTATCGCAATACGCATGCGGCTTAAATCGATCCTTAAAAGATTGGTTCAAAGAGTGAGACTATAAGAGAGATAACGGAACAGACGAAATAAGACGGAACAGACGAAAATATTCAACTTTTCCGTAATTTTCGTCTCATTTCGTTTGTTCCGTTATCTTTCTTTCATGTCCCGATGTCGTGTGGATTAATTTAGATACCATGCACGTTCCGTCAATTACAAATTTTTTCCTGCGCGGGTTGATAGCTGGCGCGTTTGTCTTCACCATGTAGACCCTGAATTGGACCTCAAAAATAAATATGCAGTACAGGTTTCAATCCTCAGCGGTATTTGCCGCAGCATTCCTGTTTTCGGCCATTGCGATATTGCCTTATTTCTACATCGGCGGTCAGTCGACTGATGGGAGACCGGGCGGTGAGATGCCCGCTGCGCACGATCTGGCCATGCACGTCAATCAAATGAAAGGCTTCCATCGCGCCCTGATCGCCGGAAATCCTTACCCCAGATGGCAGGAGGACACCCGAAGCGGGTTCGGGGCCCCTACAACCGTTTTTTATCCACCGGCCACCTATTATCTCACCTCGCTGTTTTATTTCTTTCTCGGAGACTGGCGGAACGTCCTTATGGCGCTCTATATGACATTGATGGCGGCATCGGGTCTGGCTTTCTATAGTCTCGCGCGCCGCTTTTTCAGTCCTGCGGCGGCATACATCGGTATGTTTGTGTACATCTTCGCGCCATATCATCTGATAAATGTTTACCAGCGCGGTGCAGTCGCCGAGTGCTTCAGCTTCATATGGACTCCGCTCGCTCTTAAATATGCCTGGGATCTCATCGACGAAAATGATCGCGCGCACCCTGAATCCGCAGGTTTCGCCCCCTTGGGCCTTCGTCCCGAAATAATCACCGCGTTTGTGGGGCTGGCTTTATGTTGGGGATTGTTCATTTTCTCCCACCCTCCAACCGCCTATCAGTTTGCGCTGATCTGGGGGCCTGTAGGCGCGGTGTATTTGTTGATGAAAAAAAGGCTCCGGACCGCCTGTACGATACTTGCTGCGATTGCAGTCGGCACACTTCTGGCAGGCGTCTATATTTATCCTGCCGTTATCGAGCAGAAATACATTCATTCAGAGGATATCGTTCAATCGTTTCCCTATCACGAGAGCTACGTTTTTCTGTTTAGCTCCATGCGCTACGATCATCAGGGAGACGGGTTTCTGCACAGGATCAACCACATCTGGCTTGTGACGCTGATCCTGATTGTCCTCATCTCGTTGTTCGCGGTTTTTTTGAAGCGGCGCGGGGTAAATATAAAGGCTGCGGCGCCGTGGATCGCCGCCGGGTTGATTGCAAGCTGGATGATGACCGTATTTTCACGCCCCTTGGGCAGCCTTATTCCAAAGATAGAGATCGGGGTTTTTTCCTGGAGGATGCTCGCATTGACCGCCGCCTCCACAGCCATGCTGACGGCGTTTTGCTGGGAATGGCGAAAATCAACGGTATTATCCGGATACGCAGTTGCGCGTTTCTGCTGTGCATTAGTTGTTGGCGCAGTGCTCGTTGCGGCCCTGTGTGTCAGCTATGATCGGGTCGTCGGCCCGACATACGGGGCAGAAGCGTTCAGGTCCTGGCCTGATACATCTTATTACGCTACGGCGCCGCGTGATTCGCCGCGCTTGCTGCCGGACAGGCCGGCGGTTGAATTTGTAGCCGGGGCGGGCGAGGCATCCATAGAGCAATGGTTGCCGGAATCGCGCAGAATCGTTTTCCGGAATGAATCCACATCGGTTGTATCTGTGCGCATCTCCAACTATCCGGGTTGGACGGCGCGGATCAACGGCGAACCGGTTTCCATCAGAACCGGTCGAGTCGGGGAAATCGTGCTTGATATGCCGGCGGGAACTCACACTCTAACGCTGGATTTTCTTGCAACCGCCGATCGTCGCCTGGGCGCGGCTATGACGTTTGCCGCATTGGTATTGCTCGCAGCGGGAATGGCCTGCCGAAAATATTTGAAGATGCGCGCCGCAGGGACCGAAAAAGGAGCCGCAAATGACGAAACCCGGCAAATGGTTTGACTCTGTAGCCATCGCTTTTTTTGTTGTTGCAGGCAGTTGGTTTCTTTTACGTCTTGCATATCTTCCGATATGGATCAGCTCCCCGGCAGGACTGGCCCTGCTGCTGGCATTCCGTTTTTTTCTCCGGGCACGATACGGCGTAAGTGCTCCGTTGTGGATAGTGCTGACGCTTCTGGCTGCGATAGAGGTGGATGCCATAGGAAATTATTTCGGATGGTATAACCGGAGATTTGAGCTCGTTCAGTACGATGAGATTGCGCATTGCCTGGTTTCTGCGCTCGTTATCCCGGCAATCGTATGGCTGCTGAAAGCAAGATTCGATGTAAAAGCGTACAAGTTGCCCGTTGGCTGGATCGCATTCTTTGCCTTTACTACGGTTTTTACACTCGCCGGATTTTATGAAGTGATCGAGTTGTGGGACGACAAATATATGCACCCGGAGCCCGGGATGCGCATACACGGCGCGTACGATACGGCCAACGACCTTCAATGGGATCTGCTTGGAATGGGCATTGGCGCCATCGCGTCATATTTTGCAATGCGCAGACGGGCCGATTCGGGCGTCAACACTGTTTGATGATTTGTTATAGGCGTCAAAAGACGCGGTCGTCGAGTTCGCGCGGTTCGACCATTACCGTCTTGAACGAGGAGAGGCGCACCTGTCCGGGTGCAAAACCCTTGGGTTTGGAAACGAACTTCTTTTCGCAGTAATTGACCGCAACTCTTGTATCATTGCGCGCCTGGCTGAATTTTGCGGCAAGCTGCGCGGCCTCTACGATGCTGCGCTGCGGCACCGTTGTGCGTTTCGGGTTGCGCAACACTACGTGCGAACCGGGATAATCCGCAGCATGAAACCATAGATCGAGTGATTTTGCCACGCGCAGGGTCAGGTAGTCATTGTCGCGGTCGGTTCGCCCCACGAGCACTTCATAACCGTCGCTTGTGCGGTAGCGGCGAGCGCCGGGTATCTTTTCAGAAACCTTTGTTTTGGTTTCAGTTCCCGTCGAGCGAGACCTGGACGAGGGGGACCGGAGGGTTGCTGTATTTGCGGAAAGCCGCAGCAACTGGTCCGGTTCGACGCATCGTTCCATTTTTTCAAGCAGCAAGTTCTTTGCTGAGATTTCGGCTTCGATTGCCGGAATTCTTTCACCGATGGCCTTGCGTCCGTTGCGGGCCTTTCGCGCAAGTTTGAAGTAATGATCCGCCGCCTCGCGAGCGGTCGGGCGTCCCTCGGCAGGTATTGCGATGCGCGGAGCATCGGGCTGATAGTAATCGACGACCAGGAACGAGTCCCCGACTTTTTCGGCCTGGTGCAGGTTGGAAAGCAACAACTCTCCCCTGCGTTGACTGATTTCAACCGACGATAGATTTTGAAGTTCAGCCTGCAATTTGCTGCGCAGGGTTTCGAGCTTCTTCAAAGATCCGACAAGCACCGTACGCGTACGACGGCGTTGAGCTGAAAACTCCGCATGTGATTGTTTTAGCCGGAAATAACGATCTGCCGCTTCATTCGCCGAATCAAATTCCTGCACCGCATATCCGGATAAATGCTCCAACCTGATTGTCGTCAGGATAAGTTCCACATCCTCCCGGCCGATTGTGCGCTCGAATTCAGTGATCGGAATGCGGGAGTAAATGAACGCACGGGAATCGCGGTATTCCAGGCCGGAGCGAATGGCCTCGAGTGCCTTCCACGCCCCCTTTTTTCGGGCCAGATACTCAAGTTCGCGCGCGTAAAGTTCCGTAAACCCTATCAGGCGCAGACCGGCGTCAAAAACGCTTCCGCTTCGCTCGATAATTGCAAGCCACTGAGGTTCGGATAAAAGAAACGGGTCAAACAGATCTGTAGGGGGAGATGGAGGAACGTAGCCGTGGTTAAGCTCGCGTCGGCGCAACGATGCAATTGCATCCGTACCGCGCGTCAATACAGCGTCTGCGCTCCTGCCGGTCAATTGAATGTAGAGGTGCATTTCACCTTCGAGCGAATCAGAACCGTCATCGGATCCGGGGTCATCATCCATTATCCGGTCTTCTGAGAATACTAGGCGAACTACCCGGTCATAACCAAGCAGTTCCGCCGTGGTGACACGGCGAGGGCGTAAATGCTTTTTGAGCAGGGCAGGGAATGCGCTGTCGGTTCTGGGTTTGGAATACGCAGGATTGACGCCCCGCAATGGGCGCGAAGTCAAATGGATCGACAGGCGTTGCGGATCGGTAGAAATAAGGAGCTTCCTCCCGTCGCGCAAGTTGAAATCCAGAGCAATCTCCCTCTCATCGCTTTCATAAGCCCGATGCAATCGGCGCCCAATGAGCAGCGGCGCCGCTTCCCCGATTACTGCGTGGAGGCAAAACAAATCCATCCAATTTTGTCCTACCTGCCATCAAACACGCGGCTGTTGTTCCGGTACGATCATTGTTCCTGAAACGATATCGGCGAGGCTGGATTGATTGCCGCTTACCCAAATAAACAGCCAGTTTATGGGCGGGGCAAACAGCGCTGCCGTAGATCCCAGCGCCCGTACCATCGCACGCAGAGCCGAGATACGACTGTTACCAATCGAATTTTGGACGGCTTTGATTCCCTGCCACGCCATACCGCAGGTTCTGCATCCGGCCCATAACGTCAGCGTGTAATAACAAAACGAAATCCATGCGAGTCCCGCCGGTATCAGATATGCATTCTCCGATGTTTTCAAAGCAGCAAAAAAGGAATCGATCAGCAGCAGCGGAGCAGAAAGCAGCAAAACGATCGTAATGTCGGTCACCCAGGCCATAGCACGTTTCGACAACGATACCAGCGCCCCGGATGTCGTGGAGACGGGGGGGGGAAGCGGGTAGAGTTCTCCATCCTCGTCGGCCGCGATGATTTTTGCGGAGTGCTTTATTGAAGGCGGAATAATATTGTCGCCGGGCGGCGAGGATTCAAGCGCGGCATTCCTGGTATTTGCGGCGGAGCTTGCCTTCCGGCGTGCTTTTGCAGGCAGTAGCCGTGCGTCTGAATTGTCATCAGCATCATCAAGAAACAGGCGGTCGCTGAAAACAGGCTCGGCTTTCAATACCTTTTCAGTAACCGCAAGCGCAGTTGCAGCCGGTTTCATGTCCGCATCGGCAGCCGGGGCAGTCACCAAAGGCTTCACCGACTCAGCCGGGGGATAAACAGAGTTTGCCCCGGCTCCAACCGGCATTGCGCCAACCTCGGGAGATTCGCGGTGGTCTGCACCCGGCCTCGGCAGCGGCCGTGTAGTCCGCTCGGGCGCTTCCTCGGGCGGGCGCTGCAATCGTTTCAACGCTGCTTCCACGATGGGGTTTGCCGGAAGGTCAATCGCGGATTCCTCATCTTCGCGGCGAACTACGGCAGCTCGTTGCGCACGGAACTGGCGCACCTTTTCTCGAACCTCGGTCCTCCATGTAGGCATAGTCTCCGAGTCGCCGGTTGCCGGGCCTGACTGTCCCGATGTGCGGGGAAATTGAATCAGATTGGCGTCAGCTCCGTTTACAGGTTTGGGCCCCTGCGCTGTTTGTACGGTATCTTTACGCCTACCGGCCTTGTCTGAACTTGCAGTTTTACCGGACGGCAGTTCATTCAACGCCGGTTGAGCGTTTGTCTGCCGGCATTGTGCGCAGATTACTCCGTCTCCAAACCATTCTTTCTCGCAGTTTGCACACTTCATCGCCTTTTTCCTGTTTTTCTGTGGGGCGCCTGCTGACCGATAAGCACTAGCAATATCAGTCAGTTTCCGGATGAAAGCTCACATGTTTGTTTAAGACAGGCGGATACTATCAGATCGTTCCCGCAGGGTCAAGAAAACAATACAACCGGGTGTAGGGCGAGAGTCAGAAGGGTACTATATGGAGTGGAAAAACCGCGGAACCGGCAAAAAAGACGGAATGACTTCGGGAGGTAGAAGAGAGATAACGGAACAAACGAAATATAACGAAAATAACGGAATAGTTTGGATATTTCCGTAGTTTTCGTCTTATTTCGTTTGTTCCGTTATCTCTCTTCTACCTCCCGAAGTCGTGTAGAGTGATTTACTCGTCATCGATCTCAGATAGGAAAACTTCCTCATCGAGAACGTTGTCGACTTCTTCCTCTTCGGGTTCCTCTGTGATTTCCTCATCAACTTCCGGTTCGGTTATTGCGGCGGGAACGCGTGCAGTGATGCCGGTGAGTTGTTCGAGGTAGCTTTGGGTATCTTCATTTTCCTGCCGTGATTCGTTTACGGTAGGATCTGAAGCGATTTTCACGTTGCGGTAGTATTCCATTCCTGTGCCGGCCGGAATCAACCGCCCCATGATGACGTTTTCCTTAAGGCCGCGCAGATAATCGATGCGCCCGGAAATCGCGGCTTCGGTCAGAACACGAGTGGTTTCCTGGAACGATGCTGCCGATATGAACGAATCGGTCGAGAGCGAGGCTTTGGTGATGCCGAGCAGGAGGGGTTCGGCTACCGACGGTTGCTCGCCTTCGTTCGTAACGCGTTCGTTTTCATCCTGGAAGCGGAACCGATCGACCTGTTCTTCGAGCAGGAATTCGGTATCTCCCACGTCCTTGATGCGCACCCATCGCAGCATTTGCCTGACGATGACCTCGATATGTTTGTCGTTTATGTGAACGCCCTGCAGTCGGTAGACTTCCTGAATGGCGTTGACGAGATAGCGCTGGAGTTCTTCCATACCGCGCACGGCAAGGATGTCGTGCGGGTTGAGCGGGCCGTCCATAAGCGGTTCACCCGAGCGAACGCGGTCGCCGTCCTGCACGTTTATATGTGTGCCGCGGGGAATCGAGTATTCGCGCTCCTCATTGTTATCGCTTACGACGATGATCTTCTGCGAACCCTTTGTGACAGGGCCGAATTTGACGATCCCGTCGATTTCGCTCATCACCGCGGTTTCGCGAGGCCGTCGAGCTTCAAAGAGTTCGACGATTCGGGGAAGACCGCCGACGATATCCTTTGTCTTGGTGATTTCGCGCGGAATCTTTGCAATGACATCTCCGGGCTCCACCTCGTCGCCGTTAACGACCATCAGGTTGGCGCGAATAGGCATCGCGTATGCTTTGAGAACCTTGCCCGTATCGGATTTGACCTCGATGCGCGGCTGTCGTTTTTCGTCGGGGGAATCCATCACGATCGGACGGCTCAAACCGGTCACTTCGTCTACTTCTTCGTGAACCGAAACGCCCTCGATCAGATCTCGCCACGATACGGTTCCGCCGAGTTCGGTCAGAATCGAGAAAGTATACGGATCCCATTCCGCGATTTTTTCGCCTTCTTCAACGCGGCCGCCGTCCTGGATCAGCAGCGTTGCACCGTATGCAATCGGGTAACGTTCAACTTCGCGGCCGCGATCATCCACGATGAGCACCGAACCGTTCCGGTTCATTGCTATAATCTTGCCTTCGCGGTTGATGACGGTATTCAGATCCGAGTAACGGATGCTGCCCGATGTGCGCGCTTCGTGCGCCGACTGTTCGGTGACGCGCGAAGCGGTGCCGCCTATGTGGAACGTGCGCATCGTCAACTGCGTGCCGGGTTCGCCGATCGACTGCGCGGCTATCACTCCGACGGCTTCGCCGATGTCGACTACCTGTCCGGTCGCCAGGTTGCGGCCGTAACATTTGATGCACACGCCGCGGCGCGATTCGCAGGTTAATACCGAACGTATGCGCACGCGCTC
Organism: Acidobacteriota bacterium; assembly: GCA_019639255.1. Taxonomy (GTDB): domain Bacteria; phylum Acidobacteriota; class Blastocatellia; order RBC074; family RBC074; genus JAHBSF01. The sequence continues at coordinate 11,390 of JAHBSF010000005.1, read as the reverse complement.
TATGCCGCCGGCATTCTGGATCTCGGTTGCGATGCCTTCTGTGATTTCCTGATTCGCTTCTACGAGAACCTGCCCCGTAATGGGGTCGCGAACTTCTTCTAGAGATACGCGACCGATGATGCGCTCGCGCAGGCCCTCGATAATATCGCCGCCCTCTGTTATTGCCTCGGCCCAGATGCCCTTGATCGTGCCGCAGTCGCCCTCGGAGATGATCACGTCCTGCGCCACATCGACCAGGCGCCGGGTCAGGTACCCGGAGTCGGCGGTCTTCAGCGCAGTATCGGCAAGGCCCTTGCGGGCGCCGTGCGTGGAAATGAAGTACTGAAGCACGTTGAGGCCTTCGCGGAAATTTGCGCGAATCGGCGTCTCGATGATCGAACCGTCGGGTTTGGCCATCAGTCCGCGCATGCCGGCGAGTTGCCGAATCTGCTGCTGGTTGCCGCGCGCTCCCGAATCCGCCATAACGAGGATCGGGTTGAGTTCGCGCGACTCCTTCTCGCGGCGCTGCATTTCCTTGAACATCTCGTCGGCGACCTTCTCGGTTACTTCCGACCAGATTGCGATTACCTTGTTGTATCGCTCGCCGTTGGTGATCACACCGTCCTTGTACTGCTGTTCGACCTTGATGACCTCGCTTTCGGCCGAACCCACAAGCATCGGCTTGTCCTTCGGCGTGACAAGGTCGTCGATGCCGATGGAAATGCCCGCGCGGGTTGCATAAAGAAACCCGAGTTCCTTGAGTTCATCGAGCATGCCCACGGTGCGCTGATGCCCGAAGCTAAGGAAGCAATAATTGCACAGGCTCTGAAGGCCCTTCTTCTTGAGCAACCCGTTGATGTAGGGCATGCCCTCGGGAAGGTGATCGTTGAAGATCACGCGCCCCACCGAGGTGTTGATCGTGCGGTTTCGCACGGTTTGCACCGTAGCCTTGATTACGTCCTGCGTGTCGCGCTCGTTGTCGAGGTCGATCAGGTCGCCCTCGTAGCGAAGGCGGATCTTTGTTTGTGTAGTGACTTCGCGCGCATCGAGCGCAAGGAGTACTTCTTCGATGCTGGCAAATGCGCGGCCCTCGCCCCTTGCGCCCTCGATCGAGCGCGTCAGGTAGTAGCAGCCGAGCACGATATCCTGCGTCGGAACTGCGATGGGATGACCGTTGGCCGGCGACAGAATGTTGTTCGACGACAACATCAGCACCTGTGCTTCAATCTGAGCCTCGGGCGAAAGCGGAATGTGCACGGCCATCTGGTCTCCGTCAAAATCGGCGTTAAACGCCGTGCACACGAGCGGGTGAATTTTTATGGCCTTGCCCTCTACGAGCACGGGTTCGAACGCCTGAATACCGAGGCGGTGGAGCGTCGGCGCGCGATTGAGAAGCACGGGATGATCCTTGATGACCTTTTCGAGGATATCCCACACTACCTCATCCTGCTGCTCGACTTTTTCCTTGGCCTGCTTGATTGTTTGCGCGTGGCCTTCGGATTCGAGCCGGTTGTAGATGAACGGCTTGAAGAGTTCGAGCGCCATCTGTTTCGGCAAGCCGCACTGGTGCAACTTCAGTTCCGGGCCGACTACGATTACCGATCTGCCGGAATAATCGACGCGCTTGCCGAGCAGATTCTGGCGGAAACGGCCCTGTTTGCCCTTGAGCGTATCACTTAGCGACTTGAGCGGGCGATTGTTGACGCCGCGCAGCACGCGGCCCCGGCGACCGTTATCGAACAGCGCGTCTACGGCTTCCTGAAGCATCCGCTTTTCATTCCGGACGATCACCTCGGGCGCCTTGAGTTCGATCAGCTTAGACAGGCGGTTGTTCCTGTTGATTACGCGCCGATAGAGATCATTGAGATCCGAGGTGGCGAACCTGCCGCCGTCAAGCGGCACGAGCGGCCTGAGTTCGGGCGGGAGGACCGGGATGACGTCGAGGATCATCCATTCCGGCTTGTTGCCGGACTTGCGGAAAGAATCCACGACCTTGAGCCGCTTGGAGTATTTCAGTTTTTTCTGCTGGCTAGACTCCGTTTTCATCTTCAAGCGGAGTTCTTCAGCAAGCGTTTCGATCTCGACTTTCTGGAGCAGCGTCTTGATCGCTTCGGCGCCCATGCGGGCTACTTCCTCGGTGAATTTTCCGGGGAATTCCTGGCGCAACTGCCGGTAACGCTCGTCGGTGAGCAGTTCGCGTTCCTTCAGCGCAAGGCCGAGTTGCTCGATTTCCTGCTTGCTCGCCACGACGATGTAGTTCTCGAAATAGAGAACCTTTTCCAGATCGCGCAGCGGTATGTCGAGAAGGTGTCCTATGCGCGAGGGCAGGCCCTTGAAAAACCAGACGTGCGAGCAGGGGCTGGCCAGCTCGATATGTCCGAGCCTTTCACGTCGCACCTTTGCCTGCGTGACTTCGACGCCGCACTTGTCGCAAATCACGCCTCGGTGCTTCATGCGCTTATACTTGCCGCACAGGCATTCCCAATCCGTAACGGGGCCGAAGATGCGCGCGCAAAACAGGCCGTCGCGTTCGGGCTTGAAAGTCCGATAATTGATCGTTTCGGGCTTGGTGACGTGACCGTGCGACCAGGATCGGATCTTTTCCGGCGAGGCGAGACTGATGCTGATCGACTCGAAATCCGGCGTCAATGTCTTATCACCTGAGTATCTGTACACTGCTTCCTCCCAGGAGAAGTTGAGAAGTGCCGGGGGGAAGAAGTGCTGAGTGCTGAGTGCTGAGTGCTGAGTGCAATTTGGAAATCAGGAACTTTATTTACAGATACTCAAAATTAAAGTTCTTCGGTTCCAAATTGCACTCAGCACTCAGCACTCAGCACTCAGCACTTCTTCCCCCCACTCCGGCACTTCTGCGCTTCTCATCTAATCATCCTTCTTTTCCCGCTGTCTCAATTCCACATCCAGACAAAGCGATTGCAGCTCGCGGATCAGCACGTTGAACGATTCGGGCAATCCGGGCTCGAAGTCCGACTCGCCCTTGACGATCGCTTCGTAAATCTTTGAGCGCCCCGCAACGTCGTCGGATTTTGCCGTAAGGAGCTCCTGAAGTATGTGCGCCGCACCGTAAGCTTCGAGCGCCCACACTTCCATTTCGCCGAAACGCTGGCCGCCGAATTGCGCCTTGCCGCCGAGCGGTTGCTGTGTAATGAGCGAATACGGCCCGATCGAACGAGCGTGAATCTTGTCGTCGACCAGGTGTGAGAGCTTGAGCATATATATGTAACCCACGGTCACTTTCTGCTCGAACGCCTCTCCGGTCAATCCGTCGTACAGGATCGTTTTGCCCGACTCGTTGATCATCGACGGCCGCCGGTCATTCAGCAAATGATCATTTGCTTCGCGCAGAAAACGCTTGATTTCGGATTCCGTCGCCCCGTCGAATACCGGGGTTGCAAACCTGAGCCCCAGCACCTGTCCGGCCCAGCCGAGGTGCGTTTCAAGAATCTGGCCCACGTTCATTCGCGAAGGTACGCCGAGCGGATTGAGTACAATTTCAACCGGCGTGCCGTCGGGAAGGTAAGGCATATCCTCTTCGGCCAGAATCCGCGCAATCACGCCCTTGTTTCCGTGGCGGCCGGCCATTTTGTCGCCTACCGACAGCTTGCGCTTCATGGCGATGAATACCTTGACCATCTTGATTACTCCCGGTGCAAGTTCATCGCCCTTCTTGAGCTTTTCGATCTTTTCGTCGTAAAGATTCCGCAGTATGTTGATCTGCCTCTCGGTTCGGCGTTCAAGATCGCGAATCTCTTCCGTAACGTTGCTGCGCGCATTCGATACCGAGACTTTCTTGAGCGCCGCAAGGTCCAGATCCATCAGCATTTCGCGCGTTAATTTGGCGCCCTTTTCCGCAATCGTCCTGCGGTTGTGCACAAGGTCGGCCTCAAGCCTGCGGTCCTCAAGATTTTCTATTACCCGCTTGTTGCGCTCCTCTTCGAGAATGCGAATCTCGTCGTGCAGATTCTTGCGAAGTTTGTCCTCTTCACCCTGTTCGATCGCAAGGCTCCGAATGTCCTTGTCCGCACCCTTTCGCGTGAAGACCTTTACATCGACTACAGTGCCTTCTATACCCGGCGGGCAGGTAAGCGAGGCATCCCGCACGTCGCCGGCCTTTTCGCCGAAGATCGCGCGCAGCAGCTTTTCTTCCGCAGTGAGCTGGGTTTCGCCCTTCGGCGTCACCTTGCCTACAAGGATAGATCCGGGTTTGACGTATGCGCCGATGCGTATGATGCCGCTTTCGTCCAGATCGCGCAGCGCCGCTTCGCCCACGTTCGGGATATCGCGCGTAATTTCTTCGGGGCCGAGTTTGGTATCGCGCGCCTCGATTTCGAGTTCCTCTATATGGATCGACGTGTAGTAGTCGTCCTTGACGAGTTTTTCGGAAACGAGGATTGCGTCTTCGAAGTTGTATCCGCGCCACGGCATAAACGCCACGAGGACGTTTCGTCCAAGCGCAAGTTCGCCGCCTTCAGTACACGGCCCGTCCGCAATCACCGCACCTTTGGTGATGCGCTGCCCGACCTTGACTATGGGTTTCTGGTTTATACAGGTGTTCTGATTGGATCGCTTGAACTTCGTTAATGGATAAATGTCTGCCGTGACCTCGCGTGAAAGCGTTCCGTCAACGTTGTGATCTACGCGGATGATAATGCGCTCCGAATCCACGACATCGACGATTCCGTCGCGCCGCGCAACGACTACGGCGCCGGAATCCTGCGCCGTTACCTTTTCCATCCCGGTGCCGATATACGGCGCTTCCGCGCGAAGCAGCGGTACGGCCTGCCGCTGCATGTTGGAACCCATCAACGCGCGGTTTGCATCGTCGTTTTCCAGGAAGGGAATCAACGACGCCGCTACGGATACCAGTTGCTTCGGACTTACGTCGATGTACTGTATATCATCGCGGTGCGCGAGTATGAACTCGCCCGCCTGTCGCGCATTCACGCGTTCGTGAATGATATTGCCGTCTTTATCGAGATCAATGTTCGCCTGTCCGATTATGTACTTGTCCTCTTCCCACGCGGTCAAATAGAAGGGAAAAGGCTCGTAAGTTGCGCGCTTCGCGCCTTCGGGCAGTTTGCGGTTCGCGCGTTCGAGCCTGGATTCTTCGATGTGATCGCCCGGCTTGAATTCGGTGTCCCCGCCGTTGAGTATGCGCACGTAATCGATTACACGGCCGTGCTCCACCTTGCGGTACGGCGACTCTATGAACCCGAATTCGTTGATACGCGCAAAACACGAGAGCGACGAAATCAGACCGATGTTCGGGCCTTCGGGCGTTTCGATCGGGCATATGCGACCGTAGTGCGTCGTGTGCACGTCGCGAACCTCGAATCCTGCTCGCTCGCGGCTGAGTCCTCCCGGACCGAGCGCCGACAATCGGCGTTTGTGGGTGATTTCGGAAAGCGGGTTAGTCTGATCCATAAACTGCGAGAGCTGGCTGGAGCCGAAAAACTCGCGCACCGCCGCCGTTACCGGCTTGGCGTTGATCAGGTCGCGCGGCATCGCCGTCTGCATTTCCTGATGGATCGACATCTTTTCCTTGATCGCCCGTTCCATGCGCACGAGTCCGAGCCTGAACTGATTTTCGAGCAGTTCGCCCACTGCGCGCACCCTGCGGTTGCCCAGATGATCGATATCGTCGTCATTGTAGGTCAGCGTCCGGCCGTCCGCCGTGATGGTGGGGTCCGGTTTGGTGCTCAGGCGTTTGATCTTCAGGACATAGTCGATGACCTCGAAGAAATCCTGCGGCGAAAGCAGCGGATCATCCAGGCGTTCGCGCTCGGTTCGCCCCATCTTGATGTTGAACTTCAGCCGGCCCACGCGCGAAAAGTCGAACTTGCGCGGATCGAAAAACATCCCCTGAAACAGCGCAGTCGAGGTTTCCAGCGTCGGAGGATCCCCGGGCCGCATCTTGCGATAGATTTCGATCAGGGCCTCTTGCGAAGTCTTGATGACATCCTTCCTGACCGTAAGGCTGATGACCGGCCCGATATCGTCGCGTTCCGGATAAAAGACGTCAAACGACGGAATGCCCGCCTCGATGATTTTCGATATGACTTCCGGCGAAAGCTCCGTATTGCACTCGGCAACCACTTCTCCGGTTGTCTGGCTGGCCAGATCCGACGCCGTATAGGCGCCGGCGAGTTCGTGCGCACGAACCTCGATGTCGCGAATCCGGGCCTTCATCATGGTTTCGTAAGCGGTTTGGGTGATCTTGCGCCCCGATTTCACGATCACCTCACCGTCCGAATCCAGAATGTCCGATGACGCTTTCGTTCCGACTATGTTGGGCGATACCTGACAGGCAAGCTGCCCCTTGTTTACGGTGATTCTGTCAACGGTATAAAACGCGCGCAGTATCTCCTCATCGCTTTTGAGTCCCAAAGCGCGAAGAAAGATCGTTGCCAGGAATTTGCGCTTGCGGTCGATCCGCACGTAAAGCAGGTTCTTGGCGTCGTACTCAAACTCCACCCAGGACCCGCGATAGGGAATTATCTTGGCCAGAAAATAGGTGTTGTTTTCAGCTTTCTCGAAAAATACGCCGGGCGAACGGTGGAGCTGCGATACGATAACGCGCTCCGTGCCGTTGATGATAAACGTCCCGTTGTCCGTCATCAGCGGCAGATCGCCGAAGTAGACCTCTTCTTCCTTTATATCGCGAATCGATTTTTGCGCGGTATCCTCGTCCTTGTCCCACACCGTCAGGCGGATCTTGACGTGCAGCGGCACCGAGTAGGTCATGCCGCGCTCCTGGCACTCGTGTACGTCGTATTTATGCTTGAGGCCGACGGGTTCGCCGCAATTCGGACACGGATTTACTACGTTTCTGTTGTAGGTCCCGCACTGCCGGCAGATGACGTCGTCGGAGGAGAAAGGATCTACACGAATTACCGATCCACACTGCCGGCAGTTGGATCTGAGGTGATTGAGACCCTGGTTATCTCCGCATTTGCACTGCCAGTTGCCGATCCGGTATTCGACAAATTCCAGGGACGAGGTGTCGCGGAAATCCGAGATCGGGAATGTGGAGCGAAATACCGCCTGAAGGCCGATGTTGTCGCGTTCCTGCGGCAGCAAATCCATTTGCAGGAACCGGTCGTAGCTCTCGCGCTGAACCTCGATCAGGTTAGGGATGCGGACAGAGGTGCGAATTTTTGAAAAGTCATAACGTTCCCGGTTACCCGGCTTCTCGTTGCCCGTCGCGTGACCAGAATTCATATCCGTTTTCATGTGCGATGTCCGTAGCGTTTCGTGTCTAACTTGTTGACCGTCGCCGAGATCTGCGGTCAAACGATCAGGAATGACAAAGCGGCGGCTGGGGACGACACATCCCCCAGCCGCGCCTTAAACGCAGTCGATGATGGTTGATTTTAATAAGATTCTCGCCGATGCCCGTGACCCTGGGTGTTATCGATTGCCAGCACGGCCGATCCAGTCGATAAAGTAGCAACTGGCAAGATCTTTGCGCTTCTGCGCCCCGAACACTTTAATCCGTATTCGGGGAGAAACGCGGAATACGCGGATGCGGAAAACACCCATAACCTGCAACTGTCGGGCGTCCACCGCGATGCGTTCCGCGTATTTCGCGCCTTCTTACTTGACCTCGACCGAAGCGCCCGCTTCGGTAAGTTTGGTCTTGATCGCCTCGGCCTCTTCCTTCGACACGCCTTCCTTGACTGCCTTCGGAGCGCCGTCGACGAGATCCTTGGCTTCCTTCAGCCCGAGGCTCGTAATTTCGCGCACGACCTTGATGACGTTGATCTTGTTGGCGCCTGCACCAACAAGCACCACGTTAAACTCGGTCTGCTCTTCTTCAGCCGGCGCAGCGGCCGCTGCCGCTCCGGCCGCTGCCGGGGCAGCCGCAACCGCCGCCGCCGCCGCCGAGACTCCAAAAGTTTCCTCGAGCGTCTTGACCAGTTCCGACGCCTCAAGCAGCGTCAGTCCCTTGATCTGTTCCACCAGATTCTGTATATCCGCCATGACCTTAACTGTCCTCCTGGATGCTCGTGACTGATGCACGAGCGATAGTTTGGGTTGCCTCGACTCTCCAGCCGCGCAAATTTTCTGAAAAACCGCGCGCCGGTCATCGCCGCGCCATCGCTTTCGGGGCATCACTCCCTACACGATTCGGCGCCCCGACGGCTGCGCACTGACCAGCACAGCCTGAATGTCTCCCGACCGGTCGCCCCCAAAGGGGTAAACCGGCGCAAAATTCCTATTCCGCCGCCGCGCCCTTTTGTTTCGCGATCTCGCTCACCACAACTGCCAGATTGCGCGATACGCCGCTAAGGGCGGTTGCAAGGCGCTGCGCCGGCGAATTGAGAAGAAACAGCAGCTTGCTGATCAACTCTTCCTTCGACGGCATCGTTGCAAGCGTCGCAATGTCGGTTACCGTTATGACGCGGCCCTCTACTACGCCTGCCTTGAACGTAAACTGGGCATTCTCTTTGGAAAACTTCGTCAGCACCTTGGCCAGACTTACCGGATCGTCCTTGCTGTATGCAATTGCGGTAGGCCCGACGAATTCATCTCGAAGCCCGACAAGCGGCGTTCCCTCGACGGCGCGCTGCGCGAGCGTGTTTTTTACGACGCGATAGCTCAACTGCGCCTCGCGCAACTGGCGGCGCAAATTCTGATCTTTTTCTACCGTGAGTCCCTGAAAACTTACCACCAGAGCATTGCCCGTGGTCTGGAACTCCTCAAACAGCGTCGCGATTTCCTGTTGCTTTTGCGTTCTCGTCTTCATCTCGGTACTCTCTGAATCCAGTTTCCTTCAGTTCCGGCGCTAAACAGGCCGTCGCATACTCACGCGCCGAGCGCAGCGGCGTCGAGCAGCACGCCGGGGCTCATCGTGGTTGCGATATTTACCTTCTTGACGTACTTGCCCTTTGCGGTCGAAGGTTTGGCCTTGACCACTGCATCGACAAGCATGCGCGCATTTTCCGCGATCTTGTCGCCGTCAAACGATATCTTGCCGACCGGAACGTGTATGACGCCCGTTTTATCTACCCGGAACTCAACCTTCCCGGCCTTGGTTTCGCGGATCGCAGTCGCGACATCCATAGTAACCGTGCCGGTTTTGGGGTTGGGCATAAGGCCGCGCGGCCCGAGAATTTTTCCGAGCGTTCCGACGGATTTCATCATATCCGGCGTGGCGATTACCGCGTCGAAGTTGATGTAGCCGCCCTTGATCTTTTCCACCAGATCGTCGCCGCCTACCTCATCGGCGCCGGCTTCCTGCGCCTCGCGCTGCTTGTCTCCGGCGGCGATTACCGCAATACGCTTGGATTTCCCAAGCCCGTGCGGAAGCACAATCGTGCCGCGAACCAGTTGATCGGCCTTGCGCGGATCTACGCCCAATACCATCGTCAGCTCGACGGTTTCGTCGAACTTGGCGAACTTGATCTTTTTCAGAAGATTTATGGCATCCGCCAGCGAGTATAGACGGCCCTTTTCGACCTGGCTGAGCGCCGCGGCGTACTTCTTGCCCGACATGCGTTACCTCCAAAGGTTCAAGCGTGGAAGCTGCAAGGCTTGTCCACTCCCTTTTTAGAGCCCAATGGGCTTTGCATCATAATTGTCAAAGCGTTGTCAAAGCGTTGCCAAAGCGTTCTCAAAGCGCTGTAAAAGCGCTGTAAAAACGATTTGTCAAACTATTTCGAGTCCGAGACTCTTTGCCGTACCCTCGATAGTGCGAATCGCAGACTCGACGCTTGTCGTATTCAGATCCGGGAGCTTGAGTTTTGCTATTTCCTCGATCTGCGCGCGAGTCACGGAACCGATTTTCTCCCTGTTGGGTTTGCCCGATCCCTTTTCGACCTTCGCCGCCTTCTTCAGAAGATCCGCTGCGGGCGGCGTCTTCGTGATAAAGGTGAAAGACCGATCGGCGTATACCGTAATTACAACCGGGATCTTGACGTCTCCCAGATCCTTAGTCTTTGCATTGAACTGCTTGCAGAACTCCATGATATTGACGCCCTGCGGACCGAGCGCCGTTCCGATGGGAGGCGCGGGGTTGGCCTTGCCTGCCGGCACCTGGAGTTTAATGTATCCTGTAATCTTCTTAGCCATACTTTTAAGCCGTTATTTCAAAAAATATCTCTTCTGCACGGCGCAGCGTGCATTAACCTTCGTCTGAAAACGAGACTTTCTCGACTTCCAGAAACCCGAGTTCCACGGGGGTTGCGCGCCCGAAAATCGTCACGCTTACCTTGAGCATGTTCTTGTCGGGGTTGACCTCTTCGACCGTACCCATAAAGCTCGTAAACGGGCCGTTCGTAATTCGTACCGTTTCGCCGCGCGCAAAAGTAAATTTCGGTTTCGGCTTCTCGGCGGCAACCGCAACGTGATGCACGATCTGATCTACTTCCTCGGGCGAAAGCGGCGTCGGTTTGTGTCCGCCCACGAAACTCGTTACCTTCGGAGTGCTCTTGATCAAATGCCAGGCGCGGTCGGAAATGTCGCCCTTCTCCGTGCACTCGATTTCCACGAGCACATATCCCGGAAAAAACATTCGCGTGCTCTCCACACGCTTCGAACCCCTCATCTCCACTACGGTTTCAGTAGGAATAAGTACCTGTGTGATCTCATCCTGCATGCCGAAGGCTTGAATACGCGAATTCAGACTGTCGCGCACCTTCCGTTCATAGCCGGAATAGGTATGTATGATGAACCACTGCTTAGCCATAACGAACAGCCCAGCCCCTTGACCTCAACCTAACCGAATACCTTGACGGCGGCCCACTCCAGCCCCTGAATAACGTAGGAAAATACGATATCGGTGGCGAACAGGTAAAAAGCAAAGAAGAATACCGCAATTATTACGATGATCGTTGTGTTTACCACTTCGGTCCGCGACGGCCACGATACCTTCTTCATTTCCAGCGATACATCGTGCAGAAACTGCCGGATGTTCCCGATGAAGGACAACTGCCTTAACGGTTGCTGGGCTTGTTGTTGAATCTCCTCGCCCGTATTCATCTCCGCCCCTTCGCGCGTGCGCGACGTCGCCATATTCCAGCTACCTCGGATCGGCGCCGCGCCGTTAGCGCCGCAGCCCCGATTGTGTCAATTTGCGGCCAAACCGTCTCTGGCCGATCTGTATGGCAGGGGTACCAGGATTCGAACCCGGACTTTCGGTTTTGGAGACCGACGTGCTGACCGTTGACACTATACCCCTGCAAATTGCCGGTCGCGGCCGGATGCGTTATTTCGTTTCCTTGTGCTGCGTATGCTTGCGGCAAGTCTTGCAGAACTTGCGGAACTCGAGCCGGCCCGTAGTCTTTTTCTTGTTCTTGTCGGTGAAATAGTTCCTGTTCTTACAGTCACCGCATTGAAGCACTATATTGTCTCTCGGCATCTCTCCCCCTCCGGTCCGAATGGCCCGTTAT
>JAHBSF010000049.1 GCA_019639255.1 Acidobacteriota bacterium | reverse complement strand
GATTGGAAGAGTACTGAACACCAAAATCGAAACCGATTTCCCAATTGCACTCAGCACTCAGCACTCAGCACTCAGCACTTTCTTCTTCTTCCTCGCTCCGAACATCCTACTTGTAACTCCGTTGCGCCATCTGCACTTCTTCATAAGCCAGATGTTCTTTGTGAAGAACTGGGTATTGATCTACGCCCTTGAATTCCCACGCCGCCACATAGGAAAAGCGGTCATCCTGCCTCATCGCTTCTCCGTCCTCGGTTTGATACTCTTCGCGGAAATGGCCGCCGCAGGATTCCTGGCGCTGCAGCGCGTCAAAAGTCAGTAGCTCGCCAAATTCGAGGAAATCCGCCACACGGCCCGCGTACTCAAGCGATTGATTCAGTTCGTTTCCGTCGCCGAGCACGTTGACGTTTTCCCAGAATTCGGCTCGAAGTTGTGGAATCCTGTCAAGCGCCTCGCGCAAACCGGCGTCGTTGCGCGCCATTCCCACCTTGTCCCACATCAGCTTGCCGAGTTCGCGGTGAAATTCCGTTACCGTGCGTTTCCCGCGTATCGAGAGCAGTTTCCTGGTTCTTGTCTCGATTTCTTCCTCGGCGCGCTTGAACTCGGCGTGATCCGTGTTCGCCTTTCCGTTCTTCCCGGCGGCGAAATACCCGGCAAGCGTGTTCGGAATAACGAAGTATCCGTCCGCAAGCCCCTGCATCAGCGCGCTCGCTCCGAGCCGATTAGCGCCGTGATCGGAAAAATTCGCCTCGCCCAGCACAAAAAGCCCCGGAATGTTGCTCGACAGATTGTAATCAACCCACAAGCCGCCCATTGTGTAATGAACGGCCGGATAGATTCGCATCGGCTGTTTATAGGCGTTCTCGCCCGTAATCCGTTCATACATATCGAACAGATTGCCGTACCTCTCACGAATCTTATCCTCACCGAGTCTGCGGATCGAATCTCCAAAATCAAGATATACGCCGCGGCCGCCCGGCCCTACGCCGCGCCCCTCGTCGCATACCTCCTTTGCCGCACGCGATGCAATGTCGCGCGGCGCAAGATTTCCATAACTCGGATACTTGCGTTCGAGGTAATAATCTCGGTCCTGGTCGGGAATTTCGCTCGGATGCCGCTTGTCTCCCGCCGTTTTCGGCACCCATACGCGTCCGTCGTTGCGCAGCGATTCCGACATCAGCGTCAGTTTCGATTGATGATCCCCTGAAACCGGAATGCACGTCGGATGAATCTGCGTATAGCAGGGATTGGCGAACATTGCGCCCTTCTTGTATGCGCGCCACGTCGCCGTTACGTTGCAGCCTTTGGCGTTGGTAGACAGGTAAAACACGTTGCCGTAACCGCCCGTGCAAAGCAACACGGCATCACCTGCATGCGATGAGATCCTGCCCGTTGTGAGATCGCGCACCACAATGCCCGCTGCACGCCCGTCTATTACTACGAGATCGAGCATCTCGGTGCGTGGATACATCTGGACCGTACCTGCGTGAATCTGACGGCTCAGCGCCTGATAGGCCCCGAGCAGCAACTGCTGCCCCGTTTGTCCGCGCGCATAAAATGTGCGCGAAACCTGCGCTCCGCCGAAACTGCGGTTGTCCAGATATCCGCCGTATTCACGCGCAAAAGGCACGCCCTGCGCCACGCACTGGTCGATGATATTGACGCTTACCTCGGCCAATCGATAGACATTGGACTCGCGCGCGCGAAAATCCCCGCCCTTTATCGTGTCGTAGAAGAGGCGATATACGCTGTCACCGTCGTTGCGGTAGTTCTTGGCGGCGTTGATTCCGCCCTGAGCCGCAATCGAATGCGCACGGCGGGGGCTGTCCTGGAAGCAGAAGCACTTCACGTTGTATCCGAGTTCGCCCAATGTCGCTGCTGCCGATGCGCCGGCGAGCCCCGATCCCACGACTATGACGTCAAACCGGCGCCGGTTGGCCGGATTTACCAGCTTCATTTCCTGCCTGTATCTGGTCCACTTCTGCGCCAGCGGCCCGGAAGGTATCTTCGAATCCAGCGACGAATCCAGCGACGAATCCAGTGACATAATCGACTCCGTTTTATGGCTGTGGCTTATCTGATTATTCCGGTAAGTATCGCCGCCGGTATCGAGCAGTTGCCGAGAAAAACCAGAACGGCAACCATCCACGCAGCCTTTTTGAAAAACTCAATTGTCTTGTGGTTGCGCAGGCCGAGCGATTGAAAACTGCTTGAGACTCCATGGCTCAGGTGCAGACACAGCAGCCCCATCGATAGAATGTAAAATAACGACACCGCCGGGTTTGAGAATCCCGCAATTACCATGCGATATACATCGTGTCGGCCCTGAAAATCCCGCATCTCCAGGTACTCCGGATCTACAACGCCAATCGTAAAATGCGCAAGGTGAAATGCAATGAACGCCAACAGCACGATTCCGCTTACGACTATGGTTCGCGCCGCGTAACTCGATGCAATGGGCGGAGCGCCCGATTCGTACTTTATCGGACGCGCACGTCTGTTTTCGCTCGCCAGCCCAAGCGCGGATGATATGTGGAGCGCTGCGATAAACAGCAACCCTGCGCGCGCCCCCCACAACAACAGGGGATTGCTCTTAAGCGCCTCAGCATATGCGTTGATGGGGCCGGGGCCGAGAAATACCTGGAGGTTGCCCGCCATATGCACGATGACAAAGCCGAATAGAAGCAGGCCGGTCACGCCCATTACGTACTTTCTGCCCAGCGAAGACCGGAAGAGAAACGTTGCGAGGCTCATCTTCGATTATTCCAGTTCAATATATTCGTTCGGTTGTCTTTTCCCGTTCGTCCCCTACTACCAGTGCCGGGAGGCGGCGCTGCGATTCAGCACTCTAGCAGCCCCTACCGAATAAGTAAAATTAAAAAAGGTTTCTCTTTTGATAAGTTGGACTAATATAAGATCCTGTATTTGAGTACATCGAAGAGGGTCTGGAGGCGGCTCGATGCATGTAGAAACGTTCAAGACCTATTGTGATTTGATCGAAACCGGGAGTTTTTCACAGGCTGCGGCGCTGAATTTCGTCACGCAGTCGGCGGTGAGCCAGCAGGTGAGAACCCTGGAGCGTCGGTACGGGCAGGAACTGGTGGAGCGGGGCCGGCGCAAGGGGGTAACTCCCACAAGCGCGGGGCGCATCCTTTATGAAGCGTGCAAGGGGATGCTCGAACGATTGAATGAGGTTGAAGCGCAGTTGCGCGTGAGTACGACGGAGATCTCCGGCACAGTCCGCATTGCCACGGTCTACAGCGTGGGGTTGCACGAACTGCCGCCCGACATCAAAAGATTCATTATCGCGCACCCGCAGGTCAACGTGCGGCTGGAGTACGGACGGGCGGACAAGATCTACGATGCGTGTCTGAACAATACGATCGATTTCGGCGTCGTAGCGTTGCCGCTGCGGCGATCGCAACTGGAAGTCATTCCGTTTCGATCCGACAAACTCGTCCTTGTGTGCAGCCTTGAGAATCCGCTGGCCGCCCGCCGGCGGACGAGTCTGAAGGCGCTGACGGGCAAGTCGTTTATTGCATTCGAGCGCGATATCCCGACCCGGCTGACAATCGACAGATTGCTCAAAGCCCACGGTGTAGCTGTCAAAGTTGCAATGGAATTCGACAACATAGAGACAATAAAACGCTCGGTTGAGGCAGGAGTGGGCGTTTCGATTTTGCCGGCTTCGGCGGTCGAAACCGAACGCAGAAACCGGACGCTGGCCGCGCTCAGTTTTACCGAAGGCACTTTTACCCGCGAAATCGGGATAATTCATCGCAGGGGAAAGGTCTTCAGCGCAGCCGCCCGCGAGTTCATTGCTTTGCTGACCGAGACGCGCTCCGACGATACCCAACAAAAATAATATTGAATTTCCGCGCTTCTGGTGTTAGGCTCCGGTCGTTCTTCTTTTCTTCATAATAGTTTCTGCGCTTATTATTCAAAATTTCATCCGGAGCAGCCGGAACGAATATTTTGCACACTGCCTGGATTGCGTTCTGATATCGGGTTACGGCCACGGCTACCGTATGCCGGCGTCTGCCTGAACAGTCCGTAATCCGGCGATTTCTCGTTATTCCTCGCACATTCCACACAATCATAATTTTCTAATCCTGGAATTGCAGGGGATAAGGGGATTGAATAAAGAACCATTGAGGGTATCCGGGAGCAAAGATGGAAGTGCACTCTCACGACGTGCTGATGATCGGGGGCGGCGGGGCGGGTTTGCGCGCGGCGATCGCAATTGCAGAGGTGGATCCACGATTGAAGATTGCCGTAGCGTCGAAAGTATATCCGATGCGCAGCCATACGGTTTCGGCCGAGGGAGGCGCAGCCGGCGTCATCAAACCCGATGACAGCATAGACGAGCACATTTACGACACCATCTCGGGCGGCGACTGGTTGAGCGATCAGGATGCCGTGGAAGCATTTGTCAATGAAGCTCCGCAGGAACTGCTGCGGCTCGAGCATTGGGGGTGTCCCTGGAACAGGGAAGCGGATGGCGCCGTAGCGGTTCGCGCTTTCGGCGGAATGAAAAAGAAGCGCACATGGTTTGCCGCCGACAAAACGGGCTTCCACCTGCTGCACACGCTGTTTCAGACATCGCTCAAGTATACGCACATTACCCGCTACGACGAATGGTTCGTAACCAGGCTGCTGCACGACGGTGAGAGGGTTCAGGGTGTGGTTGCCATTCATCTGATGACGGGCCGGATTCAGGCCATTCTTGCCAAATCCGTCATCATCTGCACAGGAGGGTGCGGTCGGGTTTTCCCATTTACGACAAACGCCAACATCAAGAACGGGGACGGTATGGCGCTGGCCTACCGCGCGGGCGCTCCACTCAAGGACATGGAGTTCATTCAGTACCACCCTACGGGGTTGCCGTTTACGGGGATACTGATCACTGAAGCGGCGCGCGCCGAGGGCGGCTATCTGATCAATAAGGACGGTTATCGATATCTTCAGGATTACAACCTGGGGGCGCCTCAGGACAAGCCCGTGTTGCGGTCGATGGAACTCGGGCCGCGCGACAGGTTGTCCCAGGCCTTCGTCAAGGAATTCGAAAAGGGCCGCACCATTGACACGCCCTATGGAGCGGTAGTTCACCTGGACATCCGCCATCTTGGAGAGAAACTGATCAACGCCCGGATTCCGTTTGTGCGCGAACTCTGCCTGAAGTACGAAAACATCGATCCCGCAAAGGAACTGATTCCCGTGCGTCCGGTAGTTCACTACATGATGGGCGGCGTTCACACCGACATTGAAGGGGCGACTCCGTTGCTGGGGCTTTATGCAGCGGGTGAGGCGGCCTGTGTAAGCATCAATGGAGCGAACCGGCTTGGCTCGAACTCGCTGACCGAAATTCTCGTCTTCGGCGCGCGCGCCGGGCGCGCAGCGGCGCAGTTTGCGCTTGAAGCGGCGCCGCCCGACTCCGGGATGCTGGCTCAGGCCGAGGATGAAGAGCGAAGGCTGCAGGAGGTGTTTCTGCACAAAACCGGCGGGCGCGAGTCGATAGCCGGTCTGCGTGGAGAGATGCAGACCGTGATGGAAAAAAGCGTCGGCATTTATCGGGAAGAAAAGTTGCTGTCGGAGGCGGCATCCAGGATCGCCGAATTGCAGGAGCGATTTCGAGATATTGTAATCACCGATCATAGCCACACATTCAATACCGAACTGACGGCCGCCGTTGAACTATCGTATATGCTCGATGTTGCAGAGGCGATGGTGGCGTGTGCGCTTAACAGGACCGAATCGCGCGGCGCACACCAGCGAACCGACTATCCAGATCGCAATGACGAGAAATTCCTTGCCCACTCGCTTGTAGTTCGCTCCGGCGACGGTACGCCGCAGGTTTCATTATTGCCGGTAACGATAACGCGTTGGCCGCCGGCCGAACGGGTTTACGGAAAGTGAGGGAAGATGGCTGAAACCATAGTTCTGGAAGTGGCCCGATATCGCCCGGAAATCGAGGCTGAACCGGCGTTCGAGAATTTTGAAGTGCCGTGCCGGCCTGATTGGGTGGTCCTGGATGCACTCAATTACATCAAGGACGCGATTGACGGCACGCTGTCTTTTCGCTGGAGTTGCCGTATGGGCGTGTGCGGCAGTTGCGGGATGATGGTAAACGGCGAACCGAAACTGACCTGTGCGACATTTTTAACCGATTACCTTCCCGGGCCGATTCGCATTGAGCCTCTGAGCAATTTTCCGATAGTGCGGGATCTGATAATCGAGATGTCGGACTTTATGACAAAATTGCAGGGCGTCAAACCCTGGATAATCCGCAACGAGGACTTGCCCGTCTCCCAGGGCGAGTACAGGCAGTCTCCCGAACAACTGGAAACATACAAGCAATTCAGTATGTGCATCAATTGCCTGTTATGCTACGCCGCTTGTCCCGTCTACGGTCTGGATCAGCATTTCGTCGGCCCCGCTGCGCTCGCGCTTGCGCAGCGCTACAACCTGGATTCGCGCGATGAAGGCGAAGCGCAACGACTGGAAATTCTTTCCGAGCACGAAGGCATCTGGGGTTGTACATTCGTAGGCGAGTGTTCGGTGGTATGTCCCAAGCACGTTGATCCGGCTGGCGCCATCCAGCAATACAAACTTAAAGCCGTTACCGAGTGGTTCAAATCTATTCTTTTGCCCCGAGGCGGCAGAGATTGAAACCTGGAGCAGCTCCTGACGGAAAAGATGCGGGCGAGTCGGCCTGCGCGCCCAGGGGGGTGAAGAGGAGGCGTAAAGGGATGAAGCAACCTGTAACATATACGCTCTATCATCCAAAGTGGTACAGGCGGCCTATGTCGACATACTGGTGGACGAAGCGTTGGCGGTACCTCAGGTTCATCCTGCGCGAGCTTAGCAGCATTTCCGTTGCCTGGACGGTAATCCTGTTGCTGCTGTTGATCAACTCGATGGGCGACGAGGCAATGTATGCCGGTTATCTTGATTGGTTGCAATCGCCGTGGCTGGTTGTACTGAATGCGTTTGCACTGGTTTTTCTGCTCTTTCATACGGTGACCTGGTTCAACCTTGCTCCGCGCGCTATGGCTGTACGTCTGAGGGGAAAAAGGTTGCCGGACTGGGCGGTGGCCGCACCGAACTTTATAGCGTGGGCGGTTTTGTCCGCAGGCGTGGTTTGGTTTGTTCTGAAAGGTGTGTGAAATGGCCAGGAGATCGATCGAGCCGTTGTTATGGTCGCTGTTCAGCGCGGGCGGAGTAGTTTCTGCATTCTTCATGCCTGTGCTGATTTTTCTTTTCGGGATTGCATTTCCATTGGGCCTGATTGAAGCTCCCGGCTTTCAAAGCATCTCGGAACTGATAAAGCATCCGATCACCAGGCTGGTCCTGATGGTCGTATGTATTTTCCCACTGTTTCATTGGGCTCACCGCTTTCGTTTCACTCTTTATGACGGCCTTCAGATCAAACATCTCAATGAGGTGATTGCCGTGGTGTGTTACGGCGGCGCGCTGTTCGGAACAGTTCTCGCCGGCTACCTTTTGTGGAATATCGGCTGAGCGTGAAAGTATAGATAACGGAACAAACGAAATGAAACGAAAATCACTGAAAAGCTGAATATTTCCCTAATTTCCGTCTCATTAGGGCTATTCCGTTATCTTTCCTTCATGTCCCCAGGTCGAGCGTTTTGAAAAAGAATAAGGGGGCGAAATGTACACACTCAAACCGCTATCGCCCGAAGCAGTACTTCAGGCGCTGGAAAAAGCCCACCATTACAGATTGCTCAACGAGCCGTTCGAGGCCCAGAGCATTTGCCTCGATATACTCGATGTCGATCCCGAAAATCAGCATGCACTGACGACGCTTCTGCTCGCGTTCACCGACAGGATCAGCCGCGGATTTCCCCAGGGCGCTGCGCAGGCAAGGGAACTGCTGCCGAGGCTCGTCGACGAGTACGCACGCGCCTACTATGCCGGACTTATAAGCGAACGCCAGGCGAAAGCCCGACTCAATCAGGCAGGGCCCGGAGCAGGCTTCGACGCTTATGAGCGGTTGCTCGAGGCCATGCAATTCTATGAAACGGCCGAAAGCCTGAGCACGCCGGGCAACAACGATGCGGTTCTGCGATGGAACGCTTGTGCGCGCATCATAATGAACAACAAACTTGTACCGAGACCGGCTGAAGGCAGGGAACCATTTCTGGAATAAATGCCCGGTAGTTTTACTTTCTCGTGACAAATCATCATCGCCGGATAATCCCGTGCGGGTATAGGTCTGCCGCACAAATCAACAACAGAAAATTCAGGTTGAAGTTGGCAGTTAATAATCCGACCGTAGCGCCGGGCAGTTGTTCCGGGGGCTCGGTATCGCTACAGTAATGCGCATTGCCCGGAATCGGGCAGCCCGGAAAATAATTGGAAATTGATGCAAAAGGAAGATCGCGCACGATGTATTTGCTGTTTGCCTTCACCCTGTTTCTTAGCGCCTCGCTGTTGTTTGTCGTGCAACCTATGTTCGGCAAGATGGTTCTGCCGACATTCGGAGGATCGTCGGCCGTATGGGTCACTGCCCTGGCATTCTTTCAACTTATGTTGTTGGCGGGATACGTTTATATTCATTTTACGACGACCTTTCTGGAATTCAAAAAACAGGTGTTGCTCCATCTCGCCGTACTCATTTCTGCGATTTGGCTATTGCCGATAGAAGTATCTTCGGGATGGATGGCGGCAGCGCCCGAGCGTCCGCTTGCATCGGTTACGATCACCCTGTTTTCGTCGATTGGACTTCCTTTTTTTGCATTGTCGGCGTCAGCGCCGCTGTTGCAAAGATGGTTTGCGCGGTCGGGACATCCCGATGCCGGAGATCCGTATTTCCTGTATGCTGCGAGCAACTTCGGGAGTCTCGGCGGACTGTTGGCTTATCCGGTTCTTATCGAACCGGTGCTCAGGCTGAAAACACAAAGCTACTTATGGTCGATCGGTTACTCGGCGCTTATTCTGCTTGCGGGCGTTTGTGCTCTCAGGGTTTGGCGGGGCGCCGGAAATACTGTAGTGACCGAAGCCAGAGGGATGCATATCTCAGTGTCGGATAGGGAGAAGCCCGGGTGGCTTTTGCGCCTGAGGTGGCTGGGACTTGCTGCAATACCATCGAGCTTGCTTGTAAGCGTTACGGCGTACGTCACCACGGATTTTGCGGTCCCCCTGTTCTGGGTCACCCCTCTTGCGATTTACCTTTCGACTTTCATTCTGGTTTTTTCCCAAAGGCGAATTGTGCCTCACAAGCTGATGCGATCCAGTTTGCCGTTTGCCGTTGCAATTCCTCTGGCGCTTGTATCGGGCCACGCGCAGTTGTCGTTGGAGCTGATCATCTTCCCGCTGCTCGCACTTTTTATCGTGTCAATGGTGTGCCACGGAGAACTTGCAGCAAGTCGGCCGGAGGTGCGATATCTGACGGAATTCTACTTATGGCTGTCGCTCGGCGGGGCGGTGGGCGGGCTCTTCAATATTATTGTTGCGCCGCTGATCTTTGCATCGGCGGTCGAGTATCATCTGGGGCTCGTGCTTGCGTGCCTGGCCGCTGCGGCTGGCGCGCGGGAGTCAAAGCCCTCAACCGGTAATCGTAAGGCGAAGGCGGCAACCGATGATAGCACCGAATCCAGGGTTTCATCGTTTGCAATGTCTGCCGCTTATGCACTGATTCTGGGCATTTCGGTGATGTTGTTGCAGATTGCATCCGCGCGGCTTCAATTCGCGATCGGTTCGATGCGATTTGTCTTATTCGTTTTCGGGGCGCCTCTGGTTATTGCGCTCTTGTATCGTCGCAACCACGTATTTCTGGCAATGAGTCTGGCGGCCATGGCTCTGGCCGCACACTACAATCCCGAGTGGAATAGATCCGTAGTGACAGCCGAGCGAAGCTTTTTCGGCGCCTACCGAGTCGCAGACAGCGGAGATGTTCGAGCATTGGTCCATGGCAACACAAATCATGGGGTTCAATCATTGCTGCCCAGGAAAAAATGCGATCCATTGGGATATTATTTTCCCACAGGACCATTTGGACATCTTTTTTCAAGTTTTAGGGGAACACAATCCAAGACAAACATCGGCATTGTGGGGTTGGGCGCCGGGGCTACGGCAAGTTATGCCAAACCGGGGCAGGAATGGACCTTTTACGAAATCGACCCGCTGATCGAGCAAATTGCAAAAAATCCGAAGTATTTTACATTTCTGAGTGAATGCGCGCCGCAGGCGCGGGTTATTTTGGGCGATGCCCGTATATCGATTGCAGCGCAACCTGACGGCATTCACGACGTTATAGTGCTGGATGCATTCAACTCCGATTCGGTGCCGGTTCATTTACTTACGCGCGAAGCACTCGAACTTTATCTGCGTAAACTATCGCCGAACGGCGTCGTTGTTTATCACATTTCAAATCGTCATCTGGATCTTCGTTCGGTTCTGGCTCGCCTTGCGCGGGATGCCCGACTTTACGCCTTTATCAGCTCCGGTACCGGAATAACCGCGCTTGAACAGCGAGCCGGTAAGGTGCCTTCTCTTTGGGTTGTGATGGTTAGAAAACCGGAAGATCTGGGGACGCTTACGCGCGATCAGCAATGGGCGCCGCTGTCGCCGGATGTTGCAGGGGCGGCGTGGAGCGACGATTTCTCTTATGTTCTTGGAGCGATAAGATTGATGCGGTAGCTATATGGGGACAATAAAAGAGAGATAACGGAACAAACGAAATAAAACGAAAATCACGGAAAATTGGATATTTTCGTGGTTTTCGTTTTATTTCGTTTGTTCCGTTATCTCTCTTCAGTCCTTCGCCAGTTAACAGCTTGGCGGGAACACAGGCATTACAAACGCATCCGTCGTCAGCGTCAGCTTGTGGAGTACGTGTACGCCATTAAAGCCGGCGTCGGAAGTGTTCGATCTGAACGCTACACCTATCATTCCATTGCCCTGTGTAGAGAATCGCATCCAACCGCTCTGTCCCGATGGGATCTTGTCATCGAAGCGAGGCGCGGTTCTCGGGAAGTCATTGCTGAGTATTCCCCGGAACTGGCAACCGGCATTGAAGTTGAAACTCGCCGCCGATTCCTGATCGTCGTAAAGAATACCGAAAATCGACCCTATCGAGCCAACGCCGGTCAGCAGGCTTCCGCCCGTTCTGGCCAGCACAAGCCAAGTCGAATTTCCATCGAGACGGCTGCCGATATTCGATACTGCGTGCGTGCGAACCGAAAAATCATAATCAACGCCGTTGAAGTTGATCGTTGCGGTGTTTGACGAGAAGTTGGGTTCAACGTCGCGCAGCGCAGCATAGGCTTCAGCCCCGTAGTTTCCGAAGAAAGGCGTCCCGCCGACCACCGTCTTGACGTATGCATCGCCGATCAGATGGTTGAAATTCAACGGATAGCCGTCCCTGTCCGTCGCGATTGCGACCAGGAATCCGCTCGTGCCCGGATCGAACTCAACGGTTGTAAACGTAGAGGTCTGGCCCGGCGTAAGGCACAGATACTGGTCGGAGATCGAACACGACGTCCCATCGACGAAGAACAGGTGTACGTTCGCCGCCGAAGATGTGCTCGTATTGGTCAGGCTGATACGAGTGTTGCTTGTAGTCGGGGCCGCAGCGTTCGACGTGTATACGGGGAAGATCAACACCGAACCCGGGCGCTGATCGTTGGGAGCTCCCGTGCCCTGGATTACCGGTTCGCCCGGACCCACTACGTTCGAGCCCGGCGTGCTCGGGCTGCAATTTGCAATCGTACACGTATTGGTAGATGTTGCAGTGTCATTGCTGCCGTCGCCGTTTGAATCGTAGAACGCACGACTCAGCAGACAGAATCGCGTTCCGCTCGAAACTGTGTTCCTGATGCGAGCCTGATAGGTAATCGTCACCGAATTATTGGTGCCGATGGCTCCGTTCCAGCTCACTGTGCTTCCCGCGATCGTGCAGTTGCCGCTCGAGGACGTGCAGGAATTCGGGAGTACATCGAGTTGCGCCGGAATTGAAGCGGTGTATTCGGGGCCCGGGTTGTCACGCTGAATGCCGGGGCCCTGATTCGTAAGCACCGATTCGATAGTGATGAATCGTCCCGCACCAATGCAAATATCGTTGGAGCGGAAATTGGTTCTGAGGGCAACGGTTACGCCAGTCGATATGGGCACAGTATCAGTTGCGGTATTGTTGCCCGGAACCGGGTCGAGGGCGCCCGCAGGAAGTGCGACTGTTGCAGTGTTGCTGAGAACTCCGCTTGCCGAGGCGCTGAGCGTAGCCGTCAGCGTAAAGGTAGCCGTACCATTTACCAGAAGGTTGACCGTGGTGTTGATGTTTCCAACGCCGCTGGGTGCGCCGCAGGCTGAACCCGCGGATGCCGAACAGGTCCACGTTGCACCGCTCAGCACTCCAGGAAGGATATCAACTACAGGTGCTCCCACAACCGGATTCGGGCCGTTGTTGCGGGCCGTGATCGTATAGGTGACCTGCGCGCCGGGGAATATGTAACTCAGCCCGCTTGTCTTGGTTATTGCAAGATCGGTAGCGCAGGAGAAGGGAATGCCAACAACAGGAGAAGTCGAACCGGTTGCGCCACGCGTGGCGCCGTTGACGGGAAACTCAGTGAAAGTAGAAGCAAGACTAACGCCGTGCGAGCCGCCGGAAACATCTGTCGAGACCGAGCCGCCGGAAACTGAAATGTGACCGCCGCCGCCGCCGCCGCCCGGCCCGTGTCCTTCATTGGTAAACCGGCCGATCGGCATACCGTGGGTTCCGCCGTTGCCGCCGCGGGCCTGAATGGAAATGCCGGAGAGATTGTTGGCAACAACAACGGCCGTTCCGCCTGCGCCCGCTCCGCCTGCTCCATCACGGTGCTCGTCAATGCTGTCGCTTCCGTTCATTCCGTTAACTCGAATGGAGCCGGATCCATTAACAACATTGGCCAGCAGGAGTACGAGGCCGCCGCCATTGCCGCCCACGCCGCCGTCCTGATTGTTCTGATGCGGTGCGCCGCCGCCGCCGCCCATGAACAATCTGTTTGCAGGATCATTGCTCACCGGACGCCCGCCGTTGCCGCCGACTGCGCGGCGGAAGTCGCCTTCCCATGCGGCGTTGCCGGGGCCGGTAGTGAGCGCATTCTGATCGTCGGCAGGATCGGAGTAGCTGTAACCGCCGCGTCCGCCGCCCGAAGAATTCGTCAGCGCGTTGCCGTTGGCAGCAAATGCGGGATCAAGCGCCCATGCTGCCGCTCCCACTACCGTGCCGTCCATCACGCCCGCACCGTTGTATAGGTTTCCGTTGTTTCCGTTGGCGCCGCCGCCGCCGCCGGAGTTATGCGCAGTGCCGCCGCCGCCTGCGTTGGCTGCCGCTCCGCGACCAAAGCGTCCGCCTATTCCATCATAAACGACGCCGTTGCCGACGATTCCTTCACCCTTCTCGCCGCCGAGAGCGATGTCGGTTGTGCGGAATGTAACCGTCCCGAGACCTATTCCGTTGTCGGATGCCTGGCCGCCGCGGAAACCAAGGCCGCTTGCGTCTATCGAACCGTTTATCGTTGCCGTGTTCATCGCCTGCGCCGCGACCACGCCGCCGATGCTGCCGTTCCACGCCGGCGCCGTAACCGAGGCCCCTGCATTGATCGTCAGCGTCGTATATTGCGGGACACGCAGCACCTGAACCTTGCCGCTGGCCGTGTAGCTGAACCGCAGACCGCCGCAGGAAATCGTAATTACGTTCCCGTTAACGCCGCCGACGGTCAGAAACTCGTATCGGCCGGCGTTGCCTAGCGCGGTTACCAGACCATAAGCGGGCGTATCCGAAGTGTCGATCTGCGCGCCCTGCATCTGAATTATGAGCAGGAGATCCCCAACTGAGAGCGTCGCCGGGTCGAGTCCGAAATTGCCGCCCGGATTTGAAACGGTAATCGTGGTTGCGCCGGCTGCACCATCGGCAGCCAGAGTCGCATACCGGTTCACCACCGTATTCGGCGCGGTAACGGTAAGATTCCCATCCTGATCCGGACTGCCGGCCAGGGTCAGCGACGGAGTACTCAGCCAGCGAGTGGCGGGGGTATTCAATGCAAGCGCGCTGAGCAGCAGCGCAGCGCTCAGCAGGGCGAATTTTCTCATCGTCCTCTCCTTAGAACAGCCGTTCTTTGTCTCCTGGCTGTTTTTTCATTATTTGATTCGTTCCAGCGGAATCCGGCTCCGGTATCAACCGACTCCGTGCCATTTAATACCGCACGGGCGTTGTATGACTGAAAATTGCAAGTGAGAGAACTCGCCTGGTGCTTCATTCTCCCAACAGCACGACACAGATACAGCATCCCCCTCCGATTCGTCAAGCAGTAGCGGGGAATTCCCGATGCTTTCGCAAATTTGCCGCATGAAACACACTTGCGGCAAGCCTGCGGGTGACCCATCGAAGGGGATCATGCACCTGCAAACCGATGCCGACCGGTTTGCTGTATCTGTATTGGGGCTTCAAAGGGACGAACTCTAAACTTGTCAAATCCAACCTGCCCGATATTTTACAGGATCCTCCTGCGGCCCCGGTGAGGCGTTACCGGCCGCTCCCGCAAAACTCGCGCCATTTGCTGAAAGTAGAAACTGAGTATACAGGATAGTCGGGGCAGGTGTCCATCTAAATTTTAGGTCGGCGCGCACGGCTTCTGACACCCGCCGAAAGTACCCTGCCTTTTGCGTACGGCGCGCAGGTTTAGTAAAATCCCGGCAGGTTTTGAAAACCGGCGAACGACTGATGAAAAGCAAAACCGTAAAGTCGCGAATATCACTTTGGGTTGTAGTTGCAGTTTTGGTTATTGCAAGTGCAGCGGGGGGGCAAAGTCGTCCCGAAAGTGAAAAGCCGCCCGAGAACAGGGCTGCGGAAAGACAGGACCCGCAGCAGCAGGGAGTTGTTCGGGTGGATACGGTGTTTGTCACGGTACCTGTTATCATCACGGACCGATTCGGGCAGTTCGTCACCGGTCTTGATCGCAGCGACTTCTCAATAAACGAAGACGGGAAACCGCAGGAGATATCGACTTTTTCATCAACGGAAGCGCCGTTTAACGTCGCACTTTTGATAGACACAAGCCGGAGTACGCATCGCAAACTGAGCGCGATTCGCAAGGCAGCGTTGACATTCGTCAAACAACTTCAGCCAAACGACAGGGTAATGATCGTTACATTCGACGATTCCGTCAGGTTCGTATCCGACCTTACAAGCGACCGGCAGCAACTACAGCGCGCCATCGATTCCGTAAGAAGCAGCTACGCAACCTCGCTCTACGACGCAATCTACAAAACCATCAATGAAAAACTTGCGCCGCTGTCGGGGAGAAAGGCAATCGTTGTTCTGACCGACGGCGTAGATACGGCAAGCAAAATCACCGATTTCGACGGCGCCCTCGAACTGGTATCGACCACTGGCATAATCAGCTACGCCATACAATATGAAACGCGAAACGACGGGGGTCCAATAATGAAGCCGCTCGACCTGCCCGGCCGCATTGGAAACGGCGGCGGAGCGGCAGGCAACGGCGCCGCAGTTGTACCTGGTGTGAGGTTCCGACCTGATTGGCGGACGGCTCCCGCGTTCAAGGCCTTCGCAGCAGGATATGGTCTGCACTCTTCTTCATTAATACAGCAGCGCCAGCCTCAACCGCCGCCGGTTCGCGACCGGTACCTGATCGCAACGGATTTTATGCGCGCGCTAGCATTGCAATCGGGCGCAAGGTATTTGCGCGCCGAGACAATCGAAAGCACTTCGTACGCTTTTGCCCTGATTGCACGCGAACTTCGCCATCAATATACGCTTGCCTACTATTCTTCCAACGAGCAAAGGGATGGGCGATTGCGCAGTATCAGCGTAAGGACCCGGCATTCCGATCTGGTAGTCCGATCGCGTCAGGCTTACCGCGCACCGCGTGCAGAATAAAGTTCCACGATAAGAGAGATAACGGAACAAACGAAATGAGACGGAAATTACGGAAAGATCAAGTATCTCCGTAGCTGTCGTCTATTTCCGTAATTTTCCAGCAATTCTCGGTTTAAGGAAAAAACTAATAAGGGACTGTCCAGCAATAAAGTGATCGATTTCCATGGCTCGACTTGGCCTTCTTCGCGTCCTTGGCGGCTTCACATGCCACTTGTTTTCAGGCTCTTAGCTCACGCCAAGGCGCGAAGACGCAAAGCAACCAGCACAGGCCAAACGGTCACGTTATTGCTGGACAGGCCCTAACCACGGAATACACGGAAGCAGCAGAAATCACGGAACAGTCGATCGTTTTTCAGCTACTTTCGTGTGTTCAGCGTATTCCGTGGTTTGTATTATTCTTAAACCGGGAATTGCTGGTAATTGTCGTCTCATTTCGTTTGTTCCGTTATCTCTCTTATCCGTTTCGCAATATCAAATAAAAATTCCCACGATGCAGCAACCCGCATCGTGGGAATCAAGCAGGAGAAGGAGGGAGGTAAACTGAAAAAATCTCAGCGCAAATTGTAATAGCCCAAACTGATTACATCGAGCGCCGAACGGAAGGCAAATGATAGCGTCCTGACCAATATCCCGACCAGAGTATGATCTCTGTTGATCCCTCGATGGTCGCGGCATTCATTCAATCCAAACCAGCACCCTCCCCTGATTCCATAACTTTCAGAATGCCGGTTTATTTGGATGTGAATCCAGACGCTCGATGACGAAAGACCCGTGCAGTATAGTCAGACGGATCTAATCCGTCAAGAACCTAAATGCAGGTTAGCGGAAATTCTTTTACCGGGCGTCTTGAGTAAGGATGGCCCGAGATGTCATTCTTGCGCGTGCTTGCGGGCGTGGTGTATGATGCCTGAGCGTCGCTGAACGCTACTTGCAGGTTGACGCAAATGGAAGCAGCGTTTGAGAGAAGTCCGGAAGTGGAAGTCCGGAAGTGGAAGTCCGGAAGTGAAGGAGTCTGAGAGAGAATGTCGATACGCAGCAAGATGACGCTGATAACGCTCTCGGCCTTTATAGCGATTTACTCGATCGTCGGCGGATTGCTTTCCAGTACGAGCAATTCCTGGGTCAAGGCCATAGCCGATCCGGGTCCTTACCCGCAGTTGCGGATCTTTGAGGATGTGGTAAGGCACGTCGTGAACGATTACGTCGAAAAGCCGGATCTGGAAAAGGTCCGCGTCGGCGCGCTTCGCGGTCTGACCGACGCACTCGATGTGCACAGCGCATATTTGCTGCCTCAGCAGGTCAAGGAGTACCAGCAAGGCAAGGATCAGCCAGATCTCACAGGCATAGTCATCGGTCAGTACCAGGATTTCGCCTATGTAATCGCGTTGGTGCCGGGCTCGCCCGGCGAAAAGGCGGGGTTGCGCGTCGGCGATATCATTGAATACATAGACGGGCATGCGACGCGGGATCTGGATTTGTTCGACGTCAGAACGCTGCTCAAGGGGGCGCCGGGCGCCAGTTTTGAGGTGACATTACTCAACCGGCGCAGCGAAAAGGTCAAGATTACCCGCAGCGCCGTACCTGCGGTTGCTCCGGAATATCGCGCTCTCGAATCTCAGATCGGATATATAAAGGCGCCGATTCTCTCCAGTGGTCAGTCCGAAGCGGTCAAGAAAGCCGTCCAGGAATCGATCAGGCGCGGAGCCTCGCGCATCATTCTGGACCTGCGAGGTTCTGCGGGCGGTGATCTGAAGGAAGGCGTTGCGGTTGCAAATCTGTTTATAAAATCCGGCACGCTTGCCAAAGTGATCGGCCGCGGCGGTAAAGTCGTGTCGGTTCACGATGCAAAACCGGATCTTGAGATTACCAACCTACCGCTTGTAGTAATAATTGACCGCACGACCGCGGGCGCCTCTGAAATCGTGGCAGCCGCCGTGCTTGAAAACAAGCGGGGTGAAGTAATCGGTGAGCGCACATTCTTCGGTATGGGTGCGGAACAGGAACTCTTTCCGCTCGACGACGGTTCGGCGCTATTGTTAACCACGTCCCGATATGCATCGCCCAACGGAAAAATCTTTATGGTTGACGGCGTAGCGCCGTCGATAGAGGTCAAGCGGGTTGATCTGGCCGAGGTCGCCGGCGGCGACGATAATGACGAACCGCCCAATGCTCAGGCTTCGCCCGAAAATCCGGCCGGCGCTCCGCCCGTGATTGCGGCGCCGAAACCCGCCGACGACCAAATGCTCAAGAAAGCCATTGAAGTATTGACCAGCGGCGCAAAGGCCAAGGGCCGCTCGGCATAGTCGGTTTTCTCCTCCTCTTCAAACTGGTTGGCGGGCCTCGTGCAAACGGGACCCGCTATTTATTATCACCCTGCCGGCTATTTCTGCGCGGGCGTCAAACAAAAGCCCGTTCTTCCATCATCGCAATCGCCAGACGGGCAAGGTATTCGTCGTGCGGCATGTCTACGGCGCCGAACCGGGCAATGTGCGGAGTGCGCATTTGCGCGTCAAGAAGCTGGAATCCGCGTTCACGGAGCCTTTCGACAAGGGCTACAAGCGCAATTTGTGACGCCGAGGGCGAGCGGCTGAACATCGATTCGCCGAAAAACGCGGCGCGCATTGCCACTCCATACAGTCCGCCTGCAAGCGCGCCGTCGATCCAGACCTCCACAGAATGTGCATGACCGAGCGCGTGAAGCTCCAGATACAGATCGATCATTTCGTCGCTCAGCCACACCTCATCCGAACCGACCGTAGCGTGACGTGCGCACGCATCTATCACTTCTGCAAAACTATGATTGATTCTTATGTCAAAGCCTCCCCGACGCAGCAGTCGCTTCACGGTCCGTGGAATGCGGAATCTGTCGTCGAGCGGAAGAATCGTACGGGGATCGGCCATAAACCATTCTATCGAGCCGCGCCGCCCTCGCGACATCGGAAACAGGCCATGCCGATAGGCGAGCAGGACCTGAGCAGGGGTTACGCTCAAACGTTGTGTCGAATTATTATTCCGCATACGGGTCCAATGTTGCTTCGCCCGATGGGGCCCCTTGGCGTTAAAATCGCCGTTGAGAATAGTCGATGTTTCCCGTTGAATCAAATGTGAGGTGAGTGATGTCAGAACTACGCCGAATCCACAATTTTATAAATGGAGAAAAGCGCCCGTCAGAAGCGGATGAAACGCTGATGATCGCCAATCCGGCCACGGGTGAAGCCATAGCCGAGACGCCGCTCGGCGCTCGACCGGATGTCGCGGCAGCCGTCGAAGCCGCCGCACGCGCGTTCCCGGAATGGCGCAGAACACCGCCCGAGGAACGCATACAACATCTGTTTCGCTTGAAACAATTACTCGAAGATCATTGCGACGATCTGGCGCGATCAATCACGATCGAAAACGGAAAGACGTTTACCGAAGCCCGCGCTGAAATGCGGCGTTCGATCGAAAACGTAGAAGTAGCGTGCGGCATACCTACATTGATGCAGGGCTACAACCTCGAAGACGTTGCGCGCGGAATCGACGAGATTATGATCCGGCAGCCCCTGGGCGTGGTCGCCGCGGTTACGCCGTTCAATTTTCCCGTCATGGTGCCGATGTGGTTTTTGCCCTACGCCGTGGCGTGCGGGAATACATTTGTACTGAAGCCCTCAGAACGTGTGCCCGTATCGGTAGAACTGCTGTGCGATCTTGTCAACCGCGCAGGCTTTCCTCCGGGAGTGGTCAATGTCGTCAACGGCGGCAAACCGGCCGTGGATGCAATTCTCGATCATCCGGCTGTGCGCGCCGTCAGCTTTGTGGGATCGACGCCCGTAGCCCGTTACATATATTCGCGCGGTGCGGCCGAGGGAAAACGCGTGCAGTGTCAGGGAGGAGCCAAGAATCACGTTGTGATCCTGCCGGACGCCGATCTCGATATGACGACGCAGATAGTCGCCGACAGTGCATTCGGTTGTGCAGGCCAACGGTGTCTGGCGGTGTCGACCGCGATTACGGTCGGCGAGGCGCGCGAGCCGTTTCGCAATGCGCTTCTGGATGCCGCCGCATCCATCCGCGTTGGATTTGGACTCGATGAGGGTGTGCAGATGGGGCCGGTGATTACACCCGAGAGCCGGTTGCGAATTGAGGCGCAGATAGATCGCGGGCTGAGCGCTGGAGCGCGTCTGTTGCTCGACGGTCGCGGCGCCAGGATCGAGGGCAGGGAAGGCGGCAATTTCATTACACCTACGGTTCTCGACGATGTATCTCCGGGTAATGCCATCGCCGATACAGAATTGTTCGGTCCCGTGCTCAGCCTCGTGCACGCCGACGATGTCGACGAGGCGCTCGATATCCTGGGCCGAAGCAGATACGGGAACGCCGCTTCCATATTCACATCAAGCGGCGCCGCTGCGCGTAAATTTCGCTACGAGGCTCCGGCAGGCAACATAGGCGTCAACATCGGGGTTGCGGCGCCGATGGCCTATTTCCCTTTCTCGGGGTGGAAGGACAGCTTCCTCGGCGTGCTGCACGGGCAGGGACGCGATGCCGTCGAGTTTTATACGGACAAGAAGGTAGTAATCGAGCGCTGGCCGAAAGAATGGTCGCGTCGCTTCTGATAAAACAGAGATAACTGAACAAACGAAAAAAGACGGAAAATACGGAAAAGTTGAGTATTTTCGTAGTTTTCGTCTAATTTCGTTTGTTCCGTTATCTCTGTTTTTCTTCTGCGGGTTTTTCCTACCGCGAGTACTGTCGCTCGATAGCCGTGATCTTTGCGACGCGTTTGCCGTGGCGGGCTTCGCCTTCGGGCGTTGCCAGCCACGTTGTAACGATTCTCCGCATCTGTGCGGTGTCGATCATTTTGCCGCCGAGCGTCAAAACATTGGCGTAGTTGTGTTCGCGGCTGTTGCGGGCAGTAGCCTCATCGTAACAAAGCGCGGCGCGCACGCCGGGCACCTTGTTGGCCGTCATGCAGGAGCCGATGCCGGCGCCGTCGACAATGATTCCGAGATCGCAGTGTGCATCGGCTACGGCGCGAGCAACGGCGTGAGCGAAGTCAGGATAATCCACAGCATCGGTTGAAAATGTTCCGAAGTCGCGATACTGAACGCTGAGTTCGTCGAGCAGCGCCTTGATGTTTTCTTTCATATCGAACCCGCCGTGATCCGCCCCGAGCGCAACGATGCGGCGGTTAGAGGTGCGATTCCACCTGCGCACAATCTCTATCCTGCGGTCCCGGATGAGGTCCTGCGCAGCAGGTGTAATAAGAGCATCCTCGCGCACGCGCACTCTGCCGCCCGCCGGGACATCGCGCAGGTCCGACTCGGTGATGACGTGCTTGACCGATTCGTCCAACGGATCAGAGTTCATGCTCACGAATTGAGGAACGACTTAATGCCGCGCACCGCCTGAGCAATGCGATGTTCATTTTCTACAAGCGCAAAACGCACGTACCCGTCTCCGCGCTCGCCGAATCCGATGCCTGGCGACACGGCTACCTGCGCTCTTGCGATCATCTGTTTTGCAAATTCAAGCGAGCCGTCCTTTGCAAAACGTTCGGGAATCCTTGCCCAGACAAACATTGTTCCTTTGGGTGAAGGTACTTCCCAACCTGCCGAAGCAAGTCCGCGAATCAGCGCGTCGCGGCGTCGACGGTAGACATCGACGATTTCCGGAACATACGCGTCGCAATCGCGCAGCGCGATGATTGCAGCAATCTGCACGGGCTGAAATATGCCGTAATCCAGATAGCTTTTCAGGCGCGTAAGCGCCGCTACCGCCTGCCTGTTTCCGACGCAGAATCCTACGCGCCATCCAGCCATGGAATAACTCTTGGACAGCGAGAACATTTCAACCGCGACATCCTTGGCGCCCTTTACCTGGAGAATGCTCGGCGCCTTCGCACCGTCGAAAACCAGATCCGCATAAGCCAGATCGTGGATGATCAAATAGCCTCGACTGCGTGCAAGCCCCACAATTTCTTCAAAAAACTCGGGCTCCACGCAAACCGAAGTAGGGTTGTGTGGAAAAGACAGTACGAGAAGTTTGGGTTGCTGCGAACGCGGATATTCGAGCGCGCGCAGCGCTGCGAGCATTTCTTCGGGGCCGTCGTTAATCGGGAGTTTTATCAGTTCACAGCCTGCAATCGTGGCTGCGAATGAATGAATCGGGTAACTCGGATCAGGCACTATGACGCGGTCGCCGGGTTCGACAAGCGCGAGCACCAGGTGCGAAAAGCCTTCTTTGGCGCCGATAGTGGCTATGGCTTCGGTTTCCGGGTCTATTTCGACGCCGTAACGTCTTTCGTACCATCGAGAAATTTCGACTCGCAGGTTCGGAATCCCGCGCGACGCCGAATAGCGGTGATTGCGCGGATTGCGCGCTGCTTCGACGAGTTTGTCAACGATGGGGTCCGGCGTTGCAAGATCCGGGTTCCCCATGCCCATATCGACTATATCTTCGCCCAGTTTTCGGGCTTCCATCTTTAACTGGTTGATTACGGCGAAGACGTAGGGGGGAAGTTTTTCAATTAACGGGAAACGGTAATCCATATTTGATATTTGAATTTGATATTTGATTGATAATGCCTGCTTCAGTTTTCGATAAAATCCGCAGCTACGGGACAAGGTTGACACCCGCAGTCGCAGACCCCTATATTGCCGCTCTCCCCGCAATCAACGCAATAGCAATCATTCTTGCTCAGGAGCCGATCAAGCTATGTCGGAATTCAACAATCCAAAACTTGAAATCCTGATATCGACCGATCAACTGAAGGAACGGGTGCGCGAAATGGGCGCACAGATCACTCGCGATTACGCGGGCCGCAACCCCGAACTGATTTGCGTGCTCAAGGGGGCAATGGTTTTTATGAGCGACCTTGTGCGCGCCATAGACCTGCCGCTTTCGATGGATTTCATCGCTGTTTCCAGCTACGGCAAGGGAATGAACACCTCGGGAGAGGTCAAGATCGTCAAGGATCTGGACGAACCGCTCGAAGGTCGCAATATCATCCTGGTCGAAGACATACTGGACACCGGGCTGACGCTCAATTACCTATCGAATAATTTCAGGTCGCGCGGAGCGTCCTCGATCGCCATCGCAACATTACTTAACAAACCCGATAGGCGAAAAGTGGATGTCGAGGTATCGTATCAGGGGTTCGAGATTCCGGATAAATTCGTAGTCGGATACGGGCTTGATTTTGCCGAACGGTACCGAAATCTTCCGTTTATAGCCGTAGTGAAGGATCCGGTATAACCGTGACTTTGTCGCAATATTTGCCGGCAAAGAGAACACGGAACACGGATAAATACGGAACGCGGATGCACGAATTGTCCGTTGCCGCGACGATGGTTGATCTGGCGGTCGAGGAAGCCGCACGACTCGGCGCCGTCCGCATCCATGCGCTGCACCTGAGGCTCGGAAGACTATCGGGAATCGTCAAGGAAGCGTTGATCTTTTCGTGGGATGCAGCCTGCCAGGGAACTGCGCTCGAGGGGGCGAATCTGGTTATTGAGGATATTCCGGCTGCAATTTACTGCGGCGGCTGCGATACCGAGCGCGAGTTGCAATCGATTCAACATTTTGTGTGCGCGGTTTGCGGCGCTTCATCGGTTGAAATCGTGAGGGGCGGAGAACTCGAAATTGCAGCCCTGGAGATCGAATGATGGGCACCCCGCGACTGGTCGAGATAAGACAAAACGTCCTGAAGCAAAATGATCTGCTGGCGCGTAATCTGCGACAACGCTTCAATGACGCCGGAGTAATGGTCATAAGCCTGGTATCCAGCCCCGGGGCGGGAAAGACACTGTTTCTCGAAAAAACTCTTGCTGCATTGAGTTCTCAGTATCGCGTAGCTGCATTGGTCGGCGATCTTGCCACCGAAAACGATGCCTCAAGGCTTGCGCGCACGCAGGCGCCCGTCAGACAGATAACCACGGGAACCGTATGCCACCTGGAGGCGGCAATGGTAGAACGTGCGCTTGAGGGGTGGAACCTTTCGGATCTGGATTTCCTTTTTGTCGAAAACGTCGGAAACCTGGTGTGTCCGTCGAGCTATGACCTGGGTGAAAACCTCAGGCTTGTTCTGATGTCGGTGACCGAGGGCGAAGACAAACCGCTCAAATATCCTACGATCTTCAATTCGGCGGACATCGCTGTGATTACAAAAATCGATCTTGCATCCGCGGTGGAGTTCGATTTGCAAGCCGCACTGTGCAGTATTGAATCCGTAAGGCCGGGTATGCACGTCATCGAGGTTTCAGCCAAAACCGGCGAT
Organism: Acidobacteriota bacterium; assembly: GCA_019639255.1. Classification (GTDB taxonomy): domain Bacteria; phylum Acidobacteriota; class Blastocatellia; order RBC074; family RBC074; genus JAHBSF01. Next base: position 17,597 of record JAHBSF010000049.1, on the reverse strand, counting down.
GGAATGGAAGCGTGGTATCAAACACTACGGCCACACCAGATAAAGAAAAGAGAGATAACGGAACAAGCGAAATAAAACGAAAATTACGGAAAAGTTCAATGGTCATAGATGCTGACACGAACGCTCATCAAGGTACGCGGAATTGTACAGGGCGTGGGTTTCCGTCCCTTTGTGTATACACTCGCGCGAAAGTACAATCTCCGGGGCAGGGTATCGAACGACACGGCGGGTGTTGTCATCGAGGTCGAGGGCGATCCCTGCGTAATAGAGCGATTTTTAGCAAGCATACTGCACAGTCCTCCGCCGTTTGCCCATATTGATGCGGTCGAACGCCGCGACAACCTCCTGCCCGTGAATTTCCCTGATTTCCGGATTGATGCGAGCACGTCCACCGGCTTGCCCCAAACCTCTATTTCACCCGATATCGCAATGTGCAGCGATTGTCTCAATGAACTGTTTGACCCGTCCGACAGGCGTTACCGTTATCCTTTCATAAACTGCACCAACTGCGGGCCGCGATTTTCGATCATAGAAGGCATTCCCTTCGACCGCGCACAAACCACGATGCGAGATTTTGAGATGTGCCGCGCCTGCCGCTCGGAATACGAAAACCCGTCCGACAGACGCTTCCACGCCGAACCGATTGCGTGTCCCGACTGCGGGCCTGAACTTCTGCTCCTCGATGCACGGGGTCGCGCCATTCCCTGTTCGGATCCGATTGCAGAAGCCCGAGAGTTGATATGTCGCGGTGCAATCGTTGCTATAAAAGGATTGGGCGGAGTGCATCTGTCTTGCAATGCTCTGGATGCGGCGGCCGTTGAAGGCCTTAGACAAAGGAAGTTCCGCGAGGGCAAACCCTTCGCGATGATGGCCAAATCCGTCAACGAGATCGCCAAATACTGTTATATCTCGCCGGCTGAAGCGGAACTCCTGAGTTGTAGTGCAAGTCCTATCGTATTGCTTGACCGCAAACCTGGAGCCGGGATTGCGCAGGCTGTAGCACCCGGTGTGCGGACGCTCGGGTTTATGCTGCCGTACACGCCCGTGCATCATTTGCTTTTCGAAGGGCTTGATCTTCCGCTGGTTATGACAAGCGGCAATGTTTCGGACGAACCGATCTGTTATGAAAACGAGGATGCGCTTGAAAGGTTGCGCGATATAGCAGATTACTACTTGTTGAACAACAGGCGCATTCATATGCGAACCGATGATTCGGTGGCCGCTGTTCGTTCGGGAAAAACATCAAGCCTAAGGCGATCGCGCGGCTATGCTCCGATGCCCATTCGAACAGCATTCAGTTTTGAAAGACAGGTACTTGCCTGCGGCGCAGAACTGAAAAATACATTCTGTATCGCGCGCGGCGAGTATGCCTATCTTTCCCATCACATCGGGGATCTGGAGAATGTGGAAACGCTGCGTTCTTTTACCGAGGGCATAGAGCATATCAAACGCCTATTCGACCTGCGGCCCGAAGTAGTGGCGTTCGATCTGCATCCTGAGTATCTATCCACGAAATATGCGAGGAAACTTGCGCTGCAAGATAATGCTCTTGAACTGGTAGGCGTGCAGCACCATCACGCGCATATTGCGAGTTGTCTTGCAGATAACGAAGCGGAGGGCGAAGTGATCGGCGTCGCTATGGATGGCCTGGGCTTCGGTTCGGACGGTAAGTTGTGGGGAGGAGAATTTTTCGTCGCCGATTTCAGGTGCGCTGAAAGAATTGCGCACCTTGATTACATTCCTATGCCGGGCGGAGCCCAAGCAGTGCGCGAGCCGTGGCGAATGGCGGCTGTTTATTTGCATCGCGCGATGGGAAGCGAGTTTTTGAACCTACAGTTGCCGTTTGTAGAAAGTCTGGATCGCAAGACCTGGCAGTACTTGAGAAGAATGATGGACGCAAGTCTGAACTGCCCGGAAACTTCGAGCATGGGACGGTTATTTGATGCAGTGGCGGCGCTGATGAATCTTCGCGGTTCGATTCTCTATGAAGCGCAGGCGGCCATAGAACTGGAAACCATTGCCGAAGGCAGGATCACCGACGGTTATGAATTCGAGATAAATTGTGATGGAGTAATCAGGGCTGAGCCGGTAATTTGTGCGGTCGTAGACGATCTGCTCGATGGCCGGCCTGCGCCGGAAGTGTCGGCAGGTTTTCATGCAGCAGTGGCGGAGTTGATTCTACGAATTGCAATTGATGCCCGGGATGGGCGCGGACTGAACCGCGTGGCGCTTTCAGGCGGTGTATTTCAAAATGCGTTGCTGTTTGAGCTTGCAACCCTCAGGCTTGCCGAGGCGGGGTTCGAGGTGCTTACTCATCACCGGGTTCCTGCAAACGACGGCGGCATTTCGCTTGGGCAGGCTGCGGTTGCAAACGCAAGGTGAAGAGAGATGTCCGTTTTATTTCGTTTGTTCCGTCATCTCTCCCATTTGAGGATTGAAGTCTATGTGTCTGGCGATTCCCGGGAGAATAGTCGAAATAGTTGACGAAGAGTCGCAACTAGCCAGGGTAGAAGTTGCAGGTGTACGCCGCAACGTCAACATTGGACTGCTCGACCGCAACTCGATTCGCGTCGGAGACTTTGTATTGATACACGTCGGCTTCGCCCTCAGCCGGGTGGACGAAGTGGAAGCACTCGCTACGCTCCGTCTGCTGGAGGAACTCGGCGAAATGCAGGCCGAGACGGCAAGAGAGATAACGGAACAAACGAAATAAGACGGAAAACACCGAAATATTCAACTATTCAGTAATTTTCGTTTCATTTCGTTTGTTCCGTTATCTCATATATCCCAATGTCGTATGCATTGAATAAGGCCGGTTATGAAATACATCGACGAATTCCGCGATCCTGAAAAAGCGCAGATTCTGATCAGGGAAATCAACCAGCTCGTTGCGCAAATCGAAGCTTGCAGAAAGCTTCCGCTGCAAATCATGGAAGTTTGCGGCGGTCATACACACGCAATTTTCCGTTACGGATTGAAGCAGATGCTGCCGTCCGGTCTGGAATTCGTTCACGGCCCGGGCTGTCCGGTTTGCGTCCTGCCGATGGGCCGGATGGACGACTGTATTGCTTTGGCTGAATCACCGGGCGTAATTCTTGCTACATTCGGCGATGCGATGAGGGTGCCGGGTTCACACAAAAATTTGTTGCAGGCCAAAGCGGAAGGCGCCGACATACGCATGGTTTATTCGCCTCTCGACGCCTTGAAGCTCGCGCAGGACAATCCCGACCGTGAAGTAGTGTTTTTCGGCCTTGGGTTTGAAACGACAATGCCGAGTACTGCGATGACTCTGCTGACGGCGCGGCGCGTGGGGATAAGGAATTTCTCGCTGTTTTGCAACCACATCACGATTATTCCGACCATCAGAGCGATCCTCGATTCGCCTGATTTGCAACTGGACGGTTTTCTGGGACCCGGTCATGTCAGCCTTGTAATAGGAACAGAGCCTTATGAATTCATTGCGAGGCATTATCTTAAACCAATTGTCATCTCCGGTTTTGAGCCGCTGGATCTCCTTCAATCGTTATGGATGTTGTTACGGCAACTTGCTGAGGGGCGCGCAGAGGTCGAAAACCAGTATGCGCGGGTAGTGTCTATGTCCGGGAACAAGGCGGCGGTTGCCGCAGTCAACGAGGTATTCGAGTTGCGGGAATTTTTCGAGTGGCGCGGCCTCGGCTCGATAGATCATTCGGGCGTGCGAATACGCGATGAATTTTCCGAATTCGACGCGGAAAAGAAATTTCACGTGCCCAATCTTCAGATCGCGGATCCGAAGGAGTGTCAGTGCGGCGAGGTTCTCAAAGGAGTTATCAAGCCGCAACAGTGCAGAGTGTTCGGCGCCGCGTGTACTCCCCAAACCCCGATGGGCGCGCTGATGGTGTCTTCGGAAGGAGCGTGTGCGGCGTATTACAACTTTGGACGAATCGATATTTCGGCGCATCCCGTCGTCGCCGACTCCGAGCGGGGAACCGCAGTATGAACACGCGATTCGTATGTTCGTTTCCTCTGGAAGACTTGCAACGCGGGCGCGGTCGCGTGACGGATTCTTCGATCACGCTGGCTCATGGCAGCGGGGGCAAGGCCATGCGCGATTTTGTACAGGATGTGATCCTCGGCGCATTCAACAATCCGCTGCTCGCTCCGCTCGAAGATCAGGCGGTTATGGACCTTCAAGAACTTTTATGCATAGGCGACCGGCTTGCTTTTACTACCGATTCTTTCGTCGTAGATCCGCTTTTCTTTCCCGGCGGCGATATCGGGATGCTGGCTGTTAACGGCACGGTCAACGATCTGGCGATGAGCGGAGCGCGTCCGCTCTATATTTCCTGCAGCCTGGTGCTCGAAGAAGGGTTGCCCGTGGATACGCTTCGCCGCGTGGTAACCAGCATGCGCAGAGCTTCCGACGAAGCGGGTGTTTCCGTTGTGACCGGCGACACCAAGGTAGTAGAGCGGGGCGCGGCCGACAAATTGTTCATCAATACTGCGGGAATAGGCGTCGTACCCGTCGGAGTAAACATCGGTGCGTCGCGTGCCCGGGCAGGAGATAAGGTATTGGTAAACGGTTATCTCGGAGATCACGGTTGCGCAGTGATGCTTGCGCGCAACGATCTGGCGCTGGAAGCGGACATTGAAACCGACTGCCAGTCGCTGGCCGGGCTTGTGGCGCGTATGCTGGAGATTTGTCCCGATATACATTGCCTTAGGGATGCAACGCGTGGAGGACTCGCAACGGTACTGAACGAATTTGCCCAATCCTCGCGAGTTGCAATCAGGCTGAACGAAACTGCACTGCCCGTGCGCGAGTCCGTTCGGGGCGCTTGTGAAATACTCGGACTCGATCCGCTGTATCTGGCCAACGAAGGAAAACTCGCAGCCATTGCGCCTGCAGAACGCGCAGAGGCGCTTTTGGAGGCAATGCGTATGCATTCGGCCGGCGCAGACGCGGCCATAATCGGCGAAGTAGTCGAATCGCCGTCCGGAGTGGTTATATTAAATACCGGATTCGGGGGCGGCCGCATAGTCGATATGCTTGTAGGCGATCAGTTGCCCCGCATTTGCTGAAACGAAGTTCAGGGCTTGTTCGAGCGGGTCGAGGGAGTTGAACGACCGCCCGGCGGTTTCATATCGAAGGTGATCATTCCGCTTACCTGCACGGGTGTTCCCTCAAATCTGGGAGGTGAAAACTTCCAACCGCGAGCGGCAAGAATTGCTGCGCCGTTCAAATCGTCGCGTCCATCCACTACGTGTGCAAACACGACTTCGCCTTTTCCAGAAATAAGCACTTCAACCTTTACAGTGCCTGGTGCGTAGGCGGCAGTGAGCGCACCGCGCCCGCCGCCGATTGAATAAGCCCCGCCCTTGTCCGTCACGCCCGTTGCTGATGGATCATTACCCGTACTTTTTGTTCCCGGAGAACGCATGGAGGGGAATACGGGGGACACGCGCGAAACCGGTCTGCCCCCCTCAATGAGCTTGAGCATCTCGTCGGCGAAAATCGAGTCTTCATCTTGCGTTCTGGAAATTTCGCTGATCCGCACAGTCGGCAGGTTGAAATTGGCCGAATCCGCTTCCGAAGCTATAATGCCGGTTCTTTGCAATTTGATGGCTGTTCGAAGCGATTCCAAAGCTTCGGTTCGCAGCTTTGCAGCCCTCTCCTGATCACTTTCCGCAAACGCCCACTCCGTTTGCAACAAATTCCTTACATTGTAGGCTTCTGCGTAGTTGGCGTTTATTTCAATAGCTTTGCCGGCGTAATCCAGACCCGATTGAATCATTTCGCGTACGGGCCCGAGGCTGTCTACAGCCAGCTTGTATTCGATACCTTCGTTTGACGGGATCCCGGATTTGGCCACTTCATCGTGCACCTGCCGCCAGTAAGTAAGTGCAATGCGGTAATAACTGAAGGCTCTTACCGAATCTTTTTGTCCTTCGAGGTTTGCGCGGCGCAGGAACCATTCGCGAGCCTGTTCCTGACTATCGAGCCGAAAGGCTGTAATGGCCGCTAGTCCCAGCGCTTCGTCGTGCTCCGGCTCCGCCTTTAATGCAGACTCGAAGCGCACAAGCGCAGCCTTAAGCCGTCCCGCGCGGTAGTGCGCCTTCCCCTGAGCCAGAAGATCCGCAACAGACGCCTGAGGGGCTGCGGCGGCGGACCGAGGCGCCGGTTGAGGCGTCGGTGTGGGCGTTGGTTTTACGACGCGCGGGCGAGTCGCCGCAGACTGGTTTATTCGCGCCGATCCATTCGCAAATCCATATAAAATCGCGGTTGCGACCAAGATCGCCAGAATAAAACTCCTGGCCCTGTAGCGATAAAACATAATTCCCAGCATACCCGTCGCGTACCGATCACAAAAATCAATTGCCGTTCTTCAGGCTTTGCGATACGCGCTCCTGAAATTGTCTCGCGGCAGCGCGGATTGCGCCCTCGTCCAGGGTTGCCAACTTCCGACCGCGCATCAGAATTTTACCGTTAACAATCGTATCGGAAACATCCGTAGCCTTTGCCGCATAGACGAGATGTGAAAAGAGATTATACCTCGGTGTAAGGTGAACCGCATCCAAATCGACCACTATTATGTCTGCCAGCTTGCCCACTTCAAGCGTCCCGAGATCCTTTTCGCGGTTGATTACCCTCGCGCCTCCTATGGTTGCCAATTCGAGAGCTTCGCGAGCGCTCAGAAACGTTGGATCGTTATTTATCAGTTTATGCAGCTTGGCCGCCGTATCGATTTCCTCCCACATATTCAGGTCGTTGTTGGATGCTGCGCCGTCGGTGCCCAAACCGACAGCGACTCCGGCTTGGAGCATAGCTCGAAGCGGCGCTACGCCTGAAGCCAGTTTCATGTTGGATTGCGGACAATGCGCTACGCCTACTGCTCGCGCAGCAAGCGTCCTGATCTCCTCTTCGTTCACATGCACGGTATGAGCGCTTATGACCCTACCGGTCAAAAAGCCGAGTTTGTCCAAATATGGAACCGAGCGGTCATTATAGGTTTTGGACATATACTCGGTTTCGGTCGGGGCCTCGGCTATGTGAATTACGACCGGTACGTCATGACGCTCGGCAAGTGCCTGCGCCTGTTTCAGATGATCGGCGTTAACGGTATAGGGCGCGTGCGGGGCAACTGCGGGCGTAATCAGCGGGTCGTTTTTCCATCGAAGCAAGAATGCTTCGGTATACGTCATCGCGTCGCCCCACGTCTTGTTATCCGGAACCGGAAAATCGAGTACGGTTTCGCCCAGAACCGCGCGCATCCCCGCTTGTTTGGTCTCCTCGGCGATTGCGTCTTCGAAGTAATACATATCGACATAAGTAGTCGTTCCGCCGAGTATCATTTCAGCGAGTGCAAGGCGGGTTCCGGCGACGACGAATTCACGCGTCACATTCCTGGCCTCTGCCGGAAATATGTATTTCGTCAGCCATTCCTGCAGGTCCAGGTCATCTGAAATCCCCCGGAAAAGCACCATCGGAGCGTGGGTGTGTGTATTGATGAGTCCAGGAAGAATTGCCTTTCCGTGCGCATCGATTGTTTCCTTCGCCCGGTAATTCTTCGTTTGGAGTTGGGCTGCATCGCCCATATCAATTATCCGGTCGCCCCGGACTGCAACATACCCGTTTTCCAGAATGCGGCTATCGCCATCCATCGTCACCACGGCGCCGCCCCGGATCAACAGATCTACCGGCTCCGAAGAGGAAGCATTGCAGCCCTGAAGGGCAAAAACAGCGAAAAGCAGGATTGCTGATTTTCGTGCTGCGAATAAAATTCTGATGTTGAACAATGATTCCTCCGGGTGGCCCGCCCCACACGCTGCTTAAAGAGATAACGGAACAAACGGAAATGTACGAAAACCACGAAAATCATCAAACTTTCCGTTTGTTCCGTACATTTCCGTTTGTTCCGTTATCCCTCTTTTCTCCTGAACCGGGAATAGCTGCTTATATCAAAGAAAACTTCGATCAAACGGGATCGGCAGAATTTCACCAACGGTCCTGAGTTCCACTGCGCCGGAAATATTCGCCATGATCACTTCGGCCTGGGATCCGAACAAATCCGAGATCACCTGCCTGCACGCTCCACAAGGTCGCACCGGAGTGTGAGAGTCTGCGATTACGGCGATGCGCACAAAATCCCTGCGCCCTTCTGAAACGGCCTTGAATATCGCTACGCGTTCGGCGCAAAGGCTCAGACCGTAGCTCGAGTTTTCGATATTGCAACCCGTAAAGACCGCGCCGTCGCTGCACTCCAGCGCCGCCCCGACACTGAAGCCGGAATAAGGCGCAAATGCGCGCTGCCTTGCTACTCGCGCCGCTTCTACAAGTTTCTTCCGGGTTTCCGACAATCCATCCATAAATCAGATTGAGGCGGCCTTAAGTTCACTCTGAAGTTGAGCACGGATCTTGCCGGCGATCAGATCGATGCCGACCAGATTATGACCGCCCTCGGGAATGATAACATCAGCGTGGCGCTTGGACGGCTCGACGAATTGATCGTGCATGGGGCGAACCGTGTCGAGGTACTGCTTGATTACCGACTCTGTAGATCTGCCGCGTTCGTCCTTGTCGCGCTGCAGCCGGCGAATGAATCGCAGGTCTGCGTCCGTATCCACAAAAATCTTGATATCCATCAGTTCGCGCAATCCCGGATCTACGAAAATGAGTATCCCCTCTAAGATGAGGATCGGCTTCGGGTCGAGCGATACGGTTTCGGGCCGTCGTGTATGCGTAGTGAAGTCGTACACAGGCATCTCGACCGCTTCGCCTGCGCGCAGCGCTTTTACGTGATTGATGAATAGATCGTTGTCGAGCGCGTCGGGATGATCGAAGTTTACGTGGTGCCTCAGTTCGGGGGGCAGATCTCCCAGATTGCGGTAGTAGCTGTCCTGCTGCATATACAGCACGCAATCGGCTTTGACGTCTGCGAGGATTCGTCTTGCTACAGTCGTCTTACCCGACCCGGTGCCACCGCAAATTCCTATGATCATAACGGTTTTTTTTGAATCGGTATGAACCGACGTAACAAACCGAATGAACGGAAAAAACTGAAATGCGAAATCTTTTCCGTAGTTTTCGTTTATTCCGTGTGTTCCGTTGTTTCTTTCACCATCTTCGGGACCAGTCTGCCCAGAAACTCGCCGAACTGCCGGCTGATCTGCGATCCCATTTTCATTACGGATTCGTGGTCGATGGGGCCGTTGGTCAGTCCGGCCGCCTGGTTCGTGATCAATGAAATGCCGAGAATCTGCATCCCCATCTGGCGCGCGACAATTGCTTCGGGAACAGTCGACATTCCCACAGCATCCGCGCCGAGAACCCTCATCATTCGGATCTCGGCGGGCGTTTCATAATTCGGCCCTTGAAGCGCGAGGTAAACTCCGGAATCCAGAGCCAATTCCATTTCATCAGCCGTTTCTCTTGCAAGTTGCTGGTATTCGCGCGAGTAGACTTCGGTCATATCAGGAAATCTATCTCCCAGCCGATTGTCGTGCTGCCCGCGCAACGGGCTTATCATCATCAGATTGATATGATCCGTTATCAACATCAATGCACCAAGTTTGAACAGCGGATTTACTCCGCCCGCAGCGTTGGTCAATATCAGGCGCTTCACGCCCAGCGCGCCGAATGTACGTATCGGCAGTGTCACCTCTTCGAGGGCATATCCTTCATAGTAGTGAAACCGGCCCTGCATAACGGCGACGGTATTCTTGCGCTGCCCGGAACCCGGCATCGCTGGAAGTTGCCCGATAACCAGACGCCCCGAATGGCCTTCAACGGTTGACCGCGCGAAATCAGGTATCTGTTCGTATGGAATGATTGCCGGATCGACAAGCGTTTCGGCAAATTCTCCAAGCCCCGATCCCAGCACAACCGCAATGTCTATAGGATTGCTCGTATGCTCCCGGATGTACCTTGCCGACGCCTGTGCGCGGTCGAATATCGCAACTCCCATTCAAATCTCCTTCTCGATTCTTTACAAATAAGACCTATTCTTTTACATACGGGACGCCCAGTGCGCGCGGCGGCGAGGCTCGGCGTATCAATCCTGCGAGAACCACCATCGTCAATACATACGGGATCAGTTGAATAAACTGATTCGGTATGTTGACCGTGCCCTGCATTCGTATAGCCACCGCTTCGGCGAGGCCGAACAGCACACAGGCGAGAAACGCGCCGACCGGATTCCATTTTCCGAAGATCAGCGCCGCAAGCGCAATAAAGCCGCGTCCCGCAGTCATGTTCCGCGTAAAAAGCGAGTTCTGCCCGATCGACAGGTATGCTCCGCCCAGCGCCGCAAGCGCTCCCGAAATCAGCACCCCCGTAAAACGCATTCGGAATACGCTGACGCCCGCCGTATCCGCAGCCTCCGGATTTTCACCTACAGCCCTCAACCTCAATCCGAAACTCGTATACCCGAGCACATACCAGGTTGCTGCTACGGCGGCTACGGCAAAATATACGATCGGTTTCTGGTTGAAAATCGAGGCGAGCATCGGCGATCCCGCAGGATCGAAAACCAATACATCCGGGAGCACCTGCTCGCGCGGCAGTTGCGGCGTCGCTCCCGTAGAGTCAAACAATGCGCCGGACAACAGGGCCGGCACGCCGAAGAAAAGAATGTTGATCGCCGTCCCGCTGACAACCTGATCCGCGCGGTACCTGATCGTCGCAACGCCGTGAATCGCCGCTACTGCAACTCCGGCCATCATAGCGCCCATCAGCCCTATCCACGGACTCGCAGTAAAATACGTAACCGCAGCGGCAGTGAACGCACCGGCCAGCATTATACCCTCGAGCGCTATGTTGATTACACCTCCGCGCTCGGAATACAACCCGCCCAGCGACGCGAGCACAAGCGGCGTTGAAAGCCTTATCACCGATGCAATCAACGTTATGTTGAGAATGTCGCCCAGCATAGTAGTTCGCCGTTCCCGTTACGCAGTTTTTCGCCTCAGGATTTGTCTGAAAAGCGCTTCCATCGCCACAAAAAGAATAATCACTGCCTGGAGTACCTGTACCAGATCTTTTGAAACATGGTCGGTGAATATGTCTACGAACAAACCGCCCCGAATAAGCGCGCCGAACAAAATCGCCGCCAGCACGATGCCCACTGGATGATTGCGTCCGAGCAACGCTACGGCAATACCGGTAAACCCGTAATTTGCGGAAAAATCGTGATAGTAACGATATCTGTATCCCAGAACTTCGTTGATTCCGACCATACCGGCTATTGCACCCGAAATCGCCATTGCCAGAATGATCTGATTTCTGACGTTGATGCCGCCGTATTCCGCCGCAGACTGACTGGAGCCCACGGCTCGAATTTCGTAGCCCCATTTCGTGCGCCACAGAAAAAAGTAAAATGCAACGCACGCGAGCAGGGCGAGAATAAACGCGAAATTCAGGGGTATTCTTTGCGGGAAGTCTATTCCGAAAGGCGACAAAAAAGAATGAAGTCTGGCAATCTGGCCGTGTTCTGCGATCTCGACCGTTTGCATGATTGGATCGCCCGCTACCTTGTAATGCCGCTGCGTCAGATAACTCAGAATGCCCACCGCAATGAAGTTCAGCATGATTGTGTTGATGACTTCGTGTGAGCCGAACTTCGCTTTCAGGTATCCAGGAATTGCGCCCCAACCCGCGCCTGCCGCCATTGCAGCAATCATCGCAACCGGTATCAGCATTATTCCCGGCAGCCAGGTGAACGTTATCCCTACCCACGCAGCAGCGAACGCTCCTACATACAACTGGCCCTCGGCGCCGATGTTGAGCAACCCGCACTTGAAAGCCAGAGCTACGGCAAGACCGGTGAAAATCAGCGGCGTAGCGTAAAACAGCGTATAGCCCCAGTTGTCGAATGTGAAATTGCCCAGTGCATCGTGGAAACTGAAGGCGCTGGTCAGAAGTATTCTGTAGACCTCGATCGGATTGTCGCCGATGGCAAGCACTACGACCGCGCCTATAAGGAATGCGGCGACCACGGCCAGCAATGGGAAAATCAATTCTCCGACGAGTCGTTTCATTTAACTCAAATCACACAATATTTGGATATACAAGAGAGATAACGGAATAAACGAAATGAAACGAAAATTACGGAATAGTTGAATATTTCCGTCTGTTTCGTCTATTTTCGTATGTTCCGTTATCTCTCATTCCTTTCAGTGACCCGGGCCGAGCAGGACCGCGTTCATCAACATGACGTGTAGTCCCTCAAGAAATGCCCGATATCCGGGATCTTCCGCAAACGAAACCAGGTGACCGCGCCCGATGCGGACGTACATAAGATACGACTTGTTCGGAATCTGTTTCCTGGCATCGTCCCACATAAGCCCGCTCAAATAGAACTTGTCCTCCGGCAGATAACGCACGATGTTTACACCCTGGTCCAGACGCAGCGGTGTGAAAATGCGATTGCTGTCTACAAGAACCGGCACCGTTGCGCCATATCCAAACCCCAGCCAGTGTTCACGATCTACAGACGCCCTGAGTATTGCTCCCGGAGTCTGGCTGGGCCATTCCTCTTTCGGTTCGAGTGCTTTATCCGTCTGTTGGTCTTTGGCATCGGGGCTGGGGGGTGCGCCCTGCTGCGCCGCGTCTCCGGCTCGGCTTGCGGGTTTTGCCTGAGCAGGCGCCTCGGACGGTTTATCGCTTTTGACCTCGCCCTTGTCGCGTCGCTCCCGTTTGGTCGGAAGCAGATTTATCCGCTCGTCGGTCAACCAGGTCGTAGCATTGGCGAACGATATCAGCGTGCCGCCCTGGGCCATCCATTCGCGCAGCTTGTTGCCGTCGTTGAAAACACTGCCGTACCCTGCAAAGGAATCGGGCAGGATCAATACGTTATATCGCGACAGGTCCGCGCTGCGTAGCTGTTCTGCGCGAATGGTTGTGACCGGATATCCGAATCGCTGTTCTATAAGGTATCGCACCCAACCGGCGGAATTTGGTGATGTCGGAGTGTTATAGGCAAGCGCAATTTTCGGTTTGACGAGAAAGTTGACGTTCGCGCTTCCAAAGTTAGGACCCTCTTCGACCCATGCCGATTCGGTCGCTCGAATATTGACTCCGTGTTCGGAGGACAGCCGCTTCATCCTGTCAAAAAGATCCGACGGATTGTCCTTGACCTTTACAATAAGCGTGCCCGCAGGATAATTCACACCGTTTTGTTTGAATTGCTTATCCGTGCTGTGCACGCGAATGTCCTGCCGAAACAAATCCGCCAGCGCAGAAGCCGCCGACTGCGTCCCCCACGGTATTAAATATGCAAGTGCGGCCGGGCCTCCTTCTACCTTCCCCTCGGGTTTGGGCGGTTCTTTAAGTTGAGCGAACTGGCCGGAAGACGCTGTTTCCGCGGTATAGCACTGAGCGTCGAACAGAAAAGGAAGCGACCATGCCGTAACATCGTAGAATTCTTCGGGCTGTCGCTTGCGGTTTTTCTCGCGCTGCTCGTCGATGAATTCCTTGTCCTGCTCGGTGCGCTTGTCCATCAATGTACGGGCAAGCCGTTTGGCGGGTTGCGCGAGCGTTACGACAAAAGTTCCGGCAGGGAATTCACGCGATTGTAGCGTTTCCTCGTAATAATCGCGCGTGCGGGCGTTGTTGAACGGCGCAGTCGCGCGCTTGACTTCTATACCCGATGCCATAAGCCACGACGCCAGCCGCGCCGCACGGTTCGGATCGGCGCCGGGCGCAATAATGTATTCCTTTACGGCTTCGCGCCGACCTTCCTCGATGGCTGTGCGCCTGTATTCGTAAAAATACTTCAGCAATTGCTCGCGGTTGTTTGCCGTATGTTCGACTGTCGAGAGCGCCGCTATGAAATGATGGCGCACAGAGTCGCGGTAATGGAGTCGCGTTTCATCGCGCCGCTGTGCAATCATCCCGCGCACGCTCGCCTGTTCGTACGTCATCCCGATCGAGCCGTGAAACATCGGCCATCCTTCGCCGTAGCCGGGGTAGAAGGAATCATAGTTTTCGCGCGTAAAATAATCGAATCCAAAACGGTCGAACCATTTCCCGTTGTTGCGTCCGAAGCTGCGCAGCCATTCGTGCTGAGCAGAAGTGATATTCGGGTTGTAGGGCAGAGCAGGTGGAGCAAAGTAATAGGTGCTTTCGGTTCCCATCTCGTGCAGATCCGCAAAGACCTGCGGGAACCATTCGAGGAATGCTCGCGTGCGGCCGCGCGTTTCAAGTTGCGTTTGGGCAAACCAGTCCCGGTTCATATCAAAAAGATAATGATTGACCCGGCCGCTCGGCCATACTTCATTGTGTTCGGCGGATTGCAGGTCCGCATCGTGCCAGCGTCCGGTGTTCTGACGGAAATAGTTTATAAACCGGTCCCGGCCGTCCGGGTTCTGCATCGGGTCGATTATGACCAGTGAATTTGCAAACGCTCCGTTAACGAGATCGTCGTTTTGCGCTGCCAGCAGGTGATAAGCGGTGAGCAATCCGGCATCGACGCTGGAAATTTCGTTTCCATGAACGCCGCAGATCAGCCAAACGATCGAGGGCAACGTCCGTATCAGTTCGTTTGCTTCAACTTCGGTCGTCTGACGGGGATCTGCGAGTTTCTGAATGCCGTTTCTGATCGCATCGAGGCGATTGATGTTTGCAGGCGAACCGATAATCAGGTAATAAAGCGGTTTTCCCTCCCACGTTTCAGCGTATTTGTGTACGCGCACACGGTTGCGGGCGCTTTGTTCAAGCGCGTGTATGTAGCGTTCCATCTCGTGATGCATCGTGATGCGTTCGCCGAAGTCGTGGCCGGCAATGCTTTTCAGGGTCGGTATCGATGCATCGTAGCGGGCGCCTGGTAAAAATTCGAAACCTTGCGCCTGTACATTGAGAATCAATAGCGAGACGAATATGAATACACGCATTAAGCGCCCGAAGGCGATAGGAAATCTCACAGTTGCCAGCTCCTTGTTGTGTTCGTGGGGAATACGATGAGAGTGAAGTATCACGCGCTCAGTCCTTCGTCAAGCTGAAGGGGACGCTCGTGGGAGGGGCGGGGAAGTAGTTGCAGATTTTGAATTTCGCTGTACTATCTGTAAGCTGAGTCGGTCCAATATCCCCCATCCCGACTAAATAGATCCTTTCGAAATTGGTACAAAGCATGAGACAGCAAGAGAGATAACGAAACAAACGAAATGAAACGAAAAGAACGGAAAAGTTGAATATTTTCGTCGGTTCAGTCTTATTTCGTCGGTTCCGTTATCTCTCTCTGAGGTAAGCCAATGCAGAAGAATTCAAGCTGTATCACGGTGTATTCATTTATCTACTCTGGCATCTTTACGGCCTTTTTGTGTCTCATTATCGGGACGGGCACGGCGGCGCGCGCCGACCAGATTGTGTTGAAAAACGGCGATCGGATTACGGGTACGATCGTTAAGGCCGACGGCGCATCTCTGGTTATCAAATCGGAGTATGCGGGGGTCATTACGGTCAAGGCTGACGCCGTAGACCAGATAAGCGCCGACCAGCAGCTTTATCTAACCTTGAACGACGGTCGAACCGTTGTTGGGGCATTGGTTGTGCGCGAAGGAAGAGCAGAGGTGAGTCCGAAGGATGCGCCGCAGGTTTCGGTTGCACGGGATGCAGTGACGGTAATCCGGTCCGAGTCCGAACATTTGGCATACGAACGAATGCAGCGCCCGGGTTGGCTTGAACTCTGGAACGGTTTTGCAGACTTCGGCTACAACCTGACTACCGGAAATACCCGCACAAATACAATCGCGCTCGGCACCAATCTTGCACGCGAGACGCGCCGCGACAAGACCACGCTCTATGCCGCGATAATCAATTCAAACAACACATCCGACGGCGTTTCTGTAACAACGGCAAACGCCATACGCGGCGGGGGCAGATATGAAATTAGTCTGACATCGCGCCTTTCGACTTTCAGTTTCGCCGATTTTGAATACAACGAAATCCAGTTGCTCGACCTGCGTTCGGTAATCGGCGGCGGCCTCGGCTACGACGTAATCAAAAACGACCGCGCCCGTCTACAGGCATTCGGCGGCGGATCGTGGAATCACGAGAATTTTTCGACTGGAATCACCAGAAACTCGGGTGAACTGATCGCCGGCCAGGATCTGTCCCTGCGCGTCAACGACCGCGTTACGCTCAAAGAGCGTCTTCAGTTCTTCCCGAATCTGAGCGATACTGGCGAATACCGCATTACTTTCGACGCGGGTGTTTCTACAAAACTCACGAGTTTTCTCGACTGGCAGATTACCGTCAGCGATCGCTACCTGAGCAATCCAGTAGGAGGGGCGAAGAAAAACGATCTGCTTCTGACTACGGGCTTGCGCGTCAACTTCAGGCGATGACTGCTACGGTAGGCGAAAAGTTGCCGCGATTGGCTTCATCGGGTTGATTGCCGCAGTCGCCGTCCTCCTCAACGCACGTGCAGACCATCGGGTTTACACGGTCAGAAGTTCAGACGCCCAATCTCAAACAAGTCGGGCGGTATTGCACGCGAGGCTGTCGCTGCAGCCCGAAGCCGATCGTCTGCGCCGCCGTCTTGGAAAGCGCTTTCTGGCGCCGGGGCGCGAGGTGACCTTTCTCATCGGTGCGCTGACTTTCGGTTCAGAGCGATACACGGCGCGCATTACCCGAATTCAGGACCTCGACGACGAACGATTGACGGTTGCGCTCAATGACGGAGAGCCGTCGCTTACCTGGAGCGCGCGCGAAGGAGTCAAATCCGATGGCAATCAGGTCGAAGGAAGTCTGCGCACGATTGTAGAGCGTCTGGCTCTGGACAGCCCCGACCAGTTCATTTTCGCCCAGCTTCGCGGCGCCGCCTATTTCACCGCTGCACGCCTGGTCAGACCCGCGGAGGCCGGAGCATCGGACAACTACTCGGGGCCGTTATGGAACATCGTCAGAATCAGCGAGCCTTCGGGTGGGGCTCAGAACAGGCCTCAAAGTTTATGGCGTCTTTACTACACCAATGCGGCTACCGGCCTGATTGATAAAGTTCTTTCCCGGGAACAGGGGCGAACTGTTGCGGCGGAGTTTTCCGAATGGGTCAATCAGGGCGGCGAACTCACGCCCGTGCGCACGGTCTGGAAGTTGAACGATCAGGAAGTGATGAGCCTGACGCTCGCCAATCTCACCTACAGCCCGAAGCAGTGAGGAACGAAACGATGATTGGAAAATACAGCCATTTCCCTCGCCTGTTGAATGTTCTTGCCGGTTTTGTTCAGGCTGCTGTTGTCCTGTTTTGCCTGAGTCTTCCGGTCTCGGCGCAGTCCGCAGCCGCAAGGCCCGAGCGCGGGATCTCTCCGGCGAACTCCTATGCCGTTTCCAATATCGAGAATGTGAGCCTTACCAACGGGAATGTAAACCTCTCGATCCCGCTCGCCAACTTGCCGCCGATGTCGGGCGGAAAACTCTCCTGGATGCTGCGCGCCATCTACAACAGTAAACCCTGGGATACCATCAGGAGCGAGATTCAACCCGACCCGATGGACCCTTACAAATACACCGTCAGCCATCTGCAACTTTCCGGCGCCGGCGGCTGGCGCCTGGGTGCACGTTATGAACTCAGTTTTCAGGACATCGATTGGGATTATGAATGGATTCGACCCGCCAGCCAGCA
>JAHBSF010000048.1 GCA_019639255.1 Acidobacteriota bacterium | reverse complement strand
ATGCCGTTTCGTAATCGGTCGACCGTGATCCCAAGCGCCAGGGCAGCCAGTTCGAGGGCGATGATGCGGTCGCCCGCGTTGCCGACCCGCCGCCTCGCTTCCAGCCATCGCCGCACGCTCGCTACGGCCCCCTTGTCCGTGTGCGGCGGGTGGAGTATTTCCGGCGCACGAAGATAAACGGAAACCCGCTCAGCGTCAAAATCTAACCGAAACTTAATCGCACGATAACGCACCGTTAAGATTCACCCCGTATAAATACAGTCAACTTAGGCGCCTGGTCCTGTGTCTTTCTAAACGCTCCCGCTCCGCCCCGGGGCTGGAGCGTTTTTTTCTTCCCTGAACAAATTTGCCGCGGAACTCTCCATCCCTCCCCAACGTATTCCTTCCCGACGCACAAACCCCGCTCTTCAATAATATATATCTACTACTAATTTTTTCATTGACAATCCGGCGGGGGAAGAGTTACCTTAAGCGCGAATTATTTAATAGTTGGATTTTGGAGGAGTGGGGAAGAGGGTTGGCGGGGGGCGGATGGAAGGCAAGGAAGGCGTAGAGAAGGCGTAGAGAAGTATAGAGAAGCTAAAGATGGAGGTGAAACGCGTGGCGCGCAGAAAGTCACCAACGTTGACGGAAGTAGAGTTGGAGTTGATGGAGATCGTGTGGCGGAAGGGGCGGGCGACGGTGGGCGAGATTGTAGAGGCGGTGCCCGGGTCGCGGCTGGCTTACAGTTCGGTATTGACGATGATGCGGATACTCGAACAGAAGGGGTACGTCACGCACGAGAAGGACGGGCGGGCTTTCATATACCGGCCGCTTGTAGACCGGCAGCAGGCGCAGCAGAGCGCCGTAGGGTACCTGCTCAAGCGGTTTTTCAACGATTCGCCCGAACTCCTGGTAGTTAATCTGCTGGAGCACGAGCAGCTCGGCGAGGACGAAATCAGGCGATTGAAGCGTCTGATCGACGAGGCCGAGTGAGCAGGTTAGGTCATTGGGGCCGAAGCCGGCGTGCGCAAGGACCGGGAGTTTTGATCGGGAGGCAAAGATGACACCGTGGCTGGATGGATTCGACGCGCAGTCGAGAATGATTTTGCAGGCGCTTCTCAATACGCTTTGGCCGGGAATGCTGCTGGTCGGAGTTACGTGGTTCGGATTGCGGATGGTGGGACGCACGAGCGCATCGAGCCGTTCCGCAATATGGCTGGTCAATCTTCTGTTTTTATTTGCGTTGCCCTGGCTGCCTACGGGAAGCGCACGGTTGAGCCTGCCGACATCCTCTATCGCGCCGCCGCTCGGACGGCTCTCTTCGGCTCTTGCGCATCCGGCCGCACCGGTAGTTCCGGTATCCGCCGCGGCCGTATCCCCCGAGGCTCGGGCCATTTCTACGGCATCGATCGACTCCGCTCAGCGCCGGTTCACCCCCGCAGCGATTGCGCCTCCCGCGGTTGATCAGCTTACGGAGATGCCGGCCGGAGGCGTCGGCGCCCCCGGTTCATCCGCAAACCCTTCGACCGAATCCCCGAGTCTGCTCGGGCGATGGAGCGGGGCGCTTTTCGGCGGTATTGCGCCGATATTGATTGTAGGACTGTGGGCGGCGGTTGCAGGAGCGATGCTCGGGCGCATTGGATGGAGTTTCATTCATCTTTTCGTCCTGCGGCGCAGATTGGGGCTGCTGCCCGCATCGAGCCGCGTACGCGGGCAGGAGATGGCGGAAATCTACGGCATACGGCGCAGGGTGCGTTTCTTCACCTCATCTCTCGTGGGCGGTCCCGTGACGATAGGGTGGCTGCGGCCGCTGGTAATTTTGCCGCCCGATCTGGTTGACCGGCTTTCTGTAGCCGAACTCGACAGCATACTTGCGCACGAACTGGCGCACATCAAACGCTGGGATTACCTGATCAATCTTTTGCAGCGCATCGCGCAGGCGGTCTTTTTCTTTCATCCGGCGGTCTGGATCACGGGACGCCAGCTTTCGATCGAGCGCGAACTGGCCTGCGACGACTGGGCGCTCAAGATGACGGGCGAGCCGCGCCGCTACGCAACCTGTCTGACGAAGATGATCGAAACACTGGGTCCTGCGCGCCCGCTTGCGCTCGCTACCGGAATTATTTTTGGAAAACACGTCATCTCAAGGAGGATAGAAATGATTCTCAACCGTAACAGGAATGCGGCGACTTCGGTATCGAAGCCGGCGCTGCTTTCGGCCTTCGGCGCGGCCGGTCTCGCCGTTGCGATGTGTGCGACTTTTGCTCCCGTCATCGCCGTTCCGCTTGCCCAGGCGCCGGTTGTGCGCCCTGCGGCCGAGCCCGCAGCTCCGCGCGCACCCATTGCCCCCGCAGCCCCGACGGCCGCGCCGCTTCCGCCCACTGTAGTCGCGCTTGCGATCGGGCCGGCGGATTTGCCCGAACCGCCCGAGGCTCCGGAGGCTCCCGAAGCCCCCGTTGCTCCGGACCCGTTCGATGCTCCGCTCATCGAGTATCTGGAAGATCCCGCCCCCGTATCCATAGCTCCGCGCGCACCGATGCCCGCGCGCGCCGTCAGCTACCAGGATCTGTTCGTCACGGCGCCCGTGCAGACGCCTCCGGGCTTTGCCACCAGAAGGAGCGAGCCGATGATTCCGGAAGCGGAGCTGCTCTCGCTGCTCACCGACATCGTAAAGAAAGACAGCGATCCGAACGTAAGGACCGAGGCGTTGCGCGGCATATACCGCATACGCACCGAAGCCGGAGTCAACGCACTGCTCGGCCTTTACGATTCGATCCCCGACGCAAAGACCAAGGGCGAGATCCTCGAGTATCTTATGCGGCGCGAGGGCGACAACAGCAGGGCGGTAGCAAAGCTGCTCCAGATAGCGAAAACCGAGAAGGATGAAACGCTGCGCAACCGCGCGCTGCGTCAGTTGAGCAAGGTTCCCGGCGACGACGGCGCGGGCCACCTGATCGGAATCTACGATTCGCTTCAGGAACCGAAGGAAAAGCAGTTGTTGATTCGTTATCTCGGTATGAACAAGAGCCGCAAGGCGGTAGACAAGCTCATACAGATCGCCAAAAACGATTCGGATCCGAACGTGAGGCAGACGGCAATCCGCAGTCTGTACGCCATCGACAACAATCTCTACCTGGATGTACGCAAAGGCGTCAGCAGCCTTACTACTGCGCCGCTGAATGCGACGATGCTTGAGCTCAACGAGAAGATGCGCGCCATTGAACTGGACCAGTTGCACAAGTTCGAAAACTTCCAGTTCGAGTGGAAGGAAGAGGATCGTCAGCGGTGGATCGAAGACTGGCAGAAGAACCGCGAAGAGTTGCAGCGTGAACTTGAAGCGCATCGCGAAGCGCTGAGGGCATTCCCGCGCCCCGAGATCAAGGTCAGGCCGGAACTCAAGCCGAAACAGCCTGCACAGTCCGAAATCCGTTAACGGGAGAGAGAAACTACGGAACATACGGAATAACCGGAAATGACGGAAATGCTGCGTTCCGTTTTTTCCGTGTATTCCGTGTGTTCCGCAGTTTCTCTGGTACTGCAATGTCGCATAATTCGATCAGGTTCACGATTTTCTCCGCCCTTTTGATCCTGTGTCCGGCTTCAGTGCTTTCGATGCAGGAGCCGGTTGTCAGGACGACGGCGTCCGAGTCCGCGTCCGATGCGCGCATCGAAGGCGAAACATCGGCGCTCGAGCAGCGCGGTCTGGATCTGATTCGCGATGCGGCCAAAGACGCAGTTGCATTGACCGACAGACGCAGTTCGGTGCGGCTTCAGGCAAGGGCCGCAGATCTGTTGTGGAAGCACGATGCAGAGCAGGCGCGCCGGTATTTCGAGCGCGCTTACAGCGCAGCCGCCGACTATTACCGCGAGACGCGCGACGACAACATGGAGCGCGTCGGCCGAAATTCA
The DNA here is from genome assembly GCA_019639255.1 of Acidobacteriota bacterium. Classification (GTDB taxonomy): domain Bacteria; phylum Acidobacteriota; class Blastocatellia; order RBC074; family RBC074; genus JAHBSF01. The sequence goes on along the minus strand of JAHBSF010000048.1, from coordinate 38,133 downwards.
TTTGTAGGGCGTTCGGATCTTCGCCTCGACGTCATAAGGCTCGCGAGTCGCTGCGATGCGGAACTCGGCCGCCGGCTGACCGATATGTTCGTCGCCGAAAAGAAGCGCGAAGCCGAAGACAAAGCCGTACAGTCCCAGCAATCGCAGCAACCCGACCGCGGCAGCAACCGGCTGTTCGGGCGCCCGGAGCAGGCGAGCGGCGATTTGCTGAGCGCTGCTCAATCCCTGCTTGATTCGGATCAGAAACTTGCGCTCGAACTTGCATCGAGGTCTCTGGCCGAAGGGGTTTCGCAGCGGACGCCGCAGTTTCTTGTAAGGCTCGCAGAAAAGGACCGCGCCGCCGCAAACGCCTTCTACCTGGCCTCGCTCGAGCGCAGCGCGCGCGAAAACCCGCCGCTGCCGGGCCAACTACTGCTGCTTTCCGCCTATCCGTTCGGCGACAACCGCATATACGTATCGGACGGTTCGAACACGAGTTCCTACGTTTTCCAGCCCATAAAGGACTTCATCCCGGACGCCGCAATCATCGGTCGTTTTCTGCAAACGGCAGGTGCGGTGCTTGCCCGCACGGCGCAGCTTACTGCGGCGCAGTCGCCCGATATTACTGCGCAGTTAAACGTCGGACTTTTCGCCGCGCGATTGCTTGCGCCGAAGGTCGCCGAGCATCAGCCCGCCTTGCAGGATGAGTGGGCGGGGCTCGTTGCGCAGCTTGTTGCTGCGGCGCAGGAATCTGCACGGCAAGGCATCGAGCGCACGCTGGAAGAAATGGCGCAGGACCGGCAGCGCCAGGCCGCACAGCAGGGGCAGGCCGCGCCGAATACCGACCGTCTGAAGTCGCTGCTCGAACGCGCAAACAACGCCTCCGACCCGGGCGAGCGCGACGGACTCTATCAACAGGCGGCGTTCGAGGCCGCGCAGCAGGGCGAGTTTGCGCAGGCGCTCTCGATCGCCGAGAAGATCTCGGACTACGACTTCAAGCGCGGGGTGCTCGGGTGGCTGCATTTCAACGCGGCGACGAAGGCCGTAGAAGAGTCACGTTTTGACGACGCGCGGCGGCACGCGATAGAGGTTCCGGCGCTCGATCAGCGCGCCTATCTGTTTTTCCAGATCGCGGGCGCGGTCTGGAAGCAGAAGGATCGCGTGCGCGCAATCGAGCTTCTGGAGGAAGCCGTGCGGCAGGCCGAATCCGCCGATGCATCGAACGAAAAACTCCGGGCGCAGCTCGGCATCGCGCATCTATATGCAGGCATAGATTCGGTGCGCAGCTTCGAGATACTCGGCGACGCGATGAAGACCGCCGTGAAGGTTTCGGATTACTCGACGGATCAGGCGCGGCTTTTGAGGACGCTGCAAAGCCGCGGCATGAACATGACTTCGGTTTCCACTGTAGACGGATTCGATATCGGAAAAACTCTGGGAGTTTTTGCCAAGCTCGATTTCGAGCGCGCGCTCGGGCTTGCGCAATCGATGGAAAACCGCGCACTGCGCTGCGAAACCGTTATGGCCATAGCTGCCACGCTTTTTGAGAAAACGCAGCAAACGAAATGATGCGGAAGAAACGGAAATGAACGCATGTTTCCGTAAGTCGAAGGAGCAGGAAGATGAATTTACGCCCATTTTGCCCGAACCGTTTTGCGCTTGCGGCGGCGCTGCTGTTATCGCTGCTCACAACGGTTGGGTTTGCGCAGGAGACGCGCACATATTCGCGCGCCGATTTCATAAACATCGACGGATCTACGCTTGCAGACAAAATCGAACGAGCCGTGCGCCAGTTCAAGGCCGCAAAATCGGGCGATTCGGTATGGCTTGCATACCATTACCCGCCGCGCTCGGGCGCATCTACGGGCCCGTTTTCCAATCTCATCTACCGCGATGACGACGGCGTGCGCCTCGAACGGCGCGACGATCCGCAGTCGGCTGCGGTGTTCCTGCTCGCGGATACGAGCGGTTCGCGCCCCGTATTCAGTCGCGTCAAGACGCTGAACCTGACCGAACCGTATCTGTTCGAGAATCGCCCCGTATACTGGCTCGGCAACGTATCGGCGGATGAAAGCATTGCGCAGATAGAGCAGGTTATGCGCGCCAATGCCGAAGACAAGACTGCGGTTCGCGGCGCGCTGCGCGCAATTTCGCTGCACGACAGTCCCCGCGCCGTCGTATTGCTGAAGGATACGGCGCAGAAACAGACCGTACTCGAATTGCAGCGGGTTGCGATTCAGAATCTTGCGCGAATATCGGGCAAAGACGCGCTCGACGCGCTCATAGACCTGTACGAAAATTCGGGCGTGGAGGCCGTAAAGACCGAAGTCATAGCTGCGCTTGCGCGGCGCGACGAACGGCGCGCGAGCGAAAAACTTCTGGCAATTGCGAAAAACGACTCCGATCCGAAGATGCGCCAGGCCGCCATCAAACGCCTCGGACAAAACCGGCAGGTCGTCTCGTTCAACTAAATCAGACCACGAAACATTGGGACACATCACTGGGTACGCACGCGCCCTCGCGTGCGTTCGGCGGCGAAAGAAAGCACGCGAGGGCGCGTGCGTACCCAGTTTCAGACTCCGTTGTGTGTACCATTCCGCTGTGGTTTGATTTAGAGAAGATAGATAACGGAACAAACGGAATGAAACGAAACAAACGGAAAAGATCATACCCTTCCGTTTGTTCCGTTATCTTTAATTGGTTTTGCGGGGTGAATAACGCACGAGGGTTGTCGGGAAATCCTTTACTGCAGCAGGACCCTGCGTAGCACCCGTGAGGACATCCCTGCCCGAGGGGCCCGGTCCGTATACATCCTTCATATCGCCCTTGTCGATCGACATAACGACGCCCTTGAGTTCAAGCCCTGCAAACAATCCCTTGCTGCGCGAGTACGAAAGTATCTGCGCGTCGAGGCGGATGTTGGTCGAGGCTCCGGCCTGACGGCCTACGGGACCGGCGGCAGCCGAGGCATCGCCCCCGATTTCGAACTTGTCGCCGAGCAGCTTGCTCATACCGCCTTCATTCATAAACAGCAGGATAAAGTCCGTAGCCTGCGCGCCGATTTGCAGGCCGAAGCTGCCGCCGCCGAGGTTGAAATACGCCGGAGAACTCCAGCCCGACCGGATGCGGCAGCTCGCCACCCCGCGCCCGCCGCGCCCGCCTACAATGAAGCCCGCCTTGATTACCTGCGGAAACACGGCGACGCAATGCGCGCGGTCCAGAATATCTTTTGGAATCGCCTTGTCGGGCGCGCCCATGATTTCGCGGAAAACTTTCGCCGCCTTCTTCGACTGCGATATCTCGTCGGCCATCTGCTTGCCTTGCGCAGCAGCGCCCGTTGCCGAAATCACAAACACCGCACAAATTGCGGCATACCGAATCAGTGATGCTTTCATGCCTTCCCTCCCTTTAGCTCGATCGTTTCATAATATGTTTCATCATCCCTGGGCCGGGGGAGGTAATTATTGTCGCACGGCGGGCGCCGGTTTGACGATACCGCGGCATTCGCCGAAGCCTATACGCCTCGCTGCGTTTCCGCTGCAATAACCGCGCAGGATCACTTCGTCGCCGTCTTCCAGAAAGCTGCGGGTCTCGCCCGTAATCAGCGCGAGCGGTTCGCTTCCGCGCCACGCAAGTTCGAGCAGCGATCCGCGCGACGCATTCTCCGCACCCGATACCGTGCCGCTGCCGAGCAGGTCTCCCGGACGCAGGTTGCATCCGTTGCTTGTGTGGTGCGCGACCATTTGCGCAAGCGTCCAGTACATATCGCGGAAGTTGCCGCGGCTGAGCATCTGCGGCGAAATCGCCTCGGCGCGCATACGCTCCGAAGACAGCCATACTTCGAGTTGCAGATCTATGCCGCCGCGCTGCTGATCTGTTTCCGAATATAAATGCGCAAGCGGTTGGGGATCGCCTTCGGGCCGTGCAAACGCCGGAATGCGGAACGGCGCAAGCGCCTGCATCGTCACGACCCACGGCGATATCGAGGTTGCGAAGCTCTTGGCCAGAAACGGTCCCAGAGGCTGATACTCCCAGCGTTGAATGTCGCGCGCCGACCAGTCGTTGAGCAGGCACAGTCCGAAAATATGATCCGCAGCCGCGTGTATCCGGATCGGCTCTCCCAATTCGTTTCCCGGACCGATGAAAAATCCGACTTCGAGTTCGTAATCCAGCAGCCGGCTTGGCCCGAAAACCGGCGGTCCCGAGTCGTTCGCAGCTACTTGCCCCAGTGGCCGCCGCACGGGCGCCCCGCTTACGACTACCGACGACGCGCGGCCGTGGTAGCCTACGGGCAGGTACTTGTAATTGGGCAGCAGCGGATTGTCGGGACGAAACATGCTGCCCACGTTGGTTGCGTGATGAATCGAGGCGTAAAAATCGGTGTAATCGCCGATCGCGGCAGGCATATGCATATCGACATCGGTCATTGAAACCAGCGCGTGAGCGCGCAGTCCCGCATCATCGCGCAGTTCGCCGTTGTCTTCCCGGAGCAGAACGCTCAACCGGCTGCGCAGTTCCGACCACGATTTTGCGCCGAGCGACATCAACCGGTTCAATTGCATTTCTTCGCAGGCATCGACCATCGCTTCCCCGAGTGAATCGAGCAGCCCCGAGTGCGCGCAGGCTGCAAGATCGAGTACATGGTCGCCGATGGCGATGCATATGCGCGGAATTTCATTTGCGCCCTTCCGCGAAAACACGCCGAATGGCAGATTCTGTATCGGAAAATCGGCGCCGGGCGCGTTGGCCGAATCGACCCAACTGCGCAGGTCGGGGGAGTGGGTGGAGTTGATTTCGTGGTAGCTCATATTTATCCGCGGAGAGCAGAAAGATGACGGAACAAACGAAATGAAACGGAAAAAACTGAAAGAACCCGGTCTGTTTTTCGTTTTTTTCGTATCATTTCGTTTGTTCCGTTATCTATCTTCAAGGCCGAGCGCCCGCAGATCTTCCACGGGTTCGGTGAACGAACACGATCCGAACGCCGATGCAAACCGGGTGCGCGCCGCTGCAATTTCTTCCGTCGTCAACCGATGATTTCGCCACTCGACGGCGGCATCGCCGAACCGGAACGCCGCCGTATCTTTTTCTTCCAGCAGTTCAACCGCGTCCGATGCATTCATTCCCGCACGTATCCACGCCGCTGCGAGGAATACGTTCAGAAATCCGTGCATAAGGCTCGATGCGCTGTCCGGTTCATAAGTCAACCGGTTCACCGAACGCACAGGATGATGAAGTCCGGCCGTGGCCTTGAATGCAACTCTGCTTGAAGCGCACGCTGCAAGAAAACGCACTACGTTTTCGGAAGAAGGAAACGCTTCCGGCGTGATTCCTCCCGTGCGCGCCTTGGCCCGCGCGCCCGCACGCGCAATCGCAGCGATCAACGGATGCGGGTCTTCGGCGATGGGAATTTCTATGTACACGGCGAGCTTTGCGTAACCTGCGCAGGCAAACGCTTCGATTTCGTCCGCGGTCGAGGCCTTCGTTTCCAGAGTATCTATTTGTATCGATCCGGCGCGCCGCTGATTGAACTCTTGGATTGCTTTCAGATCCGAAGCCGGGTCGTTGCCGCCGAGCACGCTTACACGCCACGCGCGTGAAGATCCTGTATGCGGCTGTGTATATTCAAGCGCAGCGCGTTCGAATTCATCGAGTCGCGCAACGGGCGTTATGAAGCGGCCGAGCATCCATCCGCACTCGCCGTTGATGTATTGCGCGTAATTGCGGACCGCCTCCTGCATCGGGAGCGCAGCGGGCGGAAACAATCCGGCGTAATCTATCAGTTCGCCAAGCAACAGGCGCAGGGTTCGGGTCATGATTTTTGATTGCGAATGTAAAAGAGAGATAACGGAACAAACGAAAACAGACGGAAACTACGGAAACTACGGAAACATTCAACCATTCCGTAATTTTAGTTTCATTTCGAATGTTGCGTCGTCTCTTCGCGGAAGAGTTTCGGCAACGTCTGCCAGCACTCGAAGTAATCTTTTTGCAGGGCCGGCGTTTCCAGCGCGAAGCGCGTAGGCCGAAGCACGTGCCGCGATTCGAACATAAAGGCCAGCGTATTATCTATGCGCTGCGGCTGAAGTTCGACTGCGCTTGCCCGCTCGAATGTAGAAGCGTCGGGGCCGTGAGCGGACATGCAGTTGTGCAGGCTTGCGCCGCCCGGCGTAAATCCCTCTTCCTTTGCGTCGTATTTCCCGAAGACGAGTCCCATAAATTCGCTCATCACATTGCGGTGAAAATACGGCGGGCGAAACGTGCCTTCGGCCACCATCCAGCGCGGAGGAAAAATCACAAAATCCACGTTCGCCGTTCCCGGCGTTTCGGACGGAGAAGTCAGCACGGTGAAAATCGACGGATCCGGGTGATCGTAGCTCACGGTGTTTATCGTATTGAACCGCGCCAGATCGTATTTATACGGCGTCAGGTTCCCGTGCCACGCTACGACATCGAGCGGCGAATGCCCTATACCGGCCGCCCACGTCCGTCCCTGAAACCGCACAAGGAGTTGATAATCTCCCTCGCTGCTTTCGTACGCCGCAACGGGAGCAAGAAAATCTCTCGGATTGGCAAGTCCGTTGGCGCCGATCGGCCCGAGATCCGGCAGGCGCAATAATGCGCCGTAGTTTTCGCAAACGTATCCGCGCGCGCCATCGTCGAGCAGTTCAACCTGAAACTTGACTCCGCGCGGGATTACCGCGACTTCGCCCGGCGCCGCCGGCAACCGGCCCATCTCGGTTTTCAACAGCAATCGCCCCGTTTCCGGAACTATCAGCATCTCGCCGTCCGCGTTGTATAAGTACCTGCCGGTCATAGACGCGGTTGCGGCGTAAATGTGAACGCCGATGCCGAACTGGGCCGTTACGTCGCCGTTGCCCGCCATAGTCGTCATGCCGTCGATGAAATCTACGGGTTCCGCAGGCAGCGGCAGCGGATTCCATCGCAACTGATTGGGCGTAGCCGGCGCGTCGGAAACGGGCGCGCTTCGCCAGTTTGTTTCGGGCAGAAGGCGGAATGGTTTGTGAAGCACCGAGGGGCGTATGCGGTAAAGCCACGAACGGCGGTTTGCGGCGCGCGGCGCCGTGAAAGCGGTTGCGCTCAACTGTTCGGCGTACAGGCCGTAGGCGGGCCGCTGCGGAGAGTTCTGCCCGTGCGGCAGTGCGCCCGCAATCGCCTCGGTAGCAAATTCGTTGCCGAATCCCGATTGATAGTTCAGGGACTCGTTCGGCTTCTCGCGCATAAAAAATCCCCGCAGTCGGTTTTACAGATTTCCGCGCCTTGCCTGTTCCGCTTCGATCGACTCGAACAGCGCCCTGAAATTGCCCTTTCCGAAACCGCGGCATCCTTTGCGCTGGATTATCTCGAAAAACAGCGTCGGACGATCCTCGACCGGCCGCGTGAAGATCTGAAGCAGATAACCGTCATCATCCCGATCGACCAGAATCCCCAGATCCCGTATCACCTCCAGGGGTTCTTCGATCTCGCCCACGCGCGCGGGCAGAGCGTCGTAATACTCGTCGGGAACGCGCAGGAATTCAACCCCCTGCTCGCTCAGCCGGCCGATGGTCGCAATTGCATCGTCGGTAGCAAGCGCGATGTGCTGCGCGCCGGGGCCGTCGTAGGCTTCGAGGTATTCCTGAATCTGGCTCTTGCGCCTGCCCGCGGCCGGTTCGTTGATCGGAAACATAATCGCGTGCGATTCGTCCGACATCACTACGCTCATCAGCGCGCTGTATTCGGTCGAAATGTCCTTGTCGTCAAACGTAATGTATCTGCTGAATCCGAGCACGCGGCTGTAAAAATCCGCCCACTCGTTCATACGCCCGACTTCCACGTTGCCGACAATGTGATCGATCCTCAGAATCCCGGCATTGCGCCCCGGCGCCGAAGCCTCGGCAAAGCCCGGCAGAAACACTCCGTCGTATCCGCGCCGCGAAATGAAGGAGTGAATCGTGTCGCCGTAGGTATGTATCGCCGCGCGCCGCACAGCGCCGCGCTCGTCTATCAGCGTGTGCGGCTCGATTGCCGGGCGCGCTCCGCGCGAAACCGCGATTTCAAAAGCCTGATCCGCGTCATCGACCTCAAACGCTATGTCGTATACGCCGTCGCCGTGCCTGCGTATATGTTCGCTCGCCGGATGATCGGCCGTCAGCGGCGTCGTCAGCACGAAGTTGACCCTGCCCTGACGCAGCGCATAGGAAGTGTGCGTGCGCAGTCCGGTTTCCAGACCCGCGTAGGCGAACTGCGAAAAACCGAACGCCTGCCGATAATAGTAAGCCGACTGCCGCGCGTTGCCGACGTAAAACTCTACGTGATCGATCCGCCGCAGCTTCAATGGATTCGCCGTCAATGGATTGGCCGTCATTTCCGTTTCTGTTTCCGTCTGTTCCGTTTATTTCGTTTATTCCGTTATCTCTCTTCTTTACCGCCCGAATCCCTCGATGAATTCGCGCGTCGATTCCTTCAGTTCCGCATAACTCGGTATCACAAACAGCACGGGTTGAATGTCCGAATAATCGTAAGGCGTGGCTATAACCTCGGCTATCGAAAACGGCCGCCGCTCCACGTTTCCCGAAAATGCATGCTCGAGTTCGCCCGACGAAGAAAGCAGCCCGGCGCCGAAGGCCTTGATATCGGAGCCCTCTTCAATAAGGCCGAATTCCACGGTAAACCAGTACAGGCGGCTCAGTTGTTCGAGCTGCTCGTCCGAAGCGATGCGCGCTCCGCGGCCTATGAACTGCGAGAACGCCGCAAAATCCTCGTTCGTAAAATTCGGTATGTGCCCGATCGCTTCGTGTATGATGTCGGGTTCGGGCGTGTAGTCGGGTCGGGAATGATGCCGCACGTACTGCGTGCACAGCATGGTCCGCTTCTCAAGCCATTTCAAAAAAGCGCGCGCCTCTACAAGCCCCTCCACCGGCGCAAGCCTGAATCCGGTCAGCCGCCGCAGTTTGCGGTCCATGTCGATAAGCTGTGGTATTTCCGCGCCGGTGATTCCGAGCCGCCGCTTCGCGCTCAGATAAAACGCGCTTGCGCGAAGCTCGTGCGCCGCATCCAGACGCTCGTAAACCGAGCGCCATACTTCGGTCTCCTCTTCCGTATAGCTGATAAACGGTATGACGGCCCGCTGACCCTGCCGGCAGTTTTCGCGATAATCCCGTGCAAGGCGGGCGATGAAGTTGCGCCGGGCGCGGTAATCGGCATCGTGCGCGCCCGGATGATCGATCGTCAACTGGCTGATCTCTTCAGTCAGCATATCCTCGACAATCGGCGTTCCGGCGGATCTGATCGTCTCTGTGTAATTCATCGCCATCCTCCTCGTGCCCCATCGACTGCTGAGATGACCGCACGCACCCTACGGGATGCCCTGCGCTTACCGAACCGCCATCACCGCGCGTTGTCCCACATAGTCAAGCCAGTCCTCGCGGCGCGCATCAAGACCGTGCGTGGCCGCAAAATAGGCCGCCTGCAACTCGGCCGTCATCTCTCCGCGCCCGCCGTTTCCGATCCTTGCGCCGTCGACTTCGCGCACCGGAACCACTTCGGACGCCGTTCCGGTCAGGAAAATCTCATCGGCGGTGAAAAGGTCTTCCAGGCTCATACGCCGCACTTCGGTGGGAATGCGCCGGTCGCGCGCAAGCTCCAGTATGGTGTTGCGCGTGATTCCCATCAGTATCGACGAGCGTTCATCGTTGGTAATCAGGCGTCCGTCGCGCACAAGAAAGATGTTCGCCACCGAGGCTTCGGCCAGATCTCCCTCGACATTGAGCAGGATCGCCTCGTCAAATCCCCTGCTTGCGGCCTCGTCCACCGCAAGCCGCGAGTTCAGATACTGCCCCGATGCCTTGGCCGTCGTGGGCATCATCGAGGAACTGAACTTGCGCCACGGTGAAACCGTCGCCCGAACTCCGTGCTCCAATCCCTTGTCGCCGTGCTGATTGCTCCACGGCCAGGCCAGAATCGCGGCGCCCAGCGGGTTTTTTGCGCGTATGCCGAGGCTGCCGCTGTCGTAGAAGCAAAGATGCCGCAGATAACAGTCTCCGAATCCGTTGCGTTCTACTACTTCGTGCGTCGCTTCGATCAACTGTTCGCGCGAATAGGGAATCTCCATGCCGTAGACGCGCGCCGAGGCAAACCATCGCTTGATGTGATCGCCGAGCCGGAAAAGCGCCGGACCGCGTCCGGTCATATAACTGCGCGTGCCTTCAAATACTCCCGTACCATAATGCAACCCGTGCGTTGCAGCAGACACCCGCGCCTCGTCCGCTTGGATCATCCGCCCGTTCAGCCATATCTTTCCCATATATTTCAACGACATTGCATTCCTCCCGTGGAGATTTAATTCTACCGCCCTGAAGACCCCCATTTGAATAAATGAAAAAAGCTTTTGCGGGCGCGGGAGTTAATATCGTAAAGTGAAAAGCAGCTATGGGTTTAGATTCGGAAAAACTGCTCGATGACATAGGTTGGCGCATACTGACCGAGCTTCAGCAAAACGCCAGATTGACCTATGCCGAACTCGGCCGGCGCGTGCGACTTTCGATACCCGCAGTGACCGAACGCGTGCGCAAGATGGAGGACGCCGGGATAATCAGGGGCTACGGGACGGATCTGGATCTGGCGAAAATCGGGCTTCCGGTTACGGCGTTTATAAGGCTGAGTCTGATAGGAGACGTATCTCCGCGATTGATCGAATTATTCAAGGAAACGCCTGAAATCGTATCTTGCCATCGCGTAACCGGCGCGGATTCGTTCATCTTCGAGGCGCATCTCGCTTCGGTAGCTCACCTGGAAATGCTCATCGACAAGTTCGTGCCCTTCGGCACTACTACGACGACGATCGTGCTTTCCACAGTCGTCGCGCGCCGCACGATAGACAAGAGAGAACACGGAACACGCGGAAAATAACCGAAAATAACGGAAAGACTCATTACTTTGTTTACAAAGTACTCATTACTCTGTAAACAAAGTTTTGAGTTATTCAGCCGCGAAGCGGCGAAAGATCTGTAGCCCATGGCGGCGAGCCCTGGGTGGGGTGTAGAGAAGCGGCGCCAGCCCCGGAGGGGCGGAAGATCTTTCGCCCTTTCAGGGCTCGGACGTTTTTCGCCTGCTGACCTGGAGCTCACGCACCAGGCTACAGATCTTTCGCCGCTCCGCGGCTGAATAACTCAAAACTTTGTTTACAAAGTACTCATGCCGTTTCCGCGATTTCCGTTATTTCCGGCGAATTCCGTGTTCTGCTATCATATTCACGGTTGCCGGGTTTTCGAGCGCCGTAAGATCGCCGGGATCTTCATCGAGGTAAGCTGCGCGGATGACGCGGCGCATCACCTTGCCGTTTCTGGTTTTCGGAATGGCGCGGACGAAATGTACGCGCTCGGGACGCAGCGGTTTGCCTAGCTGTGCGCCTATGCGCGCCCTCAATTCTTCGGCGAGTCCATCCGTTGCCTGTGAACTCTCCGACGCAACGCAAAAAGCGATCATTGCGCTGCCTTTGACCTCATCGGGAATGCCTATAACTGCGGCCTCTACGACCATCGGATGCTCGACGAGTATTGATTCGACTTCTGCGGGACCTACGCGTTTGCCCGCAATCTTCAGCGTATCGTCGCTGCGTCCGAGTATGTACCAGTGGCCGTCGGGATCGACCTGCGCCCAGTCGCCGTGCACCCATATGTCGGGACGGCGCGCCCAGTAGGTTTCCAGGTACCGCTGCCGGTCGTTCCAGAATCCGCGCGCCTGCCCTATCCAGGGGCTTCTTATGACGAGTTCGCCCACGCTTCCGCGCACGGACCGAAATTCATCGTCTACAACATCTGCGGCTATGCCGGGACACGGTGCGGGGAACGAGCAGGGTTTTATCGGCAGCAGCGGATTGCCCATCAGTATGCCGCCTGAAATTTCGGTTCCGCCCGAGTAGTTGATTATCGGTATGCGGCTGCGTCCCACGTTTTCAAACAGCCAGCGCCACGGCTCCGGATTCCACGGCTCGCCCGTAGAGCCGAATATGCGCAGATGCGTCAGGTCGTATTTTGCGGGCAGTTCATCGCCATGTGCGGAGAGCGCGCGTATCAACGTTGGCGATACGCCCAGAACTTCTACATTGTGCGCGACGCAGAAACTCCACAACCTGTCGGGCGCGGGGAAATCGGGCGCTCCGTCGTAAAGAACCATGGTTGCGCCCAGCAGCGTGGCGCCGTAAATCAGCCACGGACCCATCATCCATCCGATGTCGGTTACCCACGATATGCGCGTGCCCGCGCCGACATCGGTTCCGAAAGCCATATCCTGCGCGGATTTCACGGGAAAGCCGCAGTGCGTATGCTGAATGCCTTTGGGACGGCCCGTGGTGCCGGAAGTGTATAGCACGATCAGAAGGTCTTCGGCCGAAGTGGATTCGGGTGCGTGCAGCGCCGCATCGGCGTTTTCGCCGAGTCGTTTTAACTGTTCCCAACCCAGATCGCGTTCCGGTTGCATATTTACGGGCTGCCCCGCTCGATCGACTACTATGACGTGTTTGACTTCGGGACAGTGCGCAAGGGCTTCATCGGCTGTGCGTTTTGCGGGCACGGCCGAGCCTCGGCGCGGAAACGCATCGCAGGTGAAAAGCGCTTTTGCGCCTACATCCCGCAATCGCGCCTCGATTGCAGCGGGACCGTAACCGGAAAACAGCGGAACCGCTATTGCACCGATGCGGGCCAGTGCAAGCAGCGCCGCTGCGGTTTCCGGGATCATAGGCAGGTGTATGCCTGCGGCGTCGCCCTTTCCGATGCCGAGCATTCGCAACCCGGCCGCGATGCATTCGACCTCGGAATGAAGCTCCGAATAGGTCAATGTGCGCGTCGTTCCCTCTTCACCCTCCCATATGATTGCCGGTTGTGCAGCAGCAGTTTGAAGGTGTCGGTCCAGGCAGTTGCGCGCGATGTTCAAGCGCCCGCCCGTGCACCATTCGGGCCAGGCCGGCCCGCGCGAAAGGTCGAGTATTTTTTCATAATGCCGGTCGAATTGCAGGTCGAGAAAACGCAGAAGCTCTTCGGTAAACCAGGCGACGTCTGTAATCGAGCGTTCGTAGAGAGCATCGAACGAATCGAGCCCGCATTGACGCAGGAATCGCGTCAGTTGTGCGCGCTTGCGCGTAGATTCGTCCGGTTGCCAGGCGAACTGTTCGGACACTTTTTTTCACCTCCAGCACGGAAAAGTCGGACACGATTGTATCCCGTTTTCGGGTATTGACCGAATCAGGAAAAGAGAGATAACGGAACAGACGAAAATAAACGGAATAAACGAAAGGGTATAATCTTTTCCGTCTGTTCCGTTATCTCTCTTTTCCTGATGTATTCTTGACAGTCTCGTCTGCGTTCGGTGAGAATGCCGTTGCATTGATTTTCCGATCTTTCGAATCTTTATTCGAGTAGAGGCGCGGTTTGCAGGAGTATCCCGTCCGAGAGCGTGAAGGCTCTGCGACGACGCGAAAAAGGGTTAAACCGCCGAAGCCTGCGCGATGCTTCATCCGTCGCCGCGGTTGGTTGTCAGGGCTGAATCCCTGAGACTGTCACCACGAACCAAAGGTGTGGTGGAGCGCTATTCGGTAACCTGTTATCCGAAAGGCGCGCGCAGTTGCGCGGGCCGGGGATAAAAACCGGGTTAGCGAGCAGGCGCTTGCTGACCCTTTTTTTGTTTTCAGGAGAAGGTTGCCGAATGATTGTGATGAAATTCGGGGGAACATCGGTCGAGGACGAAACGGCGATTCGCCGCCTGTCGTATGTAGTCCGCCGCAGTCTGGAATCCGATCCGGAGCGCCCTCCGATCGTGCTCGTGTCGGCGATGGCCGGGGCTACCAATACGCTGCTCGATTGTGCGCGTCTTTCTTGCGCCGGTTGCCGCGACGCGGCCGAATCGCAGCTTGCCGCGCTCGAAGCCCGGCACGATCGCGTCGCAGCAGAACTTGTACCCGCCGAGGAATTGTCCGAACTTCGCACGCATATTGCCCGGCTCTTTGCCGATCTCCGCGTTGCACTCGATGAAATCTCAGCGCTTGGCCGTCTCGCCCCGCATCTTTCGGATGCTGTAGCCTCGCGCGGAGAACTGCTTTCGTCCAGGATCGTGGATGCTGCATTGCGCTCCGAAGGAATCCGCAGCGTATGGTGCGACATTCGCGAAGCGGTGATGACCGACGACGATTTCACGCGCGCCGCCGTGCTTTTTGAACAAACGGATGCGCGCCTTGCCGCGATGTTCAATCCGCATATCGCCGCCGGATCTGTGCCCGTAACGCAGGGCTTCCTCGGCGCCGCGCCCGACGGCCGCACGACGACGATCGGACGCGGCGGGTCGGATTACTCCGCTGCGATAATCGGCGCTGCGCTCGATGCCGATGAAATCCAGATATGGACCGATGTGGACGGAATCATGACGACCGATCCGCGCATCGTTGCAGAAGCCTCGAAAGTCGATGTCATCTCATACGCTGAAGCGGCCGAGCTTGCCTACTTCGGCGCGAAAGTTCTGCATCCGAGCACGCTGCTGCCCGCAACGCGAAAGGGCATTCCCGTCTCGGTGCGCAACTCGCGCCGTCCCGAAATCGCGGGTACAAGCATCGTGCAGCGCGCGCCCCAGTCGGTGAACCCGGTCAGGGCGATCGCATTCAAGCGCGGAATAACGATCGTCAACATTTCATCCGGGCGCATGCTCATGGCTTACGGTTTTCTGGCGCGCATCTTCGATGTGTTTGCGCGCCATCAAACGGCGATCGATATGGTGGCTACGAGCGAGGTCAGCGTATCGATGACGCTCGACGATACGCGCAACCTCGACCGCATAATCCCCGAACTCGAAACGCTCGGCGAAGTAACCATAGAGCGCAACCGGGCGCTGATATGTCTTGCAGGCGAGCATCTGAGATCGACGCCGGGCGTGGCTGCTCGCATCTTTTCGAGCATAGACCGCATCAACGTGTCGATGATTTCGCACGGAGCATCGGCGATCAACGTCAGCTTCATCGTCGCGGATGAAGACCTGACTGCTGCGGTGAGAGCGCTGCACACTGAGTTTTTCAGCGGGGAAGGGAGACCGCGCAATACCCGGAAAGAAGACGCGGAATACACGGAAAATAGTTTTGCCCTTTCGTGATTTCAATTTTCTTCCGCGTATTTCGCGGTTTGTTCTGTTTGTTATGAAAGTAGCCATTATCGGCAACGGCAAGATGGGAAAGATCGTCGATCGCATAGCCGCCGGTCGCGGCCACGAAATCGTGGCGCGCATAGGACGCGAGGGCAACGAAGCAGCAGCAGCATTGACGCCTGAACGCCTCGCAGGCGCGCAGGCAGCGATCGAATTTACCTCTCCCGCCGCCGCGCCCGCCAATCTGCGCCGCCTGATCGAGATCGGCGTTCCCGTAGTCACGGGTACAACCGGATGGTATGAACATCTCGATGAGATAAAAAAACACGTCCGTCAACACGACGGAGCGATGGTTTACGGCGCGAATTTTTCAATCGGTATGAATCTTTTCTTCCGGCTTGCGCGCGAGGCTGCAAGGCTTTTTTCCGCCTACGAGGAGTACGATCCGTTTCTCTTCGAGCATCATCACAGGTTCAAAAAAGACGCACCTTCCGGCACGGCGCTCGTAATCGCCGAGGCGATGCGCCAGAGTTACCGCGACCGCACGCCCGCACCCGTCAGCGTGCGCGCCGGTTACGTTCCGGGCGCGCACGAAATCGGTTTCGACTCCGAAGCCGATACCGTAACGATGACGCACACGGCGCGCAGCCGCGACGGGTTCGCCGCGGGCGCCGTGTTCGCCGCCGAGCGCATCGAAAAAAGGCGCGGATGTTTTGAGTTCTCTCAACTGCTTTTTGAAGGATTCGACGAAAGCGAGGTGAAGTAATGGGATTGAATCAACTGCGCGGATGTGGAACGGCCATTGTCACGCCGTTTGCCCGCGACGAACGAATCGACGAAGCGGCGCTGCGGCGACTCGTGGAATTTCAGATCGAGGGCGGTGTGGATTTCATCGTAGCCTGCGGGACTACGGGCGAAAGCGTCACGATGACCGCCGAGGAAAATGCGCGCGTAGTCGAAATTGCGATCGACGCCGCCGCCGGACGCGCGTCCGTGGTTGCGGGCGCCGGAGGCTACAACACGCGCGAGGTCATAGAGCGCATCGAACGCTTCGCCGAACTCGGCGCAGACGCCATACTCTCGGTCACGCCGTATTACAACAAACCGACGCAGGAGGGCCTGTATCAGCATTACCGTGCAATCAACGATGCAAGCGCGCTGCCCCTGATTCTTTACAACGTGCCGGGGCGCACGGGCTGCAACATGGAACCCTCGACCGTGGCGCGACTGGCGGAACTGGAGCGCATATCGGCAATCAAGGAAGCATCGGGCAACATCACGCAGATAGCCGAAATCGCATCGCTCGTTGATGACTCTTTCGGCATCTTCGCAGGCGACGATACGGTAGTGCTGCCCGTGGCGGCGCTCGGCGGCGTGGGCGTGATTTCCGTTGCATCGAATCTGCTGCCGGACAGGGTAAGCGCGCTTACGCACGCGTGCATCGAGGGGAGATTCGACGAAGCGCGACGGCTCAACGCCGCACTCATACCGGTGTTCAAGGCGCTGTTTATCGAGAGCAATCCGATTCCGGTCAAGGCGGCGTTGGCGATGACGGGAATGTGCGAAGAGGTTTACCGGTTGCCGCTTGTACCGATGAGCGAGGCGAACCGCACGCGGTTGCGCGGTGTATTGGTTGAGGCGGGCGTGGCTGTGGAGGCGGCGTTACCTGCAAATGCGTGAACTGGAGCAGCAGATCGAAGAGTTGTTTACACTGCCGGCGACGGAATTGACCGGCGCCGTGCGCGAGTCCGCAGTGTCGGCGTTTGCGGAATTCAAGGCGGCGCTCAATGCCGGGCGCGTGCGTGCGGCAAGCCGCAACACGGACGGAAAATGGGAAGTTCACGGATGGGTCAAGCGCGGAATACTCCTCGGATTCCGCCTCGGCGCCGTCGTGGATTATTCGATCGACGGGAATTTCCGGTTCTTCGACAAGGAGACGTATCCGACCAAACGATTGACCGCATTGGACGGCGTGCGCGTAGTCCCGGGCGGGAGTTCGGTGCGCGACGGCGCGTATCTGGGAACGGGCGTGACGATTATGCCGCCCGCTTACATCAACGTCGGCGCGTATGTCGATGACTCGACGATGATCGACTCGCACGCGCTGGTGGGATCGTGCGCGCAGGTGGGGAAGCGGTGCCACATAAGCGCTGCGGCGCAGATCGGCGGCGTGCTCGAACCCGTAGGTGCGCTCCCCGTAGTGATAGAAGACGACGTGCTTGTGGGCGGCAACTGCGGAGTTTATGAAGGCGCGATCGTGCGCGCGCGCGCGATTCTGGCTTCGGGAGTGATATTGACCGGATCGACTCCGGTTTACGATGCGGTGCGCGGCCGGATTTACCGCCGAAGCGATGATGCGCCGCTCGAAGTTCCGGAAGGCGCCGTAGTGGTTCCCGGCGCGCGGCAGGTGACCGTAGGGCCAGCGAAGGACTGGGGCCTGTCGGTTTATACGCCGGTGATAGTCAAATACCGGGACGAAAAGACCGATGCTTCGGTGAGGCTGGAGGAATTCCTTCGCTGAAAAAACAAACCGCGGAATACGCGAAAACGAAGATACGGAAACCACGGAAAGGTGCTCCTGCTTTCTGTGGTTTCCGTTTTTCTTTTCCGCGTGTTCTGCGGTCAGTTCAGTCAGTTCAGTTCTGCGCCTTCATCTTCGCATCCGATACGGTGCGATATTTCTCCTTCTCCTTTTCGCGATCGACAAAAGGTATTCCCTTTTCCATCCATTCGGGCTTCGGCGCTCCCTTCAGGTGATGATCGAAGAATTCCTGCATGCGCCGCGTGTAGTCCTTCTGGTTCGCCCTGCGGCGCAATCCGTGAAACTCGCCGTTGTAGTTGAACAGGTATACCTCTTTATCCAGCCGCCGCAGCGCCAGGTAATACTCGATGCCCTGATACCACGGCACCGCGTCGTCGTTGTCGTTGTGCAGCATCAGAAGCGGCGTAGCCACGCGATCGGCGCGGAATACGGGGGAATTTTCCAGAAACCGCATCGGATACTCCCACAGATTGCCGCCGATGCGGCTCTGCGTGCGCTCGTACTGGAACTGGCGCGGCAGTCCCGTACCCCAGCGTATGCCGCTGTAGGCGCTCGTCATGTTCGCAACCGGCGCTCCGGCTTCGGCTGCGCGAAACCGGTTCGTCTTCGTAATCATGTACGAGATCTGATAGCCGCCCCAGCTATGGCCCTGTATCCCGATCGCCTGCTCGTTGACGAACCCGCGCTCGACTACGGCGTCGATCGCCGGCAGCACGCAGTTCATCGCGCTTTCACCCGGATAACCTACGGTGTAGATGATGTCGGGCATAAATACCAGATAGCCGTTGCTCGCGTAATAGCTGCGGTTGATCGACGTGCCGGGCGAGGGCGGCTGGTACTGGTGCAGGCCCTGCGAGAGCTGCTCGTAGATGTATACCATCAGCGGATACTTTTTCGTCGGATCAAAGTTCTCGGGCTTGATCAGTATGCCCGAAAGCGGTACGCCGTCCGTATTCCTGAAGCGCACGAGTTCCGCCGAACCCCAAAGAAACTGCGATTGCTGCGGATTGGCGTTGCTTGCTTTTTTAACGTCCCTGAAATCCGGGCCCGAAACCAGAAGGTCGGGAAACTCGTCGAAACGCGATGCGGTGAAAAGCATCACGTCGGCGTTTTTCGCCTTCACGGGCGCGCTGTAGCTTTTCGGTCCCATCAGCAGGCGTTCCGGCGCGCCGCCGTTTATGCGGTCGCGGTAGAATCCCGTTTCGCGCGTCGTTTCGTTTTCCGCGCGCAGCAGCAGCGGTTTTTCCGGATCGACTCCGCGTTCGCGGTTGTCGGTTTCCAGTCGCACATAACGAAAAGTGATTTTTTCGCGCCGCCCCAGGCCATCGGTCAGGGGCCGCGCCGAGCCCGAGTCGGGAGACGCCTGCCATATGTCGTAACGGTCGCTGAGCAGCACGTAACGGTCGTCTTTTGTCCAGATGGGTTGCGCGTAGGCAAACGGTGTATTCGGCGTGTCGTGATCTTCGCGGTGGAAGGCCACGCCGAGGTCTTTTGTGAGGTTCACCGTGTTGCCGTTTACGAGCGAAACGGCGTGCCAGTCCTTGCCGTCGAAGAACGTTGCATAACGTCCGAGCGGCGAACTCGAAAGGCCGAACTGCTGTTTCCGCCTGAGAGGTTTCCGCGCACCGGTGAGCGTATCGACCAGATAGTAATCCGAGTAGTTGGCGTCCACACCTACGAGCCGCCTGTGCGGGCGGTCATCGGAACCGATGGCGCGCAGACCGTCGCCTGCGGGTGCGAGGCCTTCGAGGGTTTCATCGGCGAGTTGTACAAACTTCTTTTCGCGTATGTGATATACGGCGCGGTAGCTGCGGTTGCGCGTCTGGTTTGCACGCACGCGCTGCATCGGTTGAATGAAATCGTCCTGCCAGTGCCACAGATCGACGATGACTTTTTCTTCGGCGGGAGTGTCGTCCTCCTCTTCGGTTTCGGGTTCTGAGGGCGGGGCCGTGCCGAAGAATATGCGGTTGCCGTCGGTGGAAAAATTGATCCCGCCGCGCTCGCTGACTACAAGACCGGAACGCGCCCCCGGAGTCTCTCCCGACACCAGTTCGGCGGCTGCCTGCGTCTTGCGGTCCCAGTGGTAGAGTTTGAACTTCGGCGCCTTCGATGCCGCATCGTCGCGGTCCGAAAGAAATACAAGCTGTTGTCCGTCATCATCCCACGTAGTCCGCAGATACTTGCCCTTGCCCTTCAGCAGTGCGACTGCGTCGGCGGCATCTCCGGGAGTGACGGCAAAAAGGCCGTTATTATCTTCCTGGCGGGAGGAAACCGTGTAAACGAGGCTCCTGCCGTCCCTGCTGAAGCTGAAATCCAGCGCATCGGCGAATGTGCGCTCGCTGCCGTCGGCGAGGTTGCGAAGTACGAGATCCGTGCCGTATTCGCGTCGCTGCGATGCGCGCCCGCGTGCAGCCGGAGCCGCGCCGCGTTCGGGGGGTGGTGCGGCGCCCTCGGGGCGTTGCGCTCCTGCGGGGCGCGCTTCGGGTTTGGCTTCGAGGCTGTAGGCCAGAAACCCTCCGGCGTCTTCCGGCAGGCGGAAACTCTTTACGCGCTCTATGCGCGCAACCTGTCCGGTGGACGTATCCATAATTCCGAGCGCATTTTTGGGCATTTCATCCGGACGCTTGCGGGCTTTGCGCGCCTCGGCGACTTCGCCTCTGGTCGGAAATATGGTGAAAACCAGGAAGCGCCCGTCGGCGGTGAAGTCGAGCTGGTTGCCCGCACCGCCGCCGAAGCGCCCCGGCCCGCCCGGTCCCGTAGGGCCTGTAGGTTCGCCGCCCTCGGTCTGGGTTGCGGGCGGATCGGGTCTGCGTCCGCGCGCGTGGCGGTATTCGGCGCCGCTTGCAAGGTTGCGCAGCACGATCTCTCCGTCGCCGTCCTGCGGCACGAGTGCGTAGGCGAGCAGGCGTCCGTCGTTTGAGAGTTGCTGAAACTGAATTGCGCGCCACGCGTCGTAGTCGGCGTGCGTCAGCGGCCGTTTGGCGGCCGTAGCCGCAGCCTGCTGCGCTGCGGTCCGGTCGGCCGGGTGCAATGTGGATGCGGCCAGAACCGCAAGCGCTGCAAGCGCTGCGGCAATGAGGCTGCGGGAAGATCTGCGGGCGCGGATTGAAAGCATCGATCGCACGGGGAGCGGGTTCAAAGACATTGCAGGGTTACTCCTTGATCATCGTTCATGATCGTGATTCATCATCGTGCGGGATAAAAAACATCCCGTCGGACTGTATGTGAAATTCGGTTTATCGACATCTTTCAGGACGCGCGCGCGGGCAAGGCTGTTTCAGGAAAATCGCCTCGGGCTGCAACTCCCGTAAGATTGGGTTATAATATCGCGTCATGCGGTTCAGCCGGAAGCGGTAACCGGCTGCGGGGGAGGGAGCTAGATGGAGCAGAAAAGGGTAGGGCAGAAAAGACAGGTTTCCTGGGGCAGGTCGCGGTGGCTGTGGTATGCACTTCTGCTCGTCGTCATCCCGGTGCTGATTCCCGCCGTCGGGCTTTATCTGCGCGAACAGGGCTGGACCGGAATCAACCTCACGGTCATAGGGATGCTGTTTGCCGGTTACTGGTTTGCAGTCATAGCCGTTGCGGCGCGGTCGCTGCAGGCGCGCCAGCGCGCCATACCCGCGCGTCTTGCCTCTCCGCTGATAGAGTTGCAACTGGAAGTAGACCTCCAGGAACGCCTCGCCGCGTTCGCCGCCTCGCGCCGCCAGAGGCCCGCAGTAGCTGCATTCGAGCTTCTGGATCGCGAAATCCCGCGCTTCGAGCAGGAAGAGGAGCGCGAGCGCGCCCGCCGCGACAACGAACACCTGCGCCAGCAGGCCGGACAGGGCGCTTTTCTCGTCGCCGTGACTACGGAAATCCTCAAAAGACTGCTGCTGCTGAGCGGCGCGGGCGAAAGCGACCGCACCGCGTGGCGCGCGCAGGTCAACGATATCGCCGTGCGCATAGTGCGCGACGCCCTCGACCACTCTCCCGCCGCAAGCTGAAGAATCACCACTGAATAAACCCGAATAAAACCGAATAAAGCGGAAAAAAAGACACTCCCGCAAAAGTTTTTTTCGCCTCCGTGTCCGGTTTTTCGCCTCCGATCCGTCTTAACCGTGTGGAGAAGGATGGGAAATCGGACGGGTGATGGACTTTTGGATCAACATCAAGGAGGCGAGAGCATGCAGCAGACTTACAATTATCAGGACACGCTTGCGGCGTCGGTGAAGGCCAACTGGCGTATAGAAGACATCATCGGCGGCGACAAGCGCCTGGATTTTTCCAAACCCTTTATGCCCGAATCGATGGCGCGGGTTGAGGAACTGACCTTTCTTTCGCCGGCCGAGCGGCGCACGATGAACCAGATTCGCGGCTTCGATTACCTCTGCACCTTCGGTCTGGCCGAGGAGTTCATACTGCCCTTCGTGCTCGATCACGCGCGACCGCAGTTGAGCGGGGACGATTATCGCGTGCGCGCATACCTCGGGTTTGCAGCCGAAGAAGCCAAACACATACACCTGTTCAAAAAGTTCCGCGAAGAATTCGAGGGCAGCTTCGGCGAGTGCGAATTCATCGGGCCTGCGGACGAAATCGCACGCGCGATTCTGAATCATTCTCCGCTCGCCGTGGCGATCGCCATACTGCACATAGAGTGGATGACGCAGCGCCATTACCTCGAAAGCATCCGCGACGATTCAGCGCTCGATCCGCAGTTCAGGAGCCTGCTCAAACATCACTGGATGGAGGAAGCGCAGCACGCAAAACTCGATACGTTGATGGTCGAGGCGCTCGCCGAGGGCAAAACCGAGGCTGAAATTTCAGAGGCGATCGACGGTTATCTGGACATCGGAGGATTTCTGGACAGCGGGTTCGGGCAGCAGGTCGAGTTCAACCTTGTGAACCTCGAATGCAGCATCGGACGCACGCTTTCCGAAACCGAGCGCGAGGCGTTCCGTACCTCGCAGCGTCAGGCGATGCGCTGGACCTATCTCGGCACCGGCATGACGCACCCGAACTTCCTCGCCACGATCGGGAAATTGTCGCCCGCATCGCGCAAGCGCCTCGAGGATGTAGCCCCGCTGTTTTGCTGAAGAGACGACGGAACAAACGAAAAAAGACGGAACAAACGGAAGGAAATGCTCTTTTCCGTTTGTTCCGTCAATTTCCGTCTGTTCCGTCATCTCTGCTCAGCAGGTAAGCTGCAAGTGCGATGGCCGTGACGGCGGAGACTGCAAACTTGTATCCGGAATGAATCGGCGCCGGAGAGATAAAGCCCTCGATCAGTCCTGCAATGACAAGCAGCGGGATGCTGCCCGCGAGCAGTTTGATCGCCATCGCGCCGCGCTCGATCAGCGCATCGCGCCGCGTTCTTTCTCCGGGCGCGATGATCGCGATGCCGATCATCAAACCCGCTCCGCCCGCAATGAATATGGCCGTCAATTCCAGTACCCCGTGCGCGGAAACGAAAGACCATACGGCGCGCCGCATCCCGTATTTGACTATCAGCGCGTTGACCGCGCCGAATTGCAGCGCAGAGGGCGTCAGAACATCGATTGTGCCTATTACGGGCAGCACGCTCAGCGCGAAGGTCTTGAATCCGACGCCGATGTTGTTGGCCATAATGTAGGCTGCGCCGAACGGAGCGTTCCGGTTCAGATCGTCGGTCCACATCCGTTTGTTGCGGATTTCGTGCAGCATCGCGCGGGGAACGTAGGCGAAATCCACAAATTCGTCGTCGCGCCAGGTTGCGCCGAATGAGAATGCGGAGATTGCGGCGAATATCAGAAACACTGCGAGCGTGTAGCGCCAGGTGCGGCGGAATACGGCGGGGAATTCGCGCCGGTAGAAGTTATAAATCGAGCGTGCGCCCCGCGATTCCGTGCGATAGATCAGGCTGTGAGCGCGGATGACCAGATTGTTGAGATAGCCTGCAAGGCGCGGATCGCGCGATTCGACGCGCGCAATCGCCAGATCCGACGCCGCGCGGCGATACGCCTGCCCAAGCTCCCGCACCTCGCTGCGTGCAAGCCTTCTTACTCCGCGCACTCCGCCCGCCCGGTCGATGAGTTCTTCGAGCCGCCGCCAGTTCGCTTTCCGCTTCTCGATGAAATTCTCAGCCATGAATATTTTCGTCTGTTCCGTCTAATTTCGTCTGTTCCGTTATCTCTCTTTCCTCCCCTAAAACGTCTGATACAGAAAATGCTTGTACCCGACGCTCAGGCTTTCGAGCATCCATCCGGGCAGCGTCGAAAGCACCGCAAGACTCAACGCTCCGTGCGAGAGCCCGAGCGCGAAAAGATTCGGCGCGCGTTCATAAACCCGCGTCCATACCACCCCGCCCAGAAACGTCATCAGCATCAGCGCAGGATTCGGCAAATGCACGAGCGCAAACAGCGCCGCCGCACCCGCTCCCGCAACCGTGCGATTCGCCGTCAACGTCCGCACCCGGCGATAAATGAAACCCTGAAGCGCATACTGCTGAACCACTCCTCCAATGGGCAGCAGCACGAGTTTTCTCCAGAAGTGATCATCAATATGCAGGCCGCCCGTTTTGTATCCGATCGCCAACAGCAGGGTCATCGCGCCGATTGTAGGTGCGGCGAGCAAAACTGCTGCGCGGCGGAAATGCCTGCTGCTGAAGCCCAGATCCTCAAGCGTTTCTCCTCTTACGCGGTGCGAATGGATCATAAGCGCCGCCGCGCCCAAGACCACCGCCGCAATCAGCCATCGGTTGCCCGGGTAAAGCGGAACCACTACCCACAGCGCGATGAATGCCGAAACCAGCACCGATGCGATTTCGAGACACGTTACGGCGCGCAGCGACAACTGAAAGGGAACCGAAGCGGTGCTTTCTTTTTTCATTTTCCGGGTTGAAGGTATTTGTCGAACCAGGCGATTGTGCGCGCGATCTGGTCTTCGCGATGGCGCGGCTCGCGAAAACCGTGTCCCTCGCGCGGATAACGCACAAATACCGATTCGACTCCGCGCATGCGCAGCGCCGTAAACATCTCCTCGGCCTGCGTGATGTGCACGTCGTTGTCCGCTTCTCCGTGTATGAGAAGCAGCGGCGTCTGCGCCTTCTTGATATGCGCCAGCGGCGAGCGTTCCCACAGCAGATCGTAATTGTCCCAGGGCTCACCGTTGAATTCCGCGTGTATCAGATCCTGATAAAGCGATGTTGAGTAAAAACTGATGAGATTCGATAAACTCGCCATCGCTGCACCGGCCCTGAAACGATTGGTTTGCGTAACTACCCAGTTGGTCATGTATCCGCCGTAACTGCCCCCTGTAACTCCCATACGCGACGGATCGAGAAATGGAAAGCGGGCAAGCGCTTCGTCTACGCCCTTCATCAGGTCGCGGTAATCGCCGCCGCCCCAGTCGTTGACGCAGCCGTCGGAGAATTTCTGCCCGTAGCCCGAAGAGCCGCGCGGGTTGACGAGCAGCACGGCGTAGCCGCGCGCAGCCATTGCCTGCACGGCGGGATTAAAGCCGTAACCGTACATTCCGTGCGGTCCGCCGTGTATCGAGAGAATGAGCGGATACTTTCTGTCCGGGTTCATTCCGGAGGGCGCATAAAGCCAGGCTTCGATTTCCAGCCCTTCGTTCATAAATGCAAATCGGCGCGGTTCGACAAGCGTCCACGCGGAGGCGGCTTCCCGGTTTATCGCGCTTGCGGTTTTTATTTCGCCTCCGGCGGAGACTACATGAAGCTCCGTCGGGCGCGTCGGAGATGAAAGCGTAAGGGCCAGATCGCCGTTGCGCGCTGCGGAGAATGCTGCGATCTGCACGTCGCGCTCGAATACGGGGGCGATTGCGCCCTCGCGCGCAGCGCGGTAAATGAGCGTTCTTCCCCTGTCGCCCGCGGTAAAGAGCAGGCTCCTGCCGTCGGTCGACCATTTTACGGAAAAAGCGCGGCGGTCAAGCGACCGCGATACTGCGCGCACTTCGCCGCCCCGCGCCGGTATGACGAAAACCTGCGTATCTTCGGCTACGCTGTCGATCGTCGTGATTGCACGCGTAGTTGCGAGATAGGCGATTTCCGATCCGTCGGGCGAAAACACGGGCATCCATTCGCAGCCTTTGGTGCGGGTCAACTGGCGGACTTCGCCGGTGTTTGAGTTTACGGTGAAGATGTCGGTGTTGTTGACCTTGTCGGGATCGGGTTCGCGATTGGAGACAAAAACTATTTCATCGCCGCGCGGCGAGAAGTTGATCGAGTGCTCATAGAATCGCGTTGCCGTCAGTTGTTTTATTGCGCCCGATGCGAGATCCGCGATGAAAATGTGCGATTTCAGCGAATCGGAAAACGATGTGCGCGATTTGTATTGAAGCCTCGTTATGATGCGCGGGTCATCGGCCGGGGGCGGGATCGAAGGCGCAGAAGCAGTTGCGGCAGGCGCGGGGCCTGCTGCCGGAGGTGCGGCGGGTTGATCTGCTGCAATCCCCTGAGCGCGCAATATCATGGTGCGGACTTCGGGCGGCAGTTGATCGATTTCGGCGCGCGTAAGCGGCCGGCGCAGCCGTTCCGGTATGCCTGCCATCGCCTGATTGCCGGGCGTTGCAAGCGAAGCGCCGGGCACGCTTTCGGGCGAGGTCAGAAATGCGATCCGTTTGCCGTCGGGCGCCCAGGCGAAACTTTCTCCCGCGCTTTTCAGATAAAAATTCGTCCGCGCGATGCGGGCTACCTGACGGGGTTCGCCCGCTGCCAAACCGTTTTGATCCACGTCCAGGGTCCATAGAGCGAGCGTCCCGCCGCGCGTAGAGTAGAAGGCTATTTGCCGTCCGTCGGGGGACCATCGCGCATTTGATTCGGCGGCATCGTCGCTTGTAAGTCTGCGCGGCGAGCCGCCGCGAGTCGGGAAGATCCACAATCGTGCAGCGGTCGTGCGGCGATCGGGCAGGGTTTCGGTAATCGTGCAGACGATGTGCGCGCCGTCGGGCGAGATTTGCGGGTCTGCAATGTCCCGAAGCGCGTGTATGTCGTATGCCTGCATCGGACGCTGCGCGGCGGCAGACGTTATAAAAGAAGCGAGACACAGCAACAGAAAGAACATAGAGTGAAGTGGTAAAAAACGTTTCATTTCGCCTGTTCCATTATCTATAAAGAGAGATGACGGAACATACGAAATGAAACTAAAATTACGGAAAAGGTTGGGTATTTCCGCAGTTTCCGTCTTATTTCGAATGTTGCGTTATCTCTCTTGAGTCTCACGCTTTGTACTAATCTTCTGTGGATCGATTTATGTTCAATCCCGTTCGAGAACTACCATCGCCACGGCGTGATCGCGTCCGTGAGACATCGACAGGTGCGCGCGCGTGATTCCGAGCGAGCGAACGATGTTTGAAGCGCGTCCGTGGAATTCGATGTGCGGCGCACCCTCGCGGGATGATATGATTTCAACTTCGCGCCAGCCGAGCGTTTCAATCGGCGTTGCGGCGCCGAGCGCCTTGCGCGCCGCTTCCTTGGCTGCGAAGCGCGCTGCAAATCGTTCGTTGGCGCGTCCGTCGGCGAGGCAGTAGGCGATCTCGCCCTCGGTAAATACGCGTTTGCGCAGGCGTTCGCCGTGCTCGTCGAGCGCGTGCGACAGGCGCGATATTTCTATTATGTCGACTCCAATGCCAACTACCATGCGGGATTTTATCTTTCGTGAGCGGGACGGGCTTACGCTTATCGTAGTTCCGCCGCTCGAATCAGCCGGTTTTCGTCACGCATTCAGCACGCGGCCGGGCGGCGTCAGCCCATTGCCCGAAGGATCCCTGAGCCTGGGAAATTTCCGCCAGGACGAGCGGTCGAACGTCGTTGAAAACCGCCGCCGGTTCCTTTCCGCCCTCGACGCTGCGGACTGGACGCTCGTTACTGCGCGCCAGATCCATTCGGCCGATGTGCGCGCAATAAGCGATATTCGCGATGCGCAGGCCGATCCTGCCGAATGCGACGCGCTCACGGCGCACACGCCGCGCATTATGCTCGGCGTACAGACGGCCGATTGCGTGCCGGCGCTCGTCGCCGACCCGCGCACGGGCGCATTTGCGGCGGTGCACGCGGGCTGGCGAGGCACGCTTGCGGGCATCCTCGCACGAACGGTTGAAAGCATGCAACTTGAGTGGGATTCGCGCCCCGAAGACCTGCTCGTCGCGCTCGGCCCGGCAGCAGCCGGGTGTTGCCTGGAAGTCGGGCCGGAAGTGGTTGCAGCTTTCGGCAAGCGGTATGAATATACGGATGAACTGCTTTCGCGCCGACAGGCGTCGGGCAAGGCGAACCTTGACCTTCATCGCGCCAACGCGCGGCAGGCGCTCGACTCGGGCGTTTCCGTAGAGCATATTTATTCGAGCGATCTGTGCACGATTTGCCGGGATGACCTGTTTTTCAGTTACCGGCGCGAACGCGGCGCCGAACGCCCGGTGGGGCGGTTGATGGGCGTCATCGGACGGGATTCGCAATCCAGAAATTCGCAATCCAGAAATTCGCTATAACAACATGAATTCTCTATGACGAGATGAAAATGAAATTCCCGGTATTGATCTGTCTTCTGGTTTTTGCCTTTTCCGCAGGCGCTCAGGACAAAGCGGCGAGCGCCGATCCGGAGTCGGATTTGCGGCGTGCGGTAGAAACGGCGGGCGGCGGCGAGGCGAAACTCATCGAAAACTTCGAGGCGTTTTTGCAGAAGCATCCCGATTACCGCCGCGCCGACATAGAGCGCGAGATCTTTCGCCTGAGCGTCAAGCTGCGCGATCGCGACCGGGCAATCGCCTACGCCGAGAGAGTCCTCGCAGCCAACGAGCGCGATTTCGAGGCCATTACGCAGTTGATCGACTCATTGCGTGAGCGGCGCGCCGAGGGCGATTTGAAGCGGGCGCTTGAATGGGCGGACAAATTCGTCGAGCGCGTAGAGGCTGCGCTTGCCGCGGGCAAGCCCGGACGGCTCAGTCAGGCGCAGTGGAACGACCGCAAGGAGCGCAGCCGGGCTTCTACGATGCTTCTGCGCGGGCGCGTTCTGGCTGATATGGGCGAAACGGACCGGGCGATGAGCGAGTTGCGGCGCAGTTTCAAGGCAGCAAAGACGGCCGAAACCGCGGTGGCGCTCGCAGAGTTGTCGGAAAAGCGCGGCGCCGGCGACGAGGCCGTAGATTATTACGCGCAGGCGCTTGCGCTTTCATTCGACTCCAGCGAAGACATCGACCGCAAAGCGGTGCGGCGCAAACTCGGCGCGCTTTATTCGGCCAAAGCCGGAAGCGAACAGGGCCTCGGCGACCGGTTGCTTAAAACCTACGACCGGTTTGTGCGCGAACGCGAAGAGCGCGAAGCCGCGCTCGAACGGCCCAACATAAACGAAGGCGCAGTCGAGACCTTTGATTTCAAATTGACGCGCGTCGAGGGCGGGGTCGTCACTCTCGGGGATCACCGCGGCAAGATCATAGTGCTCAATTTCTGGGCGACATGGTGCGGCCCGTGCCGCATCGAGATGCCGCTGTTTGAAGCTACCATCGCCCGGTACAAGAACGACCCGGATGTTGTGTTTTTAGCCGTGAACACTGACGAGGATCGCGAGGTCGTGAAGCCGTTTCTGAAGGAGCAGAAGTACAAACTTCCTGTAGTTTACGCCGATTATCTGGACGAACATTTCGCCATCCGCGCCATCCCGACCACGATAGTTCTGGATCGCAACGGCGGCGTGTCGTTCCGTCAGCAGGGCTTCAATTCGCGCGAAGATTTCAGTCAGATGCTCTCGGAGAAGATCGAAGAGGCCAAAAAACGGTAAACCGCGCACCGGCCGACCGTTCGGTTATTTTTTCAAACAGCGCTTTTCCGACTTGGCAAAGCGCCCCGGGGACTCTACAATTCTGATCACCGACGCGACAGGCGAAGACAATAAACAAACTTTGCTGGCTGGGGTGTCTTCATAATGTACTCTCCGCCTGTCGTCCCCAAACATCGAAAGTAGAGCTGGAGCTGGTGGATGTGAGAAGCAGGACTGTGGCCTGCCTTTTCTTATACAGCTTTCATGACCATCAACAGACCCTTGCAAGGAGGAATCTACGTGCGAGTTATGTTTCACCGCTCGTTCAAAATTCTGCCCTGCGTCGCGCTTGTAGCCTTATTGGGCGTCGCGGCGTGGGCGCAGGTGCCGGTTGGGACAATTACCGGAATCGTTACCGATGAATCCGGCGCCGTTATCCCGACTGCGACGATCACAATCCGCAACAAAGCTACGGGCGCCGAGCGCCGGCTCACCGCGGGCAACGACGGCATATACTCCGCCGCATTGCTTCCCGCAGGTGGGTACGAAGTAACCATCAGGGCCAACGGCTTTCGCACGCTTCAGCGCGAAGCGATCGTGGAGACCGGCTCGATTCTGACCATAGATGCGCGTCTCGAAGTCGGACAGACTACGGAAATCGTCACGGTTCAGGCGGCGCAGGCGCAGCTCAACCTCGAAGCGCACTCGATCGACGGCGTCATTACGCGCCAGAAGATCCAGGAACTGCCGCTCAACGGCCGCAGCTTCCTGCAGCTTGCCTTCCTCGAACCCGGAGTAACCGTAAGCCCCGGCACTACCTCGCAGTACAATTCGCTGTTTTCCGTATCGGTTCTCGGCGGCGACTCGAACAAAACCGCGATTACCGTCGACGGCGGAAACGTGCGCAACTCGATCGAGGGCAACACCGGAATGAACTTCTCGCAGGAAGTCGTCCAGGAGTTCCAGCTTTCATCGACCAACTTCGATCTCTCGACCGGCATTACCAGCGTCGGCGCGGTCAATATCGTAACGCGCACGGGCGGCAACGAATTCCACGGGTCGGGATATTTCTTCTTCCGCGATTACAATATGGCGGCCTATCCGGCGCTGCAGCGCAACCCGCTCAACCCGGAACCTTTCTTTGCGCGCCGAAATCCGGGCGTATGGGTCAGCGGCCCCGTAATCAAGGACCGGCTGTTTTTCTTCGCCAACTACGAATACACCAACCAGGCGTCGGTGGTGACCTACCAGCCGAATCTGCCGTCGGCCGCGGGATTGACCGGAAACTTCGCCAATCCCTACTCGGGGCATCTGTTCAGCACGCGCATCGACTGGAAGGTTACCGACAAACACTCGGCGTTCCTGCGCTATTCGCACGACCAGAACAAGGGCTTCGGTCCCTCGGGCGGCGCAGCGCTGCCGTCGAACTGGGTGCAGAACAAAAACTTCTCCGATCAGGGCGTGCTCGGCGTTACCTCGATTCTGAACAATGCCGGGACGCTGGTTAACGACTTCCGCTTCAACTTCACCTACTGGCAGAACCGCAACCTGTTCGCCGATCAGAGCACGTGCGGCGACTGCATAGGTCTCGGTTTCCCGCAGCTCAACATCAACGGTACGAACGTCACCGTGGGCAACACGTCGAACGCCACTCAGGGGCGCGACCTTCGCCGGTTCACCTTCATCGACAACATGACGTGGCAGAAGGGTTCTCACCGCGTTCGTTTCGGCACGGAACTCGAATACGCGCCGGGCGTGGGCTTCTGGGGCTTCTGCGATCCGGCCTGTACAGTGGCGTTTTCACCCGAGTTCATCAATACCCTGGGTCTGGGACCGTTCCTGCCGGTGCTTTTTCCCAACCTGCCGACTGTGATTCGCACGGGACAGGATCTGCTCAACCTGCCGTTTGCGGGCGGCGTCGTGGGCGTGGGAGATCCGGGGCAGCCCCCGCCGTTCAATATCGACAAGGCGAAGAGAAACAATCGCATGCGCTTCTTCGGCCAGGATACGTGGAAGGTCAAACCCAACTTCACGCTCAACTACGGTCTGGCGTGGAACTTCGAGAGCACGCTGGTTAACCGCGACCTCGACAAGCCGCAGTATCTGGCGCCGCTGCTCGGCGGCAATACCAACGCGACCAAGAACAACTACAACAACTTCTCGCCGTCGCTCGGCATCGCCTGGACGCCGGACAAGAGCAACAAGACCGTGATCCGCGCGGGCGCGGGAATTTACTGGGACACCGAACTGCTGTGGCGCCGTCTGCAGGAGCGCGCTGCAATAGGTCCGGTGGGCAACGGGCGCATTCAGTTCCCGCACACCGGGTTCACCAACATCTTCCCGAACGTTTTCGTGATCACGGCGCAGGGGCCTGCTCCGCTGCCCGTAGGCGCCGCGCTTCCAGCAAGCGGCGCGCTGACCAACCTCACGGTAGGCCAGTTTATGGAGATTTACCGCCAGCAGATCGGCGGTATCATTGCATCGCAGGCGCCGACCAACAACCTGGCCGTGCGCAACATTCAAATCAACAAATCGGCCTCGGATCTCTATCCGTCCGAGTATCCCGTGCAGCGCAGCTACCAGATGAACATCGGCTTCCAGCGCGATCTGGGCCACGATATGGTGATCACGGCCGACTACGTGCGGCGCGTGTTCGTCAACACGCTGCTCGGCGCGCTTGATTACAACCGGTTCAACCGCTTCATCAACGGCGTGCAGTCGCCGGTCATTCCGCGGTGCGCCAATAACGCACAGCGCCTCGATCCCAATGCTCAGTGTTCGGTCGGCGCCATTACCTTCTGGACTCCGGCCGGCCGCGACGTTTACAACGGGCTGCTGATCAAGCTCGACAAGCGCTTCTCGAATCGGTATCTGTTTACCGCCTCCTACGCGCTGACGGCGCGGCACGGCGTCAACGGAATCTCGAACCTGGACGATTACTTCGCCAATTACGGGCCTACCGGCGCTCGCCACATCCTGAACCTGTCGGGACTGGTGGACCTGCCGTGGGGATTCCAGGTAGGGTTCATTTCGGCAATGTCTTCGCGCGGACCGTTGATGCCGAGCGTTTCGGGCGTCGACCTGGACGGCGACGGCATCACGACGACGCCGATTCCGGGCGTGAGCTTCAACTGCTTCAACCGCGGCTGCGGCAAGGAAGATCTTGCACAGGCAGTAGCGTCGTGGAACCAGCGCTTCCCGGCCGGTTCGCGCGATGCGCGCGGCCAGCTTATCCCGCAACTGACGCTT
Organism: Acidobacteriota bacterium; assembly: GCA_019639255.1. Classification (GTDB taxonomy): domain Bacteria; phylum Acidobacteriota; class Blastocatellia; order RBC074; family RBC074; genus JAHBSF01. Next base: position 5,517 of record JAHBSF010000048.1, on the reverse strand, counting down.
CCGGCGAACTATGAGTTCGGCGACAGCTTCAGTTCGCAGGATGTTCGCGTGACGAAGAAATTCACCTTCAAGGATCGCTACACCTTTGCGATCTTCGGTGAAATGTTCAACGTCTTCAACATCGCCAACCTCGGCGGTTACAGCTTCAACCTCGTCAATACCGGAACCTTCGGCCAACCGACCAACCGCGCAGGTCAGGTCTTCGGCTCGGGCGGTCCGCGAGCATTGCAGGTGGGCGGCCGGTTCACCTTCTAAAGAAGAGAACCCGACGCAAACGAAAAAAACGGAACAAACTGAAGAGAATAACCTTTTCAGTTTGTTCCGTTTTTTTCGTTTGCGTCGGGTTCTCTCTTAGAGCGTGTTTTGAAAGCCCCGAAGGGGCGAAAGATCTGTAGCCCAGGGCGTAAGCCCTAGGTATGACGCCAACATCAATTTCAGCCCTGAAAGGGCGGAAGATCCCCGTTGTATAGGTCTTTCGCCCTTTCAGGGCTCCGACGCGTTTCTCGATTTGACCTGGCGCTCGCGCACCAGGCTACAGATCTTTCGCCCCTTCGGGGCTTTCAAAACACGCTCTTACCTCACATCGCGCTGAAGCTGCCTGATGATCGAACGCACGGCCGACGCCTGGCGGCTCTCGGGGCTCAACGTCAGAAACTTCTCGTAGGCTTCGAGCGCTTCGCGGTTGCGCAGTTCGCGCTCGAGCGCGCTTCCGAGCAGAAAATAAATTATCGGCTCCGTATCGCGGCTCTGCGCGGCAGCCGTTTGCAGATGCCGGATTGCGTCTTCAGGCCGGTTCCGATCCTGGTAGGTAAGCGCGAGTCCCGTGTGCGCTTCGGGCGATGAATTGCGCGCCTGTTCGAGAGCGGTCTGGTAGTTCACTATCGCCTGATCGTACAGACCCTGCGTGCGGCGCGTATTTCCAAGCACCGTATACGCTTCCGCATTGCGCCCACCGCTTTCGGTTACGGCCCGGCGCGCCTGCTGCACCGCGTCTTCGTACTCCTCCGTGGCCATAAGGCTGCGTGCAAGCCCTATGCGCGCCGCTGCATACCCGCGTTTGTTGAGCGTAATCGCCCGCCGATACTCGGCGATCGCTTCGCGATGTTTGCCCGTTTCGCGCAATTCCTCGGCTGTTTGAAATCGCAGTTCGGCAGGCGATGCCGCGGTAGTAAATCTGACGACGACCTCGTGCGGGGCATTTGTGGATGTGAAGTTGAGCGTGACCTCGCGCTTGCCCTTTAACCTTGCGCGCAGCGTATGCGCTCCGGCGGGCAATGTACGCACGGCAAGCGTGCTTTCGGAGTTTGTCGCGCCGTAACGTAATCGGTCGATCCAGATGATTGAACCGGCGGGGGCTTTGACAATCAGTGCGGGCTTTTCATCGGTAACCACGCGCGGCCGCTGCGCCGAGACTGTAAGAAAAGAGATAACGGAACAAACGAAAATAAACGGAATAAACGGAACTGGTATACCCTTTCCGCCAATTCCGTTTATTCCGATTGTTCCGTTGTTTCTCCTCTTCCTCACTTCGCCGGCACATTGCTGCGGAAGCGGCCCTGCTCGTCGTACAGGCGCTGATAATGACGGGCATTGCGCCATACGCCCTGTACATAAAGCCGCGTTTCAGTAATCGGGATGCTGTCTACCCACTCTTCGATTTCAGATGTCGGCAACTCTCTCAGCCAGCGCGATACGCGCCCCGGTCCGCCGTTGTAGGCCGCCGCCGCATATTCAAAGCGGCCGAAGTTTCTGATCATATCGGCCAGATACGCGGTTCCGAGCTGTATGTTCAGCACCGGATTGTAAAAATCCGCCGTGCTGAGTTGCCGTCCGCCGAGGCTGTATTTTCGGGCTACGAGCCGCCCCGTAGACGGAAGCAGTTGCATCAGTCCGAGTGCATTGGCGCGGCTGCGCGCCTGCGGATTGAAGATCGTCTCCTGCCTGATCAGGCCCGCGATCAGATATGGGTCGATGTTGTGGCGTTTGGCTTCCTGCTGGATCGTGGTCCACCAGCCCAGAGGATAGAAGACTTCCCACACTTCGCGCGTCATTTCTTCGGGCAGCGATTGACCGTAATCGGGGTATGCGCGGCGCAGCGTATTGATCGCGGCCGCATTTTCGTTCTGCGCGCGGAAGATCTGCGCCATGCGCAGATGGACTACGGGCGATGTCGAGGCGGTCTCGCGCGCGGCGCGCAGTTCATTCATCGCCGTATCGTACAGCGCAATCTGCATCAACTGCTCTGCCTTGCCTACACGCACAAGTTCGGCTGATCCGGCCGTCTCCCGCGTCACGGTTATACCCTGCAACGACGCCACGGCGCGCGCAAGCACCGATCCGGCCGTCGCTTCTTCGGCCTTTACCCCGGCGCGTTCAAGCTGCGCGATGCGACGCTCGGCGTTCACGCCGTACCAGCCCGCGCTGTAGCGGCGCAGCAGGCCTCTGTAAAGAGTAAGCGCGCGGCTGCGTTCGCCCGCACGTTCGGCGTCCACCGCAGCCCAGAACGCGGCCTTGCCCCGGTTGTCCGTCACCTCGCCGTGATCGGCCAGATGTTCGAGCAGCAGGTCGGCTGCGCGCCTGTAGTTCTTGGCCTGATGCGCGCGCCACGCAAGCCAGAAATGCGCCTCGTCCGCATAATCCCCGCGAGGGAACTGCTTGACGAGTTGTTCGTATAGCGATGCGGCCTGCGCCGTCTGTCCCGCGCGCTCGGCTGCACGCCCGATTTCATAAAGCAGATCGCCCGCGCGCGAATCGCGCCCGTTTGCACTCCGCATTTCTGCAAATGTTCCGAGCGCCGCTTCGGTGCGCCGCAAGGCTACCTGCGCCATTCCGGTGTAATAAAGCGCCTCGCTGCGTTCGGCAGGCGTTTTTGCATTCACGCGCCCGAACGCCGTCAGCGCCGATTGCGGCGCGTTCATCCGCAGGCTGCTTATGCCCGACCGCAGCCAGACTTCATCACCGGCCGAAGCGGGGAACTGCCGGGTAAGCACGTCGTAGGCCTGCGCTGCGAGTGCATGCTGCCCGGCGTTGTAGAGCCGGTCGGCGCGCGCGCGCGCTTCTTCGGCCGAAGCGGGCGCAATGCCCGATGCGGGCGTTGTCAGACGCTTTGCGGCTTCGGAGGCTTCGGACGATTGCGGCGCGTAGAAATATATCCGTCGCAGCGCGGCGACCGATTCACTGCTGCGGCCGAGTTTTTCAAAAGCGTCGGCAGTGAGTTTGAGAGCAGCGCCGTCATCTTCGGTTGCAAGAGGACGCACCGCGTCGATTGCAGATTGATAAGCGCCGCGTGCGAGCGCCGAAGCTGCGGCATCGAGACGAGCCTGACGCACGAGCAGAGAATCCGGGTATGAGGTTGCGATGCGCAGGTATTCGCGCTCGGCTTCTTCGCTGCGCTTGAGGCCCGCAAGCGCCTGCGCCCGGTAATAAACCGCGTAATCGCCGAGTACGGTTGCGCGAGCAATCTGCGGATCATTCAGCGCCGATGCGGCCGTTTCGTAATCTTTGGCCTGAAGGCGCTGATATCCGCGCTGAAGCCGTGCCAGCGCCGCGTCCTGCGGCGTCGCGGTGCGCGTTTGCGAAAACGCGCCGTCGCCGGCGGAACCGGCCAGAGTCAACAGGAACAGTATTGAAAGAAAACGGCGTCGCGCGACGGCAACGGTACGGGGCACTGAATACATTTCGCCAACTCCTCGATCGGGCAGGTTTAAGCCGTATGCAAGGGGGGGCAGGCAATTCGCAAGCGATCCAACGGGCGATTACTATCTTGCCACAAACAGCGGGGATTGCACAGTATTATCCCGGATTTTTTTGCAACCCCGGTTTAAGGAGAAAGAGAGATAACGGAACAAACGAAATTAGACGGAACAAACGGAAATATTCAACTTTTCCGTAATTTTCGTATCATTTCGTTTGTTCCGTTATCTCTCTTTCTCCTTAAACCGGGAATTGCTGCCTGTGCGCGTTCCGGGTTCGGTTTCCTTTACGGGTAAGGGTGATTGCGGCCGAGTTTCGACGCGTCTCCCTCGGCGAGGGTTCGTACGAGTTCGTCGTAGAAGTAATCAAATCGGGCGTTGATGCGCTCGGGGACGTGCCGGTCATAAAGCTCGCGATTGCGTTCGATTTCCTCTCGCAACCGCTCGAACAGATCCGACCTGCGCAACCCCTCGGCTACTTTCGCCGGATGATAGAGTTTGATCCCTGAGACGAGGAATCGAGCATAGCGGCGCGCATCCGCGAGCAGACGTTCATCAATGGGCGAATCTTCCTGTACCTCTTCGTGCACTTCTTCGTGCGCCTGATCGGGTGAGTTCGACTGCGGCTCTGAAATCGCCTGTTCCACCTTCGCTTCGGTTGGAACGGAATATTCGGTTCTGAAGGGAGGCGGCGGAGGCGGCGGGGGAATATCTTCGACCGCGGGCAGCCCCAGCGGCGCGGTATCCGGCACGGCTGCGTACCGCTCCGGCGCCGCGTCAACCTCGTCGGCCGTTTCTGCAGCGTCGCCGTTTGTCTCGGCGACTGCTTCGCCCGCTTCGGCAACCTCTTCCGTTATTTCATCCACTGGTTTGGAAGTTTCGGTCGCGGAGGCTTCCGCGGAGAGTTCTTCGGTCACGCGCGGACGCGAGGTGAAAACGCGGGGTGGGGCGGCCTCGGTAGTAAGGGGTTCGGTGCTGCGGCGCAAGGGCAGCAACTCGATCGTCATTCCCGCGACGCGGGCGAGTGCTTCGAGCGGTTGCAGGTCGAGCGCTTCGGGCGTGTCGGCGTCTGCATAAAGCGCAGCGGCGGCCTTGCCGCGGATTACGATCGGGATCGCCAGAGCGCACGCCGGAGGCGTACTGCCTTCCATATCGATCACCGGTGAATAATTTTCGTAGCCGGCAACTCCATCCTGCAATTCGATAAAGATCGACTGCCGCTTTTCGACGGCATCCCCGACAATCGTGGTTGAATTTATCGGAAGCGAAAGCCCGGCGATTGCGCCATCCATAAGGCCCCGCCCCTTCCACCCCCTGGCGCGATCTCCTCGAACGGCGAAGAATACTATGCGCGGAGCAAACTGCGCAGCCGCATCTACGAGCGCCGCAAGTATTCCGGCCTGTGTGCGCTGGCGGTCGATTTCGGCGACGGCGGCGTTGAATATCGCACGCTCGTCTATGCGCCGCGCACGTTCGCGCTCGATCACGGAGTCAAAACTGCGCCGCATTTCGGCAAACTGCTCGCCGATCTCGAATGCAAGCGGTTCGAGCCGTTTTGCAAACATCTCCTCCATCCGCGCGCGCTGTTGCGTCTCCCACTGCAGTCTTTCAGCTTCCGACACTTTTCCCTCCGCTGCTTCACCGGCTGAGGCGCACCCATTATAGAGAAGTACGGCAAAAGAGAGAATGATCAGGAGAGATAACGCAACATTCGAAAGGAAACGAAAATTACGGAAAAGTTTTGAATATTTCCGTAGTTTCCGTCTATTTTCGTTTGTTCCCAGCAATTCTCGGTTTAGAAAATTAGGCATCCGGTGTAAGGTAA
>JAHBSF010000047.1 GCA_019639255.1 Acidobacteriota bacterium | reverse complement strand
ATTGCCTCAGCGTCTGAAATATAGGAGGGATTGGAGTGGCATATACTGTTTGGGGAGCATTCGACAAGTTTCGTGGGAATACAGTTGATATAGACCCAAGCGTGAGCCGGAGGGCAAAGTCGAGCCGCGATTATCTGTTCGATCAACTCAAAACGCTCGCGAAGGATGATCCGTACTTTCCGAGGCTGACAGGCTCTTACATCCCATACGGATCGTTCGCCCGGAAAACCAAGATTCGCCCACTGGATGACATTGATTTCTTGCTGCTCCTGAATGGTCAGGGCACTCAGTCGCAAGCATACTCAGGTGACCCGTACACCTACTGGCTAAAGATCACGAGCACGACGGCTCCCTTGTCTTTGTTTCCTGATGACCACGACTATGTAAACTCAACCAAAGTGCTGAACAAGATCAAAGGTTCTCTTGCATTGGTGAGCAGCTACAGGAAAGCCGAGACAAAGAAGAATATGCAGGCGGTCACGCTCAATCTGATTTCATACGACTGGGCATTCGACATCGTCCCGGCTGTTCCGATCAGTGATTCTTCCGGAGCCACTGCTTATTACCTTATTCCAAATGGCAGAGGCGACTGGATTCGTACCGATCCGCGAATCGATGCAGCCAATGTGACCAAAGTGAATACGTGGCACGACGGCAATTTCCTGCCGACGATTAGGTTGTTGAAATACTGGAACTGGCGGACGCACAAGCCGCGCCTGTCCTCATATTACTTCGAGAATCTCGCACTGAAAGTCTTTCAATATGCCTCGAAGATCAGCAGTTATCACGAAGCGGTGAAATATTTCTTCGATTTCTGCCCTTCGTACTTGATGGTTTCATGCCCGGACCCGAAGAATCTTGGTCCTGCATTAGATGCTGACGTTGACTGGGATACAAAGCAAAAAGTGTCTACAGCGATGACGGACGCAGCGACGTTGGCAGGCTACGCCCTTTGGTATGAAGGGCAGGACAAGCACCAGGAGGCGATCAATAATTGGAGGCGAGTATTCGGCCCGGAGTTCCCAACATATGGCAGCTAAGGAGAATGAACTCAAACACGATCCAGGTTTGCTCTGTCAGGCATTATTCGACCGTGCCAAAACGTGGTTGATCGTCGCCATGCTTTGCAAAGTGCTCGCATTTGCCGTCGGCACTCTTGTGATCTTCTTCTCAGTCATCTCAAAACAAGCGCCATTCCTTGTGGCAGGTTTGACCCTGGCTTCCGAGTTGTTTACATGGCGTTCAGACAGAAACAAGGGAACGGCGGAGAGTTTGCGGCGGAAGCTTGATATGAGGGACTCATTTGGGTGGCCGATTTCTAAGGTGGAGATGTCCGACCTCTTGATAAGGATTCCAAAAAAATTGCGGAAGAATCTTCCAGTCGAAAGTGGCAGGGAGAATTACTTTGAGAGCAAGGAAAGCGCGGGACCTAAACGGGCTGTCGAGAATATCCGGGAGTCGGCCTGGTGGAGTAAACATCTATCAGAAAAGATGTGGCAAATCTGTCTGGTGGCGACCATAGTGCTGGCTGCACTATCTGTCATTCTGCTAATCGCCAGCGTTGAAACCATCAGGGATTTTGACACACTATCCAGCATGGGCCGTGCTGTGACGTCGGCTATACTGCTTATTTTCTCACTTGGCTTGCTCCGTCTGACGATAAGTTACTACAACTTCAGCAACAAGGCCGGTCAGGTGGAAGACCAGGCGGAACGCCTGTTGTGCCCTGAGCCGATCGATGACGTTCAGGCCATCAAGCTTTGTCATGAATATCAATTGGCTCGTGCTGCCGCCCCGTTGATACCAACCTGGGTTTGGAAGTGGCAGCGTAATGACCTCAATGAGCTTTGGGCGGATTATCGCTCTAACTCACAAACAGGCAGTTGAAATAAGCTCCATGCAATCACACAAGCCTCGACTTATCGAAGTCGCATTCCCGCTCAAGCAAACCTCACTCGATTCCGTTCACGAAAAGAACGTTCGGCACGGGCATATCTCGACACTGCACATCTGGCCTGCGCGTCGGCCGCTGGCCGCGTGTCGGGCGGCGCTCATCGCCACGTTGCTGCCAGATCCAGGCGATGCAGAAGAGAGGCGGCAACTGCTCGAAAGGCTCGCCGGCAGAGTCGTCAAGGTTTCCAAGAAGAAGACGAAGAATGGTCGGACTGAGGAGAGCATCGTCGAGGAGACCGTTGGCGGTATTCTGCATTGGGGGCGCGAGTCAGGGCCGGACCTGGAGTGGTTCCGGCAGAAGATTCGTGAGGCGTATGGCGGGCGCGCGCCGAAAGTGCTTGATCCTTTTGCCGGCGGTGGTGCGATCCCGCTCGAAGCGATGCGGCTGGGTTGTGAAGTCACGGCAAATGACCTCAACCCCGTAGCGTGGTTTATCCTCAAATGCACACTCGAATACCCGCAGCGACTTGCAGGGCAAGTACGGCCACTCCCAAAATTTGCACTCGAATCCCTGGAGTTTATGGAGAACTTCTTCAAAGGCACGGGGAAGCCGACAAAGAAGCAACTGGCAAAGAGCCTGGAGGCAATCCAGCAAAAGCTATTTCCACCGCCGGCCGTCGATCTGTCGTGGCATGTTCGCGCCTGGGGGTGGTGGGTGCTTCAGCGTGCCAAAGCCGACTTGGAACGTTTCTATCCGGTCGTCGAGGGCAAGCCGACGGTCGCTTACCTGTGGGCGCGGACGGTAGCGTGTAAGAACTGTCGTGCACTCGTGCCACTCCTCAAAACGATGTGGTTGTGCAAGAAAAACAATAAGCGCGTGCTGTTGACGATGGAGCCGAAAGTAGACAGGACAGGCGTCTGCTTTGGCGTTCAGGTGGATCCGCCAATGGTCGGCAGCAATAGTGCACAGAAGCGCGAGCATGATCGGCGCATCAGCACGGGGACGATGTCACGATCCGGCGCATCCTGTCCCTGTTGCTCAGCGATTATGACGATGGAGGATATTCGGCTTGAGGGGCGGGCGGGAAGGCTCGGTGCGACGATGACTGCCGTCGTGGTAGATGGTGATGATGGCAAAGAATATCGCCCGCCGACGGAAACAGAGATCGGGGTGGCAGCCGATACAGAGCATGAATTGAGCCGTGTTTTCGTTGATGTGCCTTTTGGCTTGCCGCAGGAGCCGTTACCAAATAAAGAAACGCTGGGCTTTCGTGTACCACTTTATGGCTTCGATCAATGGCAGAAACTATTCACGCCCCGCCAGCTATTGGCGCTTGGCACGATTATTCGGCATACGCGCAACGCTCGTGAAGTTCTTTATGCTGAGGGCTACCCGCCAGACTGGATCGAAGCGATAGCGGCATATTTAGTGGCAATGTTTGACCGCCTGGCGAATCAGGGCAGCAATATGGCGCGGTGGAACCAGGGAGGAGAAAACATTGAAGGAACGTTTGCGCGTTTTGCTTTGCCGATCCTTTGGGACTTCGCGGAAGTCAATCCGCTGGGTAATACCAGCGGAGGTTACTCCAGCGCGTTTGAATGGGTGACATTGGCAACTGCTCACCTCAGTCTTGCCAGTCTCGGCAGCCCGACTCCGAAAGCATCGCAGCAAAGCGCCATCGGGCAACAGTACGACGGCATCGATGTCGTCGTGACGGATCCGCCCTACTACGACGCGATCCCCTACTCCGATCTTATGGATTTTTTCTATGTATGGATGCGCCGGTCGCTGCAAGGAATTTCACCGGCGATTGACGCTGCTTTCCACGCTCCCCTTGCTCCAAAGTGGGATCACGAGCATCAGGACGGCGAACTCATTGACGATGCCAGCCGACATGAGGGAAACAAAGCGCAATCCAAGGCCGTCTATGAAGACGGGATGTTCCGTGCTTTCCAATCTTGCCATCAGGCGCTTGATGGGGATGGAAGGTTGGTCATCGTTTTCGCTCACAAGCACCCTGATGCGTGGGAAACACTGGTCTCTGCAATCATTCGTGCAGGATTCGTAGTTGACGGTAGTTGGCCAATACAGACAGAGCGACAGGCACGCACACGATCGCTGTCTTCTGCTGCGCTCTCTTCATCCGTTTGGCTCGTCTGCAAAAAGCGCCCTGAAACCGCCCGCGCCGGCTGGGATAATCGCGTATTGGAAGAGATGCGGGCGAAGATTGCCCGGCGGTTGCGCGATTTCTGGGACGCCGGGATTCGCGGCCCCGATTTTGTCTGGGCGGCGACTGGGCCTGCGCTCGAAGCCTACTCACAGCACCCCGTCGTCAAGAAGGCTAACGCCCCCGGAGAGTTGATGTCGGTCACGGATTTCCTGCGCCACGTCCGCCGAATGGTCGTTGATTTCGTCGTTGGTCGTGTGCTTTCGCAGCACGGCGCGGCGGAAGATGTGACTGGCCTGGATGACGTGACGACCTACTATCTGTTGCACCGGCATGACTTCGGGATGGACGATGCGCCGAGCGGGGCGTGTATTCTCTACGCGGTTTCGTGCGGTTTATCCGACAGCGCACTTGCCGATCAGTTCGACATTCTCATTCGCTCCGGCGGCCAGGGCGATGCCGATGATGCTGAGGATGGGGACGAGAATGTTGAAGATGTTGGAGCAGATGAAGTCGATGATGCAGCAATGGAAGAAGGTAAAGGAAGCAAGGTAAAGCTTCGGCCGTGGCATCAGCGGAAGCGCAAGGGGATGGGCTTCGAAGCCGTCGGCGACCGCCCCATCGCGTTGATTGACCAGATTCACCGGTTGATGCACCTCTGGCGCGCGGGGGATGTAATGCAGGTAGACGAATATATCGACGCGTGTGGATTGCGGCGAAATGCGCTCTTTCATCAAATTCTTCAAGCGTTGATCGAGCTGTCCACTGGCGAGGAGCGTTCGCTTCTCGAAAGCATCAGCAACCATGTGGCCGCGCTGGGTGCGGCGACGGCGCCCCATCCGACACTGGCATTTGATGGGTAAAATAAGGATGATGACAACAGCGAGCTTCAGTTTATCCAGTATTATTCTTGGAGAGGTCGGCGTTGATCCGCAGCAGATCCGCGGCATCGGCGGGCCTGACTTCCCGCGCCTTTCCCTGACTCTCGAAGTGATGATGAGGCCGCACGCGCTAACGGTGAGTGAGGGACGAAGTCAGCCCGGCTTGATGGTTCGCCACACTCTGATTCAGATCCTTGGTGTGATGTCTTTCCAAGGTCGGCGGGGGAATGAGATTGAGATCGCCGAGTTCGCATCAAAACCGCTTCTGCACCTTTCGAAGGACTCGCCGTCAACTTATCAGATTTCCATCCCTCTTGATCTCGCCAAGGTCAATCGAATTGAAGAACATCGTGCTGGAGACGCCGTCCTCAAGTTTCAGTGCACGGCCTTGCTCGCCAAACATCCCGCCTTGGTAAAGGGTGGTGGCGTCAATGACGCCGACGAAAGTATTGAGGCGTTGCGTTCGGCCAACTTCACATTTCAGGTTCATATCCCGCAGTCGCACTGGATCAACTATGTTCTGCCGGGCCTCGGCTACGGGAAAATCAGAATCGTTGAGATCCCGACGCCCGACAAAGTGATTCCTGAAGTGTTTGCCCAGGCGATCAAGGAGTTCGAGAAAGCGCAGCAATATCTGAAGCAGTCGGACTTCGACAAGGCTGTTGCTCATTGCCGCAACACGCTTGATCTCATCCCTAAAGTCGTGAAGCTTAAATTTGAAGCCAACGCCAGGCCTTCATATCCTGATCGAGTGAGGAAGCTGCTCAAAGAGCATCTGCCTGTACCACTGGCAGATAGTAAGCGTGAGGCGATCGAGAAAATGCTGACGACGTTATGGAATCTGACCAGCATCTCTCATCACCAGAATTCTCAAGACTCCGGCTACTTCAGTCGAGCCGACGCGGATTTGATCATGTTGACGACGACAGCGCTTCTGTCATACGTCGGGCGTTTGCTATCTGCGGAATGATCGTGTTTCGGAGTAGAAGGGTTCAGGGTCATGACATCATTCGAGGCTCGCTTCATCGAACGGCAGTTGATCACGCCAACCTTGATTCGTATCGTCCTCAACAAATTGAAGGCTGCCGGGAACATCGAGGGTGAAGGAGCCGAACGAAGTGCTGTTGGTGGAAACGTGGAACTGCCTGTTGATGGCCCGAGGCATAGTCTCCCTGTGCTCTTAATGGCTTGTGAGAAGTTAGGGGTTGCGGCAGTCAGTTGATCACGTCACAAAAGTACATTTCCTGAAATTCGATCTCGTCAAGCCGATTTTCCACTTCCGGACGAGCCGGCGACCAAAGGCTCTTTAAGACATCATCTCCTATCCGGCCTGAGAAGTTCGTTACATCATTGCGGCTTCACCGTAACGAACTTCTTAGACAAGGAGTCCTGATGTCGAAAAAGAAGTCCCCGCCGACAGTGGCGCTTCAATCTGTTTTTGTCCGCGATCATCAGCGTCGTTTGCGTCTGGTGATCGAACTCCTGGAGAAAGAAGCCCGCCGTCTACAAACGCCGCCAACGAATCTTCAATCACAATCTGAAAGTCCGTGCGCCTTCAGGGCCGCGTCTAACAACCACGGAGGAAAGTGATGAAGATCGCCGCCCTTTATGCGCGAGTCTCCAGCGCCAAACAACAACTCAACGAAAACATCGCTTCGCAGATCGCCGCCATCGAGGAATACGCTCGGCAAAACAATTATCTGATCAGCCCGCAGCATATATATAAGGACGATGGATTCAGCGGCGCTCGCCTGGATCGGCCCGCCCTGGATCGTCTCCGAGACGCTGTGGCGCAGGGGGAGGTTGAGGCCGTCCTGATTCTTTCCCCGGATCGCCTCGCCCGACAGTTCGCATATCAGTATATTGTTGTTGAGGAGTTTGAAAGAGCCGGCTGTGCGGTTGTTTTTACAAGTCATAATTTTGGCTCCTCACCGGCTGATCGGATGCTTCAGGAAATCACCGGCGTCTTTGCTGAATATGAACGCGCAGTGATCACCGAACGTGGCCGGCGAGGACGTCTCTATCATGCTCGACAAGGTCAGCTTTGGATGAAAGAAGGGCCTTACGGCTATACCTATGTCCCGCGCACAGAGGTCTGTCCGGGCAAGCTTGTCATCAATGAAGCCGAGGCGGAAATCGTCAGAATGATCTTCCGTTTGCTGATTGATGAACAACTGTCTGCTTACCAGATCAACCAACGGCTCTATGAATCGGGGATCCGCACGCGGCATGGGAAAGAGCGATGGGGCAGTGGAACAATCATCAACCTGATGCGGAATCTCGTCTACACGGGCGTTTACCATTACAACAAACGACAGCACGTCCCGGCCAAACGCAGAAATATGCCGGGCGAAGGGCCCACGCGAAAGCACAATTCCAGTCGCGTGATTCGCCCCACAGAAGAGTGGATCCCGATTGAGGTCCCGGCCATCATCGATCAGGAGACCTGGGATCTGGCTCGCGAGCAGCTACAACGAAATAAGGAGCGCGCCCCTCGGAACAACAAAAAGTTTGACTATTTGCTCAAAGGCTTGCTCATCTGCGGATGCTGTCAGTTGCGGATGCTGGGCCACGCCGGCATTCCAGCCACGCGAATTCGTCGTTATCTTTGCTCTCACAAGGAATCTCACCACGCCGGTTCAAGATGCCCGAATCGCACAGTCCAAGCTGAAATGATTGAAGAAATCGTCTGGCAAGCCGTGAGCGAATTATTGCGTCACCCGCAGATCTTGATCAATCAATACAATCAGCGTCAGGAATCCGACTATGGGACGCCGGAGCAACAGGAACAGCAGCGGCTCAAGCGGGCTCTTTAGGAACTCGCGTGGTGCGGCCCATATCTTGTGGTCTTTTCGGGACGGATGAACCATGGCACGCTTTCTCCGGACAAAAACAAGACGGAGGAAGAAGCGATGCCGGCGAACATAGAAATCCCGTTGGGTTTGCCCGAAATCCGGATCATCGAGACCGAGCAGAGCGGGCGAGAGATCGTCATCACAATCGAGAGCACGCGAGAGTGGGCAATCTGCGGGCGATGTGGGGAAGAAATCCGGGAGTTCCACAGCTACGGACGGCAGTTGCGATTGCGCCACCTGCCAATACTGGGGCGGCCGGTGATGCTCGAGATTCGGCCGAAGAGGTTTCGGTGCCCGAGATGTGAGGGCAATCCAACGACGACGCAGAAGCTGGAGTGGTACGACGAGCGGAGTCCGAATACGAAAGCCTACGACCAATGGCTGTTGTTGCAGTTGATCGGGAGCACGATCACAGATGTTGCGCGTAAAGAACAGACCACCGGTGATGTCGTTATCGGCGCAGTCCGGCGCCGGATTGCCGCGCAAGTCAACTGGGATGAAATCAAGGAGTTGGGAACCGTCGGGCTTGACGAGATCGCGTTGAAGAAAGGGCATCGGGATTTCGTCGCCATCCTGACGACCCGACTCGCCAATGGAGAGCTGAAACTCCTGGGCGTGCTCCCGGATCGGAAACAGGAAACGGTCGAAAGTTTTCTGCATTCGATACCTGAAGAATTGCGACAGAGCGTGCGAGAAGTCTGTATTGATATGCACGAAGGCTACGCCAATGCCATCAAAAGAGCGCTGCCGCAAGCGCGGGTCGTCGCCGATCGTTTTCACGTGGCGAAGAATTACCGCGATTGCGCCGACAAGTTGCGTCTTGAAGTGCAGCGTGAATTGAAAGCCAGTCTGACGAAAGAAGAATATCAAGCCGTCAAAGGCACGATGTGGCTGTTCCGCCGTAACCCGAGAGAGTTGGATAAAGAAGAGAGCGCACAACTGGCGTTGCTCTTTGAATGCGCCCCGGATTTGAAGCAAGCCCATCAATGGCGGGAGAAACTGACTGGAATCTTTGAAACCGACCACACCAAGCAATCCGCAACGGCGGCGATCAAACGCTGGATGAAGGGTATCGGCAGCAGTGGGCTTCGTTGCTTTGACTCTTTCTTGACGACCTTGAACAACTGGCTCGATGAGATCACCAACTTCTTTGTCAATCGCCAATCCAGCGGCTTTGTCGAAGGCTTCAACAACAAAGTCAAAGTCCTTAAACGCCGCTGCTATGGGATCACCAATTTGTCGCATCTCTTTCAACGTCTTTTCCTTGATCTCGAAGGCTATCGCCTTTGGAGGCAGTCAACCACAAGATATGGGGCGCACCACGCGAGTTCCTAAAGAGCCCTCAAGCGACGACTGGCCGGGCTTGAGCGAGAGAGCAAGCGACTGATCGACGCATATCAATCCGGCATCATCGAGCTCAGTGATCTCAAAGAACGGCGTGAGCGAGTTGCTGAAGAATGCCGGCGACTGGAAGAGCGAATGAATTCACTCGAACAGCAAAGACAGGGACAGCAACGCCAGGCCGCATTGGCGAGGACGGTCGAGGAATTTTGTCGTAATATCAGCGCAGCGCTCGATAACCCGAGCTTTGAAACGAAGCAGAAGATTCTTCGCCTGGTAGTGGAGCGAGTCGAGTTTGTCGAGGATCAAATCACGATCAAACACGTGATCCCGATCTCAGATGTGCGATTGCAACGTGATCAACTACTCAATGAATAACGGTAATAAAATGCGAATAGTGGTAATGATGGTGGTAATAACCTCAGGAGTGACGACATGAGCAAACTGCCCTGGACGCCGTGGCATCAGGTGGTGAAGCTGCGCGATGACTTGAAGTCGGGCGAATTGTCGTTGGCGATTTTCGCCGCCGATTTGTATGACGTGGTGATGGGCAAGGCGCGGCCTGTTTACCAGCAGCCGGAAGAGTTCTTCGCCCTCACATACCCGACCTTCAACCTGCGGGAACTCGCCAGAGAGGTTGTCACGAGGTTGGCCGGGAAGAATGACAAAGCCATCCGGCAGCTCGAACTGACATATGGCGGCGGAAAAACACACACATTGATAACCTTGTTTCATCTGGTGAACGACCCGGCGAGGCTTCCGCAACTACCTGCCGTCGCTGAATTCACTGAGCACATCGGAATCAATCCGCCGCAGGCTCGAGTGGCGGTGATCTCGTTCGATAAACTCGATGTCGAGAAGGGTATGAATGTGCGCTCGCCCGGCGGTGAGACGCGATGGCTCAAGCATCCATGGAGTGTCATCGCCTTTCAGATCGCCGGCGCCGATGGGCTGCGACTGCTCAATGCCGAAGGCAAAGACGAGGAACGAGAGAGCGCGCCGGCGGAGAACCTGCTGACGGAATTGCTGGCATTGCCGGGTAAGGAAGGGCTGGCGACACTGATCCTGATTGACGAAGTGCTGATGTACGTTCGCGAAAAGGTCGGGCTCGACCCGGCATGGCGCAGCCGCATCGTCAATTTCTTTCAGTATTTGACCCAGGCCGTGACCAAAGTCGACCGTTGCGCCATGGTCGCCTCGTTGCTCGCCACTGATCCGACCAAGAGCGACACGCTGGGCAAGGAGATCACAAACGAACTTTACTCGATCTTCCGTCGCGAACGCGAAGAGGGCGTACAGCCGGTGGTCAAGGAAGATGTCGCTGAAGTACTGCGCCGCCGCTTCTTCACGCCGGATTCAATTCGGGACCGGGAATCATTCCGTCCGCATGTCGTCGCCGCGTTGAAAGGCATCACTCAACTCGACGAACAGACGCGCAAGGACGGCCAGGTGGCGGAAGATCGCTTCCTGAAGAGCTATCCGTTCCATCCGGATTTAACCGAAGTCTTCTATACGAAGTGGACAGGACTCGAAGGTTTTCAGCGGACGCGAGGCGTGCTGCGGACGTTCGCGCTCGCGCTGCGCAGCGCCGAGAGATGGGATCGCTGTCCGCTTGTCTCCGCAAATGTGTTTTTAAACGAGCCCGGCAAACCGGAGCTTTCCGAGGCGGCGCGTGAATTGACAAATGTAGCGGCGACGGAAGAGTACGAAGGCAAGAAACAGGAGTGGATGGCAATTCTCGAAGGCGAGTTGACGAAGGCGCGCGAGATTGAGCAGGAAACCGCTGGTATCAAGTGGCGGGAGGTCGAGCAGGCTGTCTTGGCCACTTTTCTGCATTCACAGCCGATTGGTCAGAAGGCGCTGACGCGAGACCTGCTGCTGCTACTCGGTGGCACGAGACCCGACCGGATTGATCTTGAGAAGGGGTTGCGGCGCTGGACTGAAATCTCATGGTTTCTCGATGAAGGTGCGGTCAATGATGCAGAGGCCGGGTCGGGTGAGCAGAAGCAATTGCCGAAAGTCTGGCGCCTGGGGTCGAAGCCCAACCTCAAGCAGATGCACCACGACGCTTGCCTGCGTGTCTCCCCGGATCACATTCAGCACAAGCTGATTGAAGAAATCAGTAAACTCAAGAGTCTGACGGTTGGCGCCGCCGCCGCCGGCGCTAGGATCCATATGCTTCCTAATGGGCCGAGGGACGTGGAGGACGACGGCGAGTTTCATTACGTAGTATTGCACCCTAAAGCGGCATCAGATTCCGGCAAACCCAGCGCGGACGCAAAGCGTTTTCTTGACGAGACCACCGGATCTGATCGCCCGCGTGTATATCGTAATGCCGTTGTAATGGTTGCGCCGTCGCGCGACGGATTGGATGTGGCCCGCAATCGCATTCGGGAGTACCTGGGGTGGGAAGATGTTCGCGAGCAGCTCAAGGATCAGGATGTGGACTTGCTGCGGAGCGGAACCCTGTCGGCCAAGGTGGACGAAGCGCGCAAACAGATTCCCGACGCGATCAGGCAGGCTTACTGCATAGTCGTGACCGTCTCGGATAAAAATGAAGTGCAGGCATTCAAGCTAACAGTAAACGGCGGAAGCCTTTTTGATCAGATCAAAGCCGATGAACGGTCAAGAATTCAGGAGTCCGCTATCAACGCTGATGCACTGCTGCCGGACGGCCCATATAGTCTCTGGCGCGAAGGCGAGACATCACGCCGCGTAAAAGATTTGGTCGGAGCCTTCGCGCAGATCCCGCACCTTCCCAAGATGCTCAACCGGCGCGCGATTCTGGAGACGCTGTTGCAGGGTTGCGTGGACGGCCAGTTTGTTTTGAGGTCGGTGCGAGCGGATCGTTCATTCAAGACATTCTGGCGGAAGGCGCCTGATGAAGAATCCCTCAAAGAGCCAGGTCTTGAACTGGTTTTACCCGAAGCTGGTGTCTTGACGGATTTGCCTTCCGATTTGCTCGTGCCCGGAACGCTGCCGGGTTTGTGGGAGTGTGCGGAGATTACTTTTAAGAATTTGCGGGATTACTTTTCGGGCACCCAGGTTGTGAAGCTTAAAAGGGACGGTTATGAAGAACCGCTGATGATTCCGAAGGCCGAGGTCGAGGCCTTGGAGGAAGCCGTATCGGCAGCGGTCAAAGGTGGGCGGTTATGGTTAACTTCAGGACCGGCGAGTATGCTTGCCGAAGAGATTCCCGCCGGTCTTCTCACTGACGATGCCCGGCTGCAAGCGCCGCCTCTGCCGATTCCGGCGATAGAATTGCTGGAGCAAAATCTAGCTGAAGCGTGGGACCATGGTTCGACGAACGCGCTGGCGCTCGTCAGCGCACTTTCAAAGAAGGCCGGGAAGATGTTGCCTTGGGCAAATGTTCGTGATGCCGTTGACGGCGCTTTACGGGCGCGTTTACTGGAGCGCGCCCCTGAGTCCGGGGCCTGGCCTTGTGAATACGTTGATTCGCATCAAGCCTGTTTCAGAGTACCGCTGATGGCCGCTGAACCTGCAGCGTTGCAACCAGCGGTCACAGTTGTTCCGCCGGCACCGCAAAAACAAGGGGTGCGTGTCGGACAGGCAGAACTCCGGCCCAATGAAATACAAGATCTAGCTGATGGAATTGACAAATTAGTGGCGGCGTCAGCTGGGCATGGAGTGAGATTCCGGATTCAGATTGAGTTGGGCAATGATTCACCGCCGCCGGATGATGTTGTGTATCAGATCAATCGGATACTTGAGGAGCTTTCGATCCAGATTCGCGTCCAATAGTGAATTGAATCGCTCCGGGAATCACGAAGACATATTGCTTGAGTCAAGCGGTAGCGGCTAAGTTATCTTAACGGCAATAATACATTTAGTCTTCGTTCTACCTACTCTTCTCTACTAGTTGCTAAAGTCTCCTGCCCTCGCGTCTATTTCTCTGCCTGCTGGATGAGTTTCGCCACTGCACACAACTCATCTTTCATCGCCCGTTTCAGGTAAAGGCGCAACAGAAAGACAAGTGGCCACAGCCACCACGACAATTGATATCGTTCGTAATGGATCACGCGGCATCGGCATTGCTCATTTGAGCAGACAACGAAACCGCCACTGACCTGCACACCCCATGGACCGGAGATCATTTTGCTATGGAAACCATGTGGCCGCATCTCGTAAGAAAAACTGCCCCGCCACGGCAGTCCGGCAAAGCGCCCACAGGCTGTATACGACCCGCACATCTGCGTTTTTGGCTCGATGCGCACAGAATCAACCTTCGGTTCATAATGCGCCAGCCATTTCAGATCCTTGATCACGGCCACTGCATGCTTTGGCAGCGCGTCAACAAGGATGTCATCCGTAATCACAACTATACATCTCATCATTTACGGGCAGTATTTTTGTAGTTCGTCATAACTGCCTTTTCCGGCAATGGCTCATTCATCTGGGAAAAGCCACTACTCTTTGATTTATCCCAATAAAAGTAAAAATCATTGAATTTGCACGACACAAACCCACCCCTGGAGATAAGCAACTGACGCGCCAGAAAACCTTCCTACTTTGAGGTTTGTGTGTTTTCGTGTGTTTTCTGGGAAAGATCGGGAATTAAGGAATGGTATCGCCTATACCTCGGTGGTATTTAATCAGAGGCTATATAGACTGATGCGGGCTTAAGAGAGTCGCTAACTGGCTGTTTGCAACACCGTATTTGTGCTGAAAGCGCATTAATGTTGTATGAGTTCTAGTCAAACTTCGGCCTTGTAATACATTCGCATACAGAAGTGTATGTGTTCGAGACGCTACCAGTGCGAAAAATGCCAAGGTAATTAGTGAATTGCCCCGGGATTCCCGGAGACTCCAAATCTTGAGAGTATAAGGAGTCTGAACACACCAGCAGTATTCGCCTGAAGTTCGAGAACACCCTGTGCGAATGGTCTTTGTGTACTAGGCAGACTACGAATGGCAGCGGGCCGCGATCGTCTCGATCACTTGCAAGATCGGATGCCCGTCTTGTCCTTGCGCGAATGGGTCCGACAGGCGGAACGCGACCAGGACAAACGGACCGGGCTGACGAGTACGGAACGAGAACACATCAAGCAACTTGAAGGCGAGAAGTTGAAGTTGAAACGGTCCAACGAAATCCCGCGCAAGGCGGTGGCTTTTTTCGTCCAGGCGAAACTCGTCCGCTGACCAACCTGATGGTTGAATTTATCGACGAGCATCATGCCGATTACAGGGTTGAGCCGATCTGCGTGCATCTGAGCTACTCACAGCAAGTTATCTTTTTCAGAATGATAGTTAAAGCGACGAAACAGGGTTGCCGATCTAGCCAAGATCAACTATATGATCGGCACACCAAGATGCCGATTAAGAATTGAGATTTTTCCTGCAGATTTGCAAGCTCACTTTGAATCTTGGTATGCCGATCTTATAGAGACTAGGCCGCCCCACTATTCACCGAACCCCTGTCGGGTCGTCGGGTTCAGGATGGATCTCACCATTAATCCCACGATATGCAGGAAATCCTGCGTATTGCCGCAGCCTCCCGCCGCAGTTGCTGGCGACAGCGGCGGCAGATCCGAATGTGTCGGAGCAGTTCTCTTTTCGTATGTCTTGGTTGTTTCCCGTCAAACCAGAAATTAATATCCGGACCTTCGAGATGCACTGTTCGTGCAGCTTTCCCGCTGATCAGGTTTTCACAACTGAAGAGCGTCGCGTAGGTGGTGATGGTTCGCCCTGCGGCGAGAAACTCTGCCGCACAAACCTCGCAGATCCGGCCGTCGAATTCAATCTGCCACATCTCTTCGTCCAACATCTCCCCCGAGAAGTAGCGAAAGAGCACTGCTTCATCAAAGTGATCGCAGCGCACCCAGTCGTTCCGCAGATCGGCATCGGCGATTCGCTCGCGCACGACGAAGAGCGCATGTCGGATCATCAGACGCAGACGCTCGTGTGGTGAAGCGCCACTGCATGAGGTCACATATTTGTGCAACCCTTTCAGATCGACGGAATCGTAGACCCATTTGGTTGCGGCTGACATGATTTTCTTCAAAACACCTTGATCCGTCGAAGAATCTTAGCCTCGAATCAGGATTTGGGTTTGCTGAGGTCACACCCTTCGAAGAATTTCGACAGTGTAATCCCAAGATTATCGGCCATGCGCATAAGCACGTCCACGGTTGGGTTTCTTTTGCCGCACTCGATGCCGCTGAGATAAGAACGGTCAATCCCGCAGTCGTCTGCAAACGCTTCCTGCGAAATCCCTCGCTCCGCACGCATTCGCCTCACATGAACTGCGAAGCGTATCAAGTTTGCGGTTTTTTGATTCACTGACGGACATATTTCTCATTCGATACTCATCAGTCCACGGACAGTCAGTAACATTTCGGCGGAAAAATTCGGCGGAAAAACGCCGAAACTCGTTCAGGCGGCTTACGGGAATGCCGGCTGGCGGGGTTATAGGAAAATGGCAGGTCGACCGCCGGGTCGTGAGGCGAGGAATCACCACTCAAAGTGGAATGAAATCTGAAGAAAGACGCGATATTACCGCGAGGTAGACTGCGCTTGATGACAAGAATACCGAGACAAAATAATCGGCTGAGATGAGGGCAGCCGGGCAAGCCGGCTGCCTTCTCCACCTGGACCATTCTGAGGTTTCAGTGTTTGGCGCCTGTGTGGGAATGCTCGCCCATCAAATGTTTGACGTAGACCGTCAATTGCCACCGCTCCTCATTGCTTGCCTTGAGTTTGAACGCGGGCATCCGGTTGGGTTTGATTCCGTTTGTGATTACCCAATAGATCTCGCCATCCGTGATCCCATGCATTTCTTTGCCCGTCAGGTCGGTTGGTTTGATCTTCATGGCTTTGGCGACATCCGTCTGTGATTTGCCATCCTCGCCATGACAGACTGCGCAATGTTGGGTGAAAAGCTTGCGCCCGATGGAGACAGTCTCGTCATTGGCGGTGGATGGGTTCTTCAGCTTTTTTGCGCTCGCCGGGGCATTCTTTCGCTTATGCCCATCGTGCGCCGATGCGCCTGGTTCTGCAGCCCAGATCACAATTGCCGCGACAGTGACAACGGTAACCGATATCCATCTCCTGGTTCTGGTCATGACGATTCAATCCTCCTCTGATAATGATAAAGGCGGCCACTCTGTTGCCGGCATCGTTCAATATTCAATAGATGATCGTAAAGCCACCTCCTGGAGAAGCGACAACGGAAGGCAGACTCCACACCGGAACCCCGTCCGCCGTCCCCTTCTCCCCGGTCGGTTTGCCGTCGCGATCAAAGACCTGCCAGGCGAGGCTTCCGCCCTTCTTCCAGCCCATGCCTTCGGTCCAGACCAGAATTGTTTCGCCCGCCATGTTTCCGGCTATCGCCGGATGCTTGCGCCCTTTTCCCTCGCCCGGTGCAGAAATCGGATTAACCTCCCCCGAAGCCGGCGGATTGACCCCGGTGTAATAGACCTGCCCGGCGGTCTCCCACGCGGCCAGTACCCGGCCGTCCGCTTCTGCCAACACGGCCGAACTCATCGGGCACGTGTCGAGCTTCCATTGATGGAGGCGCAGCCCGCGAAAATTCTGCCCGCGATCGGTTGAAGAGAGCAGATACATGTCGCGGTCGACGAAGTCGGTCGCCGCGCGGTAAAGCACATAGACCGCGCCCCGTCTGTCGGCAAAAGCGCGCATCCCGCAGCATCCGCAAGCTCCTGTTCGCTCGGCGTAGGCTACTGCCTCACGCGCAAACGTTCGCCCGTCGTCAGTCGAGCGGGCAATCCAGATGCGGCGATCCGCTTCACCTTCCTTTTCGCCTTTTGGGCCGCCGTGAGCGTGCCATGCAGCGTACACGTTTCCTTCACTGTCGGCTGCAATTGACCCGCCGCCGTCGAGGCCTGCGGCAAACTGCATGACGTTGCGCTGCGATTCAAAAGCCGTACCGGCGTCGTTCAGCCGCGCATATAGCATGGGCGTTGCGCCACCCGGACCTTTCGGTTCGGCAGTCTGCGAACCCATCCACGAGACGTGAACGCGCCCATGACGACCGACAGCGAGGTGTGCGCCGCGAATCGTTCCCGTAGCAATCACGCTGCCGGGCCGGCTGTTGACCCGGATTGGGGACGAGAAGCTCTCTTTCCCCGGCTCACGGACCACGTAGAAAACGTCGCCCGCCCCGGGCTCGCCTTTGAAGTAGATGAGGTGAAGCGTTCCACTTCCATCCATCACTGCCTGCGGCTGAAGGCCGCTGTGAGGGGTTCTGACGACGGCAACTTTCCCCGATTCTTTTCCGCTCTGCGCAGTCACGGCAAGATCCATCGCCAGGGCGAGAACAGCAGAGAGAGCCAGGGTGGTTATTAATGCGTGGCGCGGTTGTCGATCTGGTTTACTCAGTATCATGGAAACCTCCTGTCTGTTGCATTAATCCTCGTCGTGTTTATGCTCCGGCGCCGCAGGCTTCTCAACCCGCCCTTCGCGCACGCGCTTCATCACATCTTCGTATTTATCCGGCGGCAACACGCGAATCAGATTCATCATCCCCTGCAGCGACGCCGACCACCCCGCAGCCAGACCGTAATTCTCCGGTTTGACCACCGATTCGTCGACGACCATCATCATCATCTCGTCCTGCGGATAACCCGGCACCTGCTTCTTCTGCTCTTCACTCAAGCCCACGGCCTTGAGATCCATCCCGCACTTCGGACACTTGCCCGGCTTGTCGGATCGCACCTCGGGATGCATCGGACAAACATAAACCTCCGGCGTTTGCCCGTGCCCGGCGTGCTGCTGTCCGGCTTCATCGGCTCGCCTTCCGACGGCGTGCGAGGCTTCACCCTCGCTGCGCGTCATGCCCATCCCGCGCCCGAAGCCCGGCCCGAGGTCTTCGCTGAGCGCGTGTCCCTGCCGCACCACGCCCATGCCCTCTTCCATCCCCTTGCCCGTTTCAGATCCGCCGCCGTGCGACATCGCCATCGGCCCGACCATCGAGACCATCTGGTTCATCATGTGATGCGGCAGGTGGCAGTGCAGCATCCAGTCGCCCGGGTAAACCGCGTCGAACTCGACATCGCGCGCCTGCGCCACGCCGACGATAACGGTGTTTCCGGGATACCAGGCCGTCTGCGGAATGCGACCGCCTTCGGTCCCCGTGACGTAAAACTGATGCCCGTGAATGTGGATCGGATGATGATCCATGCCCATGTTGACCATGCGGATGCGGACGCGTTCGCCTTGTTTGACGAGCAGCGGCG
Source organism: Acidobacteriota bacterium (assembly GCA_019639255.1). Taxonomy (GTDB): domain Bacteria; phylum Acidobacteriota; class Blastocatellia; order RBC074; family RBC074; genus JAHBSF01. The sequence continues at coordinate 24,073 of JAHBSF010000047.1, read as the reverse complement.
TCGTCGCCGGCGCCGACTTGCCGTTGATCGTCAGCCAGTTGAACTCCATCGCCATGGTGTTCGGCGTATCGTTGTTCGGCAGCAGCGCCCATCCCTGCAAAATAATCCCGAAATCCTTGTCGACGCGCGGCTGATGCGGCGTCTTCGGATGGATGACAAACAGGCCGATCATCCCCATCATCTCCTGCATCGCGCCGTGCGAATGGTAGAAAAAAGTCCCGTTCTGATTGAGCGTGAATTCATAGATAAATGTCCCGCCCGGTTTGACCATCGGCTGGCTGATGTAGGGTGTGCCGTCCATCGCGATCGGGATCTCCAGCCCGTGCCAGTGGACGGTCGTGTCCTCGGGCAGCTTGTTGGTAAAAACGATCCGCACGCGGTCGCCTTCGTTGGCCTCGATCATCGGGCCCGGCACGCTCCCGTTATAGCCCCAGGCGTTCATCATGCGCGCCGGTCCCATGTGCGTTGCCGGCATGATCTCGCGCCGAACGACCTCGGCCGTCAGTTGAAAGACCTTGACGCCGTTATCCATCGTAAACGGCAGCTTCGGAATGTCGGGCGTCTGCACCGGAACAACACTCCCCGGCTTTTCCTGTTTCGGCGGCGCGTGATGTTCGTGTTGCGCCGCCGCCGTGCGGTTCAGCAGAAAACCCGCACTGAGCAGACTCGATCCCCGCAAAAACTTCCTTCTCATCCAGTTCATCTTTTCCATTTGTTTCACCCCTCTGTTCATCGTTCGTCCGTTGCGCCGGCTGCCGGTTGTTCCGTCACTCCCGCAGCCGGCGCATCGAGTGCGCCGCTCAGCAGGAAGCCGCGCAGCTGAACGACGTTCTGCCAGACGTTGACGAGCGCCTCAACGTATTCGACGCGCACCTGAAAGAGCGTCCGTTGCGAGATCAGCACCTGCGGATAGGAGGCCGCCATGCTGCGGAAGTTGGTGCTGTAGAGCGTGTAGGCGCTTTGCGCCTGCGGAACGATCCGCTGTTCGTACTGTGTGGCGACGCGCAAGGCGTTGAGATAAGAGCGATACGTCGCGGCAAATCGTGCTCGCAACATCAACTCGACGCGCCGCACCTCGCGTTCGGCGACGTCGAGTTCGGCGCTCGCCGCGGCGATGCCGCCCTGATTGCGGTTAAAAAGCGGGATGCGTATGCCGACTTCGACCTGCGCTTCCGGTCCCGTCCGGCGGTTTAAAGAGATCTCGCGTTCGAGCAGTTCGCGGTTGTAGCCGAGTCCGCCGCGCACAAACAGATCGGGCGCGACTTCGGCCTTCGCCCGCGCCACGGTCGCCCGGGCGCGCTCGACGCCCACCTGCGCGCGTTTGATCTCGGGGCTCCCTGCCAGCAGTTGATTGAGCAGTTCGGCCTGATCGAGCACCGGCGGTTTTTCCTCTAGTGAGCCGGCGAGCCGCGCCGGTTTGAGAAAGGGATTGCCGGCGACGGCGGCGAGTTGCTGCCAGACCTGATCGCGTTCGTTTTCGGCCATGATCAGATCGAGTTCGGCGCGTTCGGATTCGATTCGGATCTGCGCCGCGTCGGGCCGATCGGCCTGTCCGACGTTGAAGAGTTCACCGGTGATCCTGACCGCTTCGCGCGCGAGGCGCGAGAGTTCGGTGCGCACCTCGATGAGCTGCTGCGCGCCGAGCGCCTGGTAATAGAGCACACGCACGGCGTTGAGAATGCGTTGTTTCTGCGCCGCGGTTTCCTGCTCGGCCTGGAGTTTTTCCTGGGCGAAGACGGCGCGGCTTTTGCGCAGCTTGCCACCGAGCGGGATGGTCTGCTCCATAAAAACGATGTGTTCGCTTTTGTCGCTGAAGGCGCGAAAGGCGAACTCTTCGCCGGCGTAACCGACGACGGGATTCGGCAGCAGACCGGCCTGCACGCGGCGGCCTTCGGCGGCGCGCACGGCGGCCTCGGCCTGACCAAGCGTCGGATTGCCTTCGAGCGCCATGCGTTCGAGATCGGCGAGCGTCAACGTCGGCAATGACGGCGCGGCAGGCGATGCCTGCGGCGGCTGTTGTGCAAACGAGGGACGCAGCGGTGCATAACCAATTACTATCACGATAATGAGTGTGATGATGCCCGCGCGCCATAACGCGCGCGGTTGATGAGACGGCATGTCGATCCTCCAATCATCCTTGATGTCGGGACACGTTGCCCCGTCAGAGACACTTCGGCCTCTGTGGTTACGAGCCGGACGAATGGGGGATTAAATTCTCAGAATCGAATGGCGCGGAGGCGCGGGCGGAGACGGATCGGGCCTCGGGCGGGCGCCGCCGTCGATGAGACGCTCCAACGAGAGATCAAATGTGCGGGTAAGATCGGCGACCGGAACCGGGGCGTCAGAAAAAGCGTCGGATGCGGACGTCTGACCAGACTTGAGCAGCGCTGCCGCGTGGCCGTGGGAAAGGCAATCGGACGAATGATCCCCGTCGGGTTTGGGGTGATCCGAAGTCGATGACGGCGTCATCGGTGATTGGGCCTGCTGATGGCAATGTCCCGACGCGCCGGTCTCCTGCTCCGGCTCCGAAGTCGTCGCCGTCCGGCTGCTGATGGCAATGCAACTGACGTCGCATACTTGCGCGCAGACCGCGCCAATGCTCAGAATGAGCACGAGCGCGAGGGCCGGAATTTTCCTGGCGGTGAACATCGGTGGTGAATTGTAGCAGCCGGCGGCGGAGCGGCGCAACGACCGCAGGCGAAGGCTCCGCCCCGCTATCGGCCGGATAATCATTGGACGACGATTTTGCCGCGGTACATGTTCATCCCGCAGGTGAATTCATACTCGCCGGGTTTGTCGGGAACGATCTCGATCGGCACGCTCGTATTCTGCGGGAGGTGAGCGCGCCGGCCAAACGCCGGCAGGACGACCTCTTCGCCGCAGGTCGAGGCCTCGCGGCGCGTGAAGTTCAGCCGCAGCCGCTGCCCCGTCCTGGCCTCAACGATGGCGGGCTGATAACCGCCCTTCACCGTCACATCAACCTCCAGCACGCCGCCCGCGCCCGACTGCGCGGCCACCGGCTTGCCCTTCCACAGCCAGAAATACCAGACGATCCACGCAATCAAGGCAAAACCCGCGAGAGTTACGATGATCTCAGTCGTAGTCATGATCAGTTCTCCTTTCCCGTGACCTGCGGCTCGAAGGACCGCAGGCGATTGGCGTTTGTCACGACCGTCACGCTCGACGCGGCCATCGCCGCGCCCGCAATTATCGGCGAGAGCAGTACACTGAAGAGCGGGAAAAAGACCCCGGCTGCGACAGGTATGCCGAGCGTGTTGTAGATGAACGCGCCGAAGAGATTCTGTTTGATGTTCCTGAGCGTCGCGCGCGAGACCTCAATCGCCGTCACGACGCCCCGCAAACTGCCGCCGACGAGCGTCACGTCGGCCGCTTCGATCGCCACATCCGTACCTGTGCCGATGGCGAAGCCGACATCGGCCTGCGCCAGCGCCGGCGCATCGTTGATCCCGTCGCCGACCATGCCGACGAGACGCGCCCTTCTCCCGCCGCGTTCATTCCCCGGACGGCCCTCGACCTGTAGTTTCTCGACCTGACGCGCCTTCTCCTCCGGCGGCACGTCGGCCAGCACGCGATCAATCCCGACCTGGCGCGCAATCGCCTTCGCCGTGCGCTCGTTGTCGCCGGTCATCATGACGACCTCGATGCCCATTCGCTGCAGCGCCCGGACAACGGTAATGGAGTCTTCCTTGATCGTGTCGGCGACGCCGATGATCCCTGCAGGCCGCCCATCGACGGCGACAAACATCGGCGTCTTGCCCTCGTCGGCGAGGCGCATGGCCGCCTGCTCGAACGCATCGAGCGCGACGCCTTCGCGCTGCATTAGCTTTCGATTGCCGACCGCCGCGCGTCTTCCATCTACTCTCGCCTCAACACCGTGTCCGGGAATGGCATTGAACTGCTCCGGCTCGTCAACCTCGAGACCGCGTTTACGCGCGCCGTTGACGATCGCTTCGGCAAGGGGATGCTCGCTGCGTTTGTCGGCAATCGCCGCGAACCTCAACACCGTCTCCTCAGTGAAATCGCCGAACGGCAGCACATCGGTCAGCTCCGGCTTGCCTTTGGTGATGGTGCCCGTTTTGTCGAGCACGATCGTCGTCAATCGTGACGCCGTCTCCAGCGCCTCGCCGTTGCGGATGAGCACGCCGTGTTCGGCGGCCTTGCCGACGCCGACCATGAGGCTGATCGGCGTCGCCAGCCCGAGCGCGCATGGGCAGGCAATGACGAGCACCGTCACCATCGTCACGACGGCGTAGTTGAGCACCGGCTGCGGGCCAAAGTTGAACCACGCGAGGAAGGTCAGAATGGCGGCGATCATGACCGCCGGCACGAAGTAAGAGGAGATGCTGTCCACCAGACGCCCGATCGGCGGCTTGGAGTTTTGCGCCTGCTCGACCATCTCGACGATCCGCGCCAGCGCCGTGTCCTTGCCGACCCTCGTCGCACGAAAGGTGAATGCACCCGTCTTGTTGATGCTGGCGCCGATCACGGTGTCGCCCGCCGCCTTGTCCACCGGCACCGACTCGCCCGTGACAACGGCTTCGTCCACCGCCGATTCGCCCTCGATGATCACGCCGTCGACAGGGATCTTCTCGCCCGGACGCACCAGCACCGTGTCGCCGACGATCACCTCGGCGATCGGGATATCCACCTCGAGGCCGTTGCGGATGACGCGCGCGGTCTTCGCCTGCAATTCGAGCAGCTTCCTGATGGCTGCACTCGACCGGCTTTTGGCCCGGATCTCGAGCGCCTGACCGAGCAGGATCAGCGCGATGACGATCGCCGCCACCTCGAAGTACATGCCCGCCGTTCCGGCCGGGAACACTTCGGGCGCGATGACGACGATCGTCGAATAGACCCACGCCGCGCCCGTGCCGAGCGCGACGAGCGTATCCATATTCGTGTTATGGTTCCGCAACCCGTTCCAGGCGCCGACAAAGAACTGCCCGCCGGACCACAACAGCACCGGCAGTGAAATGACGGCGGAGATGACGCCGATCAGTCGGTGGTAAGGCATCAACGCCTCACGCCAGGCCGGGATAAACTCGGCGAACATCAGCAGCACCAGCGGCAGACTGACGACGGCAGCGAAAGAGAATTTCCGCATCAATGCCCGGTACGCCTTCTCCTGCGCCTCCTCGGCTGTTGCCTCTTTAATCCGCCCGCCGACCTGCTCGCTGCGATCAGCGCCGGCCGTTGTGTGTATGTGCGCCCCGTGCGCGGCCCCTTGTTGAACAGGATTTGTGCGGCGACCGGCGCCGCCAATTTGGTGCAGGGGCTGTTCTGCTGCACCGTGAGCGTTCAGTTGAACCGCGGTTCCGGCGCCGCCCCCGCAGCAACCCGTCTGCGGCGGCGCGACAGCTTCTGCCGCCTTCGTCGAGCAGCAACCCGACTGAGATTGCTTTTCGGCGACACCTTGCGGCTCCGCGTCAAACTTTGCTTTGCATCCGGTCGAGCAGAAGTAGTACATCTGCCCGTCACGCTCGATTACACCTGCCGCCGATCGCGTGTCCACCGTCATCCCGCAGATCGGGTCAATCGCCTGCGTCCCGTGCATCGCTCCCGTTCGCATCTTTATCTTCCTTTCCGCCGCTCTGCGACAATTCGATCACTGTCGGCAGCGGCGCTATTTCGGTTCGTTCCCATTTCCAACTCTGGCGACTCCGACGACTTTGCCTTCTTCAGCCCGCTCAACCTGCCCACGCTGTGCCGTATATGCGCTCCTTCGATCAGCCCGCAGATGCGGCCGGGCGCGCGCCCGACCCGTTCCCACTCGGCAAGCGTTTCGGCCAGTTCATCGCGGTGGCGCCGTATCTCGCGCATCCTCTCGTCGAGATCCTCAAGCCGACGGCGCACGATCCCCCGTACGTCCTCACAAGGACTCCCCCCGGTTTGCGCATCCTCGATGACGCGCCTGATCTCATCCAGTGAGAAGCCGAGTAACTGCGCCTGTTTGATAAAGGCGAGTCGATCCAGCACGTCTTCCGGGTAGACCCGGTAACCGCTTCCGGTTCGCGCCGGCTTCTCCAGCAACCCATTTCGCTCGTAAAAACGCAGCGCCTCGACCCCGACTCCGGAGAGTTGTGAAACCTCGCCGATCTTCAGCACGCGATGGTTCTTCTTCACTTCATCGGTCTGCTTACTCCGTACTGCTTCGTTGCTCATCTCATTCTTCCTTTCAACATCCAACGGAAACAGTCTAAATCCTGTAGTCAAGTACAGAGTCAAGACTTTTTTAGCGATCGCCGAACATTCCTGGCCGGGCACGCACTGTATGCAATCCACGGATGTGAAAATTTCCCTTGATCCTGCACTCGACTACAGGGTTTATTCTGGGTGCGTCGGACATGGGCCAATTCAGCCAATGGCGGTAAAGATGCCGCCTATCGGACGGGTGAATTGCCCCGGAATCGAGGCTGCCGGTGTGATAAAGCGTGTGGTTAGCGGATGCCGAACTGGAGGCACGGCGCGTGCTTGAGCAACTGTGAGGCGACTGCAAAATAGGCGACGGTGAGTCGCTGTGCCTGAGAGAAACGGATATGAGCCTGACAGGAATCAATAAAACATGGCGTGGATGCACCCTCCGTTACGGACTGGTGCGACTAGCGGTCGTCTGTGTTTTGATCGTTCATCAGGCCGGCGCCGGCATCGTTTGTATATGCAGTGAAGAGAACCTTGAATCGCGCGCCGGACTTCAGGTCGAGCGCCCGTCAGAGCCGCCCGTTCATTCCTGCCACGCGGAGCCGGATCAGGAAGAAGCCGTTGCTGAGGATGCTGTCTCTCCATCCTCTGTTCAAGAACAACCGGGGATTCAGATCCGGATTGCCCCGCCCTGTTGCACGCTGCTGACCCAACCCGAACATCAGGCGACCGCTGCCGGTGAAGCGATCTCTCTGCGGACGTTGCACTCGCCTACTGTGGCGTTTGAGGCCAATGCCCTAAGCTCGACACGGCTACCTGATAGAAATCTCTGCCCTCAACACTCCCGTCCACTCTATCTGACTCAATCCTGTTATCTGATCTAACCGCTAACTCATCGCCAATCGCTGTGATTACGTCATTCGCTCGGGTCTTCCCCGCAGCGGATGTCTGAAGAATCGCTCTTTTCGCTCGGGTTTTCACCCCGCGCAAAGGAAGTACTGCGATGAGGTCGGCATACGTCTACCGTCCATCGGCGACAGCCCTCGCCGTCCTGATCTGGGTCGGCGCGGCATCGGCTCAGCAGCAGGTTGCATCACCGATCCAAACCGGAGTTGCGCCGCTCAAGCTCCAATCACTGATTGAAGAAGCAGCGGAGCAGAATCCGGAGGTCGCGGCGATGCGGCGCCGCTTCGATATGATGCGCGCCCGCGTTCCGCAGGCGAAGGCGCTACCCGATCCAATGTTCAGTTACGGCTATGCTGGCAACGCCGCGCCGCTGCCGCCCTTCGATATTCAGAAGGGCGACCCGGCGAGCGCGCGCATGCTCGGATTCACCCAGGAAATTCCCTATCCGGGCAAACTCGCGCTCAAGGGAAGGATGGCCAATGTCGCCGCCGAGGCCGAGTACTGGGAGTACGAGCAGACGCGGCTGAACATCATGGCCGAGGTCAAGGACGCCTACTTCGATCTCTACTACCTGCACAAAGCCGTAGAGACGACGGCGAAGAACAGAGAACTGCTGGAGAAGTTCTCCAGGATCACCGAGGCGAGTTTCAGCGTCGGCAAGGGCTCGCAGCAGGATGTGCTCAAGGCGCAGGTCGAAATCTCCAGACTCACTGAAACATTGCTTGTGTTCGAGCGGCGCAGGGAAATAGCCGAAGCGCGCCTCATCGCGCTGCTCTACCGCGAACCCGGCTCGGCTGTCGGCAAACCGGAAAGCATCAGCCCGCGAGACTTCACCTCCAGTCTGGCTGAACTTCAGCAGGCCGCGCTCGACAATTACCCGGCGCTTCGCGCGCAGCGCCGCCGCATCGACCGCGAGCAGTACGGCGTCCAACTGGCGAAGAAAGAGTTCTACCCCGACTTCACCGTCGGGTTGACCTACTTCAATCGCCCCGGCCTGCCCGAGATGTACGCCGTGAACGTCGGCGTGAAGATCCCTCTGTACTTCCGTCAGAAGCAGCGCCCGGCCGTAGCCGAGGCGACGGCGAGCGCGGCGTCTGAGAGACAGCGCGCCGAGAACACCACGGCGCTGCTCTTCTACCGGATCAGGGATCGCCATCTCGCGGCGACGACCGCGCAACGGCTTGTCACGCTCTACGGCACGACGATCATCCCGCAATCGACGCTCGCGCTCGAATCGGCGATCGCCGGTTACGAAGCGGGCAAGGTGGATTTTCTGACGCTGCTCGACAACCTGGCGACGCTGCGGACTTACGAACTGAGTTACTACGAGCAACTGGCAAATGTGGAGAAAGCCATCGCGGCGCTCGAACCTCTGGTCGGCGTCGCGCTAAGGCAATGAACGCCGCGCCGATCGGCGACACAGGCAAGGAGTCCGATGACAAAGCACCGAATTCAAACGCCCTGCAAAGGGATCAACCAATAACCGAAGCTCAAAAGGAGAAAACCATGAAAGCGATAAACGAACAGAAGACTCGTCGGACGATTTTCAGAACGATCCCGGCGCTTGCCGCAAGCGCGCTGCTGATGCTGGTTCTCGGTGGCCTGCACCAACCGGCACTTGCACAGGATCATTCCGGTCACGCCCAGGGAAAGGAGATGAAAGTCCCGCAGACGGCAGCAGAGCACAGGCAACACGCCGAACATTACCGCAGCAAGGCCGCCGAGTATCGCCGTGAAGCCGAAGCGCACCGGAAGATGCTGGCCGATTACAGTAAAGGGGTGGCGAGAAATCCGAAGGATACGTCGGAGAATCCTTACATCAAAAAGATGCGACTTCACTGTGAGAAATACATCAAGGCGGCGGAGGGGCTTGCGCTCGAAGCCGACGAGATGGCCAGGTTCCACGAACTGCGCGCGAAGGAACTGGAAGGCAAATAAATCGCTTCGGAAGTAGCGATCACCCGGTGATTCCGAAGTCGGCGCCGGTCCAAATCGGATCGGCGCCGGTAACCGGCAACAGAGAAAAGGACGCAGTTATGCCGACCACGGAAGAGAACGACAAAGAGAAATCGGACGCCTCCCCTACCTCCGATGAAACGGCAGTCGAACCAATGCTTCCGGAAGCAGATGTTGAGCCGACGATCGACGCGGCACAGCCGGCGGCGGCCCAGGTTGAGAACGAAGCAGCCGTGGGCCGACCTCGTCGGAGCCGGAGAATACTTTGGAGCCTGATCGTGTTGCTGATTGCCGTCCTGGCCGTCGCCGGTTATCTGCAACGAGAGCGCGTACGCCGGTTCTTTGCGACCAGGGACGGGGCGCAAACCGCCGGGAAGAAAATCCTCTACTGGGTCGATCCGATGCACCCGGCCTACAAGTCCGACAAACCCGGTACAGCACCCGACTGCGGCATGGATCTGGTGCCGGTCTACGAGGAGGCTGTGCAGACTGGCGTGAATTTGCCGCCCGGCACGATCCAGATCAGTCCGGAACGACAGCAATTGATCGGCGTGCAGTACGGCGAGGCCGCACAACGCAACGTTTCTAAAACGCTCCGTGCCGTCGGCCGGCTGGCATACGACGAAACCGGGATTACACACGTCCATACCAAGTATGAAGGCTGGATCGAGGAAGTATTCGTCGATTTCACGGGCAAGCTGGTCGCCAAGGGGCAGCCGCTTGTCAGCATCTACAGCCCGGAATTGCTCCAGACGCAGCAGGAATTCCTGCTCGCCCGCCGCGGCCGGATTGAGTTGGCCGGGAGTCCGTATCGCGAAGCATCTTTCGGCATCGGCGCTCTCTACGAAGCGGCGCGCAAGCGGCTGGAGTTGTGGGATCTGACCGAGGCGCAGATTCAGGAACTGGAGCGCAGCGGCAAGCCGGTGCGGGCGCTCCCGATCTACGCTCCCAACGGCGGTTTCGTCACCGCCCGCAATGCTTTCCAGCGACAACGCGTCACGCCGGAAACCGAGTTATATACGATCTCCGACCTGTCGCGTGTCTGGGTGATCGCCGACATCTACGAATTTGAGGCGCCGGAGATTGTGCTCGGACAGGCGGCAGCCGTCACACTCGCCTATTTCCCCGGTCGCGTCTACCACGGCCGGGTGACATACATCTACCCACAAGTCGACGCCGCGACGCGCACACTCAAGGCGCGGATCGAAATACCCAACGCCGATTTCGCGCTCAAGCCCGATATGTACGCCAACGTCGAATTGAAGATCGACTATGGCCGACACGTCGTCGTTCCCGAAGAAGCAGTCATGGATTCGGGCGCTGATCAAACGGTCTTCGTCGCGCGCGAGGGAGGGTATTTCGAGCCGCGCCGGGTCCGCCTCGGCGCGAAGGTGGACCGGGAGTACATCGTCCTCGCCGGGTTGAAGGCGGGCGAGCGCATCGTCACATCAGCGAACTTCCTGATCGACTCCGAGAGTCGGCTCAAGTCGGCGGCGGGCGGCATGGGCATGCCGGGGATGAGCCACGACGGCGGTCAGAACGGTCAGAGCAAAACCGTTCTGGAGCCGGCGCCGCCGCCAAAGAAAGAGGATCATTCGCAGCACAAAGCCGCTCCCGTCCGCCGGGTTGAGGATCATTCGCAGCATCAATCGCCGGTCAAGCCGACGCCGACGCCGACGCCGAAGAAACCCGACCACTCGCATCACGAGCACGAAGAGGAGGATCGGCGATGATCGGCAGGCTGATCGAGTTCAGTGCCAACAACAAGTTCATCGTCCTGCTCTGCACCGGGATGCTGACGCTCGTTGGTCTTTGGTCGATGCGAAACGTCACGCTCGACGCCATCCCCGATCTGTCGGACACGCAGGTCATCATCTATTCCAGGTGGGACCGCAGCCCCGACATCATCGAGGATCAGGTCACCTACCCGATCATCTCCTCGATGCTTGGTGTGCCGAAGGTAAAGGACATTCGCGGATTCTCCGACTTCGGCTATTCCTACATCTACATCATCTTTGACGAAGGCACGGACATCTACTGGGCGCGTTCGCGGACGCTCGAATACCTGAGCAACATCACGCCGAAGCTGCCTTCGGGGGTGAGCGTCGAACTGGCGCGCGACATGACGGCGGTCGGCTGGGTCTTTCAGTACGCGCTCGTCGACACAAGCGGTCGGCACAACCTCGCCGAACTCCGCTCGCTCGAGGACTGGCATTTGAGGTACGCGCTGCAATCGTTGCCCGGCGTCGCCGAAGTGGCGCCGGTCGGCGGTTTTGTGCGGCAGTACCAGGTCAACCTCGATCCGAATTCACTCGCCGCCTACGGGATTCCGATCGACAGGGTCACCGAGGCGATACGGCAGGGCAACAACGACGTCGGCGGGCGGCTGGTCGAGTTTTCGGGGCGCGAGTACATGGTGCGCGGGCGTGGCTACATCCGTTCGGTCGAGGATGTCGAGAAGATCGTCGTCGCGACGAACGAGAATGGAACACCGGTGCTGGTCAGTCATCTCGGCCGCGTCGTGCTGGGGCCGGATCTGCGGCGCGGGGTCGCCGAACTCGACGGGCAGGGCGAGACGGTCGGCGCAATCGTCATTATGCGGTCGGGTGAGAACGCGATGAAGGTGATCGAACGTGTGCGCGCCAAACTCGCCGAGATCGAACCGACCCTGCCGGCGGGCGTAAAAGTAGTCACGACCTATGACCGGGGCGAACTGATCGAAGGCGCGATCGAGACGGTCTCGGATTCGCTGATCGAGGAACTTATCGTCGTCGCGCTGGTCATCATCATCTTCCTCTGGCATCTGTCGAGCGCGGCCGTGCCGGTCGTGACGATCACGGTGGCAGTGATCGTTTCCTTCATCCCGATGTTCGGCTTCGGGGTAACGGCCAACATCATGTCGCTTGGCGGCATCGCCATCGCCATCGGCTCGATGGTGGATTCGTCGATCGTCATCATCGAGCAGACGCACAAGAAGCTGGAAGACTGGATCGCACGCGGCCGGCCTGGCCACTTCAAGGATGTAGTCATCAGCGCGGCCAAAGAGGTCGGGCCGCCGAGTTTCTTCTCGCTGCTGGTGATCGCCGTCGCTTTCACGCCGATCTTCGCGCTCGAATCACAGGAAGGCCGACTGTTCAAACCGCTCGCCTTCACCAAAATCTCGGCCATCGCCGCTGCCGCGCTGCTCTCGGTGACACTCGTCCCGGCGATCATCGTCCTGCTCGTGCGCCCGCAGCAGTTCGACTTCCGCCCGCGGTGGCTATGCCGGCTCGCCAACAGGATCATCATCGGGAAAATCCATCCCGAAGAAAAGCATCCCCTGAGCCGATTGCTGAAACGACTCTACCGGCCAGTGGTGGAATTCGTGCTGCGCTTCCAGTGGCCGGTCGTCATCGCCGCGCTACTCATCATCGCGGCGACGATCCCGATCTACCTGCGGCTCGGTTCGGAATTCATGCCGCCGCTCGACGAAGGCGTGCTGCTGTATATGCCGACGACGATGCCAGGCATATCGGTTACCGAAGCGCAGCGCATACTTCAGACGCAGGACAAGCTGTTCAAATCCTTTCCCGAAGTCGAGCGCGTGTTCGGCAAGGCGGGCCGGGCCGAGACGGCGACCGATCCGGCGCCCTTCTCGATGATGGAGACGGTCGTCATGCTCAAGCCCAAAGATGAATGGCCGAAGGTCGAGCGCTGGTACTCAGGTAGATCGCCGGAGTGGCTGAAAAAGCTGCTCCGGATCGGCTGGCCCGACCATAAGAGCACGGAAGAGGTGATCCACGGACCGGGCGGGTTGAACGAGAGGTTGCAGATTCCGGGCGTCGTCAACGCCTGGACGATGCCGATCAAGGCGCGCATCGACATGCTCACTACTGGCATCCGCACACCGGTCGGCATCAAGGTGCTCGGCGCCGATCTCGGCAAGATAGAGGAGATCGGCAAGCACATCGAGATGGCGCTCAGGGACGTTTCAGGAACGACGAGCGTCTTTGCCGAGCGGACGGCGGGCGGCTACTTCCTCGACTTTAACCTCAGGCGTGAAGACCTGGCCCGCTACGGGCTGACGATCGATCAGGCGAATATGGCGATCATGTCGGCGATCGGCGGCGATAGTGTGACGACGACGATCGAGGGGCGCGAGAGGTATCCGGTCAACATCCGTTACCTGCGCGATTACCGGGGCACCGTCGATCAGCTCGGCCGGACCCTGGTTCCGGCTATGAACGGCAGTCGGCAAATCCCGCTCTCGCATCTCGCCGACATCAAGCTGCTTTCAGGACCCGGCATGATCCGCGATGAGAACGGAAGGTTGAGCGGCTACGTCTACGTCGATGTCGGCGGGCGCGACATCGGCGGTTATGTGGAAGAGGCGAAGCGCGTCGTGCAGCAGAAGGTACAGATGCCGCCCGGCTATACGCTGGCGTGGAGCGGACAGTACGAGAACATGCTGCGCGTCGCCGAAAAACTGAAGGTTGTCCTTCCGGTGACGCTGTTCTTCATTTTTCTGTTGATGTATTTCAACACGAAGTCGGCGGCATATACCCTGATTGTCCTCGGTTCGCTGCCGTTTTCGGCGGCGGGGGCGTTCTGGATGCTCTACCTGCTCGACTACAACCTGAGCGTCGCGGTCTGGGTCGGGTTGATTGCCTTCCTCGGAGTGGATGCGGAGACGAGCATCTTCATGCTGCTCTACCTCGACCTGGCCTACGACGAGCGAAAGGCGAAAGGTTTGATGCGAACGAAGGCGCACCTGCGCGAAGCGATCCTGGAAGGTTCGGTGCAGCGGCTGAGGCCGAAGTTTATGACCGTTGTGGTGGACTTTTTCGGGCTGCTGCCGGTGATGCTGGCGGTGGGAGCGGGATCAGATCTGACCAAGCGCATCGCCGCGCCGATGATCGCCGGGATGATCTTCTCATTTGCGCTTGAGCTGGTTGTCTACCCGGCGATTTATGCCATCTGGAAGTGGCACACGGATGTCAAACATCGGGTGGTTTTGGCGCCGGAAGCGACCTGAACCGGAAGGCACATCCATGGAAAAAGAAGAGAGAACACGGAACACACGGAATATACGGAATTCACGGAAAAGGGTCTGTCTTTTCCGTGAATTCCGTATATTCCGTGTGTTCCGTGTTCTCTCTTCTTATTGCGGGCTCGGTTTTGCGGCCTTGATGCTTGTTTTGCCCTGGCAGTCGCTGTGGGCGCAGACACCGGGCGACGACCCGGCGGCGCGCGCCATGGGGCGAATCCAGGTATTGGTCGAGGAACGTCTCGCCGCCGCCGAACGGGCGCTCGCCGCGTCGCGGCCGGCGGGTGAAATCGTTGAGGCAAGAAAGCGGCAGCGAAGCAATGAAGCGATCTCCAACTCGAGCGCGCCGCTGAATCAGGACTGGTCGAAGATTGGATCACCCGGTCCGATCGGGCGCACGATGCTGGCGCGCTACAACACCTATCGCGAGGTCCTGACCCGGGTACTGGCTGAGGAACAACTCCCGGTCGAGGTACTTTCGGTGGCGCTGGTCGAAAGCGGATTCAACCCGCTTGCGCTCTCGCCGAAAGGAGCACTCGGCATCTGGCAACTGATGCCGGCGACGGCGCAGCGTTACGGGCTGACCGTCGAGCCGGGGAATGACCACCGCACGCATCCGGAGCATGCCACGCGCGCGGCGGCCCGCTACCTGCGCGACCTCTACCGGATGTTCGGCGACTGGAAGCTGGCGCTGGCGGCCTACAACGCCGGCGAGGGGCGTGTTCAACAGGCAATCAACCGGGCCGGGGTGCGCGACTTTGATGAGTTGTCGCGTCGCCGCCTGCTGCCCCTCGAAACACGCGCATACGTCCCGTCAGTACTCGCCGCGTGGTCACGACTGGGGTCGGCCCCGAAATAATGAGTGAACTGAAAGAGCGTGGATCATACGGAGGTGATATGAGGAACATAAGTCTACTGCTGGCGACCGCCGTCATAATGTTGGCGCCGGGCCTCGGGAGGGCGCAAAGCCATGAATTTCAGGTGGAACACGATCATTTGTGGCGCAGTTGCCTTGGCAAACTGATCATCACCGAGGAAGGGATCGAGTACCGGACAGAGAATGGAGATCACGCCCGCGCCTGGAAATTTGTCGAGTTGAAGCAGATCAAGATTGCATCGCCGAACAGGCTGGAGTTGATCAGTTATGAGGATGACAAACTGATGCTCGGCCGGGACCGCGACTTCAGCTTCAAACTGCTCGAAGGCCGGATCACCCCGGAAGTGAGCGCCCGGTTACTGGCGAAATCTAAACGCCCGTTGGTGACGAGCGTTATGCCAACTGACGAAGGTGCTCCCCGCTTTATGGCGATGGTCAAGCATCTTCACACTACCGGCGGATGCGCCGGCACGTTCAAAGTCTTTTCGGACCGGATGACGTTTGAATCGGCGGATAAACCCGAACACTCGCGCTTCTGGCGTTACTCCCATGTGCAAGGGATCAGTCAGTCGTCACGATACCGTATCGAGATCTCGTCATTCGAGAATCAACCCGGAGGAGTGGGGCGTGATTTCAACTTTCAACTGAAGGAGGAACTTTCGCCGTCGGCCTACGACTACATCTGGGCGCGCATCTACCCGTCAAAATTCCGACGAGACGCCGGTGCACCCAACCCTGCTTCGTTGACTGGAGACGAGATTCCAATTAAGCACATGGGCCGAAACAATTATGGCAGCTCACGGTCCGATGAAATGTTTTCCGCCGGGACGACAGATCGTCAGACATTCCCACAGCGCGGCGGCGCTGCCGGTTAAAACGCGATCTTGCCGCCGCACCAGATAAAACCGTCGCTGCTGCCGCAGATGCTTGTCCTGGACCGGGCGAAGAAACCCGGCTTTTTCTTCGAGGCGGGTAGCCCACGAGGAGAGCACCCCAAGGCCCAATCCGGAAACCACGGCCTGCTTGATGGCCTCCGCGTTGCTCACCTCAACGATTCTTCTGAACGCAGATATCAGGTCGCCAAGCAGCGCCTCGGCGCCGGCGCGCGTGCTTGAACCCCGCTCTCTCAGAAACAGCGTCCGGTTGTGCAGGTGGCTGCCTCCGATTTTCCTGACCCGGTGCAGCGAGTCGCCGGCCGCCGTGACCAGTCTCAACTCATCAGCGCCGATTTCCTGTCGGTGAATCCCTTCATCCATAATCATCTCACCGACCACTCCCAGCGGCACCCGATATTCGCGAAGCCATTGCAGGACCTCGGCGCTGTCTCCGATAATCAGCGTCGGGCAGGCTTCCGGATATTTATCCTGAAAACGCCGCAACAACTCGGGCACGCAATAAGCCCCCGGCGTGCTCGAAGCCGCCACCAGGACCTCGCCGCGCACCTGCCCGCGAGTCGCATCCGCCATCGCCGGAATCTCGTCATAGAGCGCAAAGAGCCGGTTGACCTGATCGAGAACTGCCTCGCCGGTTCCGGTCAGCAGCATCCCGCGCGGTGTGCGCTCGAAGAGGGGCTCGCCAAATCGCTGTTCGAGCGAGCGAAGATGCGACGAGACCGCCGGCTGGCTGATGTGCAATTCCTGCGCCGCGCGAGTCACGCTGCCACTACGCGCAATCAGCCGGAAGACGTGCAACGGATAGAGATTGAAATCTTCAGACATAACTTTCTCCTGATGCCATACCTCAGAATATCTGTATTTGTATTATATCCGGACAAGGCGTAGGTTTCTCGTCAGGAGCGCCGAACGTGGAACCGGAGTATTTGCCAAGGCTGGTCACCATCTGCGGATTGATCGTGCTGTGGACGCTGGAGACGTGGCTGCCGGCGGCAAAAGGACGCCGCGGCCGGGTGCGCCACGCGGCGCGGAATCTTTCCCTCGGACTGCTCAACGCCGTCGCCCTGTCGTTGCTTGCCGCGCCGCTGGTTGCGCGTGCTGCGATCTGGGCCGAAGATTCGGGCTTTGGTCTGTTGCGGATGTTCCCTCTGCCGCCGATGGTTTCGTTGATCGCCGCCGTGCTGCTCTTCGACGGCTGGATGTATCTGTGGCATCGGGCCAATCATCAGTTTCACTTCCTGTGGCGGTTTCATCGCGCTCATCACAGCGAGCCGGAGATGGACGCGACTTCAGCGATCCGCTTTCACCCCGGAGAAGTGCTGATGGCGTCGGTATTGACCGCCGCAGTGATGGCGCTGCTCGGCATGACGCTCGGGCAGTTGCTAGTTTATCAATCCTTGATGTTGCCGGCGATTCTCTTCCATCACAGCAATGTGGATTTCCCGGAACGACTGGACCGCTGGCTGCGCGTCGTCGTGGTTTCGCCGGCCATTCATCGCCTGCATCATTCGCGCGTGAAGGCCGAGACCGACAGCAATTATTCGACCATCTTCTCATTCTGGGACCGGATTGCCGGGACTTTCCGCATCCGCAGGGACGGGCGTCCGGTCGAGTTCGGGCTGGCTGAATACGACGGCGAGGCGTGGCAGGGGGTGAGCGGACTATTGACCACGCCATTTCTCTCCGTCAAAGCAGAAAGCAGTATCGCCGCCAAGGTTCGGGGAATTGTATAGTCGTGGGCGCAATGCCCGAATAGTACACAAAAAACTTAATAATCGAACAATGAAGAGAGACCACGGAACACACGGAATATACGGAATTCACGGAAAGAATAAGCTATTTTCCGTGAATTCCGTATATTCCGTGTGTTCCGTGGTCTCTCTTCTTCTAAAACGAGACGCTGTAGCTGACTCCCGGTTTATTGGCAAATGCCAGGATGAAGGAGAAGGAGTGCTGCCCTCGCGTATAATTCAGCAGCGGATGCACCCGCACACCGTCAAAGATAACAGTCGAAGACACACTCCGCGTGAAGTTGACATTGAGGCCCGCCAGCGGCAGCCATCGATGTTCGTGCGTGCTGTAGGCTGCGCCGGCATACGGCGCGATCGGCAGCCCCGTTTCACGCTTCAGGTTCTTGCTGATGGTCGTATAGAAGGACTGCCCTCGCGGCGTTCCGATGCGGTCCGAACTCGTGCCTATAATCAGCGCCGGCCGTCGCGCCGTCTCGGTCATGGCGACCCAATTTAACAACGGATTCACCCTGTCGCCCGGTTCGGCGGCGCGTGGGTTGAACTCTACACCCGCCATCAGCCTCGGGTGCAGTCGGTAAGTTAACGTGGTACGGACCTGAGCGCGTCGAACGACACCGGGAATTACCCGGGCGCTGAAAGTCCATTTTTCCTGATTTGTGTTTTCTGCCCCGCTCACGGCGCGGCCCTCGCCAGGTCAGAGCGGTCAGCTCGGCACGCTCGAAACGTCCTGCTCCTTCCCCTTTGCCAGGGCGATCTGTTCTTTCGCCTCTTTCTGGGACAGAGCAATAAGGGTCTCAAGCTGTTTCCTGAGGTCGGCTTGTGTAATCACCCCGCGATAGACGGCGACGATTTTCCCGTCACGGCCGATGATGGCAGTGCCGGGCAGCGCCGGGCCAAGCCCGAAGCGCGACATATCCTCGGTCGTCGCTCCGAGCCAGACCGGAAAGTTGATCTTCAGATCCGCGATGAACTTCCGGACGCTTTTCTGTTCGGCGAGCGTATCGGCCGACGCCCCGACGACCTGCACGCCGAGCGCCGCGTACTGGTTCTGAATCGCCGCCAGATCGGGCATCTCCTTGATGCAGGGGCCGCACCAGGTGGCCCAGAAATTGAGCACCACGACACGGCCGCGCAAGGCGCTCAGCCTCTGCTCGACGCCGAAGATGTCTTTCAACACCAGCTCGGCTTCCGCTCCGATGACGCTCGGCTGCGGCGCGATCTGGTCGGGCGTGGCAATTACCCTCAGTTCATCTACCTTGATTAAACTCTTCCCCTTGCTCCTGCGCACCGGACCCGTGATCTCGACCCGGCTTCCCACCAGATCAAGCCAGTTCTTGCCGGGTTTTTTGTATTTGCCGTCTTCAAGCTGGTAGAAAATCGTCGTCCCGTCTTTGCCCGCCACCGCAATGAGGGTCGGGTCGCCGTTGCCAATGCATTCCGCCGCCTTGGCGAGGTCGGCCGGCGTGCCGTAGGCGACGGTTTTTCTGTCGGCCCGGTTCCAACAGTCCAGGCAGCAGACGATCTGCCCGTCGAGTTTGGCTGGAGTCGTTTGCGCCGCAGTGTGCGACGCGGCGGCAAGCAGGAGCAACAGAGTGCTGAGAACAGTTTTCATCTATTAGCCTCCGAATGAATAAACGTATTTCTATCAGCCCTTCTCAGAAAGGCGGATATGATGACTCGTTATGTCGGAGGCTTTTAAATCCGGAGCAGGCGGAAGCGTTCAAGAAGCGGGCCGGGGGAAAATGGAGAAAGTATGTGTCGCGCACGCTCGTCCGGAGCGGTTTCGGCGCGAAGGGCCGACGGGGCTTGATCCTCATCCTCGTCGAATCCCGACGCGAAGAACGACCGTTCCGGCAGGCTGCTTGCCGCCGAAGCGGTCATCGGGCAGCGATCATCGCCGCAAGGCTCGCTCACGCTGTAAGAACCTGGTGCGGATGACTCTTCGAGGTGATCGGCGCAAACGGCCACACAGCTCAGTAGCAGCCACAGCAGACACATCGACAGGACGACGGCCAGGGGCTTTCTCAGGGTGAAGTGCGGCGAAAACATGACGACGCGAGTATAGTAAAAACCGATGTGATTCCCAAATGCATCCGACACTGTAAGTCACGCGTATATCGGCGCTGCCCAAGGCGCAACGGCACGACCGCGAGCGGTTGTCAATTCACCCGGTTGACCGGCCGCCAACCCAAGTAGCGCGCAGTCCGGTCGCAATACCGTTGATAAGCCGTTCCATAGAACTTCAGCAGGAATTCTTCTTCCTGAAGAATCTGATAGTGGATGCCGATCGCGAGAATCAGGGCGACGATCAGAAAACCGAGCGTGCCGTTGAGCAGAAAGGTCCCGAAGGCATAAAGGTCAAGACAGACGAAGATCGGGTTGCGCGAGAGTGCGAACATGCCGCTTGTCACCAGACCACCAGGAGATTTCTTATCAATCCCCACACGCCACGATGTTCCAAAAGAGATTAAAGCAAGAACGAAAACGGCGATGCCGGCGACAATCATTGCGGCACCGATAACCTTCAGCACCTCCGAGTCCACAATCAGTATTTGCAGCGGCCTGGGGAAGACACGCCAGGTGGCCGGCAGCGCCGACGTGATGACTTCCAGAGCCCAGGCGATGAAACCCATTAGAAAGCCGATTTCTACGACACGCCGCAATCCCCGTTTGCCGACACCCAGCGCAAAAGGGCTGATTTTCTTTACAGATTTCAGATACACGCTCCGCCCGATGAAGGCAGAGGCAAAGATCGACAGCGCGATGAGTTGAAAAGTGCCAAACGAATTATTCATCATCTGTCCCCATCGCACACAACTTCAATCGATCAATGTTTATCCTGCAATGTTTACCATGTTCTACGCGGCGTTGATCCTGCCCACGCCGTAAATGAAATCCCCAAAGAACCGCTCAACGATGCGTTCGCCGACAAGGATATCCTGCTTCTCCAGTTCGGCGACGAGGTCCGCTCTGCTGAACCGGTTAGTGATCGGATGAACAAAGAAGTGACGGTACGAGCGGCGGGTGAGCGCCTGACCGGTCACTTCCATGAAGTAGAACCTTCCGCCTGGGCGCAATACTCGACGAATCTCGGCCACCGCCCTTTGCCATGCGGGAACGTGATGCAGGATGCCGAAGTCAAAAACCACATCGAATGAGGCATCTTCGGCCTTGATCGCTGTGGCGTCGCCTACCCATAGGCGAAGACGTGACGGCGGGTAGGCGGCCAGGCGCCGTTGCGCCAGCCTCACCATTTGTTCGTCGAGGTCGAAGGCATCAACTTCGCTCGCGCCGAATTGATCAAGAATGATTGCCGTTCCGACTCCGCGCCCACATCCGATCTCAAGCGCACGTAGCCCATCGATTCGCCCGCCAAGACCTTCGAGTAGCGGGGCCTCGTAGCGGCGCTGAATCCAGGCGCGCACCGGGTTGTTCATCAGCGCCTTCTCCAGCGCATTGAGCTTCATCGTTCAATCCCTCACAACAGATCCTCGACCTGGTCGTGGTGTTTTGCTTGTTTAGCGGCCATTGAATGTCTCGATTGAGCTTCCCGGCATCGGAATGGAGTCGAGGGCAGCGCCTTACCGTCCAATCACTACACGCAGTGTATACAGCATAATCCTTCACACTACTCCACTGTCGGAAGAAAGCCGGAAAGCCTCCCGTAAAAACTCTCCGGTTCCTTCCGGGCCAGTCAGCGTCAGTTGAATCGGCCCGGCGTCAGGCTCTACAGTCAAGGCAAAGCCCAGGAATGGGCAGCACCGGCGCTCTTGCTCGACGAATTCCGCCAGCCGCGGCATCAGCCCGCTCACCGGCCGGAAACGGAATCGGTAACCGTCTTTGATCTCGGTGATCTCTTCAGCCGAGCTTATCAGTTCACGAATCGCACCCTCCTGGCGGGCGCGCAATTCCTGTCTGGATAAAGTGCAGACAATCGGTAATTCGCTCATCATCGTCATTACTCCCGGCTCACGTCATTTCGTTTGATTACACCCCCCCCGCGAGCAGTGCCCTATCGCCGCTTCGCCAATCAGTTTTCAACTCTTTGGCTATATATTCGCTCACGCGGATGTATGTATATCCGCCCGCACACACATCGGTCAAGGCCGTAGAGGCACTCGCGCAGCCGGTGATGGATCGAGAGTTGTGATGGGAGCGGGAGCGGCGGACTGCGGTTGCTCCACTCTGGACTTGCAGGCAGCGAGGCGAATAGAATCCTTGGCCATGGGCTTAAGTTCGCTGCCAGTCGGGAGGTCGGTTCGTTGTCTCGCCGCCATTGCCGTCGTGCTTTGGTGGGGCGGCTTGAACTGCCTGGCTGGTTGTTTGCTTGCGCCATCGGAAGGCGCTGTCGACAGCCATTGCTCGATGTCAACGGAAGGCGACTGCTGCCTCTCTCAGGCTGGCGGCGAAGACCCCAACCTTCCCGAATCGATCGAGCCGCATTCCTCTTCTTTACAAACACTCTCCTGTTGTTCGCTCGAAGCGTATTCCGCCGAAGCCGGCCGCAAAGTGCGGGCTGTCAACGGGGCAATCCTCATGGCGGCGTGGAGCCGGGCAGGTTTCGCCGTTGACGATGATCCCCGTGTTCAGTCTCCGGGACGATGGACGCGCGTTCCCGACCGTGGAGGTACACGCCTCCGTTGCTGTGTCTTCCTGATTTAAAGACAGGTTTGCAAGCGGTATTGCCACGCTGACCGGTTTATCGCCGGTTCACGGGAAAACTCTATCTTGAATACAAGAATGGAACGGCGACATCCGGCTGTGCCGATGTGGTCACTGCCGTCCAGTCATCATCAGGGAGAATTCATCATGAAAAGATTCGCAATGGCGGCGCTTGGCGCGATCTTATTGTCGATATTCGGCGCTGAGGCTGGCCTGGCCCAGGTCAAACGCGTTGAGATGAAGATCGACGGTTATCTCTGCGGCAACTGAGTGTTCAACATACAGAAGGCCGTGAGCCGTCTAAATTTCGCACCGAAACTCAATGAAATAGAGATCACCGACATCAAAAACGGCATCGGGGGCTTTACGCCAAAGGCCGACAAACCGGCGTCGTTTGCGGCACTGAAGGAGACGCTGAAAAAAGCCGGCTACACGCTCGCCTCGGCAACGGTAGTCGTCTCAGGGAAGCTCGAACGTGACGGTACCATCTGGTCGATCACGGCCGCCACGTCCGGGCAACGCTTTTTCCTGGAAGGCAATGGAGTCGAACAGTCGCCCGGTGCCGAGCCGAATACGGAAACCGAGATCACCGGTGACTGGAAGACGGTGGGCGAAGGGAAGAACACGCGTGAAGTCATCACGCCACTGCCGGTGAAGAGGGCTCAGCAACCGCCGAATGATGGCACAGAGAAAGCGGCCTCAATCACCGGAACAGAACTGACAAAACTGACAGAACTGGTTGATGTGATCAGCGGTGAATCTTTGTCGGGTTCGCCGTTGCCGGTGGCGCCGATCCGGACGACGAGTCCGGGATTGACGGTCTATCGCGGCGGGGCATTTACGCCCCGCTACATTTACACCCGGCAGCAGCTCGGCGCGCTGAGGGTCGACCGTCATACCCTGCTGCTCGGTTTCTCTTACACTCCGACGCCGAAGCTCCAGTTGGAGGCGGAAATCCCGGTGACGCGGATTTCAGTCAAAGAGCGCTCAGTCTCCGCCGACGGCGAGGGGGTAGGCAACATCACACTTTCGGGAAAGTATCGTTTCTTTCGGAAGGTCGAAGAATGGGGTGACCGCCAGGCGGCGGTACGCTTTGGTCTGGAACTGCCGACCGGCCAAAAGGGCGCTCCGGGCGAGGGGCGGCTTCAGGCGCCGGCGTTCGTGAGCGGGCAGCTTTCGCCGATCAGCGGCGGCTTCTCTCCGCACGCCGATCTCGCTTACTCGCAGGCGAAAGGCAGATTGATCTTCGGAGGGAACATCGAAGGCGTCTGGCGCTCCGAGCGCGACGGGTTTCGGACCGGGCACGAATTGCGCATCAACACCGATCTCGAATACATCGTTTTCCCGTTCAAGTATGATCAACCGGGCGGTGAAGTATTCGCCATCCTGGAGACGAGCTTCATCCGCCGCGGAACGGGGCGCGTCAGCGGCGCGGCGGCGCCTGGGAGCCGCTCCACCGAGTACTACCTTGCGCCGGGGATTCAATACGCGGCGCATCCGAGGTTTGTCATCGAGGCGAGCGTGCAACTCCCGGTGGTGCGCGACACCGGGCCGCTCGTGCTCCGCATCGAGCGCAGCGTGCTGCTCGGCATCAGGTTTTTGTATTGAAGCGGCCAATGATAAGGGTATTTGTCGCTGTCGCGCTGCTCGTTGCTTTTTCACCGTCTGGTTTAGGGCAGATGGGCGACTCGGCGCGCCAACTGGTGCTCAGAGACATTGATGGGCGCACTCTGCGGCTGAGTGATTACAGCGGCAAGGTCGTGCTTCTCAATTTCTGGGCGCCGTGGTGCGCGCCGTGCCGGGCTGAGATGCCTGATCTGGTCAAATGGCAGCGGGAATACCG
>JAHBSF010000046.1 GCA_019639255.1 Acidobacteriota bacterium | reverse complement strand
TGGAATACCTAAGAATTGTTTTGCCTCCGGCAAGATCGCAAGAAATTCGATAAAATAAATTGGCTTATTTGATACATTCCTTATATCGATCTCAAAATCTGTGGGGAAGTAATCAGATTGAAGATTCTTTACTGCAACAATCTCAATTATCCCATTTGGAATTTCATACTCCCGTATTTCGTACCGCCTCTGCAGCGGAGTTGTATCCGGTGACATAATATGTGGCAAAACTACCATGCTGAGGGCGGAAACGAAGAGTGCTACAATGCTAGTTTGACGAGCGATCTTTCTTAACTGTGTCATGGTATCCTCCTAAGGAGCTAATACTTTGCAGTGATTGGTAATGCTCAGAGGAGTCTCTATCCCCTGGTTCGGCTGGTGCTGCCTAAAACCGTCAGCTCATACACTGACGAACGAACCACGGTGCCGGCGATCTTCATCGATCTGTTTAACAAAGTGCAGACCGATCGTATCTTGGCCAACCGCGAATTCGTCGGCAAAGAATGGTTATCCTGTTTGAGAAAGAATAGGGTCGATTTTCCTCTGCGCGTGCGCGGGAACTTTCCCGTCGCAACGGTCGTGGTCAGTTAGTGGCGGCCTGGGCACTCCGCGCCACCCGTGTGAATCAACTGCTGATCATCGGTGAGGCTCTGTGAATGTGGGGCGATGAATGGTAATTTAGCAGATGCTACTTGGGCAGCGATGAGTACCTGATCATCGTCTCGCTGACGCTGGCCGAAAGCAGCGTCGCGGATTACGCTCGACTCCTATGGAAATTACAGTGGCGTTTCGAATAAAGCCATGATGAAACGTGGCTTCATCGCCACTGATGAAACTAAACCACTCTGCACTGAAAGTGCAGAGGAGGGGCCAGTTCAAGGGATAGACGATCCGCTGATGTACGATGCCGAGCAAGAAAATATTGAGATCGGTCCGGCCGAACTTCCAGTTAGTCTGGTCTATCGTCATTTGCCATGGCCCGGGCACATCAAGCATCTTGACGATACATTGGGCAAAGTCGGCGTAGGGCAATTCAAAGAGTCGAAAGATGCGTTGTAGCTTTTTGTATTGAGATTCCCGCTTAGCTTTTCCGGCCAAGGCGCAGGCGATCTCTATCAGGTTAATGTTTTTGACGCTCACCAATGCGACGATAAAAGCGGCAACAAACTTGATCCGTGGGCGATGCTAGATTAGATTCAGCAAAAGCCTTTGCTATACCGAACAAATATCTCTCATCGTGCGATTTCCTTTCTGGTTTTGTTACTTGAAAGTCTAATTGTACAATGAGCTTATTTCACGTCTCCATTACCCGTATCCTTGTTTGTCTTGTACTAGGATTGCAGTGATCTCCAGCGAGTTAGCGGTTTGTATGGCGAGGGGCAGAAGGTTAATGTTGCTAACCCGAGCGGGATATACGCCCGTCAATGTCGGCTGTCAACAGTTATTTTGGCTCTTTGTGAATTGCTGGGAGAGGCCACAAAATATAGTGGTCGGGGATCCCAAATTATGAAGAGGGTAAGGCGATGACAGTTTCGATCGAGAAATTGCTGAATATCGGGGGATTGGAGGTGGAAGACCTGGAGATCGGAGAGCAAAGGATCACGATCAGGGCGAAGATCTCCTCGAATTTCACCAAGTGCCACAAGTGCGGAAAAAAAGCGACTGAATACTACAGCGACGGCGAAACAGTTGAACTGCGGCATCTGCCGATCTGTGAACGACCGGTCTATATCTACCTGAGGACGAAGAGGTATCGATGTCAGAATTGCGAGGATGGACCAACGACGACGCAACACGGAGACTGGTACGATCTGGCGGCGCATTGCACGAAAGCATATGCCAAATCGTTGCTGCGAGAGATGGTCGGGAGCACGCTCGCGGAAGTGGCGCGCAAGCAAGAGATCAATTACGGCATCCTGAGGGGATTGCTCGAGCGTGAGGTGAGCGAAGGGGTCGACTGGCGGGAGTTGACCCAATTGCGTGTGCTCGGACTGGATGAGATTTCCTTGCTCAAAGGGCATCAGGATTTTGTCACCGTTGTTTCAAGTCGTGATGATCTTGGACGCCCGGTCATCCTCGGGGTGCTTGAGGGGCGTGAGAAAGAGACCGTCAAAGCCTTCCTCCAGAGCATCCCCGAACATTTGCGTGCGACGGTCGAGCAGGTTTGCACCGAGATGTATAAAGGATTCACCAACGCGGTTGCCGAAGTCTTGCCGGCGGCCCGCGTCGTCGCTGATCGTTTTCACGTCGCCAAAGGGTATCGTGCGGCGCTCGACGAGTTGCGCAAAACCGAGATGCACAACCTCAAAGCCGCCCTCAAACCCGATGAGTACGCCGGATTGAAGGGCGTGATCTGGGCTTTGCGGCGCAACCATCAGGATTTGACCGATGAAGAACTCCAATTGCTTGACCTGCTCTTTGAATGCTCCCCGGTTCTGCGCCGAGGTTACCAACTACGCGAGAAGCTGACCGACATTTTCGAGACGGCTCATACTAAACAATCCGCCGAGCGCGCCTTGCGCCGCTGGATGGCTGAGGTCAGAAGCACCGGTTTGACCTGCTTCGATTCTTTCCTCATCACCCTCGAGAACTGGATGGACCAGATCACCAACTACTTCCTCAGTCGTTTGACCAGCGGCTGGGTCGAAGGTCTCAACAACAAGATCAAAGTTATCAAGCGTCGCTGTTACGGGATCCCGAACCCGGTAACTCTCTTTCGCCGTCTCTGGCTCGACTTGAACGGCCTTGACGCTTTTGCTGCTTGACGCCACAAGATATGGTGCTGTTTCCCGACGATTCACAAAGAGCCAATAAAAACAGCGATGAATGCATCCGTAAGCCTCGCGCCGATGTCGTACTGTTTCCGCAGCGTACTGCGCGTTGCGTCATCCTAAAATTGCGCTCCGAGCCGGATCAGGTGTTTTTCGAGCGCGGGGAAATCTTCGATCACCAGCGCGCGCGTCTTTTTTACTTCCTTTGCAAGCTCTTCGGATTTCAATCCGCCGACCCACAACTCGGTACTTTCGGGCAACTCGCGCACAACCTGCGCGAAACACCCCATCGATTTCTTCGCCTCTTCCGATCCCGTCATCCCCAGCACTACGGCCCCGGCGCTCGTCCGCCCCGCCGCCTTCACTATCTCCTCCGCAGGCAGATCCGTGCCCAGATAAACGATGCCCAGCCCGCCGCCCGCCGCCAGCATCGCCGCCAGCAATATGCCGAATTCGTGCCGCTCGTCGCTCGGTGTAGTCAAAAGCAGCGTCGCCGGCGGATCATTCCGCACATAAAGCCTGACGAGCGCACCCAGAAGATTGCGCAATAGCGACGATCCCATGTGCTCCTGCGCGATCCCCAGCCGCCCCGCATGCCATTCGTCGCCTATGTGCAGCATCAGCGGCTGCGCTACCTGATGCACCAGCTCGCGCGGCGACAGCAACGCCCCCAACCGCGCCAACTCCCGGTCCGCCGCCGCATAATCAAACCGCTCAATCGATGCCATCACCCCCTGTATCAGAGCCGGCCGCACCGCCCGCCGGGGCGTTGGCGCAACTCCCGCAGCAAGCGCCTCGCGCCCCTCGTTTACCGTAGCCGTATACGACAGCAGATCCTTCAACTGCCCGTCGCTTAACCCCGCAAGCCGCCCTATCGCATGCCCCCGCTCTACCGCCGTACGCAATAAATGCAATCGCCTTACATCCGACTCGCTGTATAACCGCCCCCTGTCGTCCCGCTGCGGCTCTACCGCCCCATACCGCCGCTCCCACGCCCGCAACGTGTCTATGCTCAATCCCGTCAACTTCGCTACCGCCCGAATCGGATACAACATTTTTTTCCCCTCTCTCCCCCTACCTGCCAAACTGCCCGCATCCTATTCCTCTGTCTATGGTTTGTCAAGCATCTGCCCCCCACGAATTTGCTTTGATCATATTTTGTCATACATTTGTCTTGGATTAACACTTGACAGACAATGGCAAAGGGTAGTATCTTGCGAATCGTCAGGCTGGAGAGGGGGGGGGAGAGATTGAGTCGATTGAGGGCTCGGCCCCAAACAAAAGGACGCGTTGATTAAATTTGGAGGGAGATTACAGATGAGCATCAGGGCGAAGATTGCGGGACCGATGTTGGCGGTTGCGACGGCGGTAGCGGTGATGGTGATGGTGATGCCGGCGACGGCCAATGTCGGTGCTACGAAAGACATCGTGGACACGGCGGTAGAGGCGGGCAGTTTCAAGACGCTTGCTGCGGCGTTGCAGGCTGCGGGGCTGGTTGAAACGCTGAAGGGCGCGGGGCCTTTCACCGTATTTGCTCCGACCGACGAGGCGTTTGCCAAGCTGCCTGCGGGAACGGTCGAAGCGCTGCTTCAGGACAAGGCGAAGCTTACGAAGATACTTACCTATCACGTAGTGGCGGGCAGCGTGATGGCCAAGGATGTAGTGAAGCTGAAGTCGGCGAAGACCGTAGAGGGTTCATCGGTGAAGATCACGGTCAAGGACGGCAAGGTAATGGTCGACAACGCTAATGTAGTCAAGACCGACATTGCCGCGACCAACGGCGTGATTCACGTCATAGACAGCGTCATTCTGCCGAAGTAGTTCGCACGGCGGAGTCGCATCGTTGCGTGAAACTGCAAGAGAGATAACGGAACAAACGAAATGAAACGAAAATTACGGAAGAGTTTAATATTTTCGTAGTTTCCGTCTTATTTCGTTTGTTCCGGTGGGAGGGACTTATGAAACTATCGGCACAAACGCAAAAGTTGCTCGGCGGACTGACGCCCGAAACGCGGGCAAAGGTTGACCGCATCATCAGACGTCATCTGGCGGCATGCATGCGCAACGGCAGCCCGATTGAGAGCTTCGATCGGCTTTACACCGAAGCGGTAGAAGTCGTAGCTCTCGAAGAGCGCTTTCCGGACGCGCCGCTCCCGTTTACGCCGCCGCCGAGTTGGGAACCCGTGCGCCGCTACGATCAATACCTAAGCCCGCGCGACATGTAAAAGAGATAACGGAACAAACGAAAAAGAACGAAAAACACCGAAAATCGGCGATCTTTTCGTTTGTTCCGTACATTTCCGTTTGTTCCCTCATCTCTCCTGCATTGCCGCATTCCAGCGCATCAGCTTCCCGGCATACGCCGCCGCGCGCGCCCTCTCCACCGCCGACAGATCCCTGCGCTCCTCTTTATCCGAACACAGATCGAAGAGTTTTCCGCGCCGCGCATCGACTTCGTATATGAACTTGAAGCAGCCGTCCCTCAAACCGAGCAGCGGCAGCGAATAGTCCGTTGCAAACAGCGCCATGCGATGCGCTGCATCGAGCATCGACTCTCCCTCGAATGCTTCGGGCAGATCGATTCCCAGCAGATCCAGAACCGTGGGCGCCGTATCGACAACGCTTACGGCGCGCCGCACCCTTACGCCCCCGGACCACAGCCCCGGCGCCGCTATTACGTAGGGCACGCGCACGTTTTCTTCGTACAGAAAAAGCGAGTGACCGTAGTTGCCCTCGTGTTGTCCGAACGCCTCGCCGTGATCGCCGAAGATTACAAACAGCGTCTCATGCTCCAGCCCTCGCGCGCGCAGTCCGTCTATGAGACGCCCGAGCATACGGTCCGCATAATCGAGCGCGTTCAGGTAACGATCCGCATCCTCGACCTCGGGAAACGGTCCGCGTTCGGGCGTATCGTAGGGGTGATGACCGGCGATTGGCAGATACGTAATCAGAAATTTTCCTTCTTTTTCGTCCACCCACGCGAGCATACGGTCGATTGTCGACGCCTCGTCCACGCCGAAGCTGGATTCGCGCTCGCCGCCGATCGCTCCGGCGTCCTCCAGCGCATCGAAACCGCGACCCGAGACTACCTCCTCCATTCCCAGATATCCGAAACGGCCCGAATGAAACAGCCCCGTGCGGTAGCCCGCTGCCTTGAGTTCCGATGCAAGCGACGGCCCACGCACGGCGGCGTAACGTTCGGCGGGCGTATCGAGCGCGGGCGCGCGGGCGCAAAGAATCGAATAAAGCGTCTTTATGCTTTCGGGAAATACTGTATACGCATTTTCAAACAGAACTCCGCGCTGCGCCATTAGGGTCAGATTCGGCATAGGGTCGCGGTCAGCCCCGTAAGGTTTAAGGTAGCGGGCCCCCGCCGATTCGAGCACAACCATTACGACATTGCGGTCTGCGGCGGCGCCGTGCAATCGCGAAATGTCCTCCTCCGGCGCTTGCGCCGTGTGGTGATCGAACGCGCTTGCGCGCCAGTTTTCTGAAGAACCGGTATATCGATCGAATGCGCGTCGCCGTGCGCCTGCTGCAAGCGTGAATACTGCGTTGCGATCGAGTCCCGCCGTGTCTATGCGCAAGCTTGCCGCAGGCCCGATCAGCATCAGCAAAACCGCAATGCAAACGAGCGATGCAGAGATTCGTCTTGCAAAAAGCCCGGTTCGTGGTTTGATGGATAAAAACGCGCGCGGCAACGCGATTCCGGCGGCGGCAACCATCGCAACGGCCAGAAGGTTTCCCGCCGTCGCGTGATGCAGAATCGAATCCGAAAGCGCGCCGCGCGCCGCGCGCATCATCGGCCAGGTAATCGGCGTGGCGAGCACGCGCACGACGGCGACGTTGATTGCGGCGTAAAAAACGATTACCGAATAAAGCGCCCAGCTTATGCGTGATGCATTGAATCCGGTTTTCTTCGAGAGAGATGCAAAAGCCGCGTCGATTGCGGCGAACGCGAGAGCTACGGCCGCGTCCTGCCACAGATAGGCAAGCGGCGTCCATACGGAAAGCGGAATCGTGTATCCGGCAAGCGCGACTATTTTCGCCAGCGCAAGCACGCAGAACAGCGCCAGAGCTTTCATAGTTGAACCACAGCAGGAGAAAGAGAGATAACGGAACAAACGAAATAAGACGGAATAGACGGAAACATTCAACTTTTCCGTTCTTTTCGTATCATTTCGTTTGTTCCGTTATCTCTCTTTTGATTTAACTACCACGTTCAATCTTTTGAGCAGGAGCAGCGATACCACGGCGCTCGCGCTGCGCCCGCGTCTTCGCCATATCCAGTCGTGTACGAACACGGCGCGCGCGGGCGGATGCCTGTAAATCGCTTCGCGGTTTCCGACGTAGGCAAGCGGTATGACGATGGCGTCAAACGCCTGTGAATCGGCGGGAGTTTGCGCATTGCCCGCCTCGAAGCGTTCGCACACGTAATCGACCGAATCGCCGAGGGTTTCCCTCGCCATTTCCAGATGTGCGCTATCCAGATCTATGAGCGACAGCCGCGCATTCGGGCACACTCGCGCAAGCACCATAGCCGTGCGCGGAAACAGCCCTCCGCCGATTACGCCGATGGTTTTTATGTCTTCGACTGCGATGGCGCGTGTTGCGCGCAGATCGTTCAGGAGTTTTCTGAACGCGCGTTCGTGGCGGTCGAGAACGAAGCGTTGCAGGCGCGGCGAGCGTCTTACGATCCGTTCAAGCGCGCACAGCGCTGCGCACGGGGTTATGGTTTTGACATCCTCCATCCAGCGCAGCACAGCGGGCCAGTTGCTCGTTGCCGCATCTTTGATTTTATGCTGCGGCAATCGCGACCAGTGCATTCCGGGATGCGCGTGATGTTCGGCGTGATAACCGTCGTTGAAAAACAGCAGATTGTATATGCGGCCGTAATGGCTGACGGCGCCGCGCGCGTGTTCGTAGCGTCCGTGCACACGGCACAGCGCCAGACCGAGCAGCCATCCCGGCAGCCATACGGAAAACATAAACATCGGTTTTACCGCCGCAAGCGTGCACCACAGCGCCGCGACCATCAGCGTTTCCGCAATCATCTGGGCGTTCCAGGTGATTTGCGGTTTCCTTCCCGCGTGATGCGCGAGATGGCGCGCGCGCCACAGCGATTGCGGAAATCCGAGCAGCAGGCTCAGGCCGCACGAAAACGCCGCGCGGCCCGCGCGCGATGCAAACATCGGACGATGGATGAAATTATGCGAAATCGTATTGGCGTTCCACCACAATCCGATTGCGACAATCAGCATCGAAGGTCGCAGCAAAAGCGCCGCCGCGTGCAGCCCGGCAAGCGCTAAAAGCAGCGCGTCGCGCCTGTTTGCAGAGACCCTCAATGCTGCAGATGCCGCTGTAGATGCCGCTACAGGCGCCGATTTACCATCCAACCGCGCCGGATACACTGCGGCCATCATTTGCTCCTTTGCGGTCGGGGCAGGGCTCTGAGTTCGCGTATCGGTTCGTAATTGGTCGGACGGTCGTTCATTTTGATGAGGCCGTAGGCCATCGGATAGACATCGGGTTTGTCGACCTTCTCTTCGGCTTTCCTTACGCGCACTCGCGGCGCGTTGCGTCCGCCGAAACCGACTACCTGACCCGTGCCCGCAAGCGTCCTGAAGTCGTTCCATTCGCGGCGGCAGGCGTCTTCCTTGCCGGGCACGAGCGACAGGTACAGGTAGCCGCGTTGCGGTGCGTCGTAGAAGTTACGGTCATTGGGACGGGCGAGCGCAAAATCGCCCCATAGTTGTACGCGATCGGGCGCGCCCTCGCTCGGTTCGAATACGACCTTGTC
Source organism: Acidobacteriota bacterium (assembly GCA_019639255.1). Classification (GTDB taxonomy): domain Bacteria; phylum Acidobacteriota; class Blastocatellia; order RBC074; family RBC074; genus JAHBSF01. The sequence goes on along the minus strand of JAHBSF010000046.1, from coordinate 34,058 downwards.
TATGATCGAGTAGACTGCGATCCAGTCGGAGAAGGCGGGCGCCGGGGGCGGCGACATCAATGCAACGGCGAGCAGCGCCGCAGGGATCATCCTCAGAAGGACGGGAAACATTCGAAGCATTCTGAACATCAGCGGATCTCCTTTCGGGGAATTTACACCTCATCAGGGAATTTGCTCCTTAGACGAAGCGCTTCCGCACTTTCTTCCATACTTTCTTCGGGGATTTCTTCGATGTTTTTCTTCAATCGCTCGATTTTGTTCGATCTGCTCGCTACCATCTCAGTCGGAGGATCCAATGTTTTCCAGGGACGGATTTCGGAGATACGCCTGGGGCGTGCTCGGCTACAACCTGCTCGTCATCATCTGGGGCGCGTATGTAAGAGCGTCGGGTTCGGGCGCGGGCTGCGGCAGCCACTGGCCGCTTTGCAACGGAACGGTCATTCCGCGCGAGGCGCAGATGGAAACCATAGTCGAACTGACGCACCGGTTGACGAGCGGGCTGGCGCTCGTTGCCGTCATAGGGCTTGTAGTGTGGGCGGTGCGCGCATTCCCGCGCGGTCACCTGTGCCGCCGCGGCGCGATTGCTTCGCTTCTGTTCATCATTCTCGAAGCGCTCATAGGCGCCGGCCTCGTGCTGTTTGAATACGTCGCCTACAACACGTCGATTGCGCGCGCCTACTGGATGGCGGGCCATCTCGTAAACACGTTCCTGCTGCTTGCGGCGCTTGCGCTCACGCCGTGGTGGGCCGGAGGCGAAAAAGATTCTCAGCCCCATCCCGGCCGGACGCTCGGAGCGCCGTTGTTTTTGCTCGGATTCGCAGGACTGCTCGTGCTCGGAGTCAGCGGTGCGATCGCCGCGCTCGGGGATACGCTGTTTCCCTCGGGTTCGCTCGCCGAGGGCATAAGGCAGGATTTTTCACCCACTGCGCACGTGCTGCTGCGTTTGCGCATATGGCATCCGATTATTGCCGTAATAGTATCCGCAGGGGTGGCGGGCGTTGCCTACGCATCGCGCAGGGGCAGGCCGGGTGGCCGCGTCGCGTACTGGAGCGCGGCCGTACTCGCGCTCGTTGTCGTGCAACTGATCGCGGGTCTTGTGAATCTGCTGCTGCTTGCGCCGATATGGATGCAGCTTGTGCACCTTTTGCTTGCCGATCTGCTGTGGATCGCGTTTGTGCTGCTCGCCGCATCGAGCAGGGAAGAGAGATGACGGAACAAACGAAATGAAACGAAAATCACGGAAAAGTTGAATATTTCCGTCTATTCCGTCTTATTTCGTTTGTTCCGTTATCTCATCTTCGCCAGTTCGGCTTCGGCTGCGATAAACCCGAATGCGGGCCAGTATTTTCCGCTCACGATGCGGCGGAAATACTCTACGGCTTTAGCCAGATTCCCGTTGTATAGATGCCAGTTGCCGAGGCCGTAGCCCACCGTAGCGATGTCCAGATCTGCGGCCTTTTCGACATCGACGAGTTCGGATTCCTTCTTCAATCCCTTGTAAAAAAGCAGCCGGTCGAAATACGACTTGTTTTCCTTCACCTTCATATCGGGCGTGATGCGATCGAGCACTTTTTTCGCATCCTCGCCTTTTCCTGCGCGCCGCAGCGTCATATAGAGCCAGTCGGCAACCGCGATGATCGAATCGTCATTGGCTGCTTTTTCGGCTACGGCCAGGCACCGCCGGTAAGCCGCCTCCGCCTTGTTGAAATCGCCGAGCAGGTAATGCGCAAGGCCGAGGTGATACCAGATGTCGAAATCCGCGTCGTTCAATTCCGCGGCGCGCTGCATATCGTCGCGCGCCTTGTTGAAATCGCGAACCGATATGTAGCGATGGCCGCGATGCCGGTAATTACGCGCATCGTTCGGGGCGATTTCGATGCCGCGCGTGTATGTGGCGATTGCGTCGCGGTAGCGCCACGCATTCGCCTGCGCGCGTCCGAGCGCAATCAGCAGATCCATATTTTTAGGATCGGCGGCGAGTTTTGCGGCGGCGGCCGGGATTTCACCCTTTTCATCGGCCTGCGCGTAGAGCCGCGCGCCGAGCAGGGATACGGCTTCGGGTTCGGTTTGCGCAAGAGCAATAGAACTGCAAACGAGGCATAGCAACACAGCAAGTATGGAACGCATGGCGATTTCTCCCTTGAAACTATCGGATCGGGTTGCAGCGGACGAGCATACGGATTCTACGCCTACGGGTGCGCGTCTTGTCAAAGCCGTGGAGACGGACTTAGCATGTGCCGCGCATGACATCCGACATTCAACTCCTCGCCGTGCGCGGACTGCCCGAAGTAAAGCCGGGCGACGATCTCGGCGCATTGATCGTTTCGGCGTCCGCATCGATCGGCCTTACATTCATCGACGGCGACATTCTCATCGTCGCGCAGAAGATCGTTTCAAAATCCGAAGGGCGTCTGCTGGATCTCGCAACCGTTGCGCCGTCGCAGCAAGCCGTGAGTATTGGCGAGCGGCAGCAGCGCGATCCGCGATTGATCGAAATAATACTCAGGGAATCGAAATCAATCATTCGCCGCGACGCGCACGTTTTGATTACGGAAACGCATCACGGCTTTATATGCGCAAACGCGGGCGTGGATCGCTCGAACGTGGACGGGGTTGATTGCGTAGCGCTGCTGCCCGTAGATCCGGACGCATCGGCGCGGGCGCTGCAAAACCGTTTGCGCGAATTGCTCGGAGTGAGTCTGCCCGTGATAGTAACCGATACATTCGGACGCGCGTGGCGCGAAGGGTTGACCAACGCCGCGATAGGCGTTGCGGGTCTGGAGCCGCTCCTTGATTTTCGCGGTCTACCCGACGATCACGGCAGGGAACTGTCGGCCACGGTGCTCGCCGTCGCAGATGAACTTGCGGCCGCATCGGGATTGCTTATGCGCAAAACGGAGCGTATTCCCGTCGTAGTTGTGCGGGGTTACGATTTTGCTCGCGGCGACGGCAGCGCGGGCGTGCTTATTCGTCCCAAGGAAAGGGATCTCTTTCGCTGAGGAAGGAGAGATAACGGAACAAACGGAAATAGACGAAAACTACGGAAATGGTCCAACTTTCCGTCTGTTCCGTCTTATTTCGTCTGTTCCGTTATCTCTCTTCTTTTCCCGCTCATGAAGATTACAGCATTAGCCGGGGGCGTCGGCGCATCCAAACTGCTCGACGGTCTTCAGCGCGCAACGGCGCCCGAAGACATTTCCATCATCGTCAACACGGGCGACGACATAGAGATGTTCGGCCTCTATATCTCGCCCGATCTCGATATCGTCACCTACACGCTTGCAGGCGCGGTCAATCCGGCCGCGGGATGGGGATTGCGCGATGATACGTTCAATTGCCTGGAATCGCTGCTGCGTTACGATGGGGGCGAAAGATGGTTCAACCTCGGCGACCGCGATCTCGGCACGCACATATTCCGCACGATGATGCTGCGGCGCGGGGCTTCGCTCACCGAAATCGCAGACCGGATTCGTCTGGCGCACAATGTGCGCTGCGCGATATTGCCGATGACCGACTCGCCGACGCCGACCACGATACTCACCGACGAGGGAGAGCTTCACTTTCAGGAATACCTCGTCAAACGCCGCGCCGCGCCGCGCGTCATCGGCATCCGGTTTGAAAATATCGACCGGGCCGCGCCCGCGCCCGGCGTCATCGATGCCATAACGGGCGCCGACGCCGTAATCATATGTCCGAGCAATCCGCTGATAAGCATCGGCCCGATACTCGCCGTGCCCGGCGTGCGTCAGGCATTGCAGGTTACTGCGGCGACCGTTATCGGCGTCAGCCCCGTGGTCGGCGGCGCCTCGCTCAAAGGGCCTACGGATCGCATGCTCTCCGATCTCGGAATGGAAGTATCGGCCGCGCAGGTAGCGCGCCTCTATGAAGACGTACTGGATGTCTATATCATCGACAAACAGGACGAAGCCGCGCGGGACCGGATAATCTCGCGTGGAATTGACGTTCGCGTTGCGAACACGGTTATGAGCGGGCCGGATGAGAAACTTGCGCTCGCACGGGAAGTACTAGCCGCATGCGCTGCCTGCTGATTCCGGTAAAGGATCTGACGCAAGCCAAACAGAGGCTGGCGTCGCTGATGACGCAGTCCGAACGCACGCTGCTTGCGTGGACGATGCTCGAAGCGACGTTCGCCGCAGCCGCGCGCGTGCGAGGCGTCGACCGCATAGCCGTCGTTACGCTTTACAAACCGGCGATCGAACTCGCGCAGCGTTACGGATGGGATGTGATAACGGAAACCGGGCAGATTTCCGAAAGCGCGTCTGTGGATTTCGGTTCGCGCGAGGCTGAAAAAAGCGGCGCTTCGGCGGTTCTGAGATTGCCCGTAGACCTGCCGCTCGTTGCTCCGGAAGACATTGAAGAGATACTTGCGCGCGATGCATCGGCTCCGTCGATGGTGATCGTTCCGTCGCGCGACGGCACGGGAACGAACGCGATACTGCGGCGGCCGGGGACTCTTTTTGCGTCGCACTTCGGCCCGCACAGCCTGGCCAAACATCTGGCTGCGGCTGCGCGCGCGCGCGCAAGTTATGAAGTATTGCATCTGCCGCGGCTCGCCCTGGATATAGACGAACCGGAAGACATCGTCGAGTTTATGTCGCGCGGCGAGGGAACCGCGCTCTACGAACTGCTAATCGGGATGCGCATTGCGGAGCGGTTGTCCGGCGGCTGAGCCGCCCGGCTGCTGCTCCCCGCCGCCAACGGAGGCTCTGCGACTCCTGCTTTTGAGCGAGCAAATTCAATCCGGCTAAGGTCGTAGCCAGGCCGAGAGCCGGCGGGCAAACTCCTCGCCATTCCAGTTTCCGACCATCACGCGAGGCAATTGATACGGGTCGGCGCCCGCTGCAAGCGGTTGTACGAAATGGCCGCAGGCGCACGCATAGCCCGCATCCCTGACCATCTGCGCAGTTTCGGCGGTGAAAGAGCCGTAGGGATAGCAGAAACTGCGCACCGGATGCCCCAGTATGCGACTGAGCAGGGTTCGGCTGCGTTCGATTTCGTCGCGTTGGGTATTCGGGGAAAGGTCCGGCAAATCTCTGTGCGTCAGAGCATGCGAGCCGATTTCGATGAGAGGATGGCGTGCGAGCCTGCGTAACTCGTCGAGTGACATCTGCCGATAGGGATCAGAGGGCGCCGAGGCCAGACCGGCCCAGGCCAGCAGTTCATCGATTACCTCCGAACGCTCGTCCTCGGGCAACGGTCTTAGCAGCCGGTAGAGATCCAGATAGAAGCGTTCGCGGGCAGTCTCCGGCGGCATCTCCGACGCTTGCCACCTTCGCGGTTGCCGGGGCGCCGGTTCATCCAGTCTCCAGCGGTAATTTGCGCCCGCGATTCTCAGTCTGAACTCGGACGGCAGGTCCGCGGCCGCGAGCAGCAGATCGAGTACGTCCCACCAGAAAAAACGCCGGCCTCCGATGTAGTTGACTGGGACAAAGACCGTGGCCGGGATTCGGAACTCCTCCAGCAGCGGCAGGGCCTGATACAGATTGTCGGCGTAGCCGTCATCGAAGGTGACAACCAGCAGCGGGTCGGTTTCTCTCTCCAGATCCATCTCGACCAGCGCACGTGCGAGCGGCGCGGGCTGCCCTGCTCGGCGCAATACGGCGAGTTGTTCGGCAAAGTTGCCCGGCGCGACCGAAAGCGACCAGGGATCGGCGTCAAGCTCAGCGATTCGATGATACATCAGGATCAGACCGCGCACGACGCGATCCATTTTCACTCCCACGGTCACCGTCGCCAGCGTGTGTTCCGGCAGCAGGGGCCGCCTGCCCGATACATCCTGCAGATGGAACGTCATACCATCGGTCACCCACTCTCCCGTTGTGGCTTGACCTGAAGCACCGGAGCGGCTGAAGAGCGGCCCGTCGGGCGCGCCGATGCGCACCTCGACCTCTTTCGCTCCAGCGCAACTCCAGACCAGCTTTGTCACTCCGACCCGCGTTTGTCCCGAGATGATGATTGGATTGGGAGTGGCTGAGATCTTTCCGGTTCGCTTCATGATTGCCAGGACAGGCAGGCCCCTTGTCGTTATCTTGGCGCCCGGCTTCCAGCCGCCGGGGCCGCGCGCGGCTATTACCGGCTCGTTTCGTCCCCGGCCAGTTCTACGGGCTTGACCGCTCGCATGGTGATCACCACCTCGTAGCCGGGGTCGTGGTTTTCCATCTCTTCCTTTGACAGCTCCTCGACCGCCAGCCCCTGAAGAAACGAGGTAGCCACCAGGACATTGCCCCAGGCTTCGATCAGCAGATTGCGCGCCGGAAAGATCTCTCCGAAGATTCGGCGCAGCGCGAGCGGGGTGAAATTCCAGCACCAGTACTCGCCCCAGTCCCGGTCGCAGGTCTGGCTGATACCCGGTACGGTCACAAGCAGAACGCCGCCGGGCCGCAAAATCCGGTGCAGCGTTTGCGCCGCCGCGCCCTGATCGTAAATGAACTGCAACGTCTGGGGACAGATGACGCAGTCGAAGGCGTCAGAGGGAATCTGGGGGGCGGAGGCCAGATCGCCGACAATCGTTGTTTGTGGGTGGCCTTCTTCGACGTGCAGCACGTCGCTTTCGGTGACGCGGTTCCTGCCGAACCTCCTGGTATAGCCGTCATCACCGATAGACAGCACGTGCCCGCGAATGTCGGATGAATGCCAAGCCAGGAAATTCTCGATGTAATAACGGTCGATCGGTCGCCCGCGGTCCAGCCCCCAGCGGCGGCTGATGGGCGTCAGTCGCCGCAGGTCGCCGAAGCTTACCTTTCCGACCGCCGGGGTATCCCCATCTCCCCGCGCGTCCAAAGATCCGCCTGCCCGGCTCGAGGGCGTCTCTACACGGACGGCGATTGTCCCCAGTGTGTTGGCCGGAGTGAGCGGCAACCCGTCGGAGACATCTTGAAGGTAGAAGACCAGGCCATTGCCCACCCACTCGCCGGTGGTTGCGCTTCCGCTCGGACCGGTTCGGCTCAACAAATCGCCGTCGGGCGCGCCAACCCGCACTTCGACCATCTTCGTCCCGGTCGAACTCCAGGCGAGCGTCGTCGCTCCGAATACTGAACCTTCCCTGACAGGGATCGGATTGGGGTTTGCTGTGATAGAACCGACTCTATTCATTAAGCACTCTCATCATTACTGCGCGGCCGGTAAAAAATCGCGGAATCCCCGCCTAATCTGCTTGCGCCTTACCGAGCGCCTGTCTCAGTCGCGCGCCCAGACGCCGGCGGAAATTGCTCCACCACGTGTCCCGGTTTGGGCGCGGCTCCACAGTCGCTTCGCGCAGCCGGCGTTGGGTGGGCGCCGGCGGCGGAAGTTCTGAAAGCAGATCCTGGAATCGTTGGCGGTTGTAGGCGAACCAGCGGCGGTAGCACTCCTGTCCCGAGGCGCCTGCTTCTTCGAGCCAGACCGTAAGGTCTACGGCATAAAGCAGGAAATGAGCGCGAATCCTTTGCCGCAGTGCGGCGCCGTCGGTGGGCTGATACCCCTCGATAAGTGCATCCAGAATCGACGGATCTGTGCTCCAGAAGCTGCAATAGGCAAGATCCAGGGCCGGATCGCCGCCGCAGGCCATCTCCCAGTCGATCACCGCCGCGAGCCGCTCGCCTTCGACCAGCAGATTCTCAGGCGAGAAATCGCCGTGACATAGCCGCGCCGTCTCCGGGTAAGACTCTCCTAGAAGGCGATAAGCCTGCCCGATCCTGCCGATTACGCCCGGATCGAGCCGCGCAACCCCGACCGCCGCCGCAATGCTCGACTCGCGTTCGGCGACCCATGCGTTGAAAGTACTGTGGCGCGCCTCGAACCGGTCGGTCTGGAAATCTCCGAATCCCGTTACTTCGACCTCGTGCAGCAGCCGCAACTGCCTTCCGACATCGGCAGCGAGGGCCAAATTGGACGACTCCGGGGCAAAGGCCTTTCCGGAGATGCGCTCTTCGACCGTCCAGTCATACTCGGCATCCTCCGACGCAGAGAACGAATAGGCAAGCACTCGCGGCGTTCGCATCCCGGCCGCGCGGGCGCGTTGTTGCGCCAGAAACGACCTCTTCATCTGCGGGTTGGGGCCGCGGTGCAAACGCGCAATCCACTCGTGCGATGAATTGCCGATCAGAAATGTGCGCCCCTGCGTCCCGTCCTCCGGCCGCACGATGCGGCTGATGCTCGCCCCGAGTGCGCGCTCGATCTCAATCCTGATTGCGGGGGGAAAGTCGACGCCGGAAGGCGGCGACTCGCGGCTCTCCTTCATACTTTTTCTTACCGTCAACTGTTGAAATCGTTATTCGCCACTTTCGAGTCCCGTAATGATAGCGCCCTGCGGCTGGCGGAGGGCGAAGATGTACAGATGAAGATCCTCGCCGTTCGGCAGTTCAAGGCGCTCCAGCGGTTGCGCTGATGATGTGAACTGTTTTATGTGGATGCGAAATCCGGCGTCTGCAAGCAGGCCGAGCAGTCCCGGCAGCGTCTGCGGGCGTCCGGCGACCGAATGATAACGCACCACCATCCGCTCGACCTGGTCGAGCAGGTCCGCGCAGTCGGCAATCACCTCCGTCTCCGCCCCCTCGATGCTGAGCTTGAGCAGATCCACCCGGCGCCGCAAATAGTCCCGCAGCCTGACGGTGCGCACCACCTCATCGGCCGGGTCATCGCCGCGCGCGATGCGGCTGCCGTAGGCGCCCTCGAGCTTGAACCCCACCTCTTTCTCTTCGGCTGCCAGCGCGGCGCGGATCATTTCAATGCCCCCCTGCCCGCTGTGGCGCACATTTCTCTCCAGCAAAGCGAAGGCCTGGCTGTCCGGTTCGAAGGCAAGGACCTCGGAGGCCGGATGGAGATGTTTGTAATAGAGCGTGCTCAGACCGATGTTGGCTCCGCCGTCGATTATAAACGGCTGGGGGTTGTCGCTGCCGAAACGGTGCATTTGACGGACGAAGAAATGCCGGTACATGTTGAGGAAGGAGGGAGGATCGAGGATCTCGAAGGGCTTGCCGAGCAATTCCGTCACCGTATGGTAGTAGGGCGGCAGTGCCCTGAGCCTGAGCATCTCTGCATCACCGCCGCGCTGCGCCTCGATCGTCACCCTTGCCAGCGTATGGTCGGCCGTCAGCGGCAAGTCGTCGGAAACATCCTGCAGGTAGAAGCTCATGCGTTCCTGTACCCACTGGCCCGTGACCATGCGGCCCTCGGGGCCCGAGCGGCTCAGGAGCGGCCCGTCCGGGGCGCCGACGCGTACCTCTACCAGCTTTGTCCCGGTCGATTTCCAGCACAGCGATACTGCGCTCACCTCGGCAAAGGGATCGAGCGGGAGCGGATTCGGGTAGGCCGTTATCGATCCGCTTTTCTCGCCGGGCTTCGGTCCCCCATTTGTAGCGGAGGCGCGATCCCGCTGCCGCCGGCGATAGAGGAGCGGATAACGATAGGACCTGAGCCTTCGCCTCAGGATCGGCCACACCCCGGCTCCCTTCTCCCCCACTCCCGGCAGGTACTGCTCGAGCCAGGCCGGGTGTTCAGCCAGACAGCGCTCCAGGTAACGTGCCGCCCGCTCCAGATCGCCGCTCTGCTCATATTCCCTGGAGAGTTCAAACAGGCGCCGCGTCTTCATCTCCTGGATGACGGCCTGATAGCGAAAGCCGAGGTGCCGGTCGATCTGTTCGTAGAAACTGATTACCTGTTCTTCCTGGGCATCGCGATCGAGCTTGGACCAGACTCCGCCGGCGTGTTTTCTGTAGACCCCCATGACTTCATTGATGTAGCCGAGCTTGCCGTGATGGGCGATAAGGATGTAGTTGGCCCAGTCCTGCGCAGGAATCGTTTGCAGCCAGTCCGGGATCTCCGGCAGGGCGGTGCGGCGAAAGACCGCCGTGCAGGTCTCGACAAAGCAGCCGACCCACAAGTCGTCGAGCGTCGAAATTTCCTTCTGGCCGTTCCCATTGGTGTGTTGCGAAGGCTCTTTGCCGTCGTCAAACACCATGAGCGCGTCGTGGAAGCAGAGCGAACACTCGGGGTGGGCTTCCAGGAAGTCTACCTGTCTTTGCAGTTTGTCGGCGGAAGACCAGTAATCGTCGCCGTCGAGCAGCGCGACGAACTCCCCTCGGCCGGCGCGCAGCGTCTCGATGAAAATCAGATTGCCGTCAAACCCCAGATTCTGCGGCGGCAGCACCAACCGGATCCTCTCGGGATACTTTTGCTGGTACTCGATGGCTATCTCTCGCGTGGCGTCGGTCGAGAAGTCGTCGCCGATGACGATCTCATAAGCGAAGTCGGTCCGCTGCGTGAGGGCGCTGTCGATTGCCTGTGCAATGAAACGCTGGTGGTTGTAGGTCATAAGCAGGACGCTTACTTTCACATGGTTGGAGGAGGGGTGAGATCGATGAGGCTCGGGCATGTTTTCTCTATCTCGGTTATCTTCATATTGCTGTCAAAAGAGGTGTCGTTGCCGCGGATCTGACGGTGCATATTCTATCAGATTGACTGGATTGATCTACTCCTGGGCTGCCAATTTAGCTTGACCTTGGCCTTTTTTACCAAACCGATCTACAGTAGATTGGTGCAAAGCCTGAGACAAGAGATAACGCAACATTCGAAATGAAACGAAAATCACGGAAAAGTTGAATATCAGGGAAAAGCATGCTGGATTACGGCGAAAAATATCGGGGCCGCTCGGTCCTGATTACGGGCGGGATGGGGTTTATCGGCAGCAATCTGGCGCGCCGGTTGGTCGAGATAGGCCAGGTTGAAGTTATCCTGGTCGACGCGATTCTGCCCGATCAGGGCGGCAATCTCTTCAACATCAACGGAATAGAGGATCGCCTGCGCTTGCACATCTGTCATCTCGGCGATGTGCAGGCGATCAGGCATCTGGTGGCTGGCGTCGATTACATCTTTAATCTTGCCGGCAGCACGAGCCATATCGATTCGATGAATGATCCGCACCGCGATCTGGAGCTGAATTGCGCAGCACAGTTGACGTTGCTTGAAGCCTGCCGCCACTTTAATCCGCGCGCCAAGATCGTCTTTACCAGCACGCGGCAGGTTTACGGCAAACCGGTCTATCTGCCGGTCGACGAACGCCACCGCATTGCCCCGCCCGATATCAACGGAATTCATGAGCTGGCGGCGGAGTATTACCATCTGCTCTATCACCGCATTTACGGTCTGCGCGCCGTCGTGCTCAGATTGACCAATGTCTATGGTCCGCGGCAGATGATCCATCACAACCGCCAGAGCTTCATCGCCTGGTTCATTCGCCAGGCAATCGACGGGGGCGTGATCGAGCTGTTTGGCGAAGGCCGGCAGCGCCGCGATTTGAACTATGTCGAGGATGTGGTCGAAGCGCTGCTGCTGGCCGGCGCAAGCGAGGAGGCCGAAGGAGAGATCTTCAACCTGGGAAGCGATAATCCCGTCAGTCTGGCAAAGCTTGCGGCTGAATTGATCGATCTCGCAGGAGCGGGGACGATCCGCTCCGTGCCTTTTCCGCCGGAACGCCAGATGATCGATATCGGCAATTTTTATGCCAGCTACCGCAAGATCGAAGAGATGCTCGATTGGCGTCCGCATACGCCGCTGCGAGTCGGGCTGGCGCGCACAATCGACTACTACCGCACCTACCGCGAGCACTACTGGTATGGCAACCAAGGTTCCATTTCTCGATCTGAGGCGACCGCACCGGGAGATCGAGACTGAGATTCGAGCGGCGGTCGATCGCGTATGGGAGCGCGGTTGCTTCATTCTCGGCCCGGAGGTCGAGCGCTTCGAGTCGGAGTGGGCGGATTACTGCGGGACGCGCGGCGCCGTGACGGTCGGCAGCGGCACTGATGCGCTGGCGCTTGCGCTGCTTGCCTCGGGCGCGGTGCGCGCAGGACGGAACGATGAGGTGATCACCACGCCGCTTTCAGCCGCCTATACCGCGCTCGCAATTCGCAACGCCGGAGGCGTGCCGGTATTTGCCGACATCGATCCGCATACACTCACGCTCGACCCGGCCGCGGTCGAGGCCGCGATCACGCCCCGGACGCGGGCAATCGTGCCCGTACACATCTACGGGCGTATGGCCGAGATGCCCAGGATCGCCGACCTTGCGGCGCGGCGGGGATTGCCCGTTATCGAAGATGCCGCCCAGTCGCACGGCGCCGCACTGCACGGCTACCGCGCCGGCGCTTGGGGCGTGGCCGCAGCCTTCAGCTTCTATCCGACGAAGAATCTCGGAGCCTACGGCGATGGTGGGGCGATAACATCAAACGATCCGGCGCTCATCGAAAAGGCGAAGGCGCTCAGACAGGGAGGGCATCGGCCGGCACTGGATGGCGAAATCGCCGGGCGCAATTCGCGCCTCGACGAATTGCAGGCCGCGATGCTCAGCGTCAAACTGTCTTATTTGGACCGGTGGAACGCACGCCGCCGCTCCTGGGCCGAGTATTACTCCTCGCGGCTGTGTGGGACGAGACTCTCCCTGCCGCCCGCAGGCGAGCCCGGACAGTGCGCCGATCATCTGTTCGTAGTCAGGCACGCGGCGCGCGATCGGTTGCGCGATCATCTTGCCGCCCACGGCATCGAAACGCTCATTCACTATCCGTATCTGCTCCATCAACAGCCGCTCTTCCGGCGCGATCAACAGCCGTCGCTCCCCGTGGCCGAGAGCGTGACGGGGCAAATACTCTCTCTCCCGCTCTACCCGCAACTGCAACCCGTCGAGGCCGAAGCAGTCGTCGCGGCGATCTGCGAATTCGAGCGCACGTATTGACTCGCGCCCACTGCCGCGACGCGAAGATTTTGCACGCGCAACCTTCGCAAAGCGAAATCTTCCTCACCCCATCGAGCTGATGCGTTCGGGTTTGATCCTGTAAATGACGCGCACCTCGCCGGGCCGCCTGTAGGGATAGACGTCCAGGCCGAGATATTTCTTCGCCATCTTGTTGATGTGTTCGTCGGCGCCTTCGAGCGTGCGTTCGACTACGGCCCCGCGCACTTCGAGATAGCGGTAAGGGTTGGCCGGATCGAGTATCGAGAGCGAAACGCGCCCGTCGCGCTGAAGGTTGCGATCCTTCACGCGGCCCACGGCCGTGTTGAATACCACGTTCTCGCCGTCGTAATCGCACCAGACCGGAGTCACCTGCGGCCGGCCGTCGGGCATCAGCGTGGCAAGATTTGCAAACGCCGGTTTCTCGAACAGATCTACGTATTCATTCGGTATGGCGGACATCGTATTGCCTCCTCGCTTCGATATGATTCGTTACAGCGCAAGTTCAGCCATAGTGCGAATGGCGTCGATATTTCCCGTAGCGCAAATGATCGTGGTCACGCCGCTCGAGCGCCACGCCGACAGTCTTTCCGCGATGCGCTCGCGCGGCCCGCACAGCGCCACTTCATCTACAAGCTCATCCGGCACGGCAGCCATCGCTTCCATCTTTTTGCCCGCAAGAAATGCATCCTGGATGCGGTGCGCGGCCTGCTCGTATCCGTAGCGGCACGCCAGATTGAAATAAAAATTCTTGTCTCTTGCGCCCATACCGCCGATGTAAAGCGCAAGCATCGGCTTGATCGCGTTGCGGCACGCTTCCACGTTGTCGCCCAACTGCACGTTGACCGTTGCGGCAATGTCGAAAGACGCCCGGTCTTTGTCTTCGCCCGCGCGCGCAAATCCCTCGTCGAGCCATTCGCGGTAAATCGGCATACGGTCGGGAGAGAAGAATACCGGAAGCCAGCCCTCGCCGAGTTCCGCCGCCAGCGCCACGTTTTTCGGGCCTACCGCGGCAAGATAAATCGGTATCCTCGGTCGCAGCGGATGAATGATGAGTTTCAGCGGCTTGCCGAGCCCCAGGCCGCCGCGCACCGGAATGTCGTAATGTTCGCCGTGATGTTCGAGCGGGCGCTCGCGACTCCAGATTGCCCGCACGATCTCCACGTATTCGCGCGTGCGTCCGAGCGGCTTGCCGTAGGGCGCGCCGTGCCAGCCCTCGACCACCTGCGGCCCCGAAACGCCGAGTCCGAGGAGCATCCTTCCGCCCGTCAGCAGGTCTATGGTCGCCGCCGTCATCGCGGTCATTGCCGGAGTGCGCGCAGGCATCTGCATGATTGCCGTTCCGACACGGATGCGCTCGGTGTTGGCCGCAAGCCATACAAGCGGCGATACCGCATCCGACCCGTAAGCCTCCGCCGTCCACAACGAGTGATAACCCAGACGATCGGCTTCCTGCGCCAACGCGACGGCGTCTACCGCTTCCGCGCCCCAGTACCCGAGATTCAATCCAAGCTGCATCTTGCCTCCGTTGCGTTTCCGTGCTTTCAGTTATTTCCGTGCATTGCGTGGTTCTCTTACATCCTCGCGCTTATATCCGCAATCCGGGATAAATGTTCAATCCGATCCGCATCTGGTGCTCCCAGCCGCCGTCGCCATAAATACTCGACTACGGCGCACGCGCCGATGTCCCTGCCTTGCGCTTCGCTCCATTCGGCCTCGCCCGCGAGCACGGCCGTATCGAACAAATAAATCATCCTGTCGGCCGCAGGCCGGAAAAATACGCTCGCCGCCGCTTCGTCGAGTTCATCCAGGTCGCTCATCTCTTCGCACATTTGTCGGCACGCCGCCAGTCCCAACACTTTCCAGTCTTCGGTGCGCAAGTCGGCGAACAGCGCCTCTATGTATGCAATGAAAGGTTCGTGCAACCGATAGCGGCGCGCGTCCCTGAGCGACTGCGCAAGCAGCGTATTGTGCGCGCCCTCCCACGCTTCAAAAATAATCGAATCGCGCAGCAGCCGCGGCAGCACCGAAAAATTCTCCATCGCCCCGTTGCCGCCCAGCACTTCTATGCCGCGCCTGATTACATCGGTCCCGGATATCGACGCCCGATACTTCCCCAGATTCACGGCAAAACGGAATACGCCCGCCGCACTCTGATCCGCTTCGCCCAGTTCGATCCGGTCGCGCATATGCGCCAGATGCATGCTCCCCGAAGTCATCGCCATCACTTCGCTGCGCATACCGGCAAGCGCATCCTGAATCAGCGGAAATTCGGCTATGGGAGCCCCGAAGGCGCGCCGATGCCGCGCGTAACTCCGGGCAATGACGTAAGCACGCCGCGCCGCGCCCGCCGATCCTGCGGCGTTGTATAGCCGCGATGTGTTGACCACGTAATCCATTACGTGCTGAAAACCCCGATCGAGCGCACCGACCTGATAGGCGATCGCATCGCGGAAATCAACCTCCGCCGTAGCCATGGAGCGGGTGCCGAGTTTGTCCTTCAATCGCCGTATATAAACGCCGTTGGTGCGTCCGTCGTCGAGGCGGCGCGGAAGGAGAAACAGCCCCAGTCCTTTGGTTCCGTTTGCCGCGCCCGCGGGCCGCGCCGTTACGAGCGCGAGATCCGCAGTTATGTTAGAACAGAACCATTTTTCGCCGTTCAGCCGCCATACGCCGCGCGCAGCGTCTACGACCTCGGCCGCGCACGAATTTGCCCCTACATCCGAACCGCCCTGTATTTCGGTCAGAAACTGCGCGCCGTGATAAAGCGAGTCGTAATCGGGATCGAGCAGGCGCGGGAGATACTTTTCGCGCAGTTCGGCGTCTCCGACCTGCTGGAGAGTTTTGATGATTCCGGCAGTGCACGCAAGCGGGCAGTTGTGACCGGCTTCGCCGTTGTATGAAGACAGATAAAAAAGCGCCATCGCGAGCAGGTTGTTGCCCGGTTCGGCGTAAACCGACATCGCGCCGGAACCGTAAATGCAGCGGCCCGCAATATGATGATCGGGCGAGTGAATTACGTTTTCGGTGCGTTCGCCCGTAGTGGAGAAGCGGTCGAGGCGCGGAAGGTTTTCCGGAAGGTTTGCGCGCCGCACGGCCGGGTCTGCAACGGTAGCCGCCTCGCCGCCGAATTTTGCAAGACGGGGCCGGCGCCGTTCGTAGAGTGGGCTGCCCCAGTAGTATTCCAGCAGCGTTTGCAGATGTGCGTCGGAATCGAAGTAATTGAGGGGTTGCGATCGTTCCCAGGCTTCAAGATCGGCGCGGCCCGCGGCGGTCAGGTCAGCGCGCACGCCGGCGGATTCTGCTGATGCGGTGCTCATAAATCCTCGTCTTCCGGGGGGCCGTTTAGATCACCCTGCACGACATTGGGGCATAAAAGAGAGATGACGGAACAAACGAAAAAAAGACGGAACATACGGAAATATTCAACTTTTCCGTGATTTTCGTTTTATTTCGTATGTTCCGTTATCTCTCTTGCTGTCTCACGCTTCGTACCAATCTCCTGCGAATCGGTGCAAACTCGAAAAAGCGCTCGTTTCCCAACTCTACGCGCCGCTTCGCAGACCTGTCAACCGGCAGGAAGAGAGACCGCGGAACACGCGGAAACAAAGACGCGGAAAAGACGGAAACAGGAATCCCTTTGATGCGAATGCCGATAAGCGTGCCCTTCTTATCTCCCGATATCTATATCGGCGGGTGAAATTACCGCATGCATTACGATTATTTCACCCTGTAAGTGCTTGAAAAGTGGGGGCTGCGGTATATACTTGCGGCGTGTACGACCGTAATATCATGCCGCTGCTGGACGAAGTGCTTTCGGACACGCCGGTGCTGCTCATCAACGGTGCGCGTCAAACGGGCAAGACTACGCTCGTCGAGATGATGGCGCGCGAGGGGCGCGGCGGGGTTTATGTATCGCTCGATGATGTGGCGGTGCTTGCTGCGGCGAAGCAGGATCCGGCGGGCTTCATCGCGCAGTTTGACGCAACGGCGATCATAGACGAGGTGCAGCGGGCGCCGGAGCTTTTTCTGCCGCTGAAGAGGGCGGTAGATCTGGACCGGCGGCCCGGCCGGTTCATACTCACGGGTTCGGCCAATATATTGACCCTGCCGAGGCTGGCGGATTCGCTTGCGGGGCGGATGGAGATCGTCACGCTCTGGCCGCTTTCGCAGGGAGAGATCGAAGGCCGTAGAGAATCGTTTATCGACGATTTGTTCACCTCCGGCTTGCGCGTCGGTGAATGTTCACGAATGCCGCGCGAGGAACTCGCGGCAAAGATGTTGCGCGGCGGTTATCCGCCGGTGCTTGAGCGTAGGACGGCTCCGGCGCGGCAGCGCTGGTTTTCCGGTTACCGTACGACGCTGCTCGAAAGAGACGTCCGCGACCTGAGCCTGGTACGCGGCTTGACCGATTTCCCGCGCCTGCTCGCAGTGCTCGCTACGCGCGCGGGACAACTGCTCAACCTCGCCGATATTTCCCGCAACACCGGCATTCAGCAGGACACCTTAAGGCGCTACTACTCGTTGCTGGAGGCGATGTTTCTGATCGTAGATCTGCCGGCCTGGTCTTCGAGGCGAAGCCGGCGGTTGGGCAAGACGCCGAAGGTAATGTTCTGCGATACGGGATTGCTGGGCAATCTGCTGCTGATGAGCGAGCAGAGACTTGCCGAAGATCCGCTCGTCTTCGGGGCGATGCTGGAGAATTTCGCCGTCATGGAGCTGAGAAAGCAGGCGACGTGGAGCCGCGTGCGCGTCGAATTATCTCATTACCGGGATCTGAAGGGCCGGGAAGTCGATATCGTGCTTGAAAACGAGGCCGGCGAAGTGGTGGGCGTCGAGGTCAAGGCAACGGCGAGTCCCACGAAAAGCGATCTTTCAGGTCTGGCCCGATTGCGCGAAGCGTCGGGTAAGAGATTCCGGCGCGGAGTCCTGCTATACACCGGAACCGCCGCAACGCATTTCGCCGACGACATCCACATCGCACCTGTCCAGATGCTGTGGCGGGGAAATTGAAGGCGGAACACGCGGAAATGAAAACACGGAACACACGGAGAGCACAAACGCCCTTTCCGCGCCTTTCGCGTCAACATTTCCGCGTATTCCGCGGTTTTACTCTTACTGCACTACGATGCGCCGCGCCGCATAACCATCAAACGATGCGTTGCGCTCCTCGCGCTCTGCCTCCAGATTGCGCACCCTCGCCGTTCGTTCGCGAGCATTTGCGCCCGAAGCCAGAGCCTCGCCCGCAACGGCTGAATCCTCCCTGTTCAGCGTCAGCGTATACAACCCGATACGGTTGACCTCAAACGGCGTGGCGATCAGCACGTAGTTGCCGGTCTGCGGCAACGTCGCACGCAACAGCGCATCGCCCGTCACCGCGCTCCCCGAATCGTCGTCGAACGCAAGCAATTCTCCGTTCGCCTGATTCAGCAGCAGGAACGCGTTGAACGCGCTCGACGCCATCGTCGCCGCTACACGATCTCCCGCCTGACCGCTGAACCAGTAGGCGTCCAGATACACGCCCGCCGATGTGCGTATGTCATTTGTAAAGATCGATGCGTTGAGGTTTGCGCCGTACGCAATGGGCTGCACTATGCCCGTAGCCAGCCGCAGCGTATAACTGCCTACGGCCGACGGCGCGATGTCGGAACTCGTGGCGAAGATCACGTAATCGCCCGGATTCGGAAGCACAGTCAGCAGCAGGGCGTTATCGTTTTCCTGCGCGTTGTTGCCGAGCCCGCCCGTCTGATCGTCGGCGGCCACGAGCGTCAAACGGCCGAGTTCGCCTACGCGGTAAAGCAGCACCGTCGCGTCGAACTGCGTCGAGCGCATATCGATTCCTACAGTCGTATTCGCGGCCGTAGTTGTGAAGCTGTATGCGTCGAAGAAATAACTCCGCCCGCTGCCGTCGCCCGCGTCCTGCACCTGATCGTCGGGCGTAAGCAGTCCGCTCACCAACGGGCCGGGCAGTATGGGCGTGGATCTGATGCGCGGCGGAGCGCCGCCGATCCATATCGTGACGATGTTCGACGGCCGGTCGTCGACTTCCAGTCGCACG
Source organism: Acidobacteriota bacterium (assembly GCA_019639255.1). Lineage (GTDB taxonomy): Bacteria > Acidobacteriota > Blastocatellia > RBC074 > RBC074 > JAHBSF01. Next base: position 15,276 of record JAHBSF010000046.1, on the reverse strand, counting down.
CGCGCCGTACCCACGCCGGCAAGCTCCGGCGGAATTATCAGATTGACCTGATCGACGCCCGTGAGATTGGGCGCCTGTCCCGCGAATGCCACCTGCGCGGGTACGCCCTGAATGGTCGCCCTCACGGCTTCGGCCACTCCGTTTGCATCGTTCGGATCGTGCACGGGGGCATTGCGCAATCCGGTTGTGAACAGCACGAGAAACGTGGGCTGCTGTGCGGTTCCCGGATCGATTTCTCTCGCGCTTGCGTCGGGATTGAATACGGGCGTAAGCGTTACGCCGTCTGTAGTCGTCAGCGCCGCCGCCGTGCCCTGGCCCGTGCCGCGCACCGAAAAGATGCCGGGCGATGCGGGCGTATAGCCGAGCATGCCGACGCGCGTAGTGCCGTCGGAATTCGTCACCACGACTACGGCCTGCGTTGCATCGACATCCGGAATCAGAAAGTTGATCTGCGAATTGCTTGCGGCGAACAGTTGCGCATCGACGCCGTTGACCGTTACGCGCAAGCCGCCGAGCACTGTAGGCAGCGGTTCGGATGTCGCCGTATAGAGTTGTCCGTTGATGGTCTGGAATGCGCCGAACGCCGAAGCGATGGAATCCGAAGCGAGCGGGCCTCCGGCGAAACTCGCCGCGTTGACTATCGCGATAGCGCTTTCCTGCGCCGATGCGGGCGGCGTATTGACTATCGCAATCGCTCCCACAGCTTCGCCCGCGCCTATCTGCCCGACGGGCAGGGCAAGCCCCGTGCGCAGATTGATGCGGTAAAAGCGCGTTCCCTGCGTCGTGGTCAGCGTTGCATAAGCAAGCCCGGTGCAATCCGAGATGTCGAATCCCATGGTTTCGTTTACGTCGAGATCGAGCGGGCCGATTGTCGTCAGTTGTCCCGTATTCGGGGATACGGGGCCGCCGCCGACCGAGCCTTGCAGTGCAAGCGCGTTCTGCGCGGCGTCGATGACGTAAAGCGTAGTGGAAGTCGCGCCTGCGAAGTTGTTGTTGTAGGCGGCGGCGGCCACGCTGGGAGTTTTGCCGAAGTTTACGTCGCCCACCGCATATGCGAGCGGCGTATCGGTTCCCGCCACTGCTGCGGTTTCAGGGTGCAGCCGAAGGTTCTGCGTCGAATCGCCGACCACTCGAATGCGGTCTACGGTCGGATTGAAATCGAAACCGAACGCCGCGCCCGACAGCGGCGGGTTGAACGCCGCATCGCCGAGCAGCACCGATCCGCCCGTGTTCGGATCTATCAGATACAGGCGGCTCGCAGCGGTCATCGCGTAAAGCTGCCCTGTAGCCGGACGGAAATCCAGACCGACGATGGACTGTCCTGCAACGGGGCCGCTGAGGGTTACGCGCCGCTGCACAACGCCCGGAGTCAGCGCGTTGAAGCTGATGAGTTGTCCGGATGAATTGACTGCGAATACGGTTTCGACGCGCGGCGCTACCGCGATATCGCGCACCGTTTCGCCCCCGCCGATTGCGCCCACGATCGTTGCCGCGCCGCTTGCAAGGTTGATTGTGTAAAGCGACGAAGATGCGGCGCCCTGCGGAGTCAGTGAAGCGAATGCCGCGCCGCTGTCGCCCGCGATGTCAAAACCGGCGAGATCCGTTGTATTGACGCCGAGCGAGCCTATGGTTATCAACCGCCCCGTATTGGGCGATACGGGAGCGCCGCCCACAGAACCCTGAATCGCGAGCGTATCCAGGTTCGAGTCGATGATGTAGAGCGATGTGGAGGCGCCGCCCGCCGTGTTGTCCGTATACGCGGCGGCTACGGCATTGGGCGGCGTAGTGGCGTTTGCATCGTTGTCCGCGTAAGCGAGTTGTGCGTCGGATGCGGCTACGGTTCCGTTGTTGGGGTTGAGCCGCAGGTTCTGCCGCGTATTGCTGACGAGTCTTATGCGATCGACCGTAGGATTGAAGTCCATGCCGAAGGCCGTGCCCGCGATTGCGGGGGCGAGCGGTGCGCCGCTTGCCCGCGTAGCTGCGCCGGTATCGGTGTTAAGCGTGTAGAGAAGATTGGCGCTCGACAGCGCAAACAGTTGTCCTGTAGCGGGGCGGAAATCTATGCCGAGGATGTTTTCCCCCGAACCGAGTCCGGTGATTGCAAGCGAAGATACTATGACGCCGGGCGAGGCGCTGCTGAATTGCAGCAGTCTGTTGCCGGATGTGGCGGCGAAGATGGTTTCCACGCGCGTCACCGCGGCGATGTCGCGCACGGTTTCGCCGCCGCCGATTGCGCCGATGACGGCTGCCGATCCGTTTGCGAGGTTCACCGAGTAAAGCGACGAGGATGCAGCGCCCTGCGCAGTGAGTGAAGCGAACGCCTCGCCCGTATGTCCTACGATGTCGAAGCCCACCAGATCCGTAGTGTTTACGCCGAGCGGGCCAACGGTAGTCAGCAGCCCCGTGTTGGGAGATGTGGGCGCGCCGTTGATCGAGCCCTGAAGCACGAGCGTATCCAGATTCGAGTCGATGCCGTAAAGCGTGGTTTGGGTCGAGCCGAGAAAGCTCGCCGTATAAGCCGAGGCGACTACGTTGGGATTGACTCCCACGTTCACATCGCCGAGGGCATAGCCGAGAGCGGTATCGACTCCGGCGACTGCGCCCGTTTCGGGATTGAGGCGCAGGTTTTGATCTGCGTTGCTGACAAGGCGGATGCGATCGACCGTGGGGTTGAAGTCAAAGCCGAACGCGGCGCCGGAAAGCTGTGGAGTAAATGCCGGGCCGATGGGCGCGGCGGCCCCGGTTTGGGTGTTGAGCGTGTAAAGCCGGCTTGCGTCGCTCAGGGCGATGAGTTGTCCGGTGCGGGGGCGGAAATCTATGGCGACTATGTTTTCATTCGGCGCGGTTCCCGTTATGGCGAGGCTGCGGTTGATTGCGCCGGGAGTTTCCCGGTTGAATTGCAGCAGCCGGTTTCCCGTCGTTACGGCGAAGATGGTTCCCTCGATTGCGGGACCGGGAAGAAACGGGGCGGCCGAAACGCTGTTTCCGAGGCGTGCATCGGGGAAAATCAGGCGCGCGCTCTGAAAGATCAGAGCCGCGAGCGCGGTTGTGATGAACAGGGTTCTGAGGATTCGTCTGGTTGTCGGGTTGGCTGAAATCATGCGTAGACCCTCCTGTTTGAGCGAACACGGAATACCGGCAAATCTCCATTTCGGAGAAAAGAGAGATGACGGAACAAACGGAATGAAACGGAACAGACGAAAAGACTGAAGGTGTTGCCGGTTCAAAGCGGTATTTGACCGGATCAATCGGCGGATTCTGTAACGCCGTTTTCTTCGGTTTCTTCGTTTTCCTCACCGTTCTGGCCCTTGCTGCGACCGGGGCGTTTGATGCCGAACTTGTCGAGTCTGTATTGCATGGTTCTGAACGACAGTCCGAGCAGTTTGGCCGCGCGCGTAATGTTCCAGGCGGTTTGCTCCATGGCCTGTAGTATGAGCGATCGTTCGAGGTCTTCGAAGGCGATTCCTTCGGGGGGCAGTTTGAATCCGGCCGCGCCCTCGACCGGAGATGTTTGCCGGATTTCGATCGGCAGATCCTCGATGGTGATTTCGTCGCCCTCGGCGAGCAGCAGCGCCCGCTCGATTGCGGATTCGAGTTGTCGTACGTTGCCCGGCCACGCGTAATCCAGCAGCAACCGGCGCGCATCAACAGAGATTTTTACGGGCCTGCCCGCCCCGCCGTGCTTCTGCAGGAAATACGCCGTAAGCACTTCGATGTCGTCGCGGCGCTGCCGCAGCGGAGGAATGGTGATCGGGATGATGTTGAGGCGGTAATACAGGTCCTCGCGGAAGCGGTTGTCCTTGACCATCGCTTCGAGGTCGCGGTTGGTTGCGGCGAGCACGCGAACATCGACGCGGATCGGGCGAGTGCCGCCCACGCGCAGCACTTCCTTCTCCTGAAGCGCGCGCAGCAGTTTGGCCTGCATGCTTATGTTCAGGTCTCCGATTTCATCCAGAAAAAGCGTTCCCTTGTCGGAGATTTCAAACAATCCTTTTTTCTCGGATACGGCCCCGGTGAATGATCCCTTTTCGTGGCCGAAGAGTTCGCTTTCGAGGAGGTTTTCGTTGATTGCCGCGCAGTTGACGGCCTGAAAACGTTCTGCAACGCGCGGGCTTGCCTTGTGTACTGCGCGCGCGACGCGTTCCTTGCCCGTGCCGGATTCGCCGCGAATCATCACTGTGGAACTGGATCCCGCGACCTTGACGATCATTTTCTTGACGCGCTCCATGGCTTCTGAAACGCCTACGATCTCTTCGTCGACGGCGCGCATGCGCGATACGGCGTCGCGGATCACTTCGAGCAGTTTTGCGCGATCGAGCGGCTTTTCCAGATAATCGAACGCTCCGCTGCGCAGCGCTTCCTTGACCGAATCTATCGAGCCGTGCGCGGTCATAAGGATGACGGGAGTGGCGCTGTCGATTTGCGAAAGATCGTTGAGCAGTTGTATGCCGTCCATTCCGGCCATTTTCAGATCCGTCAGCACCAGGTCGAAGCTCTCGCTTCTGAACCGCTTGAGCGCTTCAATGCCGGAACTTGCGGTTTGCACGTCGTAGAGGGGCGCTCCGGCGTCGTCCTTCTCATCGGCGAGAATCAGGCGCAGGATATCACGCTGGTTTTTTTCGTCGTCAACTACGAGAATTCTTCTCGGATTCATAATCGCCTCTCAGTACGATGATAAAGATTACCCGACCAGGAATACCGGATAACAGGGCAAACCAAAAAGAACGAAAAACACCGAAATCGCCGATCTTTTCGTTTGTTCCGTACATTTCCGTCCGTTCCGTTACTTCTCTTCCGCGCGGCGCGGCAGGCTGACGGTGAATGTAGTGCCCTCGCCCGGCCGGCTCTCGACCGCAATGCGTCCGCCGTGCTCCTCGATGATTTTTTTCGTAAGCGGCAGCCCGAGCCCTATGCCCGTGTCCTTTGTAGAATAATACGGCTCGAAGATCTGCCCCATTGCCTCTTCCGATATGCCGACTCCGGTGTCGGCGCATTCGATTATCAGATATTCCGCCTCGTTGCGCAGCGCTACGCTGAGCGAACCGCCGTCGGGCATGGCCTGAACCGCGTTGATCATCAGATTGGACAGACAGGTTTTGAGCTGTTCTCCGTCGCCCTCGATGCACGTTTCGGCATCGGTTTCGACGCTTACGTTTACCTGCACGCCCTGTGCTGCAGCCTGCGCTGCTATGAGCCCTTCGGTTTCTTCAACGAGTTGGCGCGCGTCTACGTCGCGCAGCTTCAGGCGCGCGGGCCGGCCGTAGCTCAGAAAATTGCTTACCATGCGGTTAAGGCGGCCGATTTCATCCTTGATGGCGCCGAGTATCTGGGTTTCTTCGCCCTGCGCGGCGAACTTCGCGCGAAGATGATCTATCGAAAGGTTGATGAAGTTCAACGGATTGCGGATCTCGTGCGCGATGCCCGAAGCGAGCCTGCCGACGACGGCGGATTGTTCGGCGCGCCGAAGCTGCTCTTCGAGTTCGCGTTTGCTGCGCAGATCCGAAAGCATTTCGTTGAACGTGCGCGCGAGTTGTCCGAGTTCGTCGCGCCGCCCGGCGTTTACTTCAAAGTCGAGTTCGCCGCGCGCCACGCGCCGCGCGGCATCGGCGAGTTCCATCATGGGCCGCGTAGCGCGCCTGCTGTACCACGCAATCAGCACAATCAGCGCAAGCCCCGTCCCTGCGAGCGTCGCAAGCCGCACGCGCCCGACTTCATCCTTTACGCTCTGCAACCTGCCCATCGAGATCACGACGATTATCGTTCTCTTGCCCTGCTCGGTTTCCACCGAAGAAGTCATAGTGCGCAGCGATTGATCCGTGCGCTCGCCGTTTTCTTCAAACTTTATATCCCCGCGCCGCAGCGAGGGCAGATCCTTGATCGCGGCCGCAAGCTGCCGCCCTACGTCCTCGCGCTCGGTGCTGTCGTGCACGCGGCCGTCTTCCTCCACGATCAGGATATGCCGGATTATGCTTTCATCGTTTACCGCCGAACCCAGATTATCGGGATCGCCGATGAGGTCGTAAAGGTATCGGCCCTGTGCGAACGACTGATAAACGAGATCGTTTGCGAGCGTAATGGCCTGAATATATTCATCGACCTGGCGGGTAGTGCGCCCTTCGAGGCGCTGGTTTACAACCGAAAGCGCCAGCGCCGTCACAAGCAGCGTAGCCGCCATAAACGCGACCATCTGCGTGCGAAAGCTCGTAAACGGATTGCGCAGACTCACTTCTACTAGCCCTTCCAGCTAGAACCCCGCAAGCAGCCGGCGCGCCTCTTCCTGCGCCCCGCGTTCGGCGTGCGCCCGCGCCGGATTGACCTTCATTGCAACGATCTGCTGCAACTGCCGCCGCGCCTCGTCGCGCCGCTTCGCTTCAAGATACGCGCGCGCGAGCGCAAGCTTCAACTCCAGATTGTGCGGCGCAAGCGCGAGTCCCTGCTCGCAGTAACGGATCGCGCGCGTGTTGTTGCCCCCGAGCAGTCGGGGCAACTGCCGGTCGAGTTCGCACAGCGCCTGAAACGCGCGCGCGTCTTCGTATCCGGGCTCAATCCGCACTACGGCCTCCATCTCGGCGCGGATTCTGCCGATCGTTCGCACGGCGTTGAAAGCGCCCTTCTGTTCGCTTGCGCCGCCGTAATTCGCTCCGAGCCAGAATCGGCCCTCGGCGCGGTTCGCATCAACTGCTACGGCGCGTTCGCCGAACGATATTCCGCGGTCGTAAAAAGAGATCTTTTGGTCCTTGTGCTGCGCCTGCTCGCCTGCGTAAAAACAGGCGCGCGAGGCGCGCCACAGCAGTTGATAGTCTTTCGTTTCGGGTGCGGCCGCGCGCTCTATCAGCGCAAACGCCTGACGGTCCCGCGCCGCGTCTTCTCCGTAACTGAACAGACGATCTACCTGCTCGATGACGCTCTGAGCGGAAAGGAGAACCGAGGCGATGACTATTAGTAATCCCGCTGCCCGCATCTGCTGCAAACCAACAAAACACAACACGGAATACACGGAAAGGATAATCCCGTTTCCGTATATTCCGCGTCTTTGATTTTCGCGTTTTTCCGCGGTTTTTCTTTTTTCAGAAATGGAAACGCACGCCGAACTCTACGAGGTTGAACCGGTCGCGGTCGACCTTGAACGATGTTCCCGCAGATGTGATTGCGTTGCGTTCGCCGGTTCCGAAGAAACGATAGGCGGCGCCGATCGAGACGTGATGCTGGATCTTTACGTCGAAGCCCGCCTTGATCTGATAGGCGAATACCTGCGAACTCGTCGAGGCGGTGGGCGCCTGTATGGAACCGAACTGCGCTCGCTCGCGCGTGTCGGAAAATCCGATGCCTCCGCCCACATAGGGTGTGACGCGCTTCTCGCGCACCAGATCGTAAAGGATGTTGAACATTCCCGTAAGGTTGGTAACGTTGCCGCGGGCTACCGAGGTTGCACCCGCGCCCGGAGTGATGTCGCGCCGGAAGTATGTGAATTCGCCCTCGACGCGCAGCGGGGCGTGTTCGAGCTCCTTGCCGAATGCGCCGCCCGCGAAATACAGGTCATCGAACCTGCGGCTTGCGGCCCCCGCAACCGAACCCTTCGGATCGGCGTTGCCGGCCTGCCCGACGCCGCCGCGGAACGAAACGTAATAGCCCTCCTGCGCCCGCGCAACGACCGAAGCCGTCAGGCAGACCGACGCGACCAGGAATGCGGAAAAAAACGCCGATCGAATACGCAGCCGTAAGTCAGTCCGATGCGGCGCGAAGCGATGGGGATTTGACATGCCGGACCCTCCTGTTTGTATGCTCCTCGTCACTTGCCCCGCAAATCTCGAGGCCCTTATGACTATGCGACACTATACCGCAGAGAGAATACGGAACAAACGGAAATAAACGGAAATAAATGGAATAAACGGAATTGAGGCGAAAGACTGCCCCTTCGCATCAATTCCGTGAGTTTCGTTTTCCCGGGGACCGATTCGGACTGATTCTTATAGATTCAGCGTTTCGTCGCCAGGTAGTAGTAATTCATTATGTCGTGTTCCAGTTGGCGAACCCTGACGCTGGTGAAACCGGCTTCGGCCAGCATTCGTTCGGCCGTTTCGCGGCCCCACATCGTGCCGAGGCCCGCGCCGCCCTGCGCGAGCGATACGGTCATGCAATGCATGCAGGAGATCGTATATTTCGTCGGCGCGAGCGGATCATCCAGGTTGCGGTCGACGTGGCTCGATCCGCCGATGTCCTGCATAAGAAACGTCCCTTCGGGTTTGAGAGCACGCGCGATTTCACCGAGCACGCGCGCGGGCTGAGCCTGATCGTGTATCGCATCGAAGGCTGTAATCAGATGATACGCTTCGCTTTCGCCTATACGCGCAACATCTTTGACGGCGAAGCGAAGGTTGCCGAGCCCCTTTTTATCGGCTTCCGATTGCGCTGCGGCTATCGTTTCTTCCGAGAAATCGTAACCCGTAAACCGGCTTTTCGGGAATTTTTCGGCGAGCAGTTGCAACGCCCTGCCGCGCCCGCATCCGACGTCGAGCACGTCTATGCCCTCGCGCAGCTTTTCCTCTATGCCCTCTACGAGCGGCAGTATGTTCGTCAGCAGCCCCGCGACCACCGTCTGGTTGCTCTCTTCGACCATTACTTCGTGAAAGCGGGGAAATTCCGAGTACGGGACGCCGCCGCCCTTGTGGAAGCAGTCTACTATCCGGTCTTCGACCGCTCCCAGAATCGGCAGAAACTGCGCCGTAGTCGCAAGATTGTTGGGCGAGGCGGCGCGCGTCAGCACCGCCGCGTGTTCGCGGGGAAGTTTGTAATTTTCGTTTTCGGCGTTGTATTCGACTATGCGTCCCGTGACCATTGCGCCGAGCCATTCGCGCACGTAGCGTTCATTGAGCCCGGATGCGGCGGCGATGCGGTCGCTCGTAGCAGGCGGAAGTTCGGCGAGCGTATCGAACAGCCCCGTCCTGTGCCCGACGCTGGTCATCAGCGCCAGAAATCCGCCGTTGATCATATTCATCATCTGATCGGCAAAAGCCTGCGCTTTCGCCTGGTTCAATGTCTCGGACATTCAAATTCCTCCCTCAATCTCCAGTTCTCAATCTCCAGCCCCAATCTAAATCAATCCACAGCAGAATGGCGCACACAACGGAGTCTGAAACTGGGTACGCACGCGCCCTCGCGTGCTTTCTTTCGCCGCCGAACGCACGCGAGGGCGCGTGCGTACCCAGTGATGTGTCCCAATGTTTCGTGGTCTTATTTAGGGCCAATGCCGCAGGCATATTCGTTCGATTCGTTCGATTCGCCCGATTCGCCCGGTTCCGCCCGCTTCATCGCCTCTTGTTCGGTTTCTCCATTGATCGCCTTCGGCTACAATGGATCAATCTCGTGAGCCGCCTGCGCTCCATCCCGTTGCGAGCGACACTGTACGCAATGCCGGGGACTGAAGTCCTGAGGTTGTTTTGAAATTGTTTTGAGATTTTCTTCAAAGACTTCTGAAAGCGGTCATGTCCCAGCAACTCAGACTGTTGTACGAATTCGGCCCCTACCGCCTCGATCCCGCCGAGCAGCAACTGCTGCGCGAAGGCGAATCCGTGCCGCTGACGCCGAAGGCCTTTGAGACATTGCTGGCTCTGGTCGAACGCAGCCGCCACGTGGTTTCAAAGGAAGAGTTGATGAACCGCGTATGGCCCGACGCCTACGTAGAGGAAACCAATCTCGCGCAGAATATCTCGACCATACGCAAAGCGCTCGGCGAGCGCCCCGACGGCGGCCAGTACATCGAAACCGTTCCCAAGCGCGGCTACCGCTTTGTAGTGCGCGCCCGCCGCGTAAAACTCCAGCCCACCGGGCCTCTCTCACTCCCGGCCGCGCCCGCCCCGCGCCGCACCGACGAAAATGCCGATGCACACGACGGGAAAGGGCACGCCACATCGCCGGGAATCGGCCGCAGAACCGGCTCGCGCCGGGAACCCGTGAGAGCCGGAATGATGTTCGGACGTTACGAAATAGTCGAACAGATCGGCGCGGGCGGGATGGGCGAAGTGTACCTTGCGCGGGACGTGCATCTGGATCGCAAGGTGGCAATCAAGCTGCTCGCCGAAGAGTTCACGCGCGATGCGCGCAGCCTGCGCCGGTTTGTGCGCGAGGCCAGGGCCGCATCCGCGCTTAATCATCCCAACATACTCACCGTCTACGAAATCCATAACGAAAACGGCGTTCATTTCATCGCTACCGAATTCATCGAGGGCGAAACGCTGCGCCGAATGATCGCCGCGCGCAGGATGGATGTCTGCGAGGCGCTCGACATAGCCGCGCAAATCGCGGGCGCTTTGGCCGCCGCACACGCTTCGGGCATAGTCCATCGCGACATCAAGCCGGAAAACGTCATGATACGCCCCGATGGATACGTGAAAGTGCTCGATTTCGGCGTAGCCAAACTTACAGAAACCGATCCGGGGCGGCCCGCCGCCGGCTCGGATGAATCCAACACCCACACCGACGCCGGGATGATTATGGGCACGCTCGATTACATGTCTCCCGAACAGGCGCGCGGGCTTGCCGTAGATGAGCGCAGCGACCTGTTTTCGCTCGGCGGCGTGCTGTATGAAATGATCACCGGGCGCGCGCCTTTCGTCGGCGCTACGCGCGGCGACGTGCTCGTGAGCCTCCTCGATCACGAACCGCCGCCCGTTCACACCCTCGCCGCCGGTGCGCCGCCTGCACTCGACGGGCTGCTGCGCCGCCTGCTTGCCAAAGACCGCAATGCGCGCGCATCTTCGGCCGAAGCCGTGCAGCGCGAATTGAAGGATATGCGCCAGGAACTGGAACTCGCTGCGCGCCGCGCAACGGAAATATTGCGCGCGCCCCTGCCGGATTCAACGCTTCTGCGCGCGCCCGAAATCCGCTACGCGCGCAGCGCAGATGTAAACATCGCATATCAGGTAGTGGGCGATGCGCCGCTGGATCTGGTCTTCGTAATGGGATGGGTTTCTCATCTCGAATACTTCTGGGCCGAACCGCGCTTTGCGCGTTTTCTGACGCGGCTGGCGTCGTTTTCGAGATTGATACTTTTCGACAAACGCGGCACCGGACTTTCCGACCGCGTTCCGCTTACCGAACTACCTACGCTCGAACAGCGCATGGACGATGTGCGCGCAGTAATGGATGCCGTAGGATCGGAAAACGCCGTTCTGTGCGGAGTCTCCGAGGGCGGCCCGATGTGCAGCCTCTTTGCCGCTACCTACCCGGAAAAGGTTACGGCCCTGGTGATGATCGGCACGTATGCGAAACGCATATGGGCGCCCGATTATCCGTGGGCGCCGACGATCGAGGCCCGCGCGCAGTTCTTCGAGGAAATAAACCAGCATTGGGGCGGCGCCGTCGGAATCGATGAACGCGCGCCGTCGCTCGCCGACGATCCCGCATTCCGCGACTGGTGGGCGACCTACCTGCGCATGGGCGCAAGCCCCGGCGCCGCGCTCGCCCTTACGCAAATGAACGCCGAAATAGACGTGCGCCACGTACTGGGATCGATACGCGTGCCGTCGCTCGTCATACACCGCACCGGGGATCTGTGTCTGCGCGTAGAGGAAGGGCGGTACGTAGCGGGCCGGATTCCGGGATCGAAGTTTGTGGAGCTTCCGGGCGCCGATCACCTTCCGTTTGTAGGCGATCAGGAGGCGATACTCGACGAAATAGAAATGTTCCTCACCGGCGTGCGTCGCCCCGAGGCGCGCGATACCGTGCTCGCTACGGTGCTGGTTGTGCGCATCGCAGGCGTGAGCCCGCCGGATAGGGTCGCGCGTCACAGAGAGCACGCGCGCAGGGAAGTCGAGCTGTTCAAGGGGCGCGAAATTGCGCAGACCGAGCGGGAAATGCTGGCCATATTCGACGGGCCTGCGCGCGCCATTCGCGCGGCGTGCGCGATTTCGGATTCTGCGCGGCGCCTTGGTCTGGAAGTGCAGGCCGGATTGCATACGGGCGAATGCGAAGTCATAGGCGAGCAGGTCGCGGGCCTTGCGCTGAAAATCGGCAGTGAAATTGCGCGCAGGGCCGCACAGGGAGAAGTGCTTGCGTCGAGCACGGTCAGGGATCTTGTGGCCGGATCGGGCCTGCGATTCGCCGAACGCGGCGCGCACGATTTGCCGGGCGTGCCGGGGCAGTGGAACCTCTATACTGTGGTTCGATGAGAATGATAAAGAGATAACGGAACAAACGAAATAAAACGAAAATTACGGAAAAGTTGAATATTTCCGTCTGATCCGTTATCTCTCTTCCGGCTTTTACTCATGAATAATTCTTCCTTTATCGCCGACCGCAAGCGCAGCCACTTCGATCTGTGCGCGAACGAAGCGGTCGAATTTCGCTCGAAAACGACCCTTCTCGAAGACGTAGAGCTGCTGCACGATCCGCTGGTCGAAACCCGGCTTGAAGACATCGACCTCGGCGTCACGGTCCTCGGCAGGCGGTTGAACTATCCCGTGATGATCACGGCAATGACGGGCGGAACCAATGAGGTCGGCCGCTTCAACCGCGAAGCGGCGGCGCTTGCCGCGCGGCTGGGTCTGGGCTTCGGGGTAGGCTCGCAGCGCATCATGCATCTTCAACCCGAAACGGCTGCAAGCTTCCAGGTGCGGGATGTTGCGCCCAATCTTCTGCTGTTCGGCAATCTCGGCATCGCGCAGGCGCGCGAAATGTCCTCATCCGAAGTAATCGGGCTTGCAACCTCGATCGGGGCCGATGCGCTTTGCATCCATCTCAACGCCGCTATGGAGATCATTCAGGAGCGCGGCGATCACGATTTTCGCGGCTCGCTCGACGCCGTTGAGCGCCTCGTAGCCGAATCTCCCGTGGAAATCGTCGTCAAGGAAACGGGCTGCGGATTTTCGCGCGAAGCAGGCAAACGCCTGGCTTCCGTGGGCGTGCGGTGGATAGACGTTGCGGGCGCGGGAGGCACCTCGTGGGTCGGCGTAGAGACGCTGCGCAACCGCGCGCTCGGCCATCTCGGCGAGGCCTTCTGGGACTGGGGCGTTCCAACGGCGGCGAGCCTGTGCGAGCTGCGCGGCCTGGGTTTGAATCTGATCGCTTCGGGCGGCATACGCAACGGAGTCGAAGCGGCCAGGGCGCTGGCTCTCGGCGCGCGCGTAGTGGGCGTAGCATTGCCCGTGCTGCGCGCCTATGTCGCGGGCGGCGTCGACGGCGTTGAAGCCTGGCTGCGTGCATTTTGCGACGAACTGCGCGCGGCCGTTATGCTGTGCGGCGCAAAGCGCACGGCGGACCTTGCGCCGGATCGCATAGTAATCGGCGGCAGGTTGCGCGAATGGATCGAGGCGCGGGGCCTTTGATGAACCACAGATGCTGAACCACAGATTGTGTCTGGTGACTGCGACCGACATAGAATTCCGCATTGCGGCTGGACTGCTCCGCAATCCGGTCGCTTCGTTCGACGGCGATCTTCACCTATCCCGGTCCGCCGATGTTGTGCTGCTCAAAACCGAAATCGGAGCTCCGGGCTTCCCCGAAAAATTCGACCGGCATCTTTCGGCGAATCCTTACGATGCCGTGCTGATCGCGGGCCTCGGCGGCGCGCTCGATCCGGGGCTGCGCAGGGCGCAGGCCGTAGTCTGCACGCGCTTCATACGCGCAGCGGACGGCGCGTCGATTTCATCGGATCGTGAGTTGAGCGAAAGAGTCGCGGCAGCGCTCGGCGCGCAGCGCGGCGTCGGATTGACGACCGATCGCGTAATCGTGGATGCGCGTGAGAAGCAGCGGCTGTACGGCCGGTTCGGCGCGACGGTCGTCGATATGGAAAGCTACGGCGTACTCGCAGTCTGCGCGCGCAACAGGCTTCCGGCGGCCGTGTTGCGCGTGATTTCGGATGAGGCGGGCGAGGATCTGCCGGATTTCAACCGCGTACTGCTGCCCGACGGCGGGATCGACAAGGGAAAGCTGTTCGGGACGCTCCTCGGGCGGCCCCGCGCTGCGTGGCGATTCCTTCAGTCGCTTGCGCCCGCTGCGGACGGGTTGAAGAAAGCCCTGTCGTCGGCGCTCCCGGATTTGACAAAACTCCACATGGTCGAATGATAATTGCGTCCAATGGTTGCAAACCTCAAAGATCCACCGCGCCATCGCTACACGCTGGAGGAGTATTTCGCGCTCGAGCGCGTCGGCGAAGCGCGCTACGAATACTGGGATGGAGAAATCGTCTGCATGAGCGGCGGCAGTCGCCGGCACTACCTGATCAGCGATAATCTGCACGCCGTATTGAGCGACTTGTTAAAAGGGCGGGATTGCCGGGCTTTTACCGGGAGCCTGCCGATCAAAACGCCGTCGTTGCCGCCGTATCGGTATCCGGACGCGGGGGCCGTTTGCGATGAAATGAAGTTCGAGAATATAGGCGGCATCGATGTACTGACCAATCCGGTACTGATCGTGGAGGTTCTGTCGCCCGGCACCGAGCATCTCGATAAAGAGGAGAAACGGCGCGCCTATCAGAAGATTTCGTCTCTGAAGGAATACCTGATCATAGCCCAGGATGCCCCGCACGCGACCCAGTACGTGCGTCAGGGAAGGCGATGGGAACGTCGGGATGTCGGCGATCTTGGAGCTTTGCTGGAATTGCCCTCGCTCGGTTGCCGGTTATCGTTGAGCGAAATTTACAGCGGTGTGAAGTTCGATTGATCCCCGATTGATCCCCGACTGATCCCCGACCGGACGGAGATTGCGGGGTACGTCGCGACGGCCATTCCCGATGAGCCTTCCGTTCCAGAGCGTGTACTGGATCGGATCGAGCAGGCCCCCGAACGTTTCGGGCAGCGGCCCGTCCTAGCCTACGCGGACGGGAACCAAACGGGGTTTGCCTGATTGCCGCTGGGCGGCGTCGTGCGCGATCTGGATTTCGTAGGCGAGCATTTCGCTTGAGATCGAAGCCTGAGAGAGCAGCGGAATGACGACGTCCGAAGTGCGCACCTCGCGTTCGATCGCGTAGCGGCCTTTGAGGAGTGTGTCGGGCAGTTCATTGCCTGGGCGATCTGGTATTGATTGATCGCTCATTTCGAGGCCTCGCGCTTGAGCTGGGCTGCGACTTCTTATTTTGTTGCGGCTTGTCGCAATATGATTATATTGTCTTCACTTCCAGAGGCAATCCTCTTCCCATCAGGCGAGAAGGCGCCAGAGATATAGCCACTCAAACCCGCGCAGATCTTTCTGATCAGACTGAGGAATTTGGAACTTTACAGCGGTTTCGATTTTGGTGTTCAGTACTCTGCCAATTAAGTTCTTTGAGTTTTTCAGCCGCGA
>JAHBSF010000045.1 GCA_019639255.1 Acidobacteriota bacterium | reverse complement strand
CGGGAATACTTTTCCATATTCACCGTAACTATGAGAATTCCAGGTTTATTGGTGTGTATTTTAATTCTGGCGCTCGGGCCCGCAGCGGCGACGCGCAATCCGGCTGCAGAGCTTAATGAAAACGACCTGTGGCGTCAGACATTCGAGGTAGTCTGGACTACGGTCAAGGACAAGCACTTCGATCCGACTTTCGGCGGAGTGGATTGGGATGCGGTCAAGGCGCGTTATGCGCCCCGGGTGGGTGCGGCTGCTTCTGAGGCAGAGCTTTACAAGTTGCTTCAGCAGATGCTTGCAGAACTCGGCCAGTCGCATTTCAACATCTATCCGCCTGCTTCGGCGCCTGCGGCCGAAGCCGAACGCGAAGCGCCTACGGGCGACGCAGGCATAGAAATCACCATCGACGGGAAACTCGCACTTGTAACGCGCATAGAGAAGGGCTCGCCGGCCGAGCGTGCGGGGATAAAGGCCGGTTTCATAATCGAGCAAATCAACGACACGAGCGTCGAGACAATACTCGAACGTTTCAAGCCGGGTCTGTCTGCGGAAAGCATGGCGGATGTTTACAGGATACGCGAAGTTGAAAGCCGTATAACGGGCCGCGCAGGATCGCGCGTAAAGCTGGTATATCTGGACGCGCAGGACCGCAGGCAATCGGCGGAATTATTGCGCGAACCGTGGCGCGGCGAATTTTCGGCGCCTTTTGCGAACATGCCCCCGCAGCGAATCGAGTTTGAATCCAGGAGGCTTGAAAGCGGCGTGGGCTACATTCGGTTCAACATTTTCATGCCCTCGATGATGGAGCGGATTCGCACCGCCATTCGCTCGTATTCGGATGCGCCCGGACTGATCATCGACTTGAGGGGCAATCCCGGCGGACTCGGCGCGATGTCTTCGGGCATGGCGGGGTTGCTGTGCTCGACGCAGGGCAGCCTCGGACGCATGCAGATGCGAACCGGATTTATGAACTTTGCAGTTTATCCCCAATCAAACCCGTATACGGGAGCGGTGGGAATCCTGATCGACCGGCGCAGCGCGTCTACGAGCGAGGTATTCGCAGCAGGGATGCAGGAACTCGGCCGCGCAGTAGTCGTGGGAGAGCCGAGCGCCGGAGCCGCACTGCCCTCTATATTCACAAAACTGCCTACGGGCGCGATGTTTCAATTTGCGATGGCGGATTTCAAAACGCCGAAGGGCGCGCTGATCGAAGGAAGGGGCGTAGTCCCCGATCTGATAGTGAAACCCGATCGGGAGAGTCTGCTCCGCGGACGCGATAACCAACTCGAAGCGGCCCTCGCTGCGCTCGGCAAGAGCAAGCGGGAAGCGGCGAAATAGTTCGACACGAAAGGATCAATCTGATGAAGAAGTTTCTGATATTGCTGGCAATAATGGCTCTGATTTCAATTGCAGTTCAGGCGCAGGCTCCCGCACCCGCAAAAGCCGATGAAGCAGCGCCTACTATCGATCAGATACTCGACAAATATGTAGCCGCGCTCGGCGGCAAGGCCGCGATCGAGAAGGTTTCCTCTCGCATAACTACGGGAACGATGGACATCCCCGTAGCAAATATCAGCGGCAGTTTCAAAACGCAGTCCAAGGCTCCGAACATGTCTTCGCTTTCAGCCGACCTGCCTGGATTCGGCGTGCTCACGCAGGGTTTTGACGGATCGGTTGCCTGGGAAAACAATCCCATACAGGGATTGCGCGAACGTACCGGCGCCGAACTCGCCGATACCAAACTCGACGCCGAATTCTACCGCGATCTGAAGCTCAAGCAGCTTTACCCGAAGATGGAACTGAGCGGCAAGGAAAAGGTAGGCGAACGCACTGCGTATCTTGTAATCGCGACACCGGCCGAAGGTTCGACGGAAAAGTTCTATTTCGACGTTGAGTCTGGCTTGCTCATCCGGCAGGATTCCGAACGCGAAAGCCCCGAGGGCAAGGTCCCGGTCCAGATTTTCGTTGAAGATTACCGGGATGTCGACGGCATAAAGATTCCGTTCCGCATTCGCCAGGTTCTGCCCCAGTTCGAAATGATGCTCAAGATCTCCGAGGTCAAACACGACGGCCCCGTCGACGACGCGGCATTCAAAAAACCGTCCGGCAACTGATCTGACAAAGCGAGATGACGGAACAAACGAAATGAGACGGAAACTACGGAAATATTCAACTGTTCCGTAATTTTCGTCTTATTTCGTTTATTCCGTTATCTCTCTGTCATCATCGCCTTTGGTTGATCTGATCGAGATATTCGTATCGGGCGCGCATCGCATCGGGTTCGGATCGCGTATTTACGTCGATTATCATCCGCATCTTTTCGGAATACTTCGGCCAAACGGGCGCTCCCTTTCCGTTCGGATCGCCGGTTTTGATGAAGTTAACGAAAAATTCCTGCATAACCTGCGCTACTTTGTAATCCTCCGGCGCCCAGGCGTAAACCTTGTTTGAATCGAGATTGCCCATAGCGTATTCGATTTCGGCCGAATGCGCCGCTCCGCGTGCGGGAGGCCGCACGTTGCCCTGTGCGTCGGGAACGGTCGCAGGACGCGGACGCGCGTACAGATAATAATAAGTCGCCTTACCGCCGGTCTTCGTCGCAGCATCGATCCACTTCCACGTGCTGTAAGCTATAAAACGATCGCTCGCCAGATCCTGCGCCGCATCTATTACTTCGGTTTCATTCGATGCCGGATAGAGCTTGAATATGTCGTCGGCCCTGTCGTTATAGAGCCGCTTGAGTGCAGCGCGGTAGTTTTCTACCGTGGGTGCTTCGCGGCCGAGAACTCCCTGATGCCCGGCTTCGAGCGTATTCGAGCCTACGAGCAGCGGTACGCGCGCCTGTTCGCCCGCAGAAAAAATGGCTACGGGATCTTTCGGGAAAAAGTACCCGTCGATTGTCGGCGACAGGCGCGGAAGTCCCGGCCGGGCGGTTGCTTCGAGGAGTTTATCGGCAGGCATTGCCCGCAGCGCTGCGAGCGATTCAGCTCCGATTGTCGAAGCGAACTTCGCTCCGTTCTCTTCAGCATTTGCAAGCGGCGCGGCGGAAAGCGCACCCAGGATTGAACCGCTTTCGCCTATGGCGCCCGCAATAAGGTTTTTCGACAGCGGCGAGGCCATTTGCGCACTCACTGCGATCGATCCGGCGGATTCTCCAGCAATCGTTACGCGCCGGGGATCGCCGCCGAAGGCTGCAATGTTGCGCTGCACCCATTTGAGTGCAGCGTGCTGATCGAGCAATCCGTAATTGCCGGACGCGCGGTGCGGGGATTCCTTCGTCAATTCGGGATGCGCAAGAAATCCGAATACGCCCAGCCTGTAGTTTACCGTGACGGCGACAATGCCCCTGCGGGCCATGCTCTCGCCGTCGTAGCGCGGCTCGGATCCGTCGCCCGCGATAAATCCGCCGCCGAAAAAGTACACAAGCACCGGCAATCTTTCGTTATTGCGTTTTGCAGGAGTCCACACGTTCAGATACAGGCAGTCTTCGCTCACGCCGTTTGACCGGAAAACCATATCGCTGAAAATTGCGCGTTGCATGCATCGCGGCCCGAACTGATCTGCCTTGCGCGCGCCCTTCCAGCCCTTGACCGGCTGCGGGGCCTTCCAGCGCAAATCCCCAACGGGCGGTTCGGCGAACGGTATCCCCTTGAACGTGCGTACAACTCCGGCGGCGTCAGCACGACCCTCTACCTCGCCATCCGAGGTCTTAACACGATTTTGCGCAAATGCACCGGATGCAAAAGCGGCCATCAGCAGAAACGCAAAGCACAAATATCTTGCAGGACCGTTTGATTTCATTGACATGATTTTTTCCGTTTATTTCGTTAATTTCGTTTGTTCCGTTGTTTCTCTTCTCTTTCGCGCCGATCCGGGAATTGCTCATATACCCGCGAGATCGGTGATTATATTTCCCCCGCCGCCTGCTTGTCACGGTGAATAATCCGGATTAACAGCGGTTGATCAGGCTCCACTGCTTCCGTTTGCTCCGTGTATTGCCGTATTCTCCTGTCTTCCCGTACCGACACTTTAGAAAACTCCGAAAGCGAACCGACTCTGATGAACAAAAGCCGGCTTGAAAGATTCGCGCTCGTGATGGGCAGGTATGTGCCCGATGCAATAACCGCCTGCGTGGTGCTTATGCTCGTAATCGTCGTAGCGGCCCTTGCGCTGGGCAATTCGCCCGGAGCAGTCGTCGATGCATACTACCGCGGCTTGTGGATGCTGCTGTCGTTTACCATGCAGATGACGCTCATCATCGTGCTCAGCACCGTTGTGGGTTCTACCACTCTATTCAGAAAAGCCGTTGTAGCGTTGTCGCAAATTCCGAAGACAACAAATCAGACCGTGATCATTGCATCGCTTATGTGCGCGGTGCTTTCGTATTTTTACTGGGGACTCGGCATCGCACTCGGCCCGATCATCGCCGTTTATTTCGCAAAAGAGGCCGAACGCAAGGGTATCTCGATAGATTTTCTGTTTCTGCTTTCCGTCGTCTGGGCGGCGAATGCCGTATGGCAGTTCGGATTGTCGGCGAGCGCGCCGCTGCTTGTAGCCACGCCGGGCCACTTCCTGGAATCCACAATCGGCGTTGTGCCTCTTTCGACCACTATCTGGTCGCCGGCGGCGATCATTGACGTAGTTGTATTCACTGCGGCGCTGCTGGTTGCAGGCTGCGTCATGATGCCGAAAAACCGGCGTCCGATTTCACACTTCCCCGACGCCAACAAACTTACGGATCTTGTCGAAGCCGAACAACAGGCGACGGAACTGAACCTTTCGGAGCGGCTGGAACGACGGACGTTTTTTGCCGTAGTGCTGTGCGTTTTCTTCGCCGTATGGCTCTATTACCACTTTTTCGTAAAGAAATTGAGCCTGGATATAAACTCGCTCAATACCATCCTGCTGTTTCTGTGTTTTCTTTTGCACCGAAGCGTATTCAGATTTACAAAAGCCCTGCAACACGCAATTGCATCTGCGTGGCCGGTGATCGTGCTTTATCACCTGTATGCGGGAGTCGCGGGATTGATACAGTACACAAACGTGGGCGAAACGATGGCCGGGGCGGTCGCCTCGATTTCGACGCCGCTGACGTTCCCCGCGCTCACCGCAGCTATCGGAACCGTATTTGCTTTCTTCATCCCGTCAAGCGGCGGGCAATGGGCGATCCAGGGATTCGTTACCACGCAGGCGGCAGTAGAGGTAGGCGTTACGGTACAGCGGGGATTGCTCGCAATGAGCGTGGGCGATCATATGGGCAACCTGGCGTCGCCCTTCTGGTACGTGATCATTGCAGGCATTGCGCGCGTGGATTTCAGAAGCTTTTTCGGTTATGGATTGCTGTTTGCCGCGCTGTGGTTCGTCATAGGAGTGGTCGTGTTTACTTTCGCTCCGTGCTGACACAAGGCTGTCGGATCATTGTTTCATGGTCGCCTTTCGTCTCAGTTTCTGCGAAGACAACCCTTGACGTTCTCCCCATTCTCACTTACAGCTAAAGAGCACCGAGCACCTCATCGGCAACGGTGATTACGTGATCAATATCGCCATCTGTGTGAGCAGCGGAAATGTACCAGATACCGCGACCGATCAGTCGGATGCCGTTATCCAGCATTCCTTTCACGAAACGACCATATTTTTCACTATCGAATGCCAGACAATCACGATAATTGAGCACTCGCTTATTCGCAGTAAATGCCATATGGGTTATCGGCCCCGGCCCGCTCAACAACACATCGTGCCCCCTAGCAGCAGCTATGTACGTCAATTCTTCTTTCAACCTCAACCCCATCGAACGGAACCGGGCAAACAGTGCCGGCCCTCCACTTTCCAATTCCTCAATAGTTGCCACGGCGGCGGCGATAGTCGGATTATTGCTATTGTACGTACCGGCGTGCATGACTTTGCCGACAGCAATTAATTCCATCACCTCGCGACGCCCAAGCAAGGCGCTAAGCGGGAATCCAGAAGCAATCGCTTTGCCGATCGTGGCCAGATCCGGCGTCACTCCGTAGTACGCCTGCGCCCCCCCGAGTCCAAGTCTGAAACCGGTGATTATTTCATCGAATATCAGCAGGGCCCCATAGTTGTTACAGACATCCCGCAGCCCCTGGAGGAAGCCTGGCAATGGCTCGATGCAGCCGTGGTTGCACATCACGGGTTCCGTGATAATGCCGGCGATGTCATCACCGATCAGTTTGAATACAGTCTCGACAGCTTCCAGATCATTCCAAGGAAGAACAACCACGTCGTGCAGTGCACTTTTGGCCTGGCCTTCGGTTTCGATCTGCCCGTGCCAGCTTCCGCCCGGCAGATCGGTAACGGCATGATTCGTCGGCTTTTGGCGGCCGATCAAAACATTGTCAAACCAACCATGATATTGCCCTTCAAACTTGATGATTTTTTTACGTCCCGTGTAAGCACGCGCCAATCTTAATGCTGCCTGAACCGACTCCGATCCGCTGTTGCTGAAACGTACAAGTTCGGCGCACGGAATCAGACGCTGCAACGCCTCGGCCAGCAACAATTCAAGTTCGTGCTGACCGGCAAATAACTGCCCACGTTGCATCTCCTCTGCCACACGGCGAAGCACTGCCGGATGCGAATGCCCGAGGATGAGCGGCCCCTGGCTGAGCGTAAAATCCAGGTATTCATTTCCGTCTGCATCGGTGATGCGCGATCCATGCCCTTCGGTAAAGAACAGGGGATGTGGAGAACCGAACAACCTAAAATGACTGCTCACTCCCCCTGCCATCGACTGCTTCGCACGTTCATAGAGTCGGCCTGATTGTTCGTAGCTCCTCATAATTCGTTTTCCCCGCGGATCCTACTGCAGGTCTCCCCAGATTGATGCATCGAGTAACGTATGCGTCTGACAGTGTTCTGAGTTCAGAAAATCGGGAGCGCCGGCACCCAACCCGGACGGTTCCGGTCATAGAATTCATTGACCTGCCCTTCCTGTTTGAAAAGCCCGTGATATTTCGCAACCTTGTCCCAGTCTACTTCGACTCCAAGGCCAGGTCCGTCAGGAACGGTGAAAGCCCCCTGCTGATAGACAAATGGCTGGGAGATGATGTCATCGACCTGATCATGGTAGTGGCTGTCGATCGCATAGACGAGAGAGGGAGAGCTTGCCGCAAGATGAATCATGGCCGCAGTCGAGATCCCCAGTTCACGGTCACTATGCATACCGACACCGATCTGGAAAGCATCGCAGACGGCGATCAAGCGCTGATTTTCGCGGAACCCACCCCAATAATGGACATCAGAAAGGACGACATCGACGCTCCTCATACGGATCCCTGGAGCCAGTTGATCGTATGAAATAAGACACATATTTGTCGCCAACGGGATTTCAACGGCCTTTCTTACCTGGCTCATGCCTTCAAGATTCCAAGTCGGATCTTCAAGGTATTGCAAGTCGATCCCGTCACGTAGCAGCCGTCGTCCGATCCTGATTCCGGTCTCTACCGACCAGGCGGCGTTCGGATCCCAACGCAGCGGGCTGTGCGGAAAGTGCTCGCGCAATAATCGGATCGTTTCGAACTCCTCATCCGGCGTAAGCACACCTCCCTTGAGCTTGAGCGAGCGAAAGCCATGTTTCTCTACCAATTCGTGCGCCCGATCCACCATTGCCTTCGCCGAATCCTCCCCACCGATACGCCCGTTTTTACTTCGGTAGCGGTAGAAAAGATATGCTGCCGTCTCAACCCGATCCCTGATTTTTCCTCCGAGTAACGAGTACACCGGCCGGCCCAGTGCTTTCCCGGCAGCGTCCAGACATGCCATCTCTATGCCGGCTCTGACTATCGCCGGCACCGAAGTCTCGTAACTGACCCGAAATACGCCCAACCGGTGCTGCAGGACGCCGGTTTCCAGCGGATCGAGCCCGAGGACAAACGGTTTGGCCGTCTCGATCGCATGCTCGACGCCGTCACCGCCGTAAGTCTCGCCGATACCGATGACGCCATCGTCGGTCGTGATCCTGATGATACCGCGCGTTGTACCCGTTTCGATCCCCATGCTCCAGCGTAACGGCGCCTCCATCGGCACGGTGACCGGAATTACCTCTAAGTTGACGATCTTCATGACTCACCCCTTGAATTACCCAATGCAATTAATTGATGTGTACTCCCAGCAAGGATAGAGAACACTTGAGCGACAGAGTCGGCGCAACAATTCGTTTCTTTGTGGTTCATCATGTAGTTCAATAGCACTTCACCGTCAGGCCGCAATCGACGACGAGATTCGCTCCCGTAATGCACCGTGCATCCGGTCCGAGAAGGAAAAGGATCACCCCGGCTATATCTGCCGGTTCGCAGTAATAGCCAAGGGGATAGGAAGAAGCGATCTTCGCTCGGGTCGCCGCCGGGTCGGATTGCTGTTCGATCCAATTGTTGAGCAGCGGAGTCGCGACATCACCTGGACAGACTGCATTGACGCGAATCCGTTGCGGACCGAGGCGTACGGCCATGGCGCGCGTCATGGCGCTGATCCCACCCTTGGTTGCCGAATAACTGACCAACGTCGGATCACCCACCAGCGCAAGCACACTCGAAACATTGACGATCGCCCCACCTTCGCCGCCGGCCATCACGCGCGCGGCTTCACGCGCCACCAGAAAAGTTCCACGCAGGTTAATATCGAGCAGTTCGTCCCAATCCTCGCGCGTGGAGTCAAGTAGTTCCTCCGCCGGACTTATCCCGGCGACATTAACTGCCCCATCCACGCGACCTTTCCACTTCGCTGCCTGTTCGACTGCATTGATAACCCCAGTTTCATCTCGCAAATCCACTGTCAGCGCCATCAAACGTTCGTCGTTTGCGACTTCAGCGCGTGTCCGTTCGAGTCCGTCGCGATTGCGATCCAGCGCGATAACGGACGCCCCTTCATTCACAAGCCTCCAGACCGTAGCCTGCCCGATTCCCGACGCCGCACCGGTGACGAGCGCTACTTTGTCATCCCAGTAAGCCATACTTATTCTGCTCCATCGAAATCAACATTTCTGTCTCAACTGAAGCCGGCGTCCGCCGCTGACCTCCTCAACGATGATCTCTCGATCCGTGCTGACGAGTCGCTCGACGCCGGCCCAGTCCTCCGGGATACGCAGAAGAAAGGCGCGATACTCCCCGCGCAAACTCCCGCCCGCCGGAAGCACGGTGAATCTCTTCCGGTCATAAAGCGGCCCGGCAGAGAGATTCTCGATTCGGGTTACCGGCAGCGGCGTGGTCCCGAATTCGATTCCCCACGCCACGGTCCGCCCGTCGTAAGGCGGCTCCGATGTCGCGCAGTTTTCTTCCCAGAGCGCTGTCCAGGGAAAAAGCTCTGCGTCGAAGATATATCCCAGCAACAAACCAGCTTCTGCATTCGATACTGCAATGAATCCGACACCGTTTTCCGGTTCCTGCAACACCGTACATACTGATGTCGTCGGCCTGCCGGACGAAAACACATCCACGCGTGTCTGCCCTTCACTTCCCGCTGCATGCGGCCAGACGAAATCTGCATCGGGTTGCAATCGGTCAAACGGCCCCAGCCGATGCGGATAGGTGCGGCCCCGCCGTCCCGGCAAATCGACGCGCGTGATGCCCGGAGAAACAAACGGCGGCCCGCAGGTGACGTGCTGCTGATAGCCAAGAGGCACATCACGCGTGCGCAAATTAGTCACTTCCTCATCAAAAACGACCACCGTACCTTCGCGGCCGAGCGAAAACCGACGCCTGAACCTGATACCTGCTTCCGGCAACTCCAGACCGTAATCCAACCAGGCTTCTTCCGCCGTTGCCCGGCAGTCGATGATTTCCCACTCGAGGTTCGGGGCTTCGCCATGAAAATACCCGCCAACTGCAGCTTCGGCCGCAGACGGTTCGCCGAAATGATCGAGACACAACGAATGGCCGGCAATCGAGGCAAGAAGGCGGCCTTCAACCGGTCCGTACTTCCCGGAATGTTGCGCCGTGTCGTAATCACGGGGTTCAAGCCCTGGCCAAGGCGGCTCCCACAGCGGGTTGATCTTCGATCCGGCAAGCTGCATTCTGGCGACGTGACCTCCGCCCTTGAGCAACGTCACCGTCAATTCGTCATTGCACAACTCGATTGCACTGCGCCCGCGAAATGTTGTCTCTTCACAAACCGGCATCCACGTCCCTCTCACGTTAAAACCCGGGCATCACCACTTCAAGCGGCTCCAGACAATGCTTGATACAACCGATGTTCCAGCCGCCGAGATTGCTGAAGTAAATTTCATCACGCCGCAGGGCGACGTTTGTCGGCCGATTCAGCAATTCGGCTGTGAAGTCCCGATATAGGATTTCGAAGCGACCATCCGATCTGACGACAGCGATCTGATCCGGCACGTAATAACCGACGTACAGATTCCGGTCGGCATCAAGTGCTATACCGTCCGGCACGGTGTTTTTCTCCAGCACGTACTCCTGCTCGGGTTGTAATGAACGGAGTCTCGGGCCATCGAGTCGAAAAACAAGTATGCTTGCCGCCGGGCTTTGCACCAGATACAGCCTGTCTCGCTCTGCATCGAGGCAGATTCCATTTGCAAACCGAAACGGCCCGGGATGTACACACTCCGTTTTCCCTTCCGGCGTGACGCAAAACAGCCGGCCGTTACCTTTCGGATGAAAGTATTCTCCCGAGGCGGTATAGAAGTAATTGCCGTGACGGTCAAAGGCGCCGTAGTTCGGATTGATCGCCGGATATTCGGAAGTGCCTGCCGAATAAACCGAGACTCCGCCGTCGCAGCCGATCTTCAGCACCTCGTTCCGGCGACAGTCACAGGCGTAAACGGCGCCGTCGGCATCGGTAGCCACGCCGAGGATGAAACCGCCGGTATCGGCGATAACTCTCGGCTTCATGGTTTCCGCATCAATGCAGTAGATCTGACCGGCTTCACCGCCGGCGATGATCGAACCGTCCGGAGCAAAAGCCAGGCATTCGGGATGGTCAAGCCCATCACAGACCGATCGCACGTTGTCCGGCGTGCAGGTGATCATCCTGTCATTTCTCCCCGGCTAGTATCGTACCGGCCGCTTCAGTCTGCCGCTGCAGATTCCAGGCGTGAAGAATCGCCAGTACTATTACTACGGCTGAAAATAGGATGATGCTCTGCCCGCTTTTCCAGCCCGCGCGCCAGAGATCCGGACCGAACGAGTAATAAAGCGGTAACAAACTCGCCACTATGCCAATAACCGGCCCCAGCCCGTGCCATATCCAACTGAACTGCTCACGCCGGAAACGATAGAAAAATGCCGTGCAGCCGACGTTGACGAAGATGTTGGAGATCGTCGCAAACAGGACCAGACTCGTCCCCCACCAGTCGTATGAAAGATAGAGCCCGAGCCAGCGCCCCCAGACGAGCACGATCAGCAGCGCCACGGCAAAAGCCAGATGCTGCGAACGCCAGGGAGTTTGATACTTCGGATGCAATTGCGCCAGAAAACCAGGCAAAGCTCCGGCGCGAGCCATGGCATAGGCGACGCGCGTATAGCCGATCAGCGAGGCTATGTAGACGCCGAGCACAGCCGAGATCGCTGTCAGGATGATCACAAGCCGTCCGGCTCCCCAATGTGTTTCGGCAACCGCCGCCACCGGATTGACACCTCGTGCAACAAACTCTCCCCACGATTCGGCCGGCACCGCAAGCGAAAACGCCCAGGAACTGAGGGCCCAGCAACCACCCAGTAGCAAACACGAAACGACTACTACCCGCGGAATGATTGTGCGCGGCGAATTTGTTTCCTCTGCCGCCGTCGTGATAACGCTGAAGCCGACGAAACTCAGCAAACCAAAAACAAGCGCTTTGGAAAACCCGCTTGGCCCGTGCAAAGACAGCCCCGGATCGAACGGCGCCGCCGAGACCGTTCCGTCGGCGATCACCGCTGCAAAGATGGTTGCCGTCAGCGCCATCACAACAAGCAATTCGATGATGGTCAGGATAATAGAGGCTTTGCCGGAGATTTCCATGCCCGGATAGGCTAGGGCCGCAACAATCACCGTCGATATCACGACACCCAATGCCCACGTCAGATACCCGGTTTCAGTCTGAAAAACCGCACCCAGCAGATCATTGAAAAACAAACCGAAGAGTATCGGCTGCAACAACACGGCGATGAAGTACGTCGCCAGCAACAACAACCCGACAAGTGTGCCGACGAACGGATTTATCGATTCCGAGAGCCAAGTGTAGGCGCTGCCGGCCGAGGGGATCTCCCGCGAGATGAAAGCGTAACTCAGCGCCGTCGGCAGCGTGCACAGCAGCGCGACGATAAACACGGCCGGCGCCACTTCGCCCGCACTCCCGCCAATCAACCCGAGGTTAGCGTAGATACCGAGTGCCGGCGCCATCATGGCCATGCCCAGTGCCGCCGCTCCGAGTGTGCCGAGCGCCCCGGCTCTCAATCCACTCTTTGTTTCGCCCGGACTCTCGCCTCTCAATCTGTTCCTCCTCTCCTACTCCGAGCCCCGGTCGAGAACAACTCGCCGAGCATCTTCACCGCCTGATCGACGATTTCGCCCCCTGTCTGTTCCGCCGAAAAACTGTGCAGTCCGGTCCACAGTTGATACCCACCGAGTTCGAAATCCCGGCGCGCGGCCAGATAACCGATCTCATCATTTGCCAACCCGATGACGTAGGTGTACCGGAAAGGTGAGCGTCTTTTGATCTCCATTCCAAGATTGGCGAACATCTGTCCCGGAACTCCTACAAAGGCAACGTCGCCGATGGTCATGACCTGCAACCAGGTTTTGCGTATCTCACCCTGATGCGGCGCCAGTTCGCGGCGCATGTCGCGGAAGATCTGGATCGTCCGTTCGGCCCCGTTCGGCGAACGCTTGCGGCAATAGGCCGATACCGCATGATCTTCTCTTGCCTCGTCGAAAGTTCGTACCCGATACTCGATCTCCCGTTTCACGGATCTGATGCCGACGGTCTCGCGCCGCTCCGCAACGGCCAGCGATTCCTTGATCGCCTGTTTGATCCTGAAGATGCGCTCATCGGTCGTCAGATCGTAGACGTGTGTCGAACCGATGGCTCCGGGAAAATAGAGATGTGTGCCGCCCAACTCCTTTTCCAGTTCCTGTGCTGCAAGGCCGTAAAAAGCCGGCGACCGGTTGTTGCCGTGTGAGCCGATGTTGTGCGAGGAATGATTGAAAAGTATCGAGATCGGTTTGCCGTCCAGCCCTTTGAACACTAGAACCGGCAACTGCGGATCGAACGGTCCCGTAGGTCTGACGGCATCGTCCTTCGGTCCTACCCAATAAATTGTCCCGTCTGAAAGCAACAGCCGACTGTTTTGACCAACCGTCGCTTCGTGGCCGAGTGCGAAGTCGAGTTCGGCGGGGCGAAGTCGCGTCGCAGCCGATTTGGCGGCAGCGACGATCGCAGCCTTCACCCTTTCAAGAAACACCGGATCGGGCGTAACACCGTGTACCCGACTCGTCGCCGGTGCGCTGTGGGTATGTGTCGATGACAACAGAATATTGTTGAACGGAATGCGGGTGCTGGTCTCAATCCGCCTCATCACTTCGTCGATGACGTCCCGATGCAGCTTGACGAGATCAACCGAGATCAGACACACAGTTGTATCGCTCTTCAGGACCAGCGCCGTCGCCCGCAGTGGCGCATCGAGCCCCTTGACGTAACGCGGCCCGATCCCGCCGCCGACCGGCATTGAGTCTTCACCAACCATTTCGACCGCTGCCACACCAGCCTGGAGCTTCGCCCTCCCGGCAGTTCTTTGCTCCGCCTCCCCATACACTCTTTCGGGTAGCAGCGTCGGGGTGACTGTGCCCGGATAAAGAAACAACAAGACTATTGGTAACAAGCAGAAAAGATGGATCGCTCCCCACCATTTCCGTTCCTCGGTCATCATGCGTTTTTCCTCTTCCACCTCATTTGCCTTGGCTACCTGGTTTCCCGGATCAACCCCCAGTGTACAAAGCCAATATGATTCGAGGCATCCCCACCACGAATGACAATTTATGCATTGGCCATGATTTTCAGTATGACTTTCTGGAACACGAAAAGAGATGACGAAATAAAACTGAAACCACCAGAATCGTCACACTTTCGTTTGTTTCCTTATAACTTTTCAGCAATTCCCGGTTTAAGGAAAAAACTAACCACGGAATACACTGAAGCAGCAGAAATCACGGAACAGTCGATCGTTTTTCAGCTACTTTCGTGTGTTCAGCGTATTCCGTGGTTTGTTTTATTCTTAAACCGGGAATTGCTGATAACTTTTCATCTCTCAACAGACAATCAAGTCGTTATTAACGGCGTATGCGCGAACCATTCAGGTCGTTGAGCATGCGCACTGCTTCATCTACCATCGCCTCTCCCGTCTCCGGCGCGACGTAGCTGTGCAACCCGGTCCATGTCTGGTAGCCTCCGAACTTGAAGGCTTCCCGGTCTGGCAGATAACCGAGATGATCGTTGGCCAGGCCGACGATGTAGGTATACCGGAATGGTGAACGGCGCTTGATTTCCAGCCCGAGCTTGGTGAAGAACTCGCCTGGTATGGCGACGAATGCAATATCGCCGATCATGATTACTTGCAACCAGGTCTTGCGCGCCTCCCCCTGGCGCGGCGTCAGATCTTTCCTCATATCGCGAAAGATCGCAATCGTCCGTTCAGCCCCCGACTGCGACTGCGACCGTTTGCGGCAGTAATAGGAAACCGCCGCATCTTCCTTTTCCTCATCGAAAGTTCGTACCTTGTAAGCAAACTCGCTCTTCATGGAACGAATCAGGGGTGCCGACTGTTTATCGGCCCTGGCAAGCGACTCCTTGATCGAGTTCTTGATCCGGAAGATCCGCTCATCAACCGAAGGCAGGTTGTAGACGTGGCTCGACCCGAAGGCGCCAGGCAGAAACAGCGAGGTTCCACCAAGTTCCTTTTCCAGTTCCTGCGCCGCAAGACCGTAAAAGGCCGGAGACCGAACGTTCGATCTGCCGCCGATATTGTGTGAGGAATGGTTGAAGATGAGCGACTGCATCTTACCGTTCGGCCCCTTGAAGGCGAGGACCGGCAGTTCCGTGTCAAACGGCCCCGTGGGTCTGATGGCATCATCTTTCGGCCCCACCCAGTAGATCGTATTGTCCGAAAGCAGCAACCGACTGTTCTGGCCGACAGTCGCCTCCTGTCCAAGCCCGAAGTACAGATCGGCGGGCGCCATTTGTTTGCTGGCCTTTATCGCCGAAGCAACGATCGCCTCACGCACACGCTCGCGGAAGATCTCGTTCGGCGTGATCCCGTGAACCTTGATCGTCGCCGGAGCGCTGTGCGTGTGTGTCGAGGAGACCATGATGTTGGCAAACGGTATTCGCAGTTTCGTCTCAATCTCGCGACTCGCTGGAGTAATGATTTCTCCCGGCGCATTGACCAGATCGAGCGAAATGATGCAGACCTTTGCACCGCCCTCGATGATCAGCGCCGTCGCCCTCAGCGGGGCCTCACCCCCTTTGACATAACGTGGTCCGATCCCGCCGCCGATAACCATCGAATCGTCGGCCTCGATTTCGACCGTCGCTGCTCCGACACGCAAACCCGCAGCCGGAAATGCACCTTCAGCAGCCGGAAATAGAACGACGCCCGGCACTGCCGACAGACACACCAATAGCGCAATGACTATTGCTCTTCGAATCATCCTGCCCCCTCGTCCGAACATCATTTTTTATCCCGGATCAGCTTGTAGCTCTCGATCGAATATGCACTAACCGAGATCTGCATCCCGCGGCCGGTGGTAAGGACCTCTTTCGACCCGTTTTCCATCATATCGACCGCGTGTACAGCGTCTACGGGATGCGACCAGTTAACCCGAGTGTCCGCATTACGCCCCTCACTTTCGTAAAGCCGAAGAATCAGGTCATCCGAATCCTCGGCCTTCTTCAACGCCTCGATGATGACGTTTTCCGCTTCAACGGAGAGAAAGGAATGCGTCGGCGGCAGTTCTCCGGTGTGTGAATCAGTGAGGTGGACAAAAAGCGGATAGTTTAGTTCGTAACCACGCCGAACCGTATCTCCGTCTTGCCAGCCGCTGCGATGAGGTGAAAGCGAGTACCGGATCGTATGGACACCGATTTCGTCAGTCAGGTACGCCGGAGAAACAGGGCTTCGCAACAGACTCAAGCGGATGATGTTGTTTTTGACGTCATAGCCGTAACGGCTGTCGTTGAGCAGGCTGACGCCGTAATCGCGGTCGGAAACATCGACCCACTTCTGCGCCACGTGTTCTTCGCCGCGGCTCGGGCGGCGAATGTTGCCGTACTGTATTTCATAGGTCGCTTCGGGCGACGAAACGGCGAGTGGAAACGCAACCTTGACCATTTTATTTTTACCGTCCCAATCGATATCGATTTCGAAATCGATCTTCGGCAGGCGATGATTAAGGATTATGCGTGAGGTGAAGCGAGCCAGATTCCATTTTTTCTTGACCTGAATGACGGCTCGCGCCGGCCCCGTCTCGATCAATTCGATCTGCGGCTCGCGGTCGAGGTCCCAGGTCTTTCCGGTCCACTTGTGATCGGTCTCGACCTTGCGGTCGGCCGAACGCAGAAAGCCTTCCGAATCCCCATAATCTTCGATTACCTGAATCAGGTTGCCGCGGCGCGATGAATCGAGCACTTCGCGACGATTACGTTTGTCGTATATTCCGGCGACGAGACCTGTCACCGGGTCGATCCTGACGACGAAGTATTCGTTTTCGATCTCCTGCGCCGAAGCCTTGAGCGTGGACTGGGGAGCACGGCCGACGCCCGACGGCTGAATATGATAGGTTTTATAGCCGAGCGACGGCACTCCCTCGGCGATGAACAGAATTGTCAGCCGATATTTGCCGTTGCGCCTGTCCCTCCGTAGGATTTGCGCCTGCGCGGCTTTGCCGTCGGGACCCACTACCTCCACCCCAGTCACCGGCTCGTTGAATTCGATATCGACCTCGGCCGGATCAGTTCGCTCCCATGAAAGCGGATTGAACAAAACGACAGGAGTGCCGTTTCCTTCGGTACTCACCCGACCGGCAATGGCTTGAAAGGCTTCGCCGAGGCTCTGCCGGCTCGCCTCGATCGCCTGCCGGTAAAGATCGAAGGCATCCTCGGTCGCAGGCGGCGTAGTTGTACCGGAGATGGCGTCATGGCTCTGGTTGAGCATGACTTTTTCCCAGGCGGCGTTGAGCCGTTTCTGCGGATAGGCAACCAGATTCATCTGCGCGGCGATGGCCGAAAACTTCTCGGCACTGAGGAGCAAAATTTCGCTCTCTCGATGCAGCCTCTTCATCTCGCCGATCGTTGTATAGATGCCGCGGATGGTCGGCGTCATCTCGTAGTTATAGACCGGGAAACGGTTCGGTTCGACGAGTACTTTCTCCAGAAAACGGGTATGCGTGCTAAAACGCGCCGTCGGGGTCATCTCCGACATGATCTTACGCCAGTCAGCGATATCCTTTGAATTGGCCCCGCCCCCGTGATTTCCGACGCCGACCAGCGCTATGGCATCGCGCACGCCGTAGCGTCTGGAGATTTCCATCATCTCGCGATCATATCGATCCTTTGACATATTCCCGCCGCGGCTAACGGGCTTGTAAGCAAAAACCCGTGATCCGTCCGGCGACTGCCACCAGAACATCCTTTCGTCGCCCTCGCCTGCTTCGCCGCGTGTGAACATATATGAGTCGATCCCGCTCTTTTTCAGAATCTGCGGATAGGTGACCGGATGCGTCCAGGCATCCTGAAACCATGCCGATTTGATGTCGAGACCGAACTTGTATTTGAAGTATCGCTTGCCGTAGACACACTGCCTGACCAGTGATTCGCCCGAAGGCAGCGAGGCATCCATCTCCAGCCACATCCCGTGGGCAATCTTGAATCGCCCTTTTTCGGGATCGGTCCCGTGAGGATTGGGAATGCTGCGGCCGACCGGCGCCGAATGATAGAGATAGTAATGTATTTTGTAGAACAGATCAGGATACAACGTTTCGAGCGGTTGGATAGCCGGCACCTGAAGGAAAGTGAAGGTGTAATCGGGAAACGCATCGAGATTTTCAAAAGCCATCTCTAGCGTCCGCCGTACGACGACATTGACTGTCTGCGGATCGTAGCGCCACCACCAGGCAATGTCGATATGGGACTGCGGGATGACGTGCAGCGTCATATCCTGCAGGGCTAGTGCCCGCCCCGTAACTTCCGGCTGCTGGGCAGTTGTCTGGCCAAACCCGATGACGGAAGCGATCAGCACAACGATCATCAGATGAGCGGCAGGACATAATGTCTTCATCTGTCTTCGATCTCCTTGATACAAATCCGGGAAAAATCACGGAAACATAAGGAACGAAATGAATGCTAGCGAACACCGAGCCGTGATCTCCATTTTGTTCCGTGTATTCAGTGGATTGAATCCAACCTCATTACCAGTGCAGTTTGAGGGCAAACTGAATGTCCCTCGAACTGAGGGCGCTCAGGATCTGACCAAAATTCGCATTGGTAATGGTCGTTACCGGCAAACCGAAATTGGTTTGATTGAAAGCGTTGAAAAACTCGGTGCGAAATTGCAGTCCAAGGCCTTCACGCAGCCGGAAGTCTTTGGCCAGAAGAAAATCGAAACGACCGAAAGCATCGCTCTTGAAGGCGTTACGCGCGGAGGTGCCGAGTTTGCCCGAAGCCGGCATGGCAAACGCAGCGGTGTTTAACCATTTCTCGCGCGTCGGTGTAAACCCGGACGGAGTCGGGTCACCGATGATGTCGGCCTTGACGCTCCCAGCAAACGAGATGCCGATATTAGCGCTGTCACGCCCGGTCAGAACGCTGAACCGGCGCCCGCTGCGGTGCGTAACGATACCCGATAACTGCCATCCGCCAAGGATTCCGTCCACTACGCCACTCGCACCTGAAAAGATTGTCTTCCCTCGGCCGAACGGCAACACATAGACGTATGAAAAAACGTTTGTGTGTGTGCGATCGAAATCCGATGGCCCATACGCCAAACGAAAATCGGCCGGGTATTCGATCGCGCCCGTATTGGAATCACTTGTTGTATCGAATGACCTCGACCAGGTGTAGGAGTTGCGAAAGGTTAAGGTGCCCGAGAACCGTTTCTCCAGCTTCAACTGCAGTGCGTTGTAGGACGAATTGACCTGCCGTGTCCAGCGTGTAAAGCTGCGCGGTACGTTCGGCAACGGCCGCCGAGGATTTATCGGATCGGGGCTTGCCAGAGCCGTATTCGCCTGAACACCAGCTGGAAGTTTCCGACCTCCGGAACCGAGATACGCCACCGACAGCAATATATTTGAGGGAAGCTGTCGCTCGATGCTCAGATTCCACTGCATGACGTAAGGATCGCGCGCAAACCGGTCGAACTGGAATGATCCGGTCCCGGTCGTTGCCGGCGCTGGGGCAACCGAAGTCAACGTCGCCTCACGATAGGGGTTATCGAGCGTCGTCGAACTCGGCTGCAACAAATTCACACCGCTGATAGCCTGCGACGGGAAATACGGCCACGACCGGTCGGCAACTCGAATTCCCGCGTTCTGAATCAGGTTAGTGTTGAAATCGTAAAAGACTCCGAAACCGCTACGGACCACCATCTTCGGCATAAACCTGTAGGCTAGGCCGATGCGCGGAGCGAAGTTGTTGCGGTCCGGTTCCATTATGCTGCGTCGAACGTTCGGTGGTTGTCCGGTGATCGGGTTGGTCCCCGTCCATAGATAGGCATAGGCGAAGTTCGTGGCATTAGGCTGCGTCAACGCAATATCATAATCGAATATGCCGATATCCGCCTCGTTGAGCGGCGGCATCGCATACGCGTATTGCAACCCGAGATTGAGTGTTAGCTTCGGGGTCACCTTCCAATCGTCCTGAACGTAGGCGATGTATACGTTTCCCCACATGTTGCCGGCCGGAACCGTGCTTTTGTCGGTATCGCGCGGCAGCCCGAGGAAAAAACTCGCCAGCGGCGTCCCCGTGTTGTTGAAGCCGGGCTGTCCGGTCGTCTGCGGAACGTACGTCATGCTCGATGTCCCGGCCGGGCCGATAATGTGACGCCAGTGCAGAAGCCTGAAACCGAAGCCGATATTCTGTGTGCCTTTTACCTTCTTGAAATCGAAATTGAACTGATAGGAATAGTCGGGGTTGGCCAGATCCGAGTTTGAAAAGGAGATCCCGCCTACAGTGCCGCCGGATAGCGACAGTGATGTCGGAAGAAAACCGAATGCCAGCGCCTCGGCAAAATTGTCACCGACAGCAGCATGAAAATCCTCGCCAAGCGGCACGCTACGGCCAGGTATCGCCGCGCGGTTGTATCCGACCTGTACATCGACGAGAAAGGTCGGATCGAAAACGTGATTGTAGGTCACAACCGTGTTTAGGCCTACGTTTAGACGATCGGTAGCGGCGGCCGGCAGCGCTCCTGGAGTGCGTTGCCTGATGTGGTATTGCGAGAACCGGCCGTAGACACGGTCGTAATCACTGAAATTGTGATCTATTCTAATGCCCCAGTTGTTGGAATCCTGAGCTCGGCTCTGTTCCAGCACCAGATTCGGAGAGCCGGGGCGGTTGGGCAAGGGGTAGAGAAAATCCATGTATGCTCGGGCGACGGGGTGTATTCGAGAGGTTGGAATTCGGTTGTTCGGGAATGGATCGCGTATGAATCCCTGCGGACAAGTTGTGCAGGCGCGTGTCGTCATCGGATCGTATAACTGGTTAGCGAAGACGTCGCGGCCGAGTCCATCGGCCCCGACCCGCGCGCCGAGAAGCGAGGAAAAATCCCCATCGCGCATGGCCTGCGTAGGAACGTTGGCCGTCGTATTAGAGGTTCTTCTTGATTTGAAGCCTTCCCAATAAGCTGCAAAATAGGTCTTCGTCTGTCGTCCGTCGATAATCTTGGGCAAAAGGATCGGACCGCCGATAAAGAAGCCGTATTGATTCTGCTTGTATGGAAGCTTTCTACTGCCAAGTGAGTTGTCGATGTAGTTGTTCGCCGAAAACTTATCGTTTCGGACGAACTCCCAAATCGAGCCGTGCAGGTTGTTAGTGCCGGCACGCGTCGTAACATTGATATTGGCGCCAGCAGCGAGCGAGATTTGTGCGTCGGAATCGTGGCTTGAGGATTTCACCTCCTGCAGGGCGTCCGGCGGGGGGCTCGTACCGAATGAATTGGTGAAACGCATGTTATTGTCGATCCCGTCGAGCCTGAAATTGTTCATTTGCGAACGCTGTCCGTTGACGGCCGGCGACACACCACCTTCTCCGAGCGCCACGGTAAATGACTCCTGCTGCCCGGTTTGATCCGGCGATGCTCCAGGCGCCAGCAACAAGAGTTGGGAGAAGTGACGGCCGTTAATCGGCATCTCGGTCAACTCTACCCGCTGGATGACGGTCCCGATCGTCGCGTCAGTCGAGTTCAGCAGCGGCGCCTCTCCCGTGACCTGAACGGTCTCGGTAATCTCGCCCAGCTGCATGGCGATATCAAACGTAGCCAGTTGTTTGACTTCAATCCTGACTTCAGGCAATAGATAAGTCTTGTGTCCTGAGAGTGTTGCCTTAAGCGAATAACGTCCCGGCGCCACGCTCGGGATGATATATGCCCCCTGAGATCCACTCGCAGCCTGCCGTGTGCTTCCAGTGTCGAGATTGGTCACTACAACCGCTACTCCAGGAATCGCCAATCCCGTCTGATCCCGCACCGTCCCGCTAATAGCCCCGTTTACATCCAGTTGAGCATACGCCGGAACCGATAGAAACAATAAAACAACCCAAAGATTCGCAATCGCCATTCCCACCTTAACGGCTTTGACCTGCCACGTGTGCTCCGATCCCTGTTTACTCATAACATTCTCCTCTTTGCTCGTTCGAGATGTTGCGGTTATACCAGGACATACCAATCAATTTACATAATGGCTACTCCCGATGCGGGTTTCGGGAATGTTTACTCAGTTATGCACAAGGTCACGTTTAATAGAAGAGGCAGCCACCCTGGAGGGAGCGGTAACTGATCCGCGGACCACGAGATGTAAAGGAACCCTGATGATTTGGCTCGACTGATTGGGGGTTTCCATCAGCGAGAAGAGGCGCTCCACTCCTACGGCGCCGAATCGCTCAAGGTCTGTACAAACAGTGGTCAGCGGCGGATCTGCTTGCCCAAAAATGTCTATATCGTCGCACCCTACGAGACTCAACTGTTGGGGAATCTTGATCCCCTCGCGTTTGGCGACTTCCATAGCTCCAAGCGCCACGACATCGTTGGTAATAAAAAGTGCAGAAGGATAAGCACCTCGACTGATAAGTCGTTGCATAGCCTCGCGACCGTGCTGATAACCAGGCCGATCCTCGCCGTTGATGGTAATTAGTTCTGTAAACGAGGCGTCGTGTTTAAGTCGTGTTGTGCGGAGTCCCTCCAAATAACCGTGGTATTTATCGCTATGCTCCAAACCGATATAGCCGATTTCGGAATGCCCTAACTTTGCTAAGTACCTGATCGCCTGTATTGCTCCGCCGAAGTAATCCATACATACACAATTAACACCGTCGACTGCAGTAACCGCATCGAGCAATATGAATGCAACGTCAGATGCCTGAAAATACTCAATAACCTGTTCGCTCATTGGGCCTTCGAGAATATAGCCGTCATATCCTTCTGCTCTGCGTCTAGTTAGATCAATATTGATTTGACCTTCCTCCAAACGGTCGTCGCTTGCTAAGAATACGAGTTTGTATCCACGTTTGCTGAGTGCGCGCTCGACTCCCTCCAGCACCCGGTTATGACCAGGCTGCGCAAATGAATACCAGTGCCGGTTGATCAGAAAAGCGATATTGAAAGAACCGCGCTTGAGTTTGCGTGCCACCTGCTCCGCCCTCTCAACAAAGGTCCCTTTACCAGGTATTCGGAACAGATAATCTTCAGCTATCAATTCCGTCAGCGTCTGGCGTGCAGAAATACGGCTGATACCGTACATTTCGGCGAGTGCCCTCTCGGACGGTATCTTCTCGCCCGGAATGTACTCACCGGATTCGATCTTTGACAGCAGGATCTTTTTCAATTGTTCCGGTATGGCCACCGGTGAACGGGCATTGATTGCTTCTTTAATCTTCATTATCCCAATTCATCATTTAGCTAATCGTCTAAACGAGCTGCGGTACTGCCTGGTTATACCACACTTGTCAAAAGAGTCAAGAGAATTTATCAGATTGAAGGTTAGGCTCGCAGTTTCTTCCACGTAGCGAGGCAGCGTTCGGCGGTTTCGAGCGAAGAGAACCGGCTGCCCTCCTGCTCTATCAAATAGAATTCTACGCCTCCGACCGACTCCGCAGCCGCGAAGATATCCTTCCATTTGGCGTCGCCTTCGCCGAGCAGGGCTTTGTAGCCTACCCCCTCAGCCGAAGACCACTCCTTGCAATGAATCGAATTTATTCGGCCGGGATTGGCCTTAATCCACGAAACGGGATCGACGCCCGCTTCAAGACAGGTTCCCACATCGAGCTGCAACGACATTTCCTTCGGTGTGTTTTCGGCCAGCACATCCATCGGGCGCTTGCCGTCGATTGCTACGAACTCTATGCGGTGATTGTGGAAGCCCGCGCGCATGCTCAGCGGTTTGAGTTTTTCAGAAGCCCAGGTTAGCCGCTCGGCAACGGTTTTCCATCCGTCCAGTCCGCTTACGCGCCCGGCGCTCGCCATCACGATGTATTTACAACCCAGTATCCTGTTGAGTTCGATCGCCTTGTCGAGACCTTCCGGAGTGAATACGTTCGAGCCGTTGTGCGTCGAAGGGCACTTGACGTTCAGATCGTCGAGCAGCTTTCGCACTTCTTTGGCGTATTCCGGAGTCCATTGGTAGTAGGGGGAAAAGAACTCGACTACTTCGTAGCCCATTTTCGCAACAGCGCGCACCGTGCCCATCAGGTCTTTGGCAAGCTCGTCGCGCACGGAATAGAGTTCTATGCCGACCGGAATGTGTTTATGCGCCTGCGAAGCAAGCGCAAAAGGGGCGGCCGCCGAAATCGCAAGAAACGATCGGCGGGACAGTGAACCGAAATGTCTGCGGTCTTCGATCATCTTTGTCTCCTTCAAAATTCAATCGGCTAATTCAGCTTGTCGTGACAGTAGGTGCAATCGGTGCTCGCCTGCTTTTCCTGATGGCACTTGATGCAGCCCGCCATTGATATATCGCCTTCGCGATAGAGCCGCTCGCGCTCTGCGACCTGCCCGTGGCAGTCTGCGCAAGCGCTCCCCGCAGCAAGATGCGCGCGATGGCTGAAAAATACGTAACTCGGAATCTGGTAAACCCTCACCCACCTAATCGCGCGCCTTTCGGCATCAATGGCGGCAAGAGTTTTTATCGCGGGTTTATCGGCGGCTTCATCCGTATGGCATCCCATACAAACCGAAGTCGGCGGAAATCCCATCCTCTCGCCCGGATCGGCGTTGCGATGGCAGACGGCGCATTTTATCGCTTCGTCGCCTGCATGCTTCTTGTGGCTGAACGGAAGCGGTTGTTCGGGACCTACAGGCGCCTGACCGCCTGTCCCGGCCGCCGCCCCCAATACACACGCCGCGATCACACACGTCAATCTTACGAAAGCGGACCCGGCGGATACGCGATTTCCGTTCATTTCCCCGTGTTTGGCAGTTTCCCCTCGGTCCGCCTTAAAGATGTCTGAATTCACAAATCGCCCCGCCGCAACTGCTCGGCAAGATACTCAGAAGCGCGCATAGAAAGAGCCAGAATCGTCATAGTCGGATTCTGCGTCCCGCCGGTAACGAAACTGCTGCCGTCGACAACAAAGATATTTTTGATGTCGTGGCACTGATTCCACTTGTTGAGCACGCTCGTCTTCGGATTATCGCCCATCCTGCACGCGCCGAGTTCGTGAATGCTATAGCCGGGAGGAAACATCTTTTCGTTTCTGTTGAGAACCTCAAATCCCGCTTCGCGGCACACCTCGCCCACCGTTTCCACGGCATCGCGCGCCATATTGAACTCGTTATCGGTATAGCGGCACTGGAAATTCAGCACCGGAATTCCCCACGCATCCACAATTTTGGGATCGATACGCACGTGGTTTTCGTAACGCGGCAGCACTTCGCCCATAATCGTGGCCGAAAATCCGGCATTGCGGCAACTGTCGAGCGATTTCTGCAGTTCTTCGCCCCACGAAGGAAAGTACTTCGCGTCGGGAGTACCCCCCGTATAGAAATCAAACGCATAACCGCGCAGATAGTTTTTTTCCTTCTTTTGGAGGTTTACGAATCGCGGGACATAACCCGCGCCTCCCACAAGTCCACGCCCGCCGCGCCCGTCCCTTGCTTCCGGTATAACAGCAACCACGCCGCCCGGTATGTAGAACTGATCGTGCAGGTAGCGGCCGAGCGCACCGCTGGAATTCGCAAGCTTTGAGTTGAGCAGCAATCTCGTGCTTTCAAGGCAGGCGGCGCCGAGAATTATTACTTTCGCCTTTGCGTGCAGTTCGCGCTTCGAGACGCGATCCACGAAATGAACGCCGTTAGCAATGCCCGTATTCCTGTCGATCGTAATCTCGCGGACGATCGCATTCGGAACAATCGTAAGATTTCCGGTAGCGCTTGCTTCCGGAAGAAGCAGATTGAACGAACTCGCGAGTTGCCCGTCGCCGAGCGCTCGTCGAATCTTCGTGACGGTCATGCCGCGGGATTTGCCCGCAGCGGCAATTCGCTTTACCGCCTCTACATCGGGAGAATTGTCATCTACGAAGTTCCCGTCCGGGAGTTGCGCAAGCCCCTCTTTGCGGCCCGACACGCGGAAAATCGGTTCTACATTGTCGTAGTACGGCGCAAGATCGGCGTAAGATATCGGCCAGTTGTCGCCGAATCCGTCGTGGTCTTTAGCCTTGAATTCATAATCGCTCAGGCGAAACGACATGCGCGCCCAGAACAGCGACTTTCCGCCTACGAGCCGCACCCTGACCCAGTTGTACGGCTCCTTCGGATCGTGGGTGTAGGGCGCAGCTTCCTCGTCCACCCACGTATTTGCATTGAATTCATTCGCCTGAAAAACGTGCGGCAGGCGGCCCGGTTTGCCGAATCCGCGGTAGGGCAACTCCGATACGGGTTTGAGCGTGCGATGTCGCTGAAAATCTACCGGAGGTCCGGCTTCGAGCACCAGGCATTTGATTCCTTTCCGCGTAAGCGTATAGGCCGCCATTCCGCCCGATGCTCCGGAACCCACGATCAATACATCATATTGCTTTTCCAGCTTCTGCATCTTATCCACACTCCTGGAACCCGACAATTCCCGGCGATTCTCGTTTTGGGAGGAAAGAAAAATAACCAAACAGACGAAAATCACGAAAAAGTTGAATACACTGTAAACAAAATTCTTTGAGTTTTTCAGCCGCGAAGCGGCGAAAGAGCCGTAGCCCAGGGCGTAAGCCCTGGGTAGGTGTGGAAAAATCCCGTGAGCCCCGGAGGGGCGGAAGATCTTTCGCCCTTCCAGGGCTTGAACCTTCTTTTACTGCTGACCTGGCGCTTACGCACCAGGCTACAGAGCTTTCGCCGCTTCGCGGCTGAAAAACTCAAAAACTTTGTTTACAGTGTATTGAATATTTCCTTGGTTTCCCTCTTATTTCGTTTGATCCGTTATCTCCTCACTCGATTGTGTACCAGTATTGCCCAACACCCCCCGCACGCCGCGCGCCGGAGCCGCCGCCCGCAGCACTCCATTCCTGTGAATTTATAGTAGCGATCCGCACATCGTGTTTAGCTGCGCGCAGAAACCGCGCAAGCGGGTCAACCGGCGGATCGTACGTCCACTCGGCGCGAAGCGGAGCAAGCAGTTCATCGGCCTGATTTTGGTCTACATCGGCGAATGCCTTGTTGAAGCGCCGTCGCGACTGCGTATTGAGCGCATCGAGACCCGCGCGATATAGCTGACGGCGGTCTGCGGGCGATGCACCGATCAAAAAGTCCAGGAACTCGGGAACGGATGCGTCGAGTGCTCCCGGAGCATCGCCGATCGCAGGCATCAGAATGTCGCTCAACCGCCGCAGCGCTGCAAACTGCTGTGCATTGAAAAAACGGCGCGACATCTCACCTGCCGCATCCGCTGCCCGATAGTCGATCTGCCGGCCCTGATCCGAAGGTTGGGCCTGCGGCGCGGCGCCCCCCGATGATTGAGATGCGAGCGCGACCGGAGCAATCGGCGCCGCGGCTACGGATTGCAAAAATCTTCTTCGTTTCATGGGTATTGTCTTGTATGCAGCGTGATGCCTGTTTACCAGTCGAGGCTCTTCGCGCGATACTCTTCGAGCGTCAGCCGCGGCTGTTCTACGCCGTCCGGCAACGCGCGTTTTGAGAAGGTTTGAAAATAGAGCAGAACGGCGTCGCGCCAGTGAACCGCGTCACGCTCCTGAATCGCCAGCTTGTCGGCGACCGCACGGTGACGCTCGGGATCAATCACACCGGTATGCGCATCCCACTCCCTGCGTGCAGTACGCGCCCATTCTACCCCACGTTGATACCGCAGGGCCAATTCATCCCACAGCGTGCGTCCCGATCTCATCCGATAATCCCATGGAAGATGATGAAACCAGAGCAGGAATATTTCGGGACACCGTTTCGGGTCTGAAAATACATCGCGAACCGGCGGGAAATACTGAACTACGGTATTACTTCCGGTTTTAGTACGGTTGAAGCCAATACCGCGCCTGTCCGCTCGGTGATAATAAACCGAGGTCCAGTCCTGGCGCTCGCCTCGGTCCCACCACGGAGCCGGCCCGTAATGATGACCGGGCCACATGATGTGATGCAGTCCGAGCGGCGTCATGTAATCGACCAGCGCTTCGTGCGATTCCAGCATCAACCGCGATATCCATTCCACCCACTTCGGTTCGCGCGTCAACGTCATCCGTATCCATTCGCCTGCAATTTCCTCGGACGAAGTATGCGGGTTCCACGCCAACCGCCCGAACGCATACCAGTTTGCCTGCGCAAAATGATGACCGGTCCAGTTGCGATCCGTTCCAGTATTGGCGACTCCCGCCATGCCCGTCATCCCGCGCCCGCGTCCCCGATAGAAGGCTCCCTGGGCAATGCGGGCAACTGTAGAACCGCGCCCCCGCGCATGCGTATCCGAATCAAGAAACTCGCGCCACATCGGAGCCAGGAATACAAGGTGGTTAGAGAATCCCAGATATTCCTGCGTGATCTGCAATTCGGGCATCAACTGCGTTCGCGGCATCGCTCCGAACAGCGGATGAAACGGCTCGCGCGGTTGAAAATCGATGGGGCCGTTTTTGACCTGAAGCAATACATTTTCGGCAAACCGCCCGTCAAAGCGTTGCAGGTTCTCATATGCAGCGCCGGCGCGGTCGTAACCGGGTTTCATGTCGTAGACGAACGCGCGCCAGACTACCGCGCCGCCGTGAGGCGCAACGGCCGCCGCCAGCATGTTCGCGCCGTCTACGTGATCGCGATTGTAGGTGCGCGGCCCCGGTTGCCCCTCGCTGTTGGCTTTGACGAGAAAGCCGCCGAAATCCGGGATTATTCCGTATATTTCATCCGCCTTTTTCTTCCACCACGCAACGACTTCGGGATCGAGCGGATCGGCGGTTTTCAATCCGCCAAGCTCCATCGGCGCGGAAAAACGGGCAGACAGGAATACACGCACACCGTAGGGGCGAAATACATCGGCTATGGCAGCCGCCTTGTGCAGGTAATCCAGGCTCAGACTGCGCGAGTTTGCATTAACGTTGTTGAGAGCCGTGGCGTTGATTCCGATAGATGCGTTTGCGCGGGCGTAGTCG
Organism: Acidobacteriota bacterium; assembly: GCA_019639255.1. Taxonomy (GTDB): domain Bacteria; phylum Acidobacteriota; class Blastocatellia; order RBC074; family RBC074; genus JAHBSF01. The sequence continues at coordinate 14,049 of JAHBSF010000045.1, read as the reverse complement.
CGAAGGCGAGGATCGAGCTTCGCGGGCAGTTCTTCCCATTTCCACAGCGATCGGCCTGCATAACCGCGCTCGATGCTGCCGTCGAGATTGTCCCAGTGATTGAGCATTCGCAGTTGCAGGCGCGGGCGCTCATCCAGATTCAGATCGTTGATGGGCTCGTGCGTCTGAATCAACCGCAGAAAATGAAATGCTCCGTAAAGCGCGCCCCGATCGCCCTGCGAGGCAATGACCGTTACGGACTTTCCTCGCAGATTTACGGATCTTATGCGATAGCCTTCAGGCCCGAGCAAGGCAAGAGATTGATCCCACCGCAACGCTGCAATAAACGGCGAACTCTTCGGCGTGCCCAAAACAATCGCGCCGTCGCGGTCGGGCGTATCAATGAAAGGAATCGCGCGCCCCAGCAGTCCTTCGCAGCCCTGCGCGAGTTCCCTGCGCGCAGCATCCAGAGCCGGCGATCCTTCAGGAGCAACAATTGACGTGACGATCTCGCGGAAGCGTTCACCCTCCTGTTCCGGCAATGGATCGTAGCGCAGCCACAGGCGGTAGCCGTCCTCGCCCTTCACCGATGCACAAACTGCAAACAGGACTATGAGGATGCAAAACGCTCTGAATCCGGCAAGGGTCATTTCAACCTCTCAGAAAAGTTCTTTATTTCCGTCTGTTCCGTCTATTTTCGTTTGTTCCGTTATCCCTCTTTTTTTGCCAAACGGGAAATTGCTGCAATAAGCGCAGTCTTCTCCCTTCTCTTTCCCGCATAACTGGGACATGATTGCCTCACCAGACTTCAGTGCCTATTAAATGACATTATGCGACGATTTCCCTTCGCGATTGTACTTGTATTGCTGATCGGCGTTTCGGTCTATTCGGGAAATACTCAACGCCGTTCGGTAGAATTTGTGAAAACCGTGCTCGACCGGGAATTCCGCTCCGAGGGCGTCGCCGTCGCCGATATCAACCGCGACGGACGGCTCGACGTAATAGCCGGACGGGTATGGTACGAGGCGCCGAACTGGAAAATGCACGAGATTGCAGAGGTTCAGCGTTTCGACGCAGCCAAAGGATACAGCGACAGCTTTGTAAACTTCGCCGCCGACATCAACCGCGACGGTTGGCCCGACCTGATCCGCATCGATATGCCGGGCACACATCCGGTAGTCTGGCACGAAAATCCGGGCAAAAACGGCGGCTACTGGCCCGTGCACCTTTTGTTTCGCAATGCCTGCAACGAAAGCCCCGCATTCACACGGCTCGCCGGAACCGGCCCGATGCCCGTGCTTGTTTTTGCGTTTGACGATTCGCAAATGGCGTGGTACGAACCCGGCAAAGCCCCGACAGAGCCTTTCATTTCTTACCCCATCAGCACGAGCGAACACAAGGGACCGGGGCGCTGGAGATATTCGCACGGCCTCGGCGTGGGCGACATCAACGGCGATGGACGCCCCGATGTGCTCGTCAAAGAAGGATATTGGGAAGCACCCGCAGATCCGCGCAACGGCCCCTGGCGCTTTGTTCCGGCAGACTTCGGCGAAGATTGCGCGCAGATCGAGGTGTACGATGTAGACGGCGACGGACTGAATGATGTAGTGACTACATCCGCGCACCGGATCGGCGTCTGGTGGCGCAAACAACGGCGCGGCCCAAACAATGTTCGAGAGTTCGTGCCGCACACAATAGACGAAAGCTTTTCGCAGTCTCACGCGCTGGTCTTAACCGACATCAATGGGGATGGATTGAAGGATATCGTTACGGGAAAAAGATTCTGGGCGCACGGCCCCACGGGCGACATCAATCCTGACGATCCGGCCGTAATTTACTGGTACGAACTCCAGCGATCCAGGGGAGGCGTGCGATGGATACGGCATCGGGTGGACGACGATTCGGGCGTAGGGACGCAGTTTGTCGTTATGGATATCAACGGAGACCGCAGGCCCGATATCATAACGTCGAATAAAAAGGGCGTCTTCGTTTTTCTGCAGAAGAAGAGAGATAACTGAACAAACGGAAATTAACGAAACAAACGGAGGAAAAAGCCGCTTCTTCGGTTTGTTCCGTTTCATTTCGTATGTTCCGTTACCTCGATGTTCCTTGAGTGCTGATATGTCGTCACATCTTCTGGACATGAAGGGAATCGGGAAGCGGTACCCCGGAGTAATTGCGCTTGAAGCCGTGGATCTGAGCGTCGGCGCCGGTGAAGTAGTGGCGCTCATTGGCGAAAACGGCGCGGGCAAATCCACGCTGATGAAGATCCTCGGCGGCGTCATCACACCCGATGCGGGCGCAATCAGCGTCTCGGGCAGAGTCGTTGAAATAGATTCGCCCGCCGATGCGCGGGCTCTCGGCATAGAATTCATCCATCAGGAACTCAGCGTTCTGGACAATCTCGACCTTGCCGCCAATCTGTTCCTGAACCGCGAACCCGTACGCGGCGGACTGCTGAAACTCATAGATTCGCGCCGGATTTACAGCGAAGCCGACGCACATTTGCGACGCCTCGGACTGAATCTTTCGAGCCGGACAATACTCGGCGAACTGGCCCTCGCTCAGCGACAACTCGTTGAAATCGCGCGCGCGTTGGCCGCAGGCGCACGGCTCATCATTATGGATGAGCCGACTTCGAGCCTTACGCTCGCAGAAACCGAACGACTGCTCGACATCATTCGCGAACTCAAGGCGCAGGGAGTAAGCGTCATATATATCTCGCATCGGCTTGACGAAGTTCGCGCGATCGCAGACCGCGTCGTGGCGCTGCGCGACGGCCGCAACGCCGGAGAGTTGCAGCGCGACGAAATCGAGCACGCCCGGCTTGTAAAGATGATGGTAGGACGCGACCTGCAGGAGTTTTATCATCACGCGCCCGAAAACAAACCTCCCCGGCCTGAGTGGTTTCAGGTGCGTGGTTTGCGCACTGCACGCTATCCACATCACGAGGTTTCCTTCGGCGTAGCGCGCGGCGAGGTATTGGGTCTGGCCGGACTTGTGGGCGCGGGACGCTCGGAGCTTGCTCGCGCAATATTCGGGGTCGACCCTCGGGCAGACGGAGAGATGCTCATGGGCGGCGAAAGCGTTCGTGTAGAGTCGCCGCGCAATGCAATAGACGCCGGGATTTATCTGATCCCCGAAGACCGTCGCGGCGCCGGCCTGGTTGTGGATTTCACTATCCGTGAAAACATAACGCTCCCGGGATTAAAGGATTATTCCCGCGCAACCTGGATTGAGTCCAAACGCGAAACCGCACGCGCCGTCCAGATGTGCGGCGCACTGAAGATAAAGACCCCATCCCCTGAATCGCGCGCGGCTACGTTGAGCGGCGGCAACCAGCAAAAAGTAGTGCTTGGAAAATGGCTTGCGCTCGAACCGAAAGTAATCATATTCGATGAACCGACGCGCGGTATTGACGTGGGCGCTAAAGCCGAAATCTACGCGCTGATGCGCGATCTAGCCGCGCGCGGCGTGGCAATGATCGCCGTAAGCAGCGATATGGAAGAAGTGCTGGGAATCAGCGACCGAATTGCAGTTATGCACGAGGGCAGGCTTACGGGTATTCTCAACCGCGAATCGTTCAGCGAGGAGGCCGTCATGCGGCTCGCTACGGGAGGCGGATAAACACCAGATCATGGGGGAATCAGTGAAGCAGTCGCAACCGGTCTGGGAAGAACGCTGGCATCCGCTGCGCGAAGAGTGGGTAATAGTCGCCGCCCATCGCCAGAACCGCCCATGGAGCGGCGAAACCGTAGCGCAGGGCCATACCGGTTTGCCGTCATATGTTGACGATTGTTACCTCTGTCCGGGCAACCGGCGCGTCGGCGGCGCGGTTAATCCGCACTACGGCGGCGTATACATTTTCGATAACGATCATCCTTGCGTTGGCGCAGACGCTCCGGAACCGGCTCGTGCGTCGTCTCCGATTTATCGCAATCGAGCGGCGCGCGGCTCGGCGCGGGTAGTGTGTTATTCCCCGCGCCACGACCTGACGCTTGCCGAACTTGAACACGTTGAAATCGAAAACCTGCTCGCAGCCTGGCAGGGCCAATACTCTGATCTCGGGCGCCGCGACGGAATCGATCATGTATTGATATTCGAAAACAAGGGTGAAGTTGTAGGCGTATCCAATCCGCATCCGCACTGCCAGATTTACGCTACAAACTTCGTATTCCGCACAATCGAAGTCGAGGCCGCAGCGAGCCGCAGACATTTTCGTACAACGGGCGTTCCGCTTTTTCAGGAAATCATCGCCGCCGAGCAGCGCGAAGGCCGGCGCATCATTTGCGAAAACGAACGGGCTATAGCTTTTCTTCCTTATTTTGCGCGGTACGCGTATGAAGTCTTCGTAGCGCCGAAGCGCACAGCGCCGAGCCTCGCCGCGCTCGACGATGCCGAGATTGCGGATTTTGCCAGCGTTCTGAAAGAAGTCCTGATACGTTTCGACAATCTCTGGCAGATGCCGTTTCCCTATGTCATGCCGCTGCATCAGGCGCCGACCGACGGCGGAGATTACCGCAGCTTTCACTTCTACATTCCCTTTCATCCCCCGCTGCGCAAGCCGGACCTTCTGAAATATCTTGCAGGTCCGGAAATCGGCGGCGGCAATTTTCTGAGCGATACCTCTCCGGAAGAAAAAGCCGCGGAGCTGCGCGCATTGCCTCCGGTTCATTACAAACTAAATCTAACGACATTGGGACAGAAAAGAGAGATAACGGAACAAACGAAATAAAACGAAAATCACGGAAAAGTGGATCGATTTAGCATGACGATGACAATCAATGGTTCAGACGAGGTATTCATCACGCGTGCGCCGGGACGTCTGGACCTTATGGGCGGCATCGCGGATTATTCCGGTTCGCTTGTTTTGCAACTGCCTATTGCCGAAGCCGTGTACACCGCATTGCAGCGGCATCGCTCGGATGAGATCCGGATTGAAAGCTACGTCGAGGGATCGCCCTTGCCGCCGCGCCGGTTTAGCTGTTCGCTGAGAGACTTCACCGATGGGAACACCCCGATTGATTACCACTCAGCGCAAAAAATATTTGCCGAAAACCCGGAGCATCACTGGGCGGCGTATATCGCCGGGGCGTTTGTGGTGCTTATGCGCGAATGCCGTGTGCGGTTTTCCGAAGGCGCCCGAATCGTGGTTTATTCTCAGGTTCCCGAAGGCAAGGGCGTCAGTTCCTCGGCAGCGCTTGAGGTGGCATCCATGCAGGCCATATGCGCCGCGTACGGCATAGACCTCGCACCCGTTGAACTGGCGTTTATGTGCCAGCGCGTAGAGAATCTCATCGCGGGCGCCCCGTGCGGCGTTATGGATCAGATGACCTCGGCGTGCGGAGAGAACAACCGGTTGCTTGCACTGCTGTGCCAGCCGGGTGAAATAACGGGAACGATTCCCCTGCCCGAAGAACTCGCCGTATGGGGCATAGACTCGGGCATCAGGCACGCAGTTACCGGGGCGGATTACGGTACGGTGCGCACGGCCGCATTTATGGGATACAGTATCATCGCGCATCTGGCCCGCATGCCGGTTCGCCGATCGGAAGCACCCGGAGTAATCGAAGTCGAAGACGACCGTTTCCACGGATATTTGGCGAATCTTTCACCCGAAGAATTCGAGGCTGAATTCAAGGCGAGATTGCCGGAGCAAATTTCCGGCGGCGAGTTTATTGAGCGGTACGGCGGCATTACAGATACAGTAACACGGGTCGAACCAGAGAAAACCTATCCCGTGCTCGCCGCTGCTTCACATCCGATATACGAACACGCGCGCGTCAATCGTTTTGCCGAAGTTCTCGAACATTGGGACGCGTCCCGATTGACCTCGAACGCAGAAATGCTCGGCCGAATGATGTATGAGTCGCACGCGAGTTACTCGGAATGCGGACTCGGATCTTCGGGAACGGACCAACTGGTGAGGCTGGTAAGTGCGGCCGGTCCTGCAGCGGGGCTTTACGGCGCCAAGATTACTGGAGGCGGCTGCGGCGGAACCGTTGCGGTACTCGGGCTGCGCGGCGCAGATACGGTTGTTCGCGATATCGCGAATGAATACTCACAACTGGCCGGATACACCGCGCGGGTTCTGACCGGATCTTCTCCGGGCGCTGCGGCGTTCGGTTACAGGCGAACCACGCTGAAGGGAAGAAGCGAGTGCTGAGTGCTGGAAGAAGAAGTGCTGAGTGCTGAGTGCTGAGTGCTGCAATTAACCTCTGGAAGAACTCCGCCAATTCCAAAGTGGTCTGGCACTTGAAGTTCTGATTTGCTTGCACTCAGAGCAACCCAGGCACCTAACTCAGCACTTCTTCTTCGCACACAGCAAACCTCACAATCAGGAGCATGACATATGACGATCAAGGTGTTTGGAATCCTGCTCGCAGTAATTCTGCCGGCAGCTTTTACTGCGATTTTCGGAAGCTTCGGCGCTGAAGCCAAAGGCAGGTGGCGCAAAGAGCTATTCGGGAAGATGCCGGATGGACAGGTCGTAGATCTTTATACTCTGACCAATGCACGCGGCGGCGAGGTCAGGATCATCAATTACGGCGGAATCGTGGTTTCCTTAAAGACCCCGGATCGTAACGGAAATCTCGGAGATGTTGTACTAGGGTTCGATAAACTCGATGATTATTTGAAAGGACATCCGTTTTTCGGCGCCATCGTGGGCCGCTACGGCAACCGTATCGGCAAAGCACGATTTACATTGAACGGGGTCGAATACAAACTTGCCGCAAATAACGGTGAAAACTCGCTGCACGGCGGCATCAGAGGGTTCGACAAAGCCGTCTGGAAGGCAAAACCGTCATCCACCGGCAACGGGGTCGCCCTTGTTCTTTCGTATCTGAGCCGGGACGGCGAGGAAGGATATCCGGGCAATCTGTCGACGACGATTACCTATACCTGGACCGACGATCACGCACTGCGCATAGACTACTCGGCTACGACCGATCGAGATACGGTCGTGAATCTCACGCACCATTCATACTTCAATCTCTCGGGCGCGCCGGACATTCTGTCGCACGTGATGCAGATCAATGCGGATCGCTTCACACCCGTCGATGCAGGGCTGATCCCGACCGGCGAATTGCGCAGCGTCAGGGGTACGGCGTTGGACTTCACCTCGCCTGTAGCAATCGGCGCGCGCATCGATCAGGACGACGAACAGTTAAAACTCGGGGGCGGCTACGACCACAATTTTGTAATAAACAGGAAAAACAGTGATTTGACGCAGGCGGCGCGCGTAACCGAACCGGAGACGGGCCGCGTGATGGAGGTGTGGACTACGAAACCTGGGGTGCAGTTCTACACCGGAAACTTTCTCGACGGCAGTTTGAAGGGCAAGGGCGGCGCGGTTTACAAAAAGCGTTCGGGCTTCTGCCTCGAAACCCAGCATTTCCCCGATTCGCCGAACAAACCCGAATTCCCTTCTACTGTGTTGAAGAAGGGCGCACGATACCGTTCTACAACGGTCTATCGCTTTTCCGCCCAGACAAAATGATGAGAACGCGCAATGCGCGGAAAGCTGCAGAAATCGCTAATTTAAGTCAGAAGATTGTACCGCTGTCTATGATCTTGCCGGTTTCGCACAGGGCCTGAAAGCGTATTTCGCGATCGTCGAGTTCGATCTGCATAAAGTGATTGTCGAGGTCGTAGCTTGCGGCGCGAAACGGGCTGCGCAGGTTTACGTTTCCGCGGCGCACTTTTCCGCCCGCGCCGGTTACGAAATGCTGCACGCCCTGCTGTGGAGTCACCCGCTCATATATATGATCGTGGCCTGAAAATACCGCCTTTACGCCGTAACGAACCAACAGCGGTTCGATCTGTTTGCGCAATTTCAGAGATGAGCCGTGCGCGCGGCCCGATGAGTACAGGGGATGATGAAAGACTGCAAGCTTCCATCGCGCACGTGAAGCCCTTAATTCCGATTCGAACCATCCCATCTGCCCGGCGTTGAAATCCGTCGTGTCGAGCATGAAGATGTCGGCGAGACCATCGCCCTTCGATAATTTGTAGTAACAACGCCCCCCCATATTGAAATGCGGGTATTGGCACTGATCCCTGCGGCCGTTTGCTACGTCGTGATTGCCGAGCGCGGCGTAAAACTTCAGCCTTTCGCGTATGAGTGCTGAGTAGGGTTCTTCAAACTTCTTGACGAAATGCCTGCCGCTGCCGTCGGGATAGATGTTGTCGCCGGCGGTGAGAACGAATTCAAACGGCCTGGTGCGGTGCGCTGCAGCCATCTGCGAGGGGATACCCGAACAATCGTCGCTCCCCGTACCCCAATCGCCAATTACCGCAAACCGCAGCGTGTCGCGTACCGGCGCAACGCCGCAAACCGCAACCGGCCGTATCAGCGTACCGGCCGCAGCGGCTCCGAGTGAAATCAGCGCCTGACGACGGGAAAGCAGCCCTCGCCCCGCATTTGCCATACACTCTCTCCCTCCAAAACGCACCCGGAGCGGAACCGAAGTTCCGGAGCAGCGAATATCGAATCTGTGGTATCGGTTGTGGTTACTACAAAGACGGGAGAATTATGCATCAGGCGGGAATGGCCAGGCAACAAAAAAATCGGGGAAAAAGAAGATAACGGAACAAACGAAATGATACGGAACAGACGGAAAGTTTTACGATTTCGCTGTTTTTCGTCTATTTCCGTTTGTTCCGTATATTTTCGTTTGTTCCGTTATCTTCTCTTTTCGGATTCGAGAAGTTTGCGTTTGCGCTCCACGCCCCAGCGATACCCGCCCAATTCTCCGTCCGACCGAACGATGCGATGGCAGGGATTTACTACGGCAACCGGGTTCGATGCGCACGCGCGCGCTACGGCCCGCACCGCGTGAGGACGCCCGATCGCCCCGGCAAGATCTGCATACGACCGGGTCTCGCCGAACGGTATCCTTCGCAACTCCTCCCACACGCGCTGTTGAAAGGCAGTAGCGCGCACATCGAGTGGGAGATTCTCGCTGCCGCTGCGCCCCTCGATACGAGCGGTGATAGCCGTGATCCAGTCCTTCATTGCAGCATCATTTCGCGTGATTTCTGCGGCAGGAAATTCCCGTTCGAGCGCATCATAAAGCTGCGAGTCGTCGTCGCCGAAAGCGACCGAACAGAGCCCGCGCTCGGTTGCTGCGATCAGCAATCTGCCAAGCGGCGATTCCCCAACGGTATATACAATCTTCACCCCCTGTCCACCGCTCCTGTACACGGCAGGGGTCATTCCCAACCGCACCGCCGCGTTTTCATACAAACGGCTGCTTGAACCGTAACCTGCTTCGTAAATCGAATCCGTCACCGATGCTCCCTCCCTCACAAAGTTCTTGAATTTTTCCAGGCGCCTTGCCGCCGCATACTGCCGTGGAGTAACGCCCAGAATTCGTTTGAATGCCCTGTGCAGTTGCGAATCACCTGTTTCGAGTTGTGCACAGATATCGCTCAATGAAATTCGTTCGTCGTCAGTGTGGTCTATCAATCGACACGCGCGTTGCACGATTTCCGCATCCGTAGCAAATTCTGCGGGCCTGCACCGTTTGCACGCGCGAAATCCGTCAACTTCGGCCGCCGCAGCCGTTTTGTAAAACGCCACCCGATCGCGCCTCGGTCGCCGCGAAGGACACGACGGGCGGCAATAGATTTGCGTTGAACGCACGGCAAAAAAGAACTGACCGTCGAAATGCGCATCCCGACGTTCGATTGCCCCCCACATTCCATCCTCGTCAGTTGTGTATACCGCGGTTTGCGTTCCGGTTCTCATCGCTTCCCTCTCCTTTGTAGTTCGCCTGAGCGTCGGTCAACGCGCATATCCTACAGATAACCGCCTCCGGGTTCTATCCGTTTTTCTGCTTCAAATCTGCAGAAAGCCTCGCGCACCGGGCAATTCAGCAGATCGCAGGGACGAAAACACCGCACACTCGATCCGGTTTAGATGGCTATTTCTTTTCTTTTACGAAGACGATGAAATGCTGGTACGGCAGGAAGGATTTGGTCTGTTTCCAGGCAAAACCGGCGGCTTCAAGCTCGCGCCGCGCCTGCGCTACGGTCATCTTGTGGAGTCGTTTTATCGGCACTGCGGGATCTTCGCCGCGATATTCAACGAGAATTACGCGACCTCCGGGACGCAGGCTGCGGTGAATGCTCGCCATCATTTCGCGCGGCCAGGCGAATTCGTGATATGCATCCACCATCAGTACTGCATCTATAGAATCATCGGGAAGCCGCACATCCCGATCCGTACCGAGCACTGTAAGGACGTTGTTCAGGCCGAGTTGTTTGCGGCGCTCAGCTACGATTGCCAGCATTTCGGGCTGAATGTCTACGGCGTAAACCTTGCCCTGTGGAACCCGGCGGCTGATGCGAAAAGTGAAATAACCGGTTCCCGCGCCGATGTCGGCGACTGTGTCGGTCGGGCGAAGCTCCATTTGGGCAACCACCTCGTCGGGCATTTCCGATTCTTCGCGATCGGGTCGCTCAAGCCATCCCGCGCCCTCGTGACCCATTACGCGGGCGATTTCGCGTCCGAAATAAAACCGGCCGATACCGTCCGGATCGTGGCGGCTGCGCTGTTCGTAGCCGGATGTTTCCTGCGTTTGCGCACCCAAACCGATCCACACGGGATTGGTATACAGCATAAGACTCAAGAGAGATAACGGAACAAACGAAATAAGACGGAAATCACGGAAAAGCCGAGTTTTTCCGTTTGTTTCGTCTATTTTCGTTTGTTCTGTTATCTCTGATTTATGTCTCAATGTCGTATATCCCGATCCAGCAGCAAGAGTAATGTTATACTTGCGACGAAATCAATGTTCCCTCAATGCTGCGAATAGGAGAAGTATGAAATACGCGCCATTTTACGCCGCATCGCTGCTGCTGGCGGCTCTCGCACCAGCAGCGCTCAGGCCCGAATCCGCGGTGCAAAACCTGGAGTTCAGGCTTATGGCAATCGAAAGGCGGCTCGATCAGTTGCAAAGCCGCGTCGATGTAGTGGAAAGCCAACAGCGCATGTCAGGCCTTCAGAGTTCAAATCCTCCGGTTGCCCTTACCGAATCGGTGCTCGAACTGCAAAGCCGCCAGCTTTCTCAGGAACAGCAGATAATCGCCCTTCAACAACACCTGCTCGCGCTTCGCAAACAAATCGATACGCTTGCCGAAAAAGGTGCGAAGGAAGGCGCAACCGGCGAGGGAACGGGAGAAGAAAAATCAAAATCCAAACCGGAACAACCCGTGCGGCGGCGGCCGTAAAGGCGGATTCTCAGCGAATTCCGTTTTAATTTGGTGTATGGAGTGTTCCGTTGTCTTCCATGCCCGGGTGGCGGGTTAACCTGGCTATTACCACTCCGGTCACCGCACCAAGTATCAATCCCCCTGCCGCTATAACCCCAAGATATGCAAGTGCGCCCGGGATTCCGCGCATCGACTTCGACTGAAACAGTAAATCGGAGACCGCAGCCGATCCTGCAGCCAGGGACCAGCCCAGCGCGCAGGCTGCCGTCCACGCTCCAGAATTGCCGAAATACGGACGCAGAATCCGCGCCTGCCATACGCCGACTATAAGACCGCCCACCAGAATGCAGACATAAAGCGAATAGGGTATATCCCACACCGCCAGCCTCGCGACATCGGTAAACAGGAATGGAATCGACAGGCCGATCATCGAGGACAACAACCAGCGCACGGATTCTCCAGTTACTCCTTTGATGATTCGGCCCTGCATCAATCCGACACCGGCGCCCATCCCCGCGCCTACGAGAAACTGCAACCCGCCGCCGCCCACCGCTTCACCTGCAATTGCAAGCAGGATGGTTATGGGAATGCCGATCAACCACCCCGCCCAGGTAGCCCGCATCCAGCGTCCGGCGGAAACTCCATGATTCATATGCAGCCTCGACAAGTAATTACAGAGAAGTACATCCGGATTCTTGCTGTTCCCGCGCCTTATTTCTGGGTGTTCCGCGGTTTCACTTGCCGTTATTCGGCAACCAGATCGGCAAGATCCCGGATCAACTGCGCGCCGTCGCCCCTCCACGCGCTGCCGTGCATGCAGGCGAGAGTCGCCGGATTTGTCCCGGCCAGTTTTTCAAGCACGGTGCGAGTATCTTTCGAGTGCGAATAGTAATCCATTGCCTGCCGAAATGCATCGCTTGGTCCGAGTATATCGGCTTCTGTAAGCGCCTGAAGCCCGTCGCCCGGCTGCGTAAACAGATCCCCGCACATGAGAGTGGATGTACTTTCCTCAAAAAGAAACCCGCATTCCCAGCCGTGAGGCACGTGCGGCGCATCGAGCCACGTTACGCCGTGTTTCCCGAGAAGGAGACGTTCGCCGTCCCGCAGCGCGCGCGGTGCGCGGTCGGCCAGATCGCTTATCGACACCATACCTGCAATCATGCCGCACAACGGCGCGGAGTGCGGGGCAACGGCCAGCCATTCGTTGAGCGAGCCGCATTCGTCGGCTTCCACGTGCGAGAGTCCTATGTAACGAAGACTCTCGGCTGGAATGACGGTATTTACCGCCTCGTATACCAGCGGAAACATTTTCCGCGGACCTGTGTGAAACAGCAGCGGTTCGTCATCCACGATCAGGTATTGATTGAAGGAAAATTCACCGGCGCCTTCTATCCGTACCGGCGTATTGATGCGATAAATTCCGTCTGCAACTTCGTGTACGTTCGTCCCCGACTGAGTGTTTGTGACCGCCATTGTATTCTCCTTGCGTAAGTTGACTGAATTTTTATTTCCAACCCCGCTTAATGAAATCAAACTGCGGGTTCATCCTGCACGCCGCAACAGTCTGTCGATGGCTTCGCAAAAGACGGGTTCCGGTGCAATCAGGCTGATAACCAGAAACGCTTCACGCGCGAAATCAAAAAAATATCCCGGATGAACAAGCACATCCTCCTCATCCAGCAGCGTCAACACAAGTTCTTCTTCTGAGGCATTGCGCGGAACTTCCAGGGTGGCATACCACCCCCCATCGGACTCCAGCAACCGGCACGATGTATCCTCGACCGCAGATGCAAGGGTATCCAGATTCGACTCGACGCGCGCCATAATCTGCGACTGAATCCCCGCGCGCATTTCCAGCCAGATACCCGCTGCGGCCTGTATGGGCGCGCTTACCGACAGATATGTGTCCGCAATCAGATCGAGGCGTTCCATCGCCTCGCACACAACCTCCTCCGGCCCGCTTGTTACAATCCACCCGAGTTTCATCTGCGGCAGCGCCGCAACTTTTGACAGACCGCTCAGTACGAAAGTCAGCGCCGCACTGCTGCCGGCAAGCGATACGCTGCAGCCTTTCTTCCCCCGCCGCGCGTAATCCCCGAAAACCTCGTCCGCAATTACGGCAATGCCGCGTTCAGCACACAATGCAGACAGCGCGGCGGCATCCTCCGGGTGCAGATACGAACCCGTAGGATTGTTCGGATTGACTACGATAACCGCGCGGGTGCGTTCATCCAGCGCCTGACGCAACGAGTCGAAGTCTATTCGCCAGCCGCGCAGGTGTACATAATCGAGGGCGTAATGCCGCAGGCGAACCCCCTCCAAAGCGGCCAGGAAATCCAGCAGCGGATAGCTCGGCTGCGGCGCTATCACCGAATCGCCGTCATTGCAAAGCAGTTTGAACAGCCACGCATAGGCTTCGCTCGTGCTTGCGGTCAGGTGCAGGCGGTCGGGATCTATTTCGCAATTGCGCTCTGAATAGTAACGCGCTACGGCGCGGCGTGCATCAGGAAGTCCTCGCGGCGTGGGTTCATAGCGCAGCGCGGATGTGTGTTCGAGAGGCTGTAGTGTTGCATCTTCCGGATAACTGAATCCGGCGCGGGTGGGATTGGATTCGGTGAGGTCGAGCACTGGCGCGCCCGCGCTTTTCTTCTTCCCAATCAGACGCGAGAGCCGATTGGTTTCGAGATCCCAGCGTAAGCGAGTGGAAAACATCCGTTTGAAGTTGCAACGGAAGAGAGATGACGAAACAGACGAGATAAGACGGAACAGGCGGAAATCTTCAGCATTTCCGTAATTTTCGTTTTATTTCGAATGTTGCGTTATCTCTCTTCCGCCCCTTCGGAGCTTTTA
>JAHBSF010000044.1 GCA_019639255.1 Acidobacteriota bacterium | reverse complement strand
AGTCTGGACGCCGGTTGTCCCAAACTGGGCAGTTCTGGATAGGGCTGAGGCTTTGATGGCCGCCGGCAATCTGTCGATCTGGGATGCGATGATTATCGCTGCCTGCCTGGAGAAGGGTGTTCGGACGCTCTATTCGGAGGATTTCGACTCTTCGGTAACCGCTTTAACTGGTGTAACCGTCGTCAATCCTTTTCTCGGATCAGAAAGATAGAGAGAATGCGGAAGGCGCGGAAAAGTTCACGCGGATATAGAATCGTGCTTCCGCGATTTTCGCATCTTGAATTCCGCGCCTTCCGCGTTCTCTCCTGCAGCCCGTCGTCTGTAGTGTTGGACAGATTTTAGATCTTCAGGGCTTTTAGAGAAGGGGATAGATGAATGGAAATCACGATTCGCATTCCCGACCAGGCGGCAGCCGATCTCCGGATCCAGAACGGAGATCTGCCGCGAAAGCTGTTGGAAGCCTATGCGCTGGAAGGGTATCGATCCGAGGAACTGACTGCTCACCAGGTGAAGGTGCTGCTTGAGTTTGATACCGAGATGGAAGTGGACGGATTTCTCAAAACGCACGGCGTGCCGCTCGAACTGACCTGTGCGGAACTCGACAGGCAGCGGGCTGTGCTGGATGCGCTACTCAGCAAATGATCATCGTCAGTCCCGGAGATTTCAGAGGAGTTATTTAATATGAATGCCATCAGACGAATTTACGAGAGCGTAACGGATTCCATTAGCATTCCGCCCGAGTGGCGGCGGCGCAGGGTTGAAGTCATTATTTTGCCGCTCGACGATGGAGATTCAGCAACCAGCGGACGAGATGACGCCGAAGTACTTGACGGGCGGCGCACAGTCAACCATGAGAGTTGGCTCAAATCAGGAAGACTTATGCCTCTCGCTCTGCCCGTTGCAATCTCACGTTCGACAGCCTCTGGAACGATTACCTGGCCGACCAATGCCGGCACCAAAGAGAGCAACTCGGCCTGATGCAGATACTGCAGCGGCGAGGTATTGCAAATGATGTCAGACAAAGCGCGTCTCCCGGTGCAATTCCTCTTTTGTCAGCCGGAAAGTGTCCACTTCATAATCGGCCAATCGGGCGAGAAAAACGACGCGAGGAACTCCCGCCAATTGCGCCGCAGCTCCAGAAGAGAGCCGACCGAGTTCGTAGAGTTTAACTGCGGCAGCCATTCTCAATGCTTCACCCGCAGACTCCGGCGACAATTTCAAGGCATAAAGCGTTTCATCCGGCAGATCCAGCGTAACCCGACTCATTTGTCTTCTCCTTTCCTTGCACGCCAAAGCATAACCGATTGTCGAATCAAAGAGAGAACGCGGAAGACACGGAAGAAGACGGAAATCGCGGAAAAGACATTCTTCCTTCCGTGAATTCCGCGTCTTGAATTCCGCAATTTCAGCGTTCTTTCTTACCCGCTCAGGCGCTTTCACCAAAAGACCACCGGGTCGCGCCGTTCAGAAAATCGCTCTCCGGCATACCGAAAGCCCTGACCGGCTGCACGCGGTAGATGGGTTCGCCGAGCGCACCCAGATCCCAGGCGTACTTGGCGTTGTACGCCGCAATCGCCCCGCGGCGTTCCTCGTCCTCATCCAGTTCGGCGACGACGCCTTCAACAATGATGGCCTCGTCCGCGCGTTCGTTGCATATCACACAGTGCGGATTGTCCCTCAGATTCGCCGCTTTGCGCGATTGTTTCCCGGCGCTGAAATAAAATACGCCGTTGCGCCATACGCCCCAGATCGGAAAAACGTGCGGGCGGCCGTCGGGACGCGTCGTCGCCAGCCAGTAATTATGACTCTCGCTAATCCGCTTCTCGGCCCATTCCCAGTCGAGCATCCCCTGCGAGGCCGCAGATATTCCATAACCGGGGATGTGCGGCCGGTCGGCGGACGGTTTGTTTTCGGACATTGGTCTGCACCTCCTGAATCCTGCGCAAGCTTCGTTTACACAGCGCCGAAATATCCTGTCAAAATTTGACAATGCCTGTCGTCATCGTAGGATAATCGCGCCCTGTAGCGGCGAACCTCAAGGATCCGCCGCGTCACCATTATACGCCGGAGGAGTACTCCGCATCGCCATTCCGACGCAGGCGCCGCGTGCGGCAATCCCGTATTCAGGAATTGCAGCGTCGATGTATTGACCTGTTCCGTGTTCATTTTCAGGATAGGGCGAGTTCAGGATAGAGCGAGGAATACGAGCCAGTAATATGAATGATGAATCGCAGCAAGCTGCAAAAAACCGCCTGAGGGCCGTACTTTTTTATCTCACCCTTGCGCTCGTTTCGGGAATACCCAGAGTCTGGGGCGCATTCAATCTGCCGAATGCCTTCGGCGACGCCTATACCTACTACGAGATCATCAGCGTGATGCGCGCCAAAATGCTCGCGGGCGCATTCACCCCGGCCGACCTGCACGGATTCTGGCTTCCGCTATATCAGTTCGTGAGCGCCCTGTTCAGCCTGCCGTGGGATGACGCCTTCTACGCTTCAAAACTCGTAGGCGCGCTTTGCGGCACGGCCGTATGTCTGCTCGTTTATCAGATCACCTTCAGATTGACTTCAAGCAAGCCGCTATCGTTGATCGCCTTTGCCGCAATCGCGCTCAGCCCGCTGCATATTCATCATTCGGCCTCGTCGCTGACCG
The DNA here is from genome assembly GCA_019639255.1 of Acidobacteriota bacterium. Taxonomy (GTDB): domain Bacteria; phylum Acidobacteriota; class Blastocatellia; order RBC074; family RBC074; genus JAHBSF01. The sequence goes on along the minus strand of JAHBSF010000044.1, from coordinate 40,174 downwards.
ACGTTCCGCACGCGCTGCCTGTGTTGGGCAGTCTTTACTTCGCGATGGAAAGACGCTGGCGCGCGGCTGCGTTGTGCGCGGCGGCGGCAGGATTTATGCGCGTAGAGAGCTGGTTTCTGATCCTGCTGCTGCCGGCGCTGCAACTGCTAGTAGAGCGAAGGGTCTCTGCGCTCGGCATTGCGATCACTCTGGCATCGCCGGTTTTGTGGTTTTACGTATGCTGGAAGGCGACGGGAAATCCGATGGCGTATTTCGAGGAGCGCAACCGCTACATACTCGAATACACGGCGGCGAATCCCGCCGTAACCGTGTTTACGAAAGAAAGACTGCTGCTTGACCGGGACAGGCTTTTCGTATCGACCAATTATGCCGTTTTCGCCGGGTGTATTGCGGCCGCCTGCATAATCGTTTACCGCACGCTTCGCGAAGGATTCGCCAAACTGACCGGTGATCTGTATCGAATTACAGCCGCCGCGGTACTATTTTTGTATAACATCGGTTTTCTGCTGCTGGCCTATATCACGGGAAATCAGCCCGACATATGGAGCCGTTACGGGCTGCTTTTTTTTGCTCTCGGCCTGCCGGTTCTGGCCTGGGCGTATATGGTGATCACGCGGCAACACAGGGTGTTGCCGTATCTGGCTGCGCCTCTCATTGCGCTTGCGTTTTATGATCAGGCGAAGGCTCAGATGGATGAGTTTTCTACGGGCGTGAATGATGAGCGCGCGAGAGAAGCGATCGCGCTGCAACTCAAGGAAACGTACCGGGACGATTCGGAAATGATTTACTGCGACGACGGCAATGTAAGGTTTCTTTCCGGCATCGCGCGCGACAGGTTTGCAAATCAGTTGAAATTTCCCGACGAGCCGGAATCTTTCCTGGCGCGCCTGAGAGAATTGCGCGTGCGTTACGCAGTTTGCACGAGTTGGGAAACTTCGTCGCTCACGGTCCGTTTTCTGCATCTGAGGGACGGCGAGGGCGACGAAAATTTCGAACCCGTTGCAGAGTCCGCTTCAAAAAGATCGGGGCTGAAAATCCGCATCTACCGTATCAGTACACCTCCGGAAACTACAAAAGAGGAGAGATGACGGAACAAACGAAAAGTAACGAAACAGACGAAAGCAATCGGGTAGTTTCCGTTTGTTCGGTTACTTTTCTTTTTTTGTAGTTTCCGGTGTTTCGTCTTATTTCGTTTGTTCCGTTATCTCTCTTCACTTCGCGGGTGCGATTTTCAGAATGCGTCCCTCGGGCTTGTCCGTAAGCAGGTACAGCGCTCCGTCCGGCCCCTGCACGACATCCCTGATGCGTTCGCGTTCGGGTTTGAGATCGGTAAGCAGGCGCTCTTCGCCCACGATCTTCTCGCCGTCGAGCGTCAATCGCACGAGGCAAGTGGTGCCGAGTCCGCCGATAAACAGGCTCCCTTTCCACGCGGGAAACAGATTGCCGGTGTAAAACGCCATACCGCTCGGAGCAATTACCGGGTCCCAATAGTATATGGGTTGCTCCATGCCTTCTTTCGCCGTGATGCCGCCGGTGATCTGGCCGCCGCGGTACTCGATTCCGTAAGCGATAGTGGGCCAGCCGTAGTCCTTGCCCTTGCGTGCGATGTTGAGTTCATCTCCGCCCCGCGTGCCGTGTTCCACTTCCCAGAGTTCTCCGGTTCCCGGGTGCAGCGCCGCGGATTGAATGTTGCGGTGGCCGATGGACCAGATTTCGGGGCGCGCGTCCTTGCGCCCGACAAACGGATTGTCCTTCGGTATCGAGCCGTCCGGGTTTATGCGCACTACCTTGCCGAGCAGTCCGTCGAGGCGCTGCGCCTGCATTCGGCCCTCGGTTATCGATCGGTCGCCGAGCGTGATGAAAAGCGTGCCGTCGCGAGCAAATACCAGCCTGCAGCCGAAATGCAGCGTCGAGGCGAGCGACGGGGTCTGACGGAAGATGACCTCCACATTATCGAGCTTCGGCGCAGCACCGTCTACGAATTTGCCCCGCAGCACCGCCGTGTGATTCATGCCGTTTTCAAGCGGTTCGGAGTACCCGATGTACACAAGCCGGTTCGACGCAAAGTTCGGATCGAGAGCGATTCCGAGCAGCCCGCCCTGTCTGCGCTGATCGACCGCGGGTATTCCGGCTACGGGCGGCGAAAGCGTTCCGTCTTTTGCAACCACGCGAAGCCTGCCCGGACGTTCCGTGACCAGCATACGGCCGTCGGGCAGAAACGCCAGTCCCCACGGGCTGACCAGCCCCGCGCTGACGGTTGTGACTTCAAATGCTACGTTGGTTTTGTGCTCGGGCGCCCGCGTCTGTCCGGCGAAAGCGGGTTTCTGATCGGGTGCGTTGGGCGGCTGCCTGTTGAGTCCGGCGTCCTGACCGAAAGCGCAAGCCGACGCCGCCAGTACAAGAACTGCGGCCTGCGCCCGGTTGATTAGGTTGACTATGCTCAATTGTGTAGGCTCCTTTTCGATACGGAAGAGAGATAACGGAACAAACGGAATAAACGGAACAAACCGAAAAAAATTATTCCTCTCCGCGCCCGCCATTATGAATATACACGATTGCAGGCCCGCAGCCGAAATCCATCGGGCGTCATTGCGTCTGTTTGTACAATCGGCGTTTGTACAATCGGCGATTATATAATTGCGGTGCAGCGGCGAAAGCGGGTCTGCAATGCGGGGCGAGTCGATGTAGTATAGCGCGCATGACCCTGGCAGAGGCAGAATTCGACCGGGCGATCGGCGGATCGCTCGAAGGTAAACGCATCGACGACGGGGATGCGCGCGTGCTCATACGCGCAGGCGGCGACCGGTTGAGGGCGCTGCTGCGCGCCGCAGCCGCCGTGCGCGACTCCGCGCGCCGACGCACGATTACATATTCGCGCAAGGTATTCCTGCCGCTTACGAATCTGTGCCGCGATTTTTGCGGTTACTGCACGTTTCGCCGCAGTCCCGGCGAGCCGGGCGCGAAAACCATGACGCCCGATGATGTAATGCACATCGTGCGCGAGGGCGAGCGCCTCGATTGCAAAGAAGCGCTTTTCAGCCTCGGCGACAAACCCGAACTTGCGTTTGCGGAAATGCGCACGACGCTTGCACGCTTCGGCCATACCACGACCATTGCTTATCTGCGGCGTATGTGCGAAATGGTGCTTGAAAATTCCACACTGCTTCCGCATACGAATCCCGGAGTGATGACCGAAGAGGATCTGGTCTCGCTCAGGGAAGTGAGCGCGAGCATGGGAATTATGCTCGAAAGCGCAAGCCCCCGCCTGCTCGAACGCGGCGGCCCGCATCACGGCGCACCCGACAAAGATCCTCGACTGAGGCTTCGCACAATCGACGCAGCCGGACGATTGCAGATCCCGTTTACTACCGGCATTCTTATAGGCATCGGTGAAACGCTCGACGAACGCATAGACGCGCTCATCGAATTGCGCAAACTGCACGACCGCTACGGCCACATACAGGAGATAATCATCCAGAACTTTCGCGCCAAACCAGACATTCGCATGCGCAATCAGGTGGAGCCCGGGCTTGCGGACCTTGCGCGCACCGCGGCCGTAGCGAGGCTCCTGTTCGGAGGCGCTATGAACATACAGGCGCCGCCCAATCTGGCGCTCGATTTTGCAGACTCGAATCCGGTTCCATCGGCGGATGCGGACGCCTGGTCGCCGCTGCGGGTGCTGCTCGACGCCGGGATCAACGACTGGGGCGGTATTTCTCCGTTGACCGTAGATCACATCAATCCGGAACGCCCATGGCCGCACATAGACCGGCTGCGGGATCAAATGCGCCGGTACGGTTACGAACTGTGCGAGCGGCTCGCGGTTTACCCCGAATTCCTCGACAAACCGGGCTTCCTTGCCGATGCGCCGGCTGCGCAAATCAAAACGCATCACGCAGCGTTTATTCAAAAGACCACTCATCAGACGACATATCAGCGGGAAATAGGATGATGCAACAAGGCCAGGCGAACGAAACATACGAATGCGGCATTGATTCGGTCCTGTCGGCTATCGACAGGAGCACGGCCCGGATTCTTTATACAGCGCTCAACGGCCGCGAACTCGACTACGAACAGGGCTTGCATCTGGCGCAAACAACCGGCGCGGAACTCGATGCGATGGTGCGTACGGCGGATATTTTGCGGCGCGAAGCCGTGGGCGATGTAATAACCTACGTAGTCAATCGCAACATCAATTTCACGAACGTATGTTTTGTGGGATGCCGATTCTGCGCCTTTTCGCGTGCGCCGCGCGAAAAGGACGCATACTTTCTGGGATTCGATGAAGTAGCGGACCGCGCGCGCGAGGCGTGGGAGCGCGGCGCACGCGAGGTATGCGTGCAGGGCGGATTGCCGCGCGGCCTCGATCCGTTTTACTACCGCGACCTGCTTACGGCAATCAAACGCGCCACGCCCGAAATGCACATACACGCATTTTCGCCGATGGAAATCGTATACGGCGTGGAGCTGACCGGCATGCCGCTCGCCGATTACCTGAAGATGCTCAGGGATGCGGGTCTCGATACGCTGCCCGGCACTGCTGCGGAAATCCTCGACGATGAAGTGCGCCGGTTTATTGAGCGGCAGAAGCTGAGCGCTGCCCAATGGGTGGAGGTCATAACTACGGCTCACCGTCTGGGCATTCGCACTACGTCTACGATGATGTACGGCCATACGGAAAACGAGAGTCACTGGGTAAGGCATATGCTGTTGCTGCGGGATATTCAGAGTGATACGGGCGGGTTTACGGAGTTCGTGCCGCTGGGTTTTGTGCACGAGTTCACTCAGCTTTACCGTTCGGGTGACGCGCGGCCCGGTCCGCGGGATGATGAGCATCTGAAGGTGCATGCGCTTGCGCGGCTGATGCTGCGCGGGCGGATCGACAACATACAGGTTTCGTGGGTCAAACTCACGCGCGAGCGCGCGCAGGCGTGTCTGCGCGCCGGAGCAAACGATTACGGCGGAACGTTGATGGATGAAAATATCTCGCGGCTGGCGGGTTCGACTTCGGGGCAATATCTGTCGCCCGAAGAGTTTCACACGCGTATACGCGAACTCGGACGCATACCCGCAGAACGGACCACAACGTATCAGCTTCGACAGGTCTTCCACTAAATCAGGCCACACGACTTCGGAACAAAAAAGAGAAATAACGGAACAGACGAAAATAGACGGAACAGACGGAAGAGGTTATGCCCTTTCGTCTGTTCCGTTCATTCCGTCTTGTTTCATCAGAAGGCGATGCTGTAGCTGAGGCCGGGTTTATTCGCAAATGCGAGCACGAAGGAAAATGCGTGACGCCCGCGCGTGTAATTCACGAGCGGATGCACGCGCACGCCGTCAAAGACTACCGTTGAAGAAAGATTGCGCGAGAAGTTGACATTCAGGCCGGCGAGCGCAAGCCAGCGGTGTTCGTATGTGCTGTAGGCCGCGCCGACGTAAGGAGCAACGGGCAAGCTGGTTTCGCGTTTCAGGTTCTTGCTGATCGTGCCGTAAAACGACTGTCCGCGCGGCGTGCCTATGCGATCCGAACTCGTGCCGAGGATGATGGCGGGCCGGCGCGAGGTTTCCGTCATCGCAACAATATTTACAAGCGGGTTTACGCGGTCCGCAGGTTCACCCGCGCGCGGGTTGAACTCCACGCCCGTCGACACTCTCGGGTGCAGGCGGTAGGTGAGCGTAGTGCGCAGTTGCGCGCGCCTGACTACGGCCGGGATTACGCGCACGCCGAAAGTCCATTTATCCCCGGATGTATTTTCTGCCCCGCTCACGGCGCGGCCCTCGCCCGGTCAGAGCGGTCAGCTCGGCACGCTCGACACGTCGGGTTTTGAGCCGCGTGCGAGCGCAATCTGCGAGCGTGCATCGCGTTCGGATTGGGCAATAAGCGCGTCGATGTGTTTTATGAGATCGTCCTGTGTGATGACGCCGGGGAAGAGGGCTACGATGCGGCCGTCGCGGCCTATAATTGCGCTGGCGGGAAGCGCGGGACCGAGCCCGAAGCGGGACATATCTTCTACAGTGGCTCCGAGCCATACCGGGAAATTGATCTTCAGGTCCGAGATGAATTTTCTGACGGTTTCCCGGTCTGCAAGCGTATCGGCCGAGGCTCCGATTACCTGAACGCCGAGCGCGGCGTAGCGGTTCTGAATGGATGCGAGATCCGGCATTTCCTTTATGCAGGGGCCGCACCACGTAGCCCAGAAATTGAGCACTACTATGCGGCCGCGCAGCGCGCTCAATTTCTGTTCGACGCCGAACAGGTCCTTTAGTGCAAGCTCGGCTTCGGTTCCGATCATATCGGGTTCGGGCGCAATTTCGGCGGGTGTTGCCAGGACCTTCAGTTCATCGACTCTGAAAAAATTCCGTCCCCTGCTTTTGCGCGTCGCGCCCGATACGGCTACGCGGCTGCCTGCAAGTTCAAGCCACGTGGGGCCGGGTTTTTTGTAGCGGCCTTCTTCGAGGCGGTAGAATGTTGCAGCGCCGTTTGCATCGGTTACGGCGATGAGCGTAGGGTCGCCTTCGGCGATGCATTCGGCGGCTTTTATGAGATCCGCGCGCGCGCCGTAGGGAACGGTTTTTCTGTCGGCGCGGTTCCAGCATTCCTCGCAGCAGACTATCTGCCCTTCGAGGCGCGTGGGCAAGGTTTGTGCGTTTGCCGGCGAAGCGGCGGCGAAAATGAAAAGCAGCAGTAATAAAGTCGGTTTCATCGAGTGAACCATACAATACCGGCCCCGAATCTAGAACACCCCATTGGTGAATACTTCCGCAACGGAGTTGGTGAATTCTTCCGGATCGTTGGCGATTTTTCTCTGATTCAAAGGAGGCGGTACGCTTCGATTGCCGTGTTACGGCAGATCCAGTCCCGTTCGTCGTGCGAGAGATGTGCGATCGCCTGCCGGAAAACCTCGATCCAGCGCGCGTAATCCGAAGCCGGCAGCAGCACGGGCCAGTCGGAGCCGAACATCAGGCGTTTGGGGCCGAACTCGGCAAGGACCGTATCTATGTAAGGCTTGAGGTCCGCCTCATTCCAGTTCCGCCAATCGGCCTCGGTCGCCATTCCGGAAATCTTGCACCATACGTTGGGCCGCGCGGCGAGTTCGCCGATCAGTTCCCGCCACGGCGAGACTATGCGCTCCCGTATGCGCGGTTTGGCCATGTGATCGACTATGAAGACCTGATCCGGGTGGCGGTCGACGAATTTCAACGTTTGCGGCAGGTGCCGCTCGAAGACGAGTATGTCGTAGCTCAAACCCAAGGGCGCAAGTTGCGCTACACCCCTGTTGAACGCCTCGCCGAGCATGTAATCGTCGTCGGGTTCGTCCTGAAGTATGTGCCGTATGCCTTTGAGTTTTTTGTTTTCGGCCAATCGTTCGAGCACCGATCCGACATCCGGATCGGTCAGCGGCGCCCATCCTACGACCCCGCGCATGAAGTCGTTCTGCTCTGCGAGTTCGAGCAGCCACTTTGTCTCGGCTTCGGATTGCTGCGCCTGAACTGCAACGAACCCGTCGACGGGATTCTCCCGCATCAGGGCTTGCAGGTCGTCGGGCAGGAAGTCGCGCCTGAGCGCTTCCATCCCGTCGCCGATCCACGGATAGTCGTCCGGGTTGTACTTCCATAGATGATGGTGCGCGTCGATGATCGACATGGTTTGTGAGTCCTTAAGACGAAACATACAACATCGGGGATGATGAGAGTACACGGAACATAACAGCAATTCTGAATTTAGGGAATGATGAGAATGAGGAATGCGCGAAAAATAAGGGAAAGCGCCGAAAAAGTAAAAATTTCCGTTCCATGGCTTTCATAGCGGCGCGTCTGATTGTGTGGAACTTCATACGGATCAGGGCGTCTATACCGACATCGTCGCCGGAGATGCCTGCTGCACGAGGAGGGAGTATCTACATGCCCGACAATACGCCCAGGGACACGGCCGGCAGCACCGTCAGGGAAGCCGCTGTTGAAAGATTTAAGGAAGCCTACAAACGCTCCAGTTCGCTCAAGGAGGTGGGCAGCTTTCTGACGACGTGGTCAATCGTCATTGCCGTCCTTTTTGCACTCATTGTCATGCCGGCTTCCTACAGGACGGGCGAGTTGATCATGACGCTGCTCGTGTCGGGATTGTTGGGCATGATCGGATTGGGTGCGGGCGCGGTTGTAGCGGCGCTCGGCCGTATACTGCGTGCAGCGACCGACAGCGCGGTCAACACATCGCCGTTTCTGACCGATGAGGATCGCGCCGTTGCGATGTCGCTTACGCCGGAGCGGGTGCGGTCGTGGGCTGCGATAGGGATTGATCCGGATTGTGCGTCTCGGAGCGCGCCTGCACAGTTTCCGCGCGCGGACATATCGCCGCTTGCCGTGCTGTTTGCGGAGCGGGAATCGTTCGCCCCCCTTGAGAGGAGGGAAGCGTCGGGGCGCAGGCGCGGAAAGAGGGGAACCGGGCGGCGATGGAACTAAATCAAACCACACGACATTGGGGCAAAAAAGAGAGATAACGGAACAAGCGAAATAAGACGAAAATTACGAAAAAGTTCAATATTTCCGTAGTTTTCGTCTTATTTCGTTTGTTCCGTTATCTCTCTTCAGGTTCACGCTTTGTACCATCCTGCTGTGGATTGATTTAGAGGGGATGGGTGAGGTAGAGGTCTCCGCGATGATTCGCGCTTGACCGCATTAGATGATTCGTCAACAATGTGACGCATCGATTGCGCGCCTGTAGCTCAGGTGGATAGAGCGACTGCCTCCTAAGCAGTAGGTCCCGCGTTCGAGTCGCGGCAGGCGCATTTGTAGAACCAATGGTTTAGAAAATGGCGCTCAGTGTCGGCAATGTCGATGCCACACTGAGCGCCGCTATGGTTAAGGCCGGGAGTGATCATTTGATCCCAGCCGCAGAGATTGAAAAGGCGCACACGCGGAAAACAACCCGAGGACCAGCGCCGAAACCCAAGCCCGAAGCAGCACCAGCAATGAAGAAGGCGCGGAAGAGAGAAGCGAAGTAACCATGTCAACTGCAACGCTTGATAAGATCGTCGAGGAGGTCAGGGCGCTCTCGCCGAAAGAGCAGTACGAGTTGCGCGAGTTGATCGAGCGGATGCTGGAAGAAGTCGAGGATCGGATCGACCTGGAAGATGCGATCCGTGCAGAGACTGAAGCTGCTGCAGCCGGAGAGAATCCACTGCCTTGGGATGAAGTGAAGCGGGAATTTGGGATCTGACGAGAAATGCCAACCTGCCGGATCGAGGTTCTTCGCTCGGCCGTCAAAGAACTTCGCTCGCTTCCAAAAGACGCCCAGATCCGGATTGGGCGAGCAATCGATAGCCTCGCATCAAACCCTCGACCACCGAGAGTAAAGGCGCTGCAGAGCGACGGAAAACGGCTTCGCATACGCATCGGAGATTACCGCGTCATCTACCAGGTCGAGGACGATCGCCTCGTCGTTCTCATCGTCAAGATCGGCCATCGGCGAGAGATCTATAAGTAGCCATTTGCTGAAATCAGGGAACAGGGCGGACGCGGTGCGGTACGGTATTGATATCCGGCGCCACTCACCTTTTACTCACCTAAACCCGCGCCGCACTTTGAATCGGCGGAAAGTTATTTCCTGAGTGTGGCCGGTAATTTTTTGCGCGTGTTCCGGCGGCAGCCCTGCGGCCGGTCGCGAGGGATTTCGTCGCGAGCCGCTGCCGCTTGTACGAGTCGATGGCGGCGTGCGTGATGTCGGCCAGCCGCCACGGATTCCAGTATTCGCAAAGCCGACGCACCTCCTGCGCGGTGTTGCGGTGATCCCGCATCCCGGCGACTTTGCGATCACCGCTGTAGACGGCCGGCTGCACACGTTCGCGCAGGTAGGCTTCGGATAATTGCTCGAAGGTGAGATCCCGGGTGATGACGATGCGTTCGCGCGTTTCGACGAGCAGTTGTGCAACCAGTTGCCGGGCGTGCGATCGACTTCGGGCACGGCGCTCTATGGAGCGGCTGCGGCCATCGGTATCAGTAAAACGCACGCGGGCGTAGAATGCACCGCTGCGTATGATTATAGTTCCGGTGCGTGGTTGTGACATTCTCCATACTCAGCCCCCCCCCCGCAGATAGAAGATCAAAATCTTCGGCCGTTACGCATCCACTTTCAAGTGCTGTTATCTGGTCTTGAAAGGGAGGAGATGGCCTTCCAGGACTCTCACAAAGCGCTCGAAGGAGATTTCAGGGGATGGGTGTGAAATTCGCGTCACTGGCTGTGTCGGATCAGGCCTGGTCGACAGCGTCAGACACGTCGCCGTATACAATCGTTCGAGTACCAGCCGTTTACAAAGAATGTCGTACCGATCGGCGTAGGATGTATCTTTGAAAACGGGGTCAATCGCGAAATACGGTTCTTGGCATCGAACCGGGCGTTTGTTCTCAGGAGTATCTTCAAAGAGGAAGAAGTAGCCAACGAAGGGTTGCGGGCTTCCTCTGAATCGTCCTTCCCGATACGCGACCCAAAGATCTGAGGCAATCCCGATTACCTCTTCAGCGCGATTGTTGATATTGTTCCCGATGGAGCGACCGGCCTGAGACTTGAATTCAATCGCAGCAACGAGTTGATTTTGCGAGATGACGACCAGATCCCACTTCTTTTCGGCGCGGTAGTATCCAGGAAGTTCGAGGCGGCTGCCTCGTCTGATTTCACTTTCCTGAACGCCGGACTGCTGAATGATTCTGACAACGAGATCTACGACCGGATTCATGTGAAGCCCGCCGGTAACAGATCCCCTTGTTCCCGTATTGGAGGTTCCGCGTGTCAGCTGCTCCTGAGATTGCCGATCACGCGCGCTCCAGAACTCTTGAACTGCCGCCTGGAGGCTTATTGTCAGATTCACTCAGTTATGCTCCCTCCGATAAGCCTTTGACCCCGTAGATGTCGAGGGCTATTTCTGATGCAGCATTTCGATCCCGCTTTCGAAACGCCCTGGTCAACTCTTTAGCCTGTGCACGACTGATATCCGCGGGTTGGGGTGTCCGGATCTTCCGTAAATATTGTGCCTGGAAACGAAGATAACCGCCCCGCATCCGGACGCCGTAGGACTCAACGAAGAACTGCCCTATATCGGAGAGGAGCAGTCCGCCGAGGACCTCCAGGTCCCAAACATCGGATTGGATGAAGTAAAGATTGTGATGGGGATAGGTTTCGCCGCGATCGAGGACCGGGTTCAGCCTGTCCTTGATATCGGCAATATAGAGCTTTAGCTGTTTACAGAGCGGAAGGTTGACGCGGTCGATTGTGCGGTACCAGGCGACAGGATTTTTCCTGGCGACGTGGCGTTTTCCCAGCACCTCGGCATTCTGCTCCAGATACAGACGGAGGCGCGGGTAGTCCTGGAGTTTTATTAGCCCTTCTTCTTCCCAGGGATTAACCAGATAGTGCCCCGACCAGCGAAGTTCGCCATCGGCAATGTCAGAGGCCATGGCAAGCGGAAGTATGCGTGAAGCTTCGGCGACGTCGCCATTCTTGGTGATGAAGATCTTGTCGGCGCCTGTTGCGACTCCGATGCCGACCCTGGTGCCGGACTTTTCAGATTCCAGGGGTTCAAATCGCGACTCGAGGTCCTGAAGCAGGGAAAGCCGTTCTGGAGAAGAGCAGGGCCAGGGCTCGGCGCCGGAAAACCAGCCTTGGAGCCGCGTCGCTTTCAACCCGGTCGGCAGGGAAGTCTTCTTCCCTTCTCTCGTCGAGCGCAAAGCCGAGGCCATCCGCCCGTTGGGGCCTTCAGCGGGGCGGTCGAGACTCGCCACAACGGCCGGGCCTTGCCGTGCACGCCGCAGAATTGTCACTGCCGGGTAGGCGCTTACCTCAGTGAGAAACGGAGCCGCATTGTGCATCTCGACGACCGCCTCGACGCTGTAGCCTGATGTGACCAGGCGTCGGAGTTCGATCCCGTACTGGTTGAGCATCCAGCGATCAGCGCAGATAAAGGCGCAGACTCCATTCGGTGCAAGCTGCCCGAGCGCCGCCTCGAAGAATGCCACGTAGAGGTCCGCACGGCCGACCATTGTCGAGTACATCGAGCGGTAGATGGCAGCGGTTTGCGGGGGGATGTCTTCGAGGCGGATGTAGGGAGGATTGCCGATGACAAAATCCACTGGGGGGAGCGCTGGCGCGTCTATCAGATAGTCGGCGGTTCTGACCCACGCTTCGGCCAATCGCGTTGCCAGCGCCGGCGGAATACCGAGATTCGTAAGTTCCGCGAGGATAGATCCTCGTGCGGCCGCAGCGCTGTGGTCATCCAGTTCGTAAGCGAAAATTGCTTCCCGGCAGTCACTTAGCGATCGGTCGTGTCGGCGGCAGGATTCCACCAGTCGGCGGATCATCGCCGTTAGAAAAGCCCCCTCGCCAGCCGCTGGTTCGACTGCTCGGCAAACGCCCAAATCCCGATCTGGGGTATAGCCGGATAAGTCAAGAATCAGCTCTACCGCCCATGGCTTGGTGTAGATTGCGCCAATCGACTCGCACGATGGCGCAGACGTAGAGCTCTTTGGGGAAGTGAATGGTAGCGAGGTTTGCATCGATTGATAGGTTACGCGATATCGTGTCCTTAAGGAAAGCCATCAGTGAGGCTCATCATCGAGAATCGAGTCGGTAGGGAGCCGTTCGACAAACTCACGGATGAATGAGGATTCGCCGGGTTCTTTCATTATTCTGTGCATAACCGTCAGTTTGGTACTCATGCAGGATGGCTAGCGCATTACCCCCAATGCAGCTGAGAAATGAGTTCTTCAAAAGTCTTCGCGGCATTATTGAAACGATCATAATTCCCGCCGAAGAGCCCAGCTGCGAGTGGGGCCCAAGATCCTTGTTGCGCACGACCTTGGTCAATAATTCTAGTTAATGGGCTATTGCGGTTGTTTTTGTGCTTCCATCCGAAACGACCAATCGGGCCCCAGCTACGGTCATTCTTGAGTAGATAAATGTCGGCAACCGCGAGAGCAAAGAACACTTCGAATGTGTCAAATGCTTGCTCGTAATTCTGTCCAAGGAACAACGTATCATCCAACCTCGGTTGCAGGATCTTAAAGAGATACTCACTAAGTGGAACATAGTGGCGCTCGTGTCCAGGGATTTGCTTAAAAAAGTCATCAGTTGATGCATGGAACACACGGGCAACACCCTCAGCAAACGTTTCGGGCTGATCCTGACGCCCTGTGGATGGGATAGGCGCGTAAAAGATCGTTGCTAGAGAGTCAAATCGTTTACCATCAATGGCGGCAATGCCTGAATAGTATATCTCTAAAAGTAGTGGATACCACTGCAACGCCTGCCAAGTAGTTTGTCCAAAATGGTATTCTAGCCGATCCGCGGAGCGTGCCAGTACCTTCTGCAGAGTGACTTGATGGATCGGCTTCGACCAATAGCTGATACACGCAAGTAAGACGGCAAGATTTGTACTTATTTCTTCGTACTGCGCAAGCCTGCGCAGAAATTCCTCTTTGGAATAAGGCTCCTTTGCGCTGAAGTTATCCCCTGATGTTTCGGCTAAAAACTGGCGCACCTCAGCAATCAGAAAGTCATGTAATTCTATCGAGGTCGAATCTGTTGACAACAAGGATTTAACGCGACGGGTCTTGCCTTCTGTTGTTTCATGATGTGCCAGCTCATCGGGATAGGGAACCTCAATGAGGAGATCAATATCTTTGCTCTCAGGCTTCTCAGGTTCGGTGATGCCTGGCGCGCGGATTATGAAATCTCCGTCACCATCAAAATGTCCATAGTGAGGAGTTTGGTTCGAATTTTGATCGTGGGCGACCTTTCCGTATACATAGGCCATTAACCCATTTGCAGTAATAATTCCATTTGCAAGAGGTGCGCCTCCGCGCAATCCCTCGATTAGATGACCGGTGAAGACAGAATGGTTCGGGATCGGCCCACCAGAATCAGCTACAACTTCATTGGCTTTGCCGGCTGTGAGAACCTGTCGCGATCGCCGCAGCATCATGTCTTTAAGAAATCTCGTACTTCCAGACTTTAGATGCCGCGTTAGCATAAGGCCGCCATAGCAGGCGTCCATGATGAACAAAATGTGCTTAGAAGGGATAAGATCAGAATAACGTGTCAACTCATCCCATCGAATCAGAGTTGATAGGTCAGAAGGGTCTGCATCGTAAGGAACCAAGAAACCCGTCTCAGCTCGATAGCCTTTAATTGTGTGTCCGTGGCCAGCAAAAAAGACTAGCAATCGCTCGTCAATATTCACGTCCTCGGCCGCGAAGCGGAGATATGCTTTGAGGATCTTGTCTCTAGTTGCGTCCCCGTCGATAAGGTAAGATATATTCTCTTCTGGGAAGTTCAGTTCATCTTTACATATGCGACGGATTTCGCTGGCATCGCTTACAGCGTAAGAAAGGGGTGAGGCTTTAGCATACTTATCAATGCCTATAATTAGAGCCTGTTATGAACTTTGGGTATGGTAAGCTTAATGAATGCAACGCAAACCATACCCGAGCGACGTCAGCGACGAAGAGTGGGCGTTGGTGGCCCCCTACTTGACCTTGATGACCGAAGAAGCGCCGCAGCGCAACTATGCGCTGCGCGAAGTCTTCAATGGAGTGAGATGGATCGCGCGAACCGGAGCGCCGTGGCGGATGATGCCGCACGATTTGCCGCCGTGGCACGTAGTCTATCAGCAGATGCGGAGGTGGATCGAAGCGCGAGTTTTTGAAAGCCTGGTGCACGATCTGCGCGAAGTGCTGCGCCTGGCGCAAGGGCGAAAGGAGAAACCGACGGCGGTGATCCTTGACAGCCGGACGATTCAATCGACGCCTGAGAGTGGGGCACGCGCCGGCTATGATGGAGCAAAGAAACGGAAAGGCAGCAAGGTGCATCTGGCGGTAGATACGCTCGGGCATCTGCTGGCCTTGTCGGTGACGGCGGCCAACGAGCAGGATCGGGCGCAGGTTGCTGAGTTGTGCGAGCAGGTTCAAGCCGTAACCGGCGAGACGGTCGAAGTGGCGTTTGCCGATCAGGGCTACACCGGAGAGCAAGCGGCCGAGGACGCCAAGACCCACGGCATCCGCCTGGAAGTGGTCAAACTGCCTGAGGCGAAGCGAGGGTTTGTGCTTCTGCCGAGGCGATGGGTGGTGGAGCGAAGTATCGGCTGGATGGCTCGATTCCGACGCCTGGCGCGGGATTACGAGCGATTGCCTGAGACGTTGGCAGGTTTGCACTATCTGGCTTTTGCTTCTCTGCTGCTCAAACGCTTTGTCGATGTTATCGCTCAATGTTAGTCCCAAAGTTAATAACAGGCCCTAAGGTGTTGTTGCTGTTATCTCTGCACTAGTTCTAGTCGTAGGGGGGTCTTTTGTAACCGTGGATTCGACAACTGCTAGTGTTGCGTCAAATTTTATGATGCCTTCACTATTTAGTGAATTATTTTTTATATCAACCATAAATGTGAATGACGTTGCAGCCGTTGGGACATCGAAAGTCATTGTCGTTGGGCCCTGAGGCGTTTGGTGGCCTGCAACCACTGCAAAAACAACATCTGGTGTACCCCCAACAAATACCTGTGCAACTGTGACAGTAGGCGTGCATCCTCCAGCTACACAACCATCAGATATAGTGACTTGGCCTCGTAGTCTTAGCTTATCATTGGCTTCTATACCAGAGAGTATTGGCGAAGGCTTCGGCGAGGGACCTAGCTCGACTGTGCCGTCAGCATTATAGACGGCAAAAGCTGCTAGCCTTACCCACTTCGCTAGCGGGAAAGTATATGTTCCTCCTGCGATTAAGGAAAATTGCTGGGCATAATCGCACCACTGCTCAATACTTATGTCCAATCGGAACGTGCCATCCTGTGTGAGGATATCTAGCCCATTACTACCCCAAGTCGGAGCTGAAGAGTGGCTTCCGTTGCTAGTATTACTCCGTGTATACCCGGGAGAATACATAGTCGATGAGATGGCATAGGTGTGACTGTATAGAACGTAAGATTCAGTGACATCCACTTCTCCCTCGATAAAGGCGTAAGCCTGGTAGTGGGTTATATCCGTATATGTTGCGACTTGGTTCATACTTTGCGAAAAGGCTTGTGTACACATCAGCAATGCTAATAGAGTTACAGTAGTAAAAGTCTGAATCAGATATCCGGATTTCATGGCCCAATCCTCCTTTATGCGTTATGAAGCCACATACCACCAATTTGCTTGATTTGCCGTTTAGTGGTGTTTTTTCGGATAGCTCTTGCCGCTCGGAAGTGTGGGCGGGCCTTCATGTAGCTTGATGCCCTGCTTCATTTTGCCATTCAGGAATTGGGAAAGTGTGCTCATTGTTGCCATGCTAATCTTTGTAGGTAGGCTAGATATTATATCGCTAATAATTGTTTCTTTCTCGATTTGAAGTGTTTGGAGTCTTGATAGTATTTGCGGGTCAGGATCGGGCCAGTGATTATCTTTAAGGGTTTTGGTTTCCTCGTCTAGTGGGCTAACCCGCAGTTTAAATTCGTCGGCAACATTGCGAACTCTCAGCATTTCATCTTCGCTCAGCCCTATCTTTTCGGCTAATGCTGCAATACGGTCGGCATCGGGAATACGCCCTGATGTTCGTCGACTTAATTTCAGAAAGAGGAGCTCGTAAGCCACAGCCTCTGGAATTAACTCAGGATTCTTTGCTCCATCGATTGTTCCGGGAGGATCTTTAAATACAGGTTTCTCTTGAATTCCTGTTGGCGTCAAAATGCTGGTTGCCTTCGAATTATTAGGCCTCATACTACCAAATAGACCTATAAACAACAGGCATATTGCGGAGAAATAGAGCACCTGTACTTTCATAATAGTCGCTCCTTACACGAGTTTGGACAAAAAAGTGAGAGAGGCTAGGCCTCCCCCAGAGGCGTCCGTCCAGCGCATGCTGGACGAATGAGAAATGGAAACATAGCGCCTCTCTACGACCCGGCCCCGCCGCGAAAGCCAGGGCAGAAAGGTCGTCCCCGGGTGAAGGGGGAACGAAAGCCTTCGTTGCAAAAAAAGCTTCAGAGCCGCCGCACAAAATGGACCAGAGTACAGATTGACTGGTATGGCGAAAAGAACCGTGAGATCGAGATTTCCAGTGAGACTGCGGTCTGGTACAAGTCGGGCAGCGTTCCGGCGCCGATCCGTTGGGTCTTGATTCGCGATCCGCTGGGGATATTTGAATCGCAGGCCTTGCTCTCGACTGATCTCAATCATCGGCCGGAGCAGGTCGTTGAGCACTTCATTCGTCGCTGGAGAGTGGAAGTGACATTCGAAGAGGCACGGGCTCATCTCGGAATAGAATCGCAGCGCCAATGGAGCGATCTGGCCATTGCTCGCACGACGCCCATTCTTTTTGGGCTCTACTCGTTGATCACGCTGATGGCCACGAAGCTGATTCAGGGTCAGACGATGCCGGTCAGGACCGCCGCCTGGTATGACAAAGATCTGCCTACCTTCTCTGACGCGATCGCGCTCGTAAGGCGTTGTTTGTGGAGCACTTGCCATTTTTCAATGTCGGGTCGAAACATCGACCTCGCAATAATACCACGATCTTTACTGGAGGGTTTTTTCGACGCGCTCTCCTATGCGGCTTGAATGGCCAAAGTCGAGCTTATGGCCATGGGCAAAATTGATTGGGAGGGGCGCCTTCTCGTGTGCCTACGCATAATTCATTGGATACTCTCATATTCCCTCCCATTATACTAACTGGAGTAGGAGGAGTGCTTTGGGTCGCGGCAGACGAGATTGTTGCTTTATAGTGTACTGGCCCTTTTGTTGTATTCTGGGAGCCGGTTTTGAATTCGAAAGAAAATACTTTTGTCGGCGGGTTGCTAAAGCCGGACATAGTCTGAGTCTGAGTTAACTGATTGCCTGATGGAGCTTCGATTACAACTCCTCCCGGGTTGCTGTCTTGACTGATTTGTATTTCCACCGTAGTGTTCGGTAAGTTGGAGCTTGGAGCTATTTGCACATACAAATTTGTTTGACCTGAAACTATACTCATTTGATTTGGGTTATATATCGCTGGGCTTATCGTTGTAAACGCTATGGAGTAAGGTGGGCCGTCCTGGGAATATGCAAAAGCTGCGGCGAATGCCTGGTTTACAATAGAGCAAAATCCTTCTATATCTACTTCTGTGTAGAATGACCCGCTGATTGGGAATCCATTTGCATCGATCAGATATATAGATGTTCCTGAAGAACTGCTTTGATATATACCGCCAGGGCCTGTAGTAGTCACCATGGTGTTAAAGGTATGGCCACAGCTGTCCGGTTCTGCATAATAAGATCCGTCGCCCCATAGGTAACATAGGCTCATACTATAAGTAGTATTAGAATACGCGTAGACGAAGCCGCCGCAGTATGACGCTTGCGCATAGGCAGTGAAATAATTTGTGAGCTTGTCTAATAGAGAACTGACCTTCCGTTTCGGTTGTGACGGGTCCGTTCCAAACCCTTTGATTCGCGGTTTTATGTACTCCGTAATAAATCGCTGTACCTTTTCAGCATCTGCATTATTTGCACCTGCTCGCGTCTGCAGGTCAGTTACGACTGAAGAGATGAGATTTTGTTTTTCTTCTTTCAATTGCTGAAGCTTCCCTATGGCGACGACCCCAGGGTGCGGCCAATTCAGATCCTTGATGTCATTTATCCTCGCATTTATGGGTTGTATGCGCCCCTCGTACTCAGCGGCTATATCGCGAATCAAACTATCTTCGGTCTCAGTAAATCCGGCTGTTCGTGCATATATATTCTTCTTTTCTTTATCAAGTTCAGTGAGTTCAGGCGCCGAGAATATCCGAAACAGAATGTCATAGGCGACATGATCGGGAATACTGGCTGGGTTTACAGATCCATCGAACAGCACCGTGGGGCGTGAATGGTTTTTGTGCTGCTGAGGAGTCTGACCATGGCCGACAATTTTTCTGATTATGGTAGATGGAGTGTTGGAGTTAGTAATAGTGAAAGTGTAAAAGCCGGTGAGAAGTATGGACAGGCAAATCAACGTTCTCTTCATAGCAATCACCTTTCTCCGACTGAGAGTTGTTGGCTCCTCAGAGAAACCTCTCTTTTATCTGTAACGTGTTGATAACTGTTTAATGCGATATCCCCGGTTTTCTACAACGTTCTATGGCTGCCTTTTATGGCTGTGATTTATGGCTATGGGGCTTCTGTATTCAGGTTGCTGATTCGGACGCGACGCATCATAGCACAAGTTGCCCCCCCCCCCGTCAAGAAAAAACTGCGTAGGAGTAATGTCTCATTTATCGGCAGAGAGAATGCGAACCCGGAGGCCGGTTTGAAAGTATACAGAAGGAGTTAAAGATGTCGCAAAACGACGCTTTGAAAGAGCAGTGAATGAATGAACCCGGGTTCATTCATTCACTGAGCCGTCCTGCGAAATGTTTGATTCTCTTGCCTGTCGCTTTGTCGTCCGAGTATGATCGGGTCTCCAATGTCTACCATATCCGAATGCAACATAGTCGATGAACTGCGCTCGATAGTCGGGCGCGACGGACTTGCCGTCGATGACGCCGAACTGATGGTTTACGAGTGCGACGCGATGACTACGCACAAGTCTCGCCCGCTTGCCGTAGTCTTTCCGCGCTCGACCGATGAAGTCGCGCGCGTAGTCCGCCTCCTGTCTTCACAGGGCGTCGCTTTCGGGCCGCGCGGGGCAGGAACCGGCCTCAGTTCGGGCGCCATCGCTACGGGCTGCGAACGCGGATTGCGCTCGGTGACCATCGAAATGGCGCGCATGAATCGAATACTCGAAATCGACTACGCCAACCGCCGCGCCGTAGTCCAGCCGGGCCTGATCAACATCAAGCTCTCGCAGGCCGTAGCCGCGCGCGGCTATCATTACGCTCCCGATCCGTCGTCGCAAACCGCCTGCACAATCGGCGGCAACATAGCGGAAAACGCCGGCGGACCGCACTGTCTGAAATACGGCGCAACGACTAATCACATACTTGGACTTGAAGTTGTCCTGCCTACCGGCGACGTAGTCGAACTCGGCGGACAGGGTGCGGAAACCATCGGCTACGATCTGCTCGGTGCGTTCGTAGGTTCGGAAGGGACGCTTGGAATCGCTACAAAAATTACCGTCAGATTGACACGGACGCCGCAGCTTGTTGTGACGTTGCTTGCGGATTTTCTGGACATCAACGACGCAAGCCGCGCCGTATCCGCAATCATTGCCGAGGGGCTGTTGCCGGCGGCGCTCGAAATGATCGACGGCGTGACGATCAATGCAGTGGAAGCATCGGTGTACGCCGCCGGATATCCGACAGACGCCGCCGCGTGTCTCATAGTAGAACTCGACGGGCTTAAAGCCGGACTCGATGCACAGGCGCGGCGGGCGGCCGATATTTGCCGGGAGCACGGGGCGCGCGGCGTACGCGAGGCGCGCGACGAAACCGAGCGCAAAAAACTCTGGGCCGGGCGCAAGGGCGCGTTCGGCGCATTGGGGCGCGTAAGCCCCGACCTGCTTGTGCAGGATGCGGTTGTTCCAAGGACCAAGTTGCCGCGCGTGCTTGCGGATATTTATTCCATAGGCGCGAAATACGGGATCAGACTCTCGACGGTTTTTCACGCCGGAGACGGCAACCTGCATCCGAACCTGAACTACGACGGGCGCGATGCGGACGAGGTCGCGCGCGTGCTTGCGGCAAGCAAGGAGATCATGCAGTTGTGCGTGGACGCGGGCGGCACGATTACGGGCGAACACGGCGTCGGCGTAGACAAAATCGAGTATATGCCGATGATTTTCGACGAAGCATCGCTTGACGCTATGCTTGCAGTGCGCGAGGTATTCAATCCCAGGGGGCTGTGCAATCCGGGCAAGGCGATTCCGGCGCAGCGTATGTGCCGCGAATACAGGCGCGATTTCGGCGATCTGGTTTCATGACGGCAATTTCCGGCCAAGGGGAAAAGAGAGATAACGGAAGAGACGGAATGAAACGGAACAAACGAAAAAATTGGCGATTTCCGTGGTTTTCGTCCTATTTCGTTTGTTCCGTTATCTCTCTTTCTAAACGGAATGCCAAACGGAATGAATTTGGGACATTAAATATGGGAAAGATTCGGCATCTGGCGTTGATGATGATTGTGGGAGCTGCGACCGTGTGGGCGCAGGCTCCGGCGCAGCAGAATCCCGATTCGCCGGAAGTGCTCAGGCAGCAGCTTGACCGGGCGAATCAGCGGCTTCGCGATTGGGCGCAACTCGGGCGTTATCGCGATGACAACGCAAAAATCGCGGCTCCGGCAAGCGGTGAAAACCGCGTAGTTTTTCTCGGCGATTCGATCACCGACGGGTGGAAACTGCCCGAGTATTTTCCGGACAAGCCCTACATCAATCGCGGCATAAGCGGGCAGACGACGCCGCAGATGCTCGTCCGATTGCGTCCGGATGTGATTGCGCACAAACCCAAGGTCGTGGTCATCCTCGCCGGAACAAACGACATCGCCGGCAATACCGGCCCGATGACGATGGAATCCATCCAGGACAACTACGCCTCGATCGCCGAACTTCTGCGCGCGCACGGCATACGCGTGGTATTCGCCTCCGTCCTGCCGATTCACGATTACGGGCCGAACAAGGTGAGCGAGCGCCGCGCGCCGGAAAAGATCCGGGCGTTAAACGACTTCTTGAAGCGTTATTGCGCCGAGCAGAAACACATTTATCTGGATTATTACAACCGCATGCTCGATGACAATGGCATGCTTCGGGCGGAGCTTGCGCGCGACGGACTGCATCCGAACGCCGACGGCTACAAGATCATGGCGCCGCTGGCCGAGGCTGCGATCGGCGAAGCGTTGAAGAAGAGATAACAAAACATATATCTCTTCCGGGTAGGCATGCATCACATCGCCATTATTCGCGGGGACGGGGTGGGGCCGGAGGTAAGCGACGCTGCCTGCAAGGTGATCGAGGCTGCGGGCGTCGGCTGCCGCTGGGAGCCGGTGCTCGTGGGCCGCGAAGCCGAACGCAAATACGGTTCGCCCCTGCCCGAAGAGTCGCTCGCCGTCATACGCCGCACGGGGGTAGTTCTCAAAAGCCCGCTCCTCATAGAGAAGATGGGGAGCAAGGTGATGTTTGCACACCGGGACGGTTCGCAGCGCGTGTACTCGAACGCCAACACCGCGCTGCGCCTCGAACTCGGCGCCTTCGTCAACGTCCGCCCCGTGCGGGCGTTTGAGGGCGTTCACGCGCACACGCCGAAACTCGACGTGGTGATCATTCGCGAACTGACCGAGGACATCTACAGCGGTTATGAACTCGCCATAGGCGATGATGCGGCCGAAGCCATCAAGATTACTACGCGCAAGGCGTCGGAGCGCGTCGCGCGGTTCGCATTCGAATACGCGCGCCGTCACGGCCGCCGGAACGTGAGCGCCATTCACAAGGCGAACGTTTTGCAACTGACCGACGGGTTGTTTTTGCGCTCGGTCGCCGCGATTGCGCGCGACTATCCTGAAATTCTTTTCGACGATGCGATGGTGGACAGTTGCGTCTATCAGTTGGCGTGTCAGCCGGGGATGTGGGACGTGCTGCTGATGCCGAATCAGTACGGGGATATAATCTCGGATCTTTCGGCGGGGCTCGTGGGCAGTTTCGGTCTGGCGCCGGGCGCGTGTTTCGGCGATGAGGTTGCGATATTCGAGGCCGCTCACGGAGCCGCGCCCGATATAGCCGGAAAAAACATAGTCAATCCGGCGGCTCTCATACTCTCGGGCGCAATGATGCTGGATCATCTGGGCGAGAGAAAAGCCGCCGCGCGCATACGCGAAGCAGTGCGCGTCGTGCTGCAACAGGGCCGGGTGCTTACGCCGGATCTGGGCGGCGCGGCCAAAACCACCGCTATGACAAACGTTATTATCGATCATCTTTGATTATCTCCTGATTGTTTGTATATGAATGAAACCCGTTTCGATCTGGTCGGCATCGGTTCGATGGTAGTCGATCTGATCTACCGCACTCCGCGCATCATCGGCGCGGAGGAAAAAATCCTGCTCAACCGTTACGATTCGGGCGAACCCGTCAAGCGTCTCGTGGGCGGCGTGGTGGTCAATCATCTCGCGTGGGCGAGCCTTATGGGGCTGCGCGTGGGCGTTTTCGGAAAACAGGGCGACGATGAAGAGGGCCGGTTTCTGCGCGCCGGAATGGAGCGTTACGGTATAGACAAACGCATCACGCTCGACGGCTCGGCGTCGTCTTTTGCGCTTATCTTCGTAGACCCGAACGGCGGACGCGCAATCTACATGAACCCGGCGGCGACGAGCGAAACGACGGGCGATTATGTTCGCGACGCGCACGCCGACTACATACGCGGTTCCAGAGTGCTTTCAACCGAAGTTTCGCAACTGCCGCTCGACGCCGTCATCGCCGCGCTCGAAATTGCGCGCAGTGCGGGCGCGTCTACTGTTCTGGATGTAGACGTGCCGCGCAGCGACGCCGTCAAGACGCTCGGCAGCGAAGAAGAGTTTGAACGCGCGCTCGGGCTTGCATCGATTCTCAAGCCCACGCTCGGCGCAGCTTCAGAAATCACCGGCGAAAAAGACGCGCTCGAAGCGGCTCGGCTGCTGCGCTCGCGGTACGGTTCGCGCGCCGTAGTGATTACGGACGGCGAGGCGGGCTGCGCGATTTCGTGCGATGAATACAGCGGGCGCGTACCGGGTTATCGCTTGAAGGCCGTGGATTCGACGGGCGCGGGCGATGCGTTTCTGGGCGGGATGATCGCTGGGTTGAATTACGAGCTTGGATGGGAAGACGCGCTGCGGCTGGCAAACGCGTGCGGGGCGGCGTGCTGCGAAATCAGCGGCGCAACGCCGGATCTCACTGCGAGCCGCGACCGTGTGTTTGAGCTTTACGACGGGCGGCCGTTTGCTGCGCGCGAGCGCGGCGGAGCGGATGCCTTGAGTGCGCCCGCGTCGCCGTATGAAAAGGCGGTCGGGATTTTTCTGGAAGTCGCGCTCGAAGAACTCGACAAGATGCGCTCGCGCATTACGCCCGATTATTTCGCGCGCGCGGCGGATCTGATTGCGCGCGTAGAGGCGGCCGGCGGGCGCCTGCACGTTACCGGCGTGGGCAAACCCGAATACGTTTCGGGTTATATTTCGGCGCTGCTGTCGAGCACGGGGACGCCCGCGTATTTTCTGCACGGAACCGAATGCGTGCACGGGAGCGCGGGGCAGGTAGCGCCGGGCGACGCCGTGATCGTGATATCCAACAGCGGCGAGACGCTGGAGATGAAATCGACGGTGCTGGCGCTCAAGCATAACGGCGCGGTGATTATCGGCGTATCGGGCAAGCCCGGATCGTGGCTTGCGCGCGAATCGGACGAATTTCTTTTTGCGGGCGTCGAGCGCGAGGGCAGCCCGCTCAACTTCGAGCCGCGCGCATCGATTCTGGCGGAAATCTACGTCCTCGCCGCACTGAGCATCGAACTTCAGTCGCGCAAGGGCATCACGCGCTCGCATTACAACGCGTGGCATCCGGGCGGGATGATCGGCCTCGCAACAAGAGAATAAAGAATCACGAAATAAACGAAAATGGACGGAACAAACGGAAATAACTGGTTCTTTCCGTTTGTTCCGTCCACTTTTCGTCTTTTTCGTTATCTCTCTTGCCTCAGAAACCCCGCGAAACGGAAAAGTAAAAGTGATTGCGTTCGGGCGAATGAGCGAGTTCGAGGCGGATGCCCACGCTTTTTGAATAACGGAACTGCAATCCGAAGCCGTAGGCGGCGCGCCACGGAGCTTCGCCGTACAGATCGTTTCGTATGATCGCGGGGTCGGTCTTCGAGCGCGTATCGCCCCACGACCGGCCTACATCGCCGAACAGGATTACATCCGCGCCGCGATCTTCCTTCATGGTGAAGACGGTGCGGCGCAGTTCTCCGGCGTAGAGCAACAGGTTGTGCGAGCGGAAGCGGAAGTTGTCGTATCCGCGCACGAAGCTGCGGCCGCCCAGAAACGAGTTTGCATAAAACGGAATCTGGCTGGCGCGCTTCGGGCTTTGCAGATTCGTCATCGCCCTGAGCGCAAGCGATGTCTTGTCGCCGCCGATCGGAATGTAAACGCGCCCGTCGATTTGCGCCTCTATCCAGCCGTAATCGCCGCTCAATCCGTCGTTGAGTCCGTCGTAGGAGCCGAGGCGGCCGTAGAGGTAACCGCCTCTCGTAAGGCCTGAGTTGTTGTTGCGGCGGTCGTATTCTGCGAATGCGCCGTAACCGAAGAGCCTGATTGTTTCACCGAGCCCCGGAATGTAGCGCGAAACGGGCGTCGTCTGCGGATTGCCCGAGAAGAGTACATCTATGGGGGGCTGGTCTTCGAGTTGGCCCCGGTAGTTGGCTATGCTCTGGCGCCCGAGGAATACACCGGCCTGAAGACCTTTTGCGAATTCGCGGAAAAGCAATCCTTCAACGTCGCGGAATTCGGCGTCGAAGTTTGTGCGATCCGCGCGGTTCGAGCGCGGCCCGAGGCCGAAAAACGGATCCTTCGTGCGCCGCATATAACTGAACCAGATTTCGGCGTGCGTTTTTTCATCCCCGATTTTCGGGATGAATGCCGCTACCTCGAATCGCCGGTAAAACCGCGTCGATGTCAACATCGTGGCGCGAAGCTCCACCTGACGGATCGTATTGGCCGTGGTAAATTCCACGCCGAAGCCGATTCCCGCTCCCTGCTCGAATCCGTTGAATACCGCGTTGACGTGTTTACCGCCGATGTTTATCGCCGTGCGATCCTCGCGGCGCGGCGCAAGCCTGTCGCGCGAAAATACCTTGTTGGCAAACCCGGCCGGACCTCCCTGCGGCGCCGAGCCGGCTTCAGGCGATGCTGCTTCAGGCTCGCGCTTCCCGGAGATAATATTGGAATCTCGCGGAAATGTTATTGAAGGCGGCTCGAACAATAACGCTTCCGGCTTGGGGAATAACAGCGTGGATGATGACGGTGTGGGCGATGGTGTGGGCGACGGTGTGGGCGTTGATCCGTCGGGAATGCTGCCGGGCGATTGCGCCGAAACGGACGTTGAAAAGATCGGTGTCGACAAGGCTGCGAGTGCTAAAAACACCGCAAACAGCAGCACCGGGAGTCCGCGTTGAGCCGACTCGTTCATGGGGGGACCTCCTCCTGTACCTGCAAATATCGGGTTTCACGGCCCCTGTGGAGCCGCAATAACCGGCCTATTTCAATGCGCCGCGCCCCGGCTGTCAAGGGCTCATTGGACCGTTTGTTAGATTAAGCTAAACTTGTTGCAGGCAATTGCGGCAGAAGCCGTAAAATTACTGAACAAAGATGATCTGGCGGGGAACTACGATGCAAAGCGCCGAATTGCGTATGGTGCTGGCGCTGGCCGGCGAGTTCAAGGAAGGGGATTTGAGCCTTGGCGGCACGCGCGACGACCGGGTGCGCGCCGAAGCGCGGCAATCGCTTGCCGGTGTGCGTCTGGGTGAGCTTTCCCCGACCTCGATTGTAGAAGATGCTCTCAGCGAC
Source organism: Acidobacteriota bacterium (assembly GCA_019639255.1). Classification (GTDB taxonomy): domain Bacteria; phylum Acidobacteriota; class Blastocatellia; order RBC074; family RBC074; genus JAHBSF01. Next base: position 13,693 of record JAHBSF010000044.1, on the reverse strand, counting down.
GCGCTCGCCTGCTCGCGCCGCGCCGAAGCCGCAATCGACTCGGTTACGGTAGCGGATCTGAAAAACATCCTGGTTTCCACGGGCGCCGCTGCGTGGGTCGGGCGATATCGCGATGCGTTGACGAGCGAGGCCATAGCGGCGGCGGTCAAACTGATGACCGAAACGGAGCTTGCGCGTTTATCCCGCGCGCTTCATATTCCGGCCGCCGGAGCAAGCGGCGGCGTGGGTTCGTCGCGTCATTTCGGTTCGCGCCTTCAGCCGAACAGCCCCGGCGATGATGAGGAAGAAATTCTTTTTTCCGTGCTCGAAGGCCTCGGTTACGGTTGCGGCGACGTGCTTCTGGGAATAAATCCCGCAAGCGACGATCTGGATACCATCGTTCGCCTCGAAGAACTCCTCGCGCGCATAATCGAAAGGCTGGCGTTGCCCACGCGCTACTGCGTGCTTTCCGACATCGTCAAACAGACGCGCGCGCGCCAGCATACGCGCGTGGATGTGGGTTTCCAGAGCCTTGCCGGCACATCGCGAGCGCTGAGGGGAATGGTGGGGCTCGACATCGACGAAATTGCGGACCTTGCGCGCGGTTTCGACGGGCTTTACTTTGAAACGGGGCAGGGATCGGAGGTCACAAACGGCGCGGCGGAAGGCGTAGACATGGTTACGCTCGAATCGCGCACCTACGGCGCGGCGCGCGCAATCGGCAGGGAAGTCGCATCGCGTCGCACCTCGCCCGTATGGATGATCGTCAACGATGTTGCGGGTTTCATCGGACCGGAAGTGTTTCGCTCCGGAGCGCAGTTGCGCCGCGCCTGCCTGGAAGATCTTGCAATGGCCCGGTTGCACGGACTGACGATGGGTCTGGACATCTGCTCTACGTTTCATATGGGAATAAACCCCGCGGAACTTGCCCGGTTGACCGAAGACATAGTCGATGCGGCCGCGCCCGCATACCTTATGGCGGTCGCCGGCAATGCGGATCCGATGCTCGGCTATATGACTACTTCATTCAGGGAACATCCGCGTTTGCGCGCAAACACGCGTCGCTCTATGACGACGGCGATGGAATCAAGGCTCGATGCGCTCGGAGCGGGCGGCAGCGGCGGCGCGGCGCGGCTTTATGCGCATTATTTGCGTGCGGCGGGTGAGAGCCGTTCCCTTGAAGCGCTCGAAACCGAAGCGCATAGGCGTTTGGAGCGGCTGCAGTCGCGCGGCTGGGATCTGGGTTACGGCTGCGTCGGGAATACGGGCGCGGCTCCGCCCGAGGTCGAAGCGAGGCTTGCGGCGATTTATACGCACGCGCGGCGGTCGCTTTATTCATCCCTCGACCCGGGCCTTATTGCGGAACTTTTGCCCGGCGCCGGGCGTGTGCGGAGCGAGGCGGCAGACCGCGAAGATTATTTGTCGCATCCGGCGGCGGGCGAAAGAATACGGGCTTCGGATGCAGGGCGCCTCAACGCGCTTTATCCTGCTGCACGGCCTCGGGTGCAGCTTGTAGTCTCCGACGGATTGAATGCCAACGCGGTGAATGAAAATCTGAGGCGCGTGCTGCCGCCGCTTGTGAAGGAACTGGCGGCGTATTTGGGGGAGCGTGCGGTAATCGTCGAAAACGGACGCGTGCGCGCCGGATATCACATTGGGGCGCTGCTGGATGCCGAGGCGGTGATTCATCTGATAGGCGAGCGGCCCGGAACGGGAATCGATACGCTTTCGGCGTATCTGACTTACGGGTGCGACGAATTTGGACGTTCGAGGTGGAGCGTAGAGATGGATCATTCGCTGACGACTGCGATTTGCGGCATACACGAGCGCGGCAAGACGCCCGAGGCCGCCGGAGGCGAAATCGCAGCGGCAGTCGTGAGGATGCTGGATCAAAAGCGCTCGGGTGTTGCGCTGGGCGGGAAGAGAGATGACGGAACAAACGAAATGAAACGAAACTTACGGAAAATATGATTCGGAAAGTATGATTTTTCGTCTGTTTCGCTCCATTCCGTTTGTTCCGTCATCTCTCTTTGTACTCCGTTATAAGTACTTCTTTCCGATGCGTGGTAGAATGCGCCGCGACCGCGATGACCGTAGAAGAATTCAAATCCCGGCATGCGAAAGCGATCACCGATCTGTGGAGCGGGATCGCAACGCGCTACGGCCTGACCGAAGGGGAGTTCGCCGACCGGCTCCACGCCGCTGCCGTGCGCGCCGGGGAACTGGAAGACGGCGATTCCGGTGCGCGGTTCCTGGGCAGTTTTCGGGCCGAGGAATTGTGCCTGGTGCTGGCCTGCGAACAGGGCGAGGAATCGGCGTGGCGCGATTTCGAACGGGATTACCGCCACGGCATGCTGGCCGCGGCGCGCTCGCTTACGCGCGATGAAGCCGAAGCCGAGGATCTGGTGCAGTCGATCTTCGGCGACCTTTACGGGTTGCGCACGGAGGGCGAGCGCAGGCTGGGCAAGTTTGCCCACTACGGCGGACGCGGCTCGCTCGGCGGCTGGCTGCGCGCCGTGGTTTATCAGTCGTTCATAGACCGCAAGCGGCAAACCTCGCGGCTCGAACAGGTAGAGGAAGCAGAAGAGTTCGAGCGCCTCGCGGCAAAGTCCGAACACCTGCTTACGAGCCCCGGCCGAAGGCCCGACGAAATGGACGACGCGCGGCTGCGCCAGGCTACGGAAGAGGCGCTGGCTCAGGCATTTGCAGCGCTCGATGCGCGCGACCGGCTGCTCTTTAACTACTACTATTTCGAGCAGTTGACGCTTCGTGAAATCGGATTGCTGATGGGTGTTCACGAGGCTACGATTTCGCGCTGGCTTGCGCGCGCGCAGCGTCAGGCGCGGCGAAAGACCGAAGACATACTCAAGCGAAATTACGGATTGCGGCGGGCCGAGGTGGCCGAATGCCTGCAGTTGGCTGCACGCACCGATGTGGATGTCCGGCGGCTGCTCAGCGAAACCAAGAGCGCTCCGGCCGAGCGCGGCCCCTGAAAAGTGGAAAATCGGGGCGGACGAAAATCTGTTAAATTTCTCTTCGCAAGGTTTTAGGGCTTATTCGTTCAGGAAACAGACCGTTTATATGCGGGCGGTCTGCAGGTGGTAGTAGTTATGGCCAGGGAACGAGACAACGCGGCGCAGGAATTCGAGACGATGCTCCGGCGACATCTGGTGCAGGGCGCAGGGCGCACTGCATCGTGCGGCGGGTTCGACGCCGAGCGGGCGAGCGCCTACATCGAAAGCGCGCTTTCTGAAGCATCGCGTCTGCGCTATGAAACTCATCTTGCCGATTGTGCATCTTGCCGTCGCGCGGTGATCGAACTGCGGCGATTGATGCCCGAAGTGGAAATCCTCGGAGCGTCTGCGCCTGCGCCGAACCGGTTCGCCGAGTGGTGGGAAGGCGTCAAACAGGGCTTTGCAGCAGCGCCCTGGCGCTGGGGAACGCTTACGGCTGCTGGAGCTTTTGCCATTGTTCTGGCCTTCGTAGTCATTCCGCGCCAGTCCGATTCTTTTGACCGCCCCGAATCCATCATCGCGCTTGCAACGCCAGCACCGGATGCGGTTGTCGCAGACGCAATGGGGGATGCAACTTCCGCTTCGGATGCGGCTTCGGATTCCGCCGCGCAACAAACCGCAGGCGCAAGCGAGCGGGCGCGGCCCGCAGCCTCCCCAGTTGCAGTGCGGGATCGCGGACGGACTGTGCAGGGTGCGGGCGCTGCTGCGGCGACCGTTGCCGCGGATAATCAGGCGGGGGGGGCGGGGATAAGTCTTCCGGGTGGAACCGTAGCCGAAGTGCAACCGGCGCCGCAATCGGTCCGCCCGGCTACTGTAGCGATGATGACTCCCGCATCTCCTCCTCCTCCGGTTGCGCCGAAAAACGAAACCGCGCAGGCGCCGGATGCGCCGGCCGAGAGCAGGGTCGAAGATAAGTCAAATGCGGAGCAGACTGCCAAAGCCGAACAGCGGGGCGATGCCGGGGAGGACGCGCGAAACCAGCCTGCGCGCCGGTCCGGCGCTTCGGCTTTTGTGCCGCGCCGCAGGGCCGGGGGTGCAAGGCCCGCACCAGGAGCTGCATCGGCTCCCGGCGATGATGAAACCGTTCGGCCTCTGACGCGCAAGGTGCGCGACAAAACCTTCCGCTACGACAATGGCCGCTGGATAGACGCGGAATTCAAACCCGAATTCCTGCCGCCGCGCACGCGTCTGGACCGCGACACTGCGGATTTCGAGCGTGTATTGACGGAGCATCCAGAACTCAAACCGTTTTTTGATCTCGGCCGCGTCATCGTAGTCTGGCAGGGCAAGGTCTACGAAGTCAGGTGAGAGAAACCGTAGAAAACACGGAAACACGGATAAGAAAGCGCGGAAAAGTTAACCTGTGTGTTTCTTTTTTCCGTGCTTTCGGCGTCTTCCGCACACGGATTTCTTCGCAAACTGAGGGATGGTTAATGCTGAAACGATTGGCGCATCAAGTTCCACATGGGGTTCCAAGTCCTCAAAATTAAGGCTAAAAGGTCTTGCCAGAGCTTTCTAAACAGACTCCAGTCATCAGCAACAGCCGTATCCCAGTCACCCATACAGAGTCCCAAACAAAGTGAGTTATGGGATTTCCCCAGCCCCTGTTATGATTAGTCTGCCAGAGAAAATCTAAGCCCCTGTTCTTCACTGTTCCGCTATGCCCAGAATTTTCGACAACATTGAAACCTCCTTACTGCCTTTTCTACGCGAAACCTTGCGGCAATCCGAACGAGCAGATTTCTGTGTCGGCTATTTCAACTTGCGCGGGTGGAAACAACTGGATGAATTTATCGAAGAATGGCCGGCCGGCGCGCAACGTTGCCGTTTACTTGTCGGCATGCAGCCCGCGCCGCAAGAAGAATTGCGCCAATCGCTCAGCCTGACCAACGCTGACGGCAACGCGGACGCGATTGACAACGCCGTCGCCATTCGCCTTCGGCGCCGAATGGCGGAAGGATTTAGAGAGCAGTTGACCTATGGCGCACCAACCAATCAGGATGAAGCGGCATTGCGGCGGCTGAGCGACCAACTCAAGACTCGCAAACTCGCTGTCAAACTGTTTGTGCGACATCAGTTACACGCAAAACTGTACTTGCTGCATCGTAACGATCTGAACAATCCCAGCATCGGTTTTATTGGCAGCAGCAACCTCACCTTTGCCGGACTTTCCAAGCAGGGTGAATTGAATGTGGATGTGCTGGATCACGACGCCTGCCAGAAATTACAGCAATGGTTTGACGACCGCTGGCGTGACAAATGGTGTTTGGATATTTCCGATGAACTAGTGGAGATCATTGATACCAGTTGGGCGCGTGCCGAACCAGTCAAGCCCTATTACATCTATCTGAAAATCGCGTATCACCTTTCCCAGGAAGCCCGCGCTGGACTTTCCGAGTTCCGCATCCCGCGCAATTTCGGCAATCGTTTGTTCGAGTACCAGACCGCCGCCGTCAAAATCGCCGCGCATCATTTGAAGAAGCGCAACGGCGTAGTCATTGGCGACGTGGTAGGTTTGGGTAAAACCTTAATGGCGACGGCGCTGGCCAAGATTGTCGAAGAGCAAACCAGCGGCAGCACGTTGATCATCTGTCCGAAAAATCTGACCAAGATGTGGCAGAGTTACATTGATGAATACGACTTGCGCGCCCGCGTGTTGTCGCTCAGCCGCGTCGTGCAGGAACTGCCGAACATTCCGGCACGCTATCGCACAGTCTTGCTTGATGAAAGCCACAACTTGCGCAATCCGGCGGGCAAACGTTATCAGGCTATAAAGGAATACATTCAACAAAGCGATAGCCGCTGCATCCTGCTTTCCGCCACGCCGTACAACAAACAATATCTGGATTTATCAGCGCAGCTGCGTTTGTTTGTTCCGGATGACAAAGACCTGGGCATCCGCCCCGAACAGAAAATCCGTGAAATGGGCGAAATCGCGTTTCAGGCGTGCTTTCAATGCCCCATTCGTTCGCTGGCGGCGTTTGAAAAAAGCGAATATCCCGACGATTGGCGCGAACTGATGCGCCTGTATCTAGTGCGACGAACGCGATCCTTCATACAACATAATTATGCTGAGATCGATCAGACAACAGGCCGCAAGTTTTTGCTTTATGAAGACGGCACGCAGTCCTTTTTTCCGGAGCGAGCGCCCAAAACAATTCGCTTCACAATTAACGAAGATGACAAGGAGGACCCTTATGGACGGCTGGCCTCACCCAAAGTCGTCCGTGCGATTGATCGGTTGAACCTGCCACGTTACGGCCTGGGCAATTATGTAGCCGCGCTTGAAAAAATGCCGACGCCGCCAACACAGGAAGAAAAACGACAAATTGACGGGCTGTCGCGCGCGGGTAAACGGCTGATGGGATTTTGCCGCACCAATCTGTTCAAGCGGCTGGAATCAGGCGGCCCGGCCTTTCTGCTTTCGCTTGAACGCCACATCCTGCGCAACTTCGTCTTTCTGCATGCGATTGATAATGACTTGCCGTTGCCTATCGGCTCTCAAGTCGCCGAATTGCTTGACGTCGATGCCAATGACGAAGATGAAGGATTGCTGGCGTCCTCATTGTTTGACGATGAAGGCCGCGAAGACGGCGAGATGATAAAGTCGCCAGCGCCGAAACTCTGCCGACTACATTACGCACCGCCGCCGATTACCAAAAGCGCGCGGAGGAGATTTACAGCGCATACCGCAACAGCTATCAACGCCGCTTCAAATGGATTCGCCCATCGCTGTTTATCAAAAAGCTGGCTGACGATCTAAGCACTGACAACAAAGCCTTACTCAAGATTCTGGCCGACAACGGATCGTGGAATATCGCCAAAGACGCCAAGTTCGCCGCGCTGCTTGTGCTGTTGCAAGTCAGACATCCTAACGAAAAGGTATTGGTCTTCACCCAATTCGCCGATACGGTCAATTTCCTGACCCGCGAATTGCAAGCGCAGGGCCTCACTCACATGACTGGCGTCACGGGCGGTTCGAGCGACCCAACCGAAATCGCCTGGCGCTTTTCGCCAGTCAGCAACCGCAAACGCGACCAGATCAAACCCGAAGACGAACTGCGCGTGCTGATTGCCACTGACGTTCTGAGCGAAGGCCAGAACCTGCAAGACGGGCACATCGTCGTCAATTATGATTTGCCGTGGGCTATCATTCGTCTGATTCAGCGCGCGGGCCGTGTTGATCGCATCGGCCAAAAGGCGACGGAGATCCTCTGTTATTCCTTTCTGCCTGCTGACGGCGTCGAACGCATCATCAATTTGCGTCAGCGCGTCGTCGCCCGCTTGCGTCAAAATGCAGAAGTTGTCGGCGCGGACGAAGCATTCTTTGAAGACGAAATGGCTATGCAACCGCTTGTTGACCTGTACCACGAAAAAGCTGGCATTCTCGATGGTGAAGCCGACACCGAAGTTGACCTGGCTTCTCAGGCGTATCAAGTCTGGAAAAACGCGATAGACGCCGAACCGCGTCTGGTGCAACTCATTCCCGACCTGCCCAATGTCAGCTATTCGTCGCGGCATCATCGGGCAGAAACCGGCCTGTCCGAAGGTGTGCTGGTTTATCTTCGCACCGCCGAAGGGACCGATTCGCTCGCCTGGATTGACCGGCAAGGCGCCAGCGTCACTCAATCGCAACTGGGGATTTTACAGGCTGCTGCTTGCCATCCAAACACGCCTGCAGCAGAACGTCATCCGCAACATCACGAACTGGTCAATAAAGGAGTCGAACATCTGATTCAGGAAGAGCGCGCCATCGGGGGCCAACTCGGACGCCCGTCCAGCGCGAAATACCGCACTTACGAACGGCTGAAAGCTTATGCCGAAGAAATCAAAGGGACCCTGTTTGAATCGAAAACCTTGATTGCCGCGCTGGATGAAATCTATCGTTACCCGCTGCGCCAATCGGCCACCGATACGCTCAACCGCAAACTGCGCGAAGGCATCAACGATCATCAACTGGCTGATCTGGTCATCGCCTTGCGCGACGAAGACCGCCTGTGCCTGACCAGCGAAAGCGAAATGGAACAGCAGGAACCGCAGATCATTTGCTCGCTCGGTTTGTTTGAGTAGCGTGTGGAGTGCGGCGACTGGTCGCCGCTTTGCTTTCTGTAGAGTCACTTTGTCGGGACATCGAAGTTTTGGTTTAGAACGAAAAGGGGTGCCGAGTGGTCACACTCCAAAAGAGTCACCATGCCAGAAACCAACTTGCCCAATTACCAATCCCAGCCAACCGTTAAAGACTGGCCGCACGCACCAATCCACCGGCTGGGCAACGACGGCGTTTATATGGTTACAGCCGGAACGCACTACAAACAACATTTCTTCAACAGTTCGGAAAAATTGACTTTGCTGGAATCGCAGTTGCTTACGCTGGCCAAACAATCACAATGGCAGTTGGAAGCCTGGGCGGTTTTTACAAATCATTATCACTTTGTTGCGCGCAGCCTGCCTGGGGCAACCGACCTTGGAAAGTTGATTAAACATTTACACGCGAACACGGCCCGCGAATTGAACCGACTGGATCTGACCGAAGGCCGCGCCGTGTGGTACAACTTCTGGGACACGCGGCTGACTTATCAGCAGTCTTACCTGGCGCGGCTGAATTACGTACATCAGAACCCGGTCAAACACGGATTGGTTCCGGTTGCGAATCAGTATCATTGGTGTTCGGCCTCCTGGTTTGAGCGTGTTGCTTCGCCCGCAATGATCAAAACCATTTACAGCTTCCAAACCGATAAAGTGAACGTTAGAGACGAATTTTAAGTTTGGAGTGCGGCGACTGGTCGCCGCTTTTCGTTCTAAACCAAAACTTCGATGTCCCGGCAAGGTATTGCCAAAGTAAGCAAAGCGGCGACCAGTCGCCGCACTCCATAAGTTATATGTCCAATCTCAACATTCAAGAAACGCGAGATTTGCTGCAAAAATTCGATTTTCGCCGGCTTTTTACCGAATCGCTCGGCTGGTCGCACGCACGCGGACAAAAGACTGTCGCCTGGCAAAAAACTGATAAACAAGGCCGGCGTGTAATGATCGCTCAGCTTGCAGGTGTAGCAGTGTTTGAAGTCACCTCCGATGACGGGCACATCCCCAACTCTGTCACCTGCCGGGCCTTGGCCAACGAAATCAGCCAACTGCACTATGAAAACCTGTTGATCTTCGTCGATGCCGATCGCACGCAAAGCTTGTGGCTGTATGTCAAACGCGAAGGCCACAAAGCCTATCCGCGCGAGCATTGGTATTTCAGGGGACAGCCGGGCGATTTGTTCTTGAGCAAGCTAAGTTCGATGGTCGTTGACCTAAGCGAATTTGACGACAAAGGCAATATCGAAGTCACCAAAGTTGCCCGCAAGCTGAAAGATGCGCTGGATGTCGAGCGCGTTACCAAGCGTTTCTATGGTGAGTTTTACGAAGAACACCTTCGCTTTGTCGAGATGATCGAAGGCATTGCCAATAGCCGTGATCAGGAATGGTATGCGTCAATCCTGCTCAACCGGCTGATGTTCATTTACTTCTTGCAGGAAAAGTTTTTCATCAATAGAGGCGAAAAGCGGTACTTGCAGCGAAAAATGGAAGACAGTCGCAGGCGCGGCACGAACCTCTATTACAAGGAATTCCTCAAGGCGCTTTTCTTTGAAGGCTTCGCCAAACCGGAAAGCGACCGCAGCGAGACATCGCGCATACTGCTCGGCGAAATCAAATACCTGAACGGCGGATTGTTTCTCGAACATCGCATCGAAAGCGAGAATACGAATATACACATTCCTGATGAAGCCTTTGAAACGCTCTTTGTGTTATTCGACCGTTATTCGTGGAATCTGAACGACACGCCCGGTGGCGATGACAACGAAATCAGCCCCGATGTTCTCGGTTACATCTTCGAAAAATACATCAACCAGAAAGCTTTCGGTGCATATTACACACGACCTGAAATCACCGAATATCTGTGCGAGCAGACCATTTACCGGTTGATTCTGAACCGACTGTCAGATGGTTCGCTACCCGGCCCTGAGCGGCGATTTGAAACAATCGGCGATGTCCTGCTTCACCTGGACGCAGACCTGTGTCGCAAGCTGCTGAACATTCTGCGTGAACTGAGCATCCTTGATCCGGCGTGTGGTTCCGGCGCATTTCTGGTTGCGGCGATGAAAACATTGATCAATGTGTACGCTGCCGTCATCGGCAAGATCAAAGTCCTGAACGACACCAATCTTACGCATTGGTTGCGAACGACCGAGCGCGATCATACGAACATCAGCTACTTCATCAAAAAGACTATCATCACGGACAACCTGTTTGGCGTGGACGTGATGGAAGAAGCCACCGAAATCGCCAAACTTCGGCTGTTCCTGGCGCTGGTTGCTTCAGCGGAAAGCGGAAAAGTTGATCAACTGGAACCATTGCCCAACATTGATTTCAATATTCTGACCGGCAATTCGCTGATCGGCTTGATGCGCGTGGACGACGACGAATTCAACCGGCGACAGAACAACCTCTTCATCAAACCCTACCGACAGCTTTTGGAGGAAAAGAACCGGCTGATTGGCAACCATCGCTGTGCTACAGCCTAGGGTGAAGACCTGCGCCAGATGCGCGACGACATCGCCACAGTGAAAGCCGAAGCCGTCGCCACGCTGAACGAGCTGCTCCACGAAGAATTCAAACGGTTAAAGATTCAATTTGAACAAGCCACCTGGGACGATAAAAAGAACGCCGAAGGCAAGCCGCAAAAACGTCCGGTTAAAGTTGCGGACATCGAAGCCTTGCGTCCGTTCCACTGGGGCTACGAATTCGATGAAATCATTAACCGTCGCGGCGGCTTTGATGTCATCTTGACCAATCCGCCGTGGGAAATCTTCAAACCAATTGCCAAAGAATTTTGTTACGACCACGATCCAAATATTGAACGGCGTGGGACTGATATCAAGGATTTTGAGAAAAAACTGGCGATGCTATTAAAAGACCCATCAGTACGCAAGGATTACCTTACTTATCTCAGCCGATTTCCGCATCTTAGCGCATACTTCCGCTCGGCCAACCAGTATAAAAATCAGATCGCTGTCGTAAATGGAAAGAAGGTTGGAACTGACATCAACTTATACAAGCTGTTCGTTGAACAATGCTTCAATTTACTACGACCAGAGGGGAAATGCGGCATTGTTGTGCCAAGCGGAATTTATTCAGACCTCGGCACAAAACAACTCCGTGAAATGCTATTCCGGCAAACCCAGGTTACAGGGTTATTCTGCTTTGAGAATCGAAAAGAGATTTTTGAAGGTGTAGACCGTAGATTCAAATTCGTGGTTCTTTCCTTCAGTAAAGGCAGCCAGACGACGGAATTTCCCGCGGCTTTTATGCATCACAACGTTACTGACCTAACGAAATTTCCCAGCCCTAATGACATTCGCATCAAGGTAAACTTGATCCACAGTCTTTCGCCCGACTCACTGTCGATAATTGAATTTCACGACGAGATTGACGTCAACATTTCACTGAAAATGGCTGCATTTCCCTTGCTTGGTAAGTTCGTCTCAGGCAAATGGAGTCTTCGCCTAGGTGCTGAATTTCATATGACCAATGATAGCGATCTATTCGAACAGAAACCGGCGAAAGGCCTCTTACCTTTGTACGAAGGCAAAATGATCTGGCTATTCGCGCACGGCTTGAGTGAACCGCGTTATTGGCTAAGTGAGGAAAAGGCCAAAGCTAGACTCTTGTCGCCCCGTATAAAAACGATCAGGAAGATGTTGGCCGGAGCAAATAATGATGAATACTTTGACTATTCAAAGATTGAGCTTGGTTATGATCAGTACCGTCTGGGATTCAGAGCTGTAACAGGTGCAACAAACGAACGCGCGTTGGTTGTCTCTATCGTTCCGAAACGAGTGTTTACAGGCAACTCATTGATTGTCAGTCAGCCCTTTACTGATATAGTTGATTGTGATGGTTGGCGACAAATTGCACTATACAGTTCCAGAGAACTTCTTGCTTGTACATCATTGATGGCAAGTTTCGTCTGCGACTGGTTCATCCGCAAAAAAATCCTGACGAACATGAACATGTTCTACGTCTACGAAATCCCGGTTCCACGCCTGGTCGAGCAAGACAAAGAATTCACCCCCATCGTCGAACGCGCCGCCAAGCTGATCTGCACGACGCCCGAATTCGACGATTTGGCCAGAGAAGTCGGCTTGGGCAGCCATCGCAACGGCGTGACGGACGAAGCGGAACGGGCGCGGTTGCGAGCGGAACTCGACGGCATGATCGCGCATCTGTATGGGCTGACCGAAGAAGAGTTCGCCTACATCCTGACGACTTTTCCGCTGGTTTCTGAAACGGTTAAGGTAGCGGCGCAGAATGCCTTCCGAGATGTCGAGAGAGGATTGATTAAATGAAAACGAAAGCCCCTCTCCTGCAATCATTCCGGCTGCAAAACTTCAAAGCCGTGCGCGACAGCAAGGCCGTCAAATTCACACCATTGACGGTCTTCATCGGCGACAATGGCTCCGGGAAAAGCAGCCTGATTGAAGGACTGGAAACATTGCAAAATATCGTTGGCGAAGGGCTGGATTGGGCGATGCAGCAATGGCGCGGGTTTGAACACGTTTGGCATCAGGGAATATCGCATAGTCCAATGACGAAAGCGCCCCAACGCCCGCGTTTTTCCAACCCGATAAAGTTGTCCTTGCGCGGCGAATATCCCAACCCGACGAGTGCGGGAACTCATTTCTTCAGCGGATCGACTGAAATCAATCTGGCGGCGAATCATGACGACCTGTTCATCGGTAAGGAAGAAATCACCTTCAGAAACTGGTTTCGATTTAGGCGCGGCGAAGATGGGCGGACTGCGGCAGAGGCGTTGATGAAAGACAAGCCGCCACTGGAAGAATATGAAAAACTTTACCCACTTTTCCTTCGCGACCTGGGCGGCAAACCAAGCCTGACCATCGCCGAGCGACTTGCCGATGGCGAATCTTTATTCGATGAAGCACTGGGCGATTACATTGCCGATTGGCAATTCGTCTCATTGGTTCCACATGAAATGTCCAATCCTGTTCCTCCACAACGCACGGGCGGCGCAGTTCGTCTGGCTAAAGACGGCTCGAATTTAGCGGAGTATCTGCTCGACATCAGAAAACAGGATTTATCCGCGTTTGAAGGCATTATCGAAACGCTGCGCTGCATTTTGCCTTACGCCAGCGATGTGCAGCCTTCGTTGACTTCGGAACTGGAACGAATGGTTTACCTGCAATTTACTGAACAAAAGTTCAAAATTCCCGGCTGGATGATGTCCACCGGAACACAGCGCATCGTGGCGTTGCTGGCATTGTTTCGCCATCCAAATCCACCGCCGCTGATTGTGATCGAAGAGATCGAAAACGGCCTTGATCCCCGCACAATTCACTTAATCATTGATGAAATTCGCAGCGTAGTTGAATCAGGCAAAGCGCAAGTCATCATCACGACTCATTCCCCGTATCTATTAGACCTGCTTTCGGTTTCACAGATTGTACTGGTTGAGCGAGTTGAAGGACAGCCAACATTCACTCGCCCCGCTGATTACAAAGAGGTGCGGGAATGGTCAAAAACGTTCAGCCCTGGCAAGCTCTACACAATGGGCAGACTCCGCCAGAAATAAATGAAGCCTGTGGAAATTAAAGCTGAATGGAATCAAATGGTTGAGATGGCGGAGCCTTTGGAGT
>JAHBSF010000043.1 GCA_019639255.1 Acidobacteriota bacterium | reverse complement strand
ATCTTTCGCCGCTTCGCGGCTGAAAAACTCAAAGAACTTTGTTTACAGAGCACTCAACACTTTCTTCTTTCCCCTTGCATTCACCTGAGCCTTTCCACCAGATATCTTTCGAGTCCGTCTACGGCGACGCGCTCCTGCTGCATTGTGTCTCTGGCGCGCACCGTCACCGTGCCGTCCTGAAGCGACTGGAAATCGACCGTGATGCAGAACGGCGTCCCGATTTCGTCCTGCCGCCGATAAAGTTTGCCTATGCCGGCCGTATCGTCGTAAACGACGCGCAATGAAGGCTGCAATTCACGCTTGATGCGCCGCGCAAGCTCCACAATCTGCGGTTCGTTTTTCTTGAGCGGAAACACCGCAGCCTTTACGGGCGCAAGCTGCGGGTGCAAACGCAGCACTACACGCGTGTGTTCGTCGCACAGCTTTACGGCCGCCTGCCGCACCTTCTTGAGCAGATCCAGCCTGTCGGCGCCCGGCAGGTTGCACGCATCCTCGATATCGAGCAGCGTCTCCGGCAACCCGGCCTCGGCCGCAGCAAGCGCCGCATCCATCCGCTGCAACTGATCGAGAGTCGGCCCCTCGGCCTTCACCTCGCCCTTCGCCGCCAGCTTCTCCGCCTCGCCGATACGCTTCTCGATGTTTTTGCGCGCAGCCGTGATGGCCTCTGCGAGGGGTCTGAGCGCCGCTTGATCCGGCGTCGTCACCAGCTCCTCGTCGTATGCCTCGCACAGAAACGCAAGCGTGCCGCGGTCGGCTCCGGCCGAAGGCTCTATGACGTACGGCAGGTAACGCGCGCCCTTTTTTCCGGTTGCGGGATCTACGTATGCATCATCGAAGTAATCGAGCCGCGCCGTTGTATCGGAATTCCTGTTGAGTCTTAACCGCTGCAGATCCTCCTCTGCAATTTCGCGGCTGTGCGCCGACAGGTCGTAATCCTGGCGGTTGGCGACGCCTTCGAGTTCGCTGAAACCGAGCGAGCCCGGGAAAAGATACTCTATGTCGGTAGTCGCCTTGGCGTAATGCGCGAGTTCTTCCTTGCTCTGCTCGCGGCGGCGCAGTCTTTCGGGCGCAATGCCGAGACGGACATACCAGTTGAAACGCTGCTCTATCCATTCGGCGTGCAGTTGTTCGTCGTTTTTTTCTCCGGGCTGCAGGTATTGCGGAGGCTTGCAGAAGTATTCGATTTCCATCTGCTCGAACTCGCGCGTGCGAAAGGTGAAGTTGCCCGGCGTGATTTCGTTGCGAAACGCCTTTCCTACCTGCGCGATGCCGAATGGCAGTTTGCGCCGCATCGTAGTCTGGACGTTTGCAAAATTCACGAATATGCCCTGCGCGGTTTCGGGGCGCAGATACGCTATTGAATCGTCGGTTTCCACCGGACCTACGACGGTCTTGAACATCAGATTGAAGCTGCGCGGCTCGGTCAGATCCTGCGCGCCGCAATGCGGGCATTTGCCGTCGTCCAGATGATCGGCGCGGCTGCGACGGCCGCACGCGCGGCAATCTACGAGCGGATCCGAAAACGTCGCTTCGTGCCCCGAATAACGCCACACCAGGCGGTTCATGATGATCGCGGCGTCGAGGCCTTCCATATCGTCGCGGTCGTAAACCACGGCGCGCCACCACGCGCGTTTGACGTTGTTTTTAAGTTCCACGCCGAGCGGTCCGTAATCCCAGGTCGAGCCCAGACCGCCGTAGATTTCCGAATTCGGGAAGATGAAGCCCCGCCTTTTGCAAAGGCTTACGATCTTCTCCATGCTCGATGCCGGCATTCGATTGCTTCCAACCTCTCGATAGGACGGTAAAGACGAAAGACGGGATATTAACAGAGCCGACCGCGCCCGGTCTACATCGGCGCCGATCTTTCCGCCTTCCCTGAATATGCTCAAATTGAGACGCCTGCGCGCTTGTGGCAGAATACGATACCGGAAACGAGGACTTGAAGTTATGTCCGCAAAGAATACAAGCAGATCGGTCGCGGCGGCCGTGTTCGCCGCCTTAATCGCCTTATCGGCGCTCACCTATGATCGCGCCGCGGCGCATCCGGCGTATCAGAACCTGTACTCAGCCGACGCACGCGCGCGGCCGGAACTGCTCGCGCGCTGCGAAATCTGTCACGAGGCTCGGGGCCGAGTTTCAGATCCGGGATTTCTTTCCGGGTTCGGCCGCGCCTTCGCCGCCGCGGGCAACCGCATCACGCCCGAAATGCGCGACCGTTTTCAGGACATCTTCCTGCAACGGGATGAACCGGCTGAAGAAGGCGGCGAGACCATACGGTTCGATACCACCCAGGTTGCAGTGAGCGTCGTCGTATCCAACGCGCGCGGCGCGTTTATCCGCGGACTCGATCGCGAAGCGTTCACCGTGCTCGAAGACGGTACGCCGCAGGAAATCCTCGAACTACAGAGCGACAATGCCCCGCTTGCGCTGGCAATCATCGTGGACGCTTCGGGCAGCGCACTCAGCAAGGACCTCGAACGCTGGCGCGGCGCAATTTCCGATATAGCCGACCGGCTCTACGACAACGATGTGTTTGCACTGTATACCTTCGGTGAAGAGGGCATAGAACGCCGTCGCGATTTTGCACATCCGAGCGGCGATGTGAAGTCGCTGTTCAGGAGCGTGAGGGGCAGCGGCGAAAGCCCGCTGTACGATGCAATACTACGAGCTGCGGAAGACCTGCGCGCCCGTCCCGAAAGGCGGCGCGCAATACTGCTGTTTTCCGACGGATCCGACAGCGGAAGCAAGGCCACGCTGCGCGAAGCCGAACAGGGAACCTTTCGCGCGGGCATTGCAATTTACGCCGTAGATCTGATCAACCGCGGGAAAGTCGCGCGAAATTCGGCCGTAAGACAGGCCGCATCGCAGGCGCTCGAAACGCTTGCGGTAGAAACCGGCGGACGCTACATCACGCCGCCGGATGGTTTTTCGATCTGGGGCGACCGCGCGAAAATGAAGCGCGTATTCAGCGAACTGATCGATGAACTGCACAGTCAGTACACGATCGTATACGAACCGTCGAACGGGCGCCGGTCCGGACGATGGCGCACGATCCGCGTAGAAATGGAACAGACCGACCTCGCAGCGCGCACGCGGCTCGGTTATCGCGAGGGCCGGTGAGAGCGCAGGAAAACACAGTGAGCATAGACATAAAATTCAATCTGGACTGGCGCGAATATTACGCGGCGCAGCGGTTTCTCGCCGCGCACCGCAGGCGCACGCCTGCAGAACGAATCATCGCACCGATACTGGCGGTTGCGGGAATAGCGGCCGGGCTCATAAGCGGCGATCTGTGGATAGCCGGCGTCGCGGTTGCGATTGCGGTCATTGTACTTTTTGCGGGGCCTCGACTGCGCCGCCGCGAAATTCACAAACGCTTTGCGCGCGAACCGTTTCATAGACAGGAGCACGCCGTATCGTTCGATTCCGACGGCGTCGAGTACGTTCAGGGCCGAATAGTTTCGCGCTACCCGTGGAACTTCTACGAACGCGTCATCGAAAGCGGCGACGCTTTTCTGCTCGTCTGCGGCGAGGATGCGTTCAACCTCATTCCGAAACGCGCCTTCGACGGAAACGACAGCGTAGATGAATTCCGGCGGCTCGCAACCGGGAAACTTCAAAACGGGTGACGACAGAATGCACAACACACGGTAAAAGACCGAAAGAAACAAAAACAAGAAACTGATCTTTATGACCCTTAACGAACAACTGGCATACCTCACCAAAGGCGCAGTAGACACGATACGCATCGACGATCTGCGCGCGAAACTCGAACGCGGCCGCCCCCTGCGCGTCAAGGCGGGCTTCGATCCCACGGCGCCGGACCTGCATCTCGGCCACACGGTGCTGATACGCAAAATGCGCCACTTTCAGCAGCTCGGCCACGATGTAATCTTTCTCATCGGCGACTTCACCGGACTGATCGGCGATCCTACGGGACGCAACGCCACGCGCCCGCCGCTTACGCGCGAGCAAATAGAAGCCAACGCCGAAACCTACAAGACGCAGATATTCAAACTGCTCGATCCCGAACGCACGATCATAGATTTCAATGCGCGGTGGATGAATGCGTTCACTCCCGTAGACTTCATCAAACTGACGGCGCAGGCTACGATCGCGCAGATGCTGGAGCGCGAAGACTTCTCCAAACGCTACTCGACCGGCATTCCGATCAGCATTCACGAACTGCTCTATCCGCTCGTGCAGGGGTACGATTCAGTAGCGCTGCAAGCCGATGTGGAACTCGGCGGCACGGACCAGAGATTCAATCTGCTGATGGCGCGCGAAATCCAGCGCTCCTACGGGCAGGAACCCGAAGTCATAATGACGACGCCGCTGCTCGAAGGGCTCGACGGCGTGAACAAGATGTCGAAATCTCTCGGCAACTACATCGGCATCAACGAATCGGCCGACGACATCTACGGCAAGGTGATGTCCGTTTCAGACGATCTGATGTGGCGCTATTACGACCTGCTGACCGATCTGACCGCCGAGGAAACGGCGAAGCTCAAAGCAGAAGTCGAGACGGGCTCAAAGCATCCGCGCGACGTGAAATCCGATCTGGCAAAGCGCATCGCGGCGGATTTCCATTCGACCGCCGAAGCCGAACGCGCGGAAGCGGAATTCATTCGCCGCTTCCGCCGGCATCAGGCCCCGTCCGAAATGGCCGTATGCAGGTTGAATGCAGCAGGCGCCGGGATAAAACTCGCCGACCTGCTGGTGCAGACCGATATGGCGGCATCCAAGGCCGAGGCGCGCCGATTGATCGCGCAGGGCGGCGTAAGGCTCAACGGCGAGCGGGCAATCGACGCAAACCTTGAAGTGAAAACATCGGGCGAAGCGCAGTTGCAGGTCGGCAAACTCAAGTTTCTGCGCGTAATCTGGGGCGCGTAAAGAAAAGAGAATAACGGAACAAACGAAAAATAGACGAAACAAACGGAAAGAACCGCTCTCATATGTTTTTTCCGTATGTTTCGTCTATTTTTCGTTTGTTCCGTTATCTTCCCTTTCCCTCAGCGCCGCCGAGAGGTTAAGATTGCGGTTTGCTTCGGACACGGAAAAGAAAGCGGTTTATTGCATGGAATCATTGCGTCAGGATATCAGGAACATCGCCATCGTAGCGCACGTCGATCACGGCAAGACCACGCTCGTGGATGCGATGCTCAAACAGTCGGGGCTTTTTCGCGCAAACGAGCGCGTAGTCGAGCGCGTGATGGATTCGCTCGATCTCGAACGCGAGCGCGGCATCACGATCATGGCCAAAAACACGTCGGTCCATTACGGCGCGACGAAAATCAACATACTCGATACGCCCGGTCACTCGGATTTCGGCGGCGAAGTCGAACGCGTGCTCAAACTCGTAGACGGTGTGTTGCTGCTTGTAGACGCGTCGGAAGGGCCGCTGCCGCAAACGCGCTACGTGCTGTCGAAGGCGCTCGAACAAAAGCTCCGCGTCATCGTCGTAATCAACAAGATCGACCGCCACGACGCGCGCCCGCAGGAAGTGCTCAACGAAGTCTACGACCTGTTTATCGACCTCGACGCGGACGACAACCAGATCGAGTTTCCGGTTCTTTACGCCATCTCGCGCGACGGCGTCGCAAAACACGAACTCGACGAACCGGGCGATACCCTCCAACCGCTGTTTGAAGAGATCGTAAAAACCATGCCCGCGCCGCGCTGCGATGCACAAGCCCCGCTTCAGGTGCTCGTGGCCAATCTCGACTATAACGACTACGTCGGCCGCCTCGCCATCGGACGCATATTCAACGGCTCGGTAGCAGTCGGCGATCCCGTGGCTGTCGTCAAGATCGACGGCGAGTTGCAGAAGACGAAAATCACGCAGTTATACACATTCGAGGGATTGAAACAGGCGCCCATCGAGCGCGCAGAAGCGGGCGAAATCATAGCGCTTGCCGGCATCGAAGGCATTCACATCGGCGATACCGTGACCTCGGCCGCAGAACCGCGTCCGCTGCCGCGCATCGTAGTGGACGAGCCTACGATTTCGATGCTTTTCGGCGTCAACACCTCGCCCTTTGCGGGAAAGGAAGGCCAGCACGTAACGTCGAGAAAACTGCGAGAACGTCTGGACAAGGAACTGCTCGGCAACGTCGCCATAAGGGTGGAAGATACGGAATCGCCCGATACGTTCAAGGTATCCGGACGGGGTGAACTGCAACTCGCGATCCTCATCGAGCAGATGCGGCGCGAGGGCTTCGAGATGCAGGTCGGCCGCCCGCAGGTAGTAACGCGCGTAATAGACGGCGAGAAGTGCGAACCAATCGAGCAGGCGGTTATCGACGTACCCGACCAGTTCATCGGCGTGGTGACCGAAGCGATGGGCCGCCGCAAGGGCACTATGACCAAAATGATCAACCACGGGCACGGACGGGTGAGGATGGAATTCGAGATACCCAGCCGCGGCCTGATCGGATTCAGAAACGAATTTCTGACCGAAACCAAGGGAACCGGCCTTCTCAACACGCTGTTTCTGAGGTGGGGCCCCTGGCAGGGCGAAATGGCCGGACGCGGGACGGGCAGCCTCGTAGCGGACCGCCCGGGGACGGCTACGGGCTATTCGATCTACAACCTCCAGGAGCGCGGCGAACTGTTCGTCAGACCGGCGACCGCCGTTTATGAAGGGATGATCGTCGGCGAAAACTCGCGCGATGTGGATCTGGATGTGAATATCGTGCGCGAAAAGAAGCTCACGAATATGCGCGCGTCAACCGCCGATGAGGCGCTGAGGCTTGTGCCCGTGCGCGAACTGACGCTCGAAGCGGCTATCGAATATATCGCGGACGACGAGGTTGTAGAGGTGACTCCGGCGTCGATACGTATGAGGAAACGCGTGCTTGCGGCGAATATGCGGCCGAAGGGGCGCATTCATTGAGATTATTCCGGGCTTTTGGCCGCGCCTTCTTTGCTCTGCGTGTAGTAATCGCTGGCGACTTCGATAAGGGTGAGCGCAAGCGTGGCCACGATGGGACCGATGACAAAACCGAGCAGACCGAATACGCCGAGACCGCCGAGAGTGCTGATAAACACTACAAGCGTGTGCAGGCGCACCCGATTGCGGACCAGAATCGGATAAAGGAAGTTGTCGATCAGACTCAGCACCGTCGCACCCCATATGACGAGCAACAGCGCCTTGAAAACGTGCCCCTGAAACCACAGCACGAGCGCCGCCGGCGCCCATACAAGCGAGATGCCGAAGACTGGAATGACCGAGGCGATAGCGCCCGCCGCGCCCCACAATACGGGCGAAGGCACGCCGAGCACCCAGAACGCCAGTCCCGCAAGCACGCCCTTGAGGAGCGAAATCGCCACCACGCCGTAGATCGCCGCGCGAATCACCTGTCCGATCAGTTCATACACGCCGACTGAAGTCGCGGCCTCGATCGGCAGAAGGCGCTGCAAACGCGCAAGGATCAGTTGTCCGTCGCGGAAGAAAAAAAACAGCGTAAATGCGATCAGGATCAGATTGAGGATAAACGAAGAGAGGTTGGCTATGGTGCCGCGCGCAATCTCCAGGGTGAACTCGCCCAAATACTGCGCCGCCTGCGTTCCCAGCGCGTTGATGTCTACGTCCCACTGTTCGAGAAGCGCCTGCACGCGCGCCCAGGCCGGGCCGAGCCATTGTATCTGGCCTATAAAGTCCGACAGGCTTGCGCCGTTCGCCAGATGCGCGCGCACGAACTGATAACCCAGCCGCGCTTCGCGCGCTATGACCGAACCGAGCCATACCAGCGGCAGCACGCCCACAAGCATCGTCACAAACGTGCTGACGGCCGCGCTCAGGTTTTCCGATCTCAGCCAGGTTCTGGCGCGCCTGTGCACGGGCGCGAATACAACGGCGAATATCGTCGCCCAGGCGATCGAGGGCAAAAACGGCCTCGCCAGCCTGAAACACAACCAGGCGAGCAGCACTCCCACCGCGAGCAGAAACACGGTCGTTGCGCGGCTGCGGCGCAGGTGTACATCGCGGCTCAGGCTCCCGCTTTGGGATCTTACGGTTGTTTTTACTTCTCCTTCTTCGGCTCGCATTCCTTATGGCCGCAGTTGCACCTCTCCTTGCGCGCGTCGGCGTACGCCGCGCAGTAATGTGTACAGAAATGACGCCCCGATACGTCGATGCGCGTTCCGTGCGAAACCTGGCACTGACAGGGCGGGTTCTGGCATTTTTGCACAAACATCGGGTTCCTCCTGCCTTAGCAGCAATTCCCATCCGGTGAAATGAAAATTGCTGCAATCGGTGCGGTATGTCAATGGCGATCAGCGAATGATGCGTACTTGCGCGGAAGCCGAGCCCTCCCCGCCGTTAGTGTAAAGCCAGTTCAGGCGCACGACCGCCTCCTGACCGATGGTCTGATCGAGCAGGGCGGCGAGAGCTTCGCGGCTGAACTTCACGCGCAGATCCAGATTATTGTCTCCGTCGAAATCGCCTAAATCAATCCACAGAGGATTGGTACAAAACGCGAGACAGCAAGAGAGATAACGGAACAAACGAAAATAGACGGAAACTACGGAAATATTCAACTTTTCCGTAATTTTCGTTTTATTTCGAATGTTCCGTTATCTCTCTTTTTTGTCCCGAAGTCGTGTGGTTTGATTTAGGTTCATCGGATTTTCTTCGGCAAAGCCTCTCACTCACGCGTCACTCACTGATATGATCCAGCGGCAAAGCAACGCGAAACTGGTAATAAGCGAATCGAGTGCTGAAATGTTCCAGGTAGGGACTCATCAGACGACACCTCTTCTTCGCCTCTCCCTCAAGGCGTCGATAAACCTCATCAGTTGGGATCGTAAAATACCGTTTGAAGTCAACCCCAAGTTCAGGCAATCCAGAGCCGAATGCATCCTGGTCGGGCAGTACCTTTTGGAAGAAGTGATATCGCTCAGCTTTGTTTTTTCTGACTTGGTTCCATACTGTCGAGTTGATACCACTCCCCCGCAGTTCTTCGGCAGTAATAGCCTGACAAAACAAAATCTCCGGAATCTGTTTCGAGATATCTCCATCCCCAGTTCGAGATGTGTAGTCCTGAACAAGATCACAATCCTGCGAAACGACAATTGTATAAGGGTGTACTTCGTAGTTGAGCGTCGGCGCTTCTTCAAAGATCGTGTCAAGGCCAAGCCGATGGCGCTTTAAGCCCGACACTATTTCTCCCTGCCATAAGCGACCAGGTAATGCGGGGGCGTAGATTGCGATTTCCTGAGGAATTTCCACCTGATCCACGCAACTATTCCTCGCTGACTTGGAATTGCGGTCTGGTGTAAGTCTTTCCAATCGTGGTCTGCCTGCTCTCTGTTGCCGGCGGTAGCGATGCAGGAAAAGTCGTGGAACCATAGAACTGGTATATGTCTTTCAGTATATTCACCAGCTCCGGCAAGGCGCGGTCAGGGAGTAAATCAATCAATGCATGAGACGCGCATCGATCTCGCAAAATCGGCAAGTATTTCACAAATTCTTGTGAAGTGGTGGAGGCTAACACGACAAAATTGTGCATGAACGTACCGACTGACACATCTTGCTTCCACCCAAAAAGAAAAAGCGGGTTCTCTTCAGTTCCTGTGGTCCGGAGAGATTCGCTAGATTGGCTGAGGAGCCATTGCGTTATGGAGGGGGTCGGTGATGCACCAACGGAATAGGCGTCTGGACTCTTGGTTGAAAGTGTCAAGTTTTTCGAGGGCATCCGCTACCTCCGTTTGATCGCTGATTGAGAAGTCACTGTCGATAATATAGCCGGTTTCCCCATTCTGTAGCTGAATCAGACCGTGTTGAATGAGTATATCGCCCCCATTATCCGGCAACTTCAACTGAATTTGTTTTACAACACCAGATATGGCAGAAGCAGCTTCCGTATTGAGTTCACCAGCAATATGTGGCTCCAACAGCTCCTTCCAAGGCGCATTCTCCAGATTAAACTTCGATCTCTGGATTACATCTCTATATCGGAGGCCGATTCTGGAGAAAAAAGTCGGAGAATACGCTTCAATAAAGGCATCCAGCGGCCCCTGAAGATGGTCTTTGAAACCCTCCCATCTTTCGTATTGCAGGGTACTCAATGCAAGAAAGTCTCTCGTCAGTCCGACTTTCCATTGTTGATCCTGCGATATGAAATCATAGGCAGCCTTGCCGGTACGAAATGTTGAAGGAACCGCCCCTTTAGAAAGTTCCACCACTTCTGGAGGAATATCGAGCTTCAATTCTGTGATCTGGTTTTCATTGAACAGTGGATAATCCTGCCGAATTTTCTCTTGAAATGCCGCAGGCGGCTGAGAGTCTATCAGCAGGATGGATGGAAAGCGCAACTGGCATAGCACCTCAACAAGAGGGTTGTTTTTATAAATTACTCGCGGTGTATCAGGAAATATCATTAGTATTCAATAATCACGAAGCGACAAAACGGTATGTGGACCGATCAGACAGGGTCACGGTAAATACAAATCCCTCACTGTCCGTTTTCTGAGGCTTTCTTGGCTTCCTTCCTCCCCAAGGACTTCTTCGGCGTCGGCGCGAGCTCCTGCTCCTTCGCTGGGCGTCCTGGCTTCCGATCGGCGACAAGGGACAAGTCTCCTTCACGAATCATCAGGGCTCGGCCGAAACGCTCAGCAGGTAATCGACCGGCTTTCACCATTGCCTGTACACGGCGAATGCTGATTCCGAGTTGTTCTGCGACTTGTTCAGTCGTCAAGTAGTCCATGAATGGATTTATACTCCATAAGAAATTATACGTCAATGCGACCATTTCATCGACCAACCAGGCGTGAGAGCGTATGGTTTCTTCTGTCAGATGACAACGCTCACGCAAACGACGAAGAGCCCTGTGCCGTTAACACCGAGCCATTCAAACCGTCCCCCCCTCTCCAAAATGAAAGGAACTCAGCAGATGGAATTCTACCCGAAGCATAAGGACTACCAAAGCGATGGGTGTACGTTGGAAAGGCGATGCCGAGGCAGCCCCCTAAATCTATCCACAGACGACTGGTACAAAGCGTGAGACAGAAAGATAGATAACGGAACAAACGAAATAAGACGGAAACTATGGAAATATTCAACTTTTCCGTAATTTTCGTCTTATTTCGTTTGTTCCGTTATCTATCTTTTTTGTCCCGAAGTCGTGTGGAGTGATTTAATATACGCCACTGATGCTCAGACACGTAATGCATGCACTGGAAAGGCGGCTGCACGCGCGCGATCTTGCGCTGCGCGCGGTTCACCCCTTCGAATGGGGACTCGATCATCTCGGATTGCCCGATGATGCACATCACCCGCGCGCCGCACTCGACCGCTTCAATGCCGAAGCCATAGCCGCAAGCGACCGGTTCTTCACGCCGCCTCCGGCATCCCGTTCCGATTTCGAGTTCGACGGCCATAACCTCCAATTCCCCTCCGGCGTCGCAACTCCTTACCCGGAAAACAACGTGGCCCGTGCGCGTTACTTCCCCGCGGGCGACCAAACGCACGCCGTCATAATATCGCCGCACTGGAACGCGGACGAAAACTCCTACATCGCGCTTGCCCGCGGCCTCAACCGCTTCGGCATATCCGCGTTGCGCCTGAGCCTGCCCTATCACGACGGCCGCCGCCCTGCGGGTCTGACGCGCGCCGAGTACATGGTCAGCGCCAACATTGGCCGCACGCTTCAGGCAGTGCGCCAGGCTGTGCAGGATATACGCCGCGCCGCAGACTGGCTCGCCGCGCGCGGCATCAAACGCATAGGCGTAATGGGCACAAGCATCGGCAGTTGCGTTTCCTGGCTCGCCTTTGCGCACGACCGCCGGCTGCAGGCGGGGGCGTTCAATATGGTATCGAGTTATTTCGGCGATGTAGTATGGCGCGGACTCACTACTTCGCACATACGCGCCGGACTCGAAACCGAATTGACGGCCGAAGAAACAAGGCGCGCGTGGCTTGCAATCAGTCCCAGCGTATACACTCCGCGATTGAGCGGCGACCCGAGGCCCGCGCTGATGATATCGGCGCGTTACGATCTGACGTTTCTGCCCGATCTTTCAAGGCTGCTGTTCGACGACTGCGCGCGGCACGGCGTTGGCGTGCAAAAAGCGTTTCTACCGTGCGGGCATTACACTATCGGGCGAACGCCGTTCAAATACATCGACGGCTGGCGCCTGATCAACTTCTTCCGCCGCACGTGGGCGGAACGGACAAAAGAAGTTGAACAACTGCATACGAGTCGCGCTGATTAACCTCATATGCGTGCTTTCATCGGGAACTGCCGCGGCTCAATCGACCGAGGGCTCGGTTGCCGACGCGCAGCTCTGGAACGAAGTACAGGGGTTGATACGGATCAATCCGCGCGTAAGCTTTTACTTTTTCGGCACCATCCGGTTCGGCGACCGCCTCTCGGAGTTCGCCGACGAACACGCGGGTGTAGGCGTCAACATAACGTTCGGCAAACATTTTATGTTTCAGCCCGTCTATCGGCGCATAACGGCAAATCCGCTGTCGAGCCGCGCCGTGGGCGAACACCGCTTTCCCATAGACTTCACGGCGGAAGTCCCTCTAAAGGCAGGATGGAGACTGCTCGACCGCAATCGCACCGAACTGAGGATAGTCGAGGGAGATTTCTCCGTGCGTTACCGCAACAGGCTGCAGGTAGAGCGCACGTTGCTGCTCGGCAAACATCCGCTGACGCCCTATTTTGCAGGGGAAATCTTTTACAACAGCCGCACGCGCGCCTGGAACCGCTCGCGCCTGAACCTGGGCGCGCGCCTTCCGATCAGCAAACATCTGGGCGTCGATCTGTACTATATGTACCAGTATGACGACCGCTCGCCGCCCAACAACCTGCATACAGCAGCAATTCGCTTCAACGTGGACTTCTGAACAAGCCCGCGAGACAACAGAAACCACGGAACAAAGGGAAAAGGGCGAAAAACACCGAAATCGTCAAACTTTTTGTTTGTTCCGTACATTTCCGTTTGTTCAGTTATCTCTTCTTCGCTTCTAAACCGAAAATTGCCGGTTATCTCGCTTTACGCGCGCACGCCGCCGTTGACGAGCCAGCCGCCGTCGACGTAGATGGTCTGTCCCGTGATATAGGCTCCGGCGTCCGAGGCCAGCAGCAGCGTAGCGCCCGCAAGATCGGCCGGGACGCCGGGCCTGCCGAGAGGAATGATGCTGACGGCGCTTTCATACAGATCGGGTTTTGAAAACACCCCGTCGGTCATCTGCGTCCAGAATCTTCCCGGGCCGATTGCGTTGACCGTAATTTCATCCTTCGCCAGTTCGATTGCGAGCGCGCGCGTCATCGAGCGCATACCGCCCTTGCTGATTGCGTAAAGCGCCACGTTCGGCACGACGATCTCGAACGCGATCGAACCGACGTTGATTATCCTGCCGCCGGCGCCCTGTCTGCGCATAACGGCCGCAGATTCCTGCGAAGCGAAAAACGCGCCCTTCAGATTCACCGCCATCAGGCGATCCCAGTCTTCTTCGCTGAACGTATCCATCGGACGGCGGAAGTTTATCCCGGCGGCGTTGACCAGTATGTCGAGCCTTCCCAGTTGCTCTGCCGCAGTTGCAACCATCGCGCGCACTTCATCGACGCTTCCGACATCGGCCGGTACTGCAATCGCCCGCCGCCCCCTTGCGGCTACGAGCCCTGCTGCGCGTTCAAGCTCATCCCTGCTGCGCGCGGCAAGCGCAACGTCGGCGCCCGCTTCGGCAAGCGCAAGCGCCATGGCAAGACCGAGTCCGCGGCCTCCGCCCGTAATGAGCGCTGCGCGCCCATCGAGTCTCAGGCTCGGCATCGCGAACTCGTCGTCGCCGAGCATCCGTCTTTCATTCGTCATTGAATCGCTCCCGCATTCTTCAGTGTTTCATTTCGGCCGCAGCGCCGGCTACATCCGGCGCCGCGCTTCTCGCCGTTCGCTGTTCGAGAATACGATGCATCAACAGGTACATCGCGGGCAAGACGACGAGTATGAGAACCGCAGAGGTCGTCATGCCGCCCACGACTACGCGCGCAAGCGGTTTCTGCGTCTCCGATCCGATGCCGGTGGCGAGCGATGCGGGCACAAGACCTATGGCGGCCGCAAGCGCAGCCATCAGCACGGGCCGCAGTTGCAGTTGCGATCCCTCCCTGACCGCATCGAGCAGCGGCTGCCCTTCCTCGCGCAGTTGTTTGAAGCGCGACACCAGTATCACACCGCCCAGCACCGTGACGCCGAAAAGCGATATGAATCCCACGGCGGCCGATATGCTGAAATTCGTGCCCGTGACCACGAGCGACAGTATGCCCCCGATCATCGCCAGAGGCACGGTGCCGAGCAGCAGCAGCGAGTCGCCTATGTTGCGGAATATGCCGTAAAGCAGGAAAAAGATTATCAGCAGGCTTATCGGCACCACGATCTGCAACCGCTCGACCGCCTTTCTCAGCGCCTGAAACTCTCCGGCCCACTCGAAGCGGTATCCTTCGGGCACCTGAACGTTTTCGAGTATTTTCCGTTCCGCCTCCGCGATTGTGCTTTGCAGGTCGCGCCCGCGCACGCTGAACTTGATCGGGATGTAGCGCGCGTTGCCCTCGCGGTATATAAAAGACGCGCCGCTTTGCCGCGTAATTTCCGCCACCTGCTTGAGCGGCAGCCGCACGCCTTCGGGAGTGCTGATCGGAATGTTGGAGATCGCCTCGATGCTGCTGCGGAACTCGGGCAAAAAGCGAACCACCACATCGAAGCGCCGCTCGCCTTCGAGCACCTGCGTGACGGCCTGCCCGCCTATTGCCGCCTGCACCGCCGCGTTTACGTCGCCCGGCAGTACGCCGTAGCGCGCCGCCGCCGTGCGATCGGCGCGAATCAATAGGTTCGGCTGTCCCAACTGTCCGAACACTCCGAGATCGGCCACGCCCGGCACCGTCTGCATCACGGCGGCGATCCTGCGGGCCGTGTCCTCGAGCGTTTCCAGATCGTCGCCGAACAGCTTGATGACGTTTTCCCCCTTGACGCCCGACATCGACTCCTCGACGTTGTCCTGTATGACCTGAGAGAAGTTGTAGGTCACGCCCGGAATCCGCTCCAGGTCTTTTTCCATCTCCTCGATCATCGCTTCCTTGGTAAGCCCCGCCGGCCACTTGTCGCGCGGCTTGAGCGCCACGAAAAACTCGCAACTGAAATAACTCGTCGGATCCGTGCCGTCATCCGGACGCCCAAGCTGGCTGATGACGGTCTCCACCGCCGGATACTTTCCGAATACCTGCCGCATCTGGTTGGCCAGTTCCGTAGCGTAGCTGTAGGAAATCGTATTCGGCATCGAGGCGCGCACCCACAGGTTTCCCTCTTCGAGCTTGGGCATAAATTCGCCGCCGACAAACGGCAACATCGCAAAAGACGCAAGCAGCGCAACGCCGGCTGCACCCACCGTGAGCTTCGGGAAACGCAGCACCCGGCTGATGATCCGCGAATAAACGCTCCTGATGCCCCGCACAAACAGCGTCTCGCGGTGTTCGTGCTGCGGCTTGAGCACGAGCGACGCCATTACGGGCGAAAACGTAAGCGCCAGTATCAGCGCACCCACGAGCGCAAAACCGTAGGTCATCGCCATCGGGCCGAAGATCTTGCCCTCTACGCCCGTCATCGTGAAGAGCGGAATGAACGCCGCTACGATAATCGCCGTGGAAAAGAAAATCGGCTTGCCGACTTCCTGCGCCGCATTGATCGTAGCCGCCTTCGGGTCCAGGACGCGCCCGGCGCCGCCCGACATATGACGATGCACGTTTTCGATCATTACAACCGATGCATCCACGATGATGCCGAAGTCGATAGCTCCCATCGAAATCAGATTGGCCGAATCCCCGCGCAGCACAAGCAGGATGAAGGTAAACAGCAGCGACAGAGGAATCGTCAGCGCCACGACGAGCGATGCGCGCAGATCGCCGAGAAACGCAAAAAGGATGAATCCTACCAGAATCATGCCCTCGATGAGCGTGTGCTGCACGGTGCGCGTCGTCAGCCCCATCAGCACCGAACGGTCGTAATACGGCTCGATCTGCATGCCCTTGGGCAGCACTCTGGAGTTCAGTTCATCGACTTTTTCGTGCACGCCCGCAAGCGTGGGAGCGGATTTTTCGCCCTTGCGCATCAGCACCACGCCCTGCACGATGTCCTGCTCGTCGTCCTTGCCCACGCGCCCCATCGGGGTTTTCGCCCCCACGCTCACTACACCCAACTGCTTGACGTAAACGGGTACGTTGTTGGTGGCGGCGACCGCTACATTGCCGATGTCTTCTTCATCCTTGAACAGGCCGATGCCTCGCACGTTGTAGCTCTGGACGCCGAGTTCCAGGTAGTTGGCGCCGACGTTTGCATTGCTGTTGGCGATCGCGGTTAGAACCTGTTCGAGCGAGAGGTTGAAAGACACAAGGCGCGTCGGATCCAGATCTACGTGATACTCCTTGGTCTCCCCGCCGAAACTGATTACGTCGATGACGCCGGGCACCTGTTTGAACTGACGTTCGAGCACCCAGTCCTGCGTTGTTTTCAGGTCCATCAGGCTGTAGCCGTCGCCGCGCAGACGATAACGATAGATTTCGCCCACGGCCGAGGTCGGCGAAAGCGCCACCTGAACTCCGGGCGGCAGCTCGGTCTGTTGCAGGCGGTTGAGCACCTCCTGGCGGTCGAATGCGTAATCGGTTTCGTACTTGAAATAACACTTGACGTCCGACAGACCGAAAAGCGAGATCGAGCGAATGGAGTTGAGGCCGGGCATTCCGCTCAGGCTGACCTCTATCGGCGCCGTAACCTGACGCTCCATTTCCTCGGCGGACCAGCCCGGATTCTGCGCAATGACCTCGATGGTCGGAGGAGACGGGTCGGGATACGCCTCGATGTTGAGCTGCCGCAGCGCAAATACTCCGCCCGCAGTCATCAGCACGACAAGCGATATAACGATGAACCGCTCGTCCAGCAGCGCCCCCACGAACTTTCCTATCATTCGTCACCGCCCTTCACATCAGTACACGCAATACTGGGAATAAACCGGCGATTCCCGGTTGAGGAGGAAAGAGAGATAACGGAACAAACGAAATAAGACGAAAATCACGGAAAAGTTGAATATTTCCGTCTGTTCCGTCTATTTCCGTTTGTTCCGTTATCTCAGTTCTTCGGTTTGCCGAGTTCGTTCAGGAGCAGCGCGCCGCGCGTGGCGATGCGTTCGCCCTCGCGCAACCCCTCTTCGACCAATGTCAGCCCTCGCATATCGCTGCCGATGCGCACGGCGCGCCGCTCGAAGCGGCCCGGCGACAGCTCTACAAATACAAAACTGTCCGACGCCAGCGTAACCACGGCGCCCGTCGGCACTACGGGCACGCTTGCGGGCGCAACCGCGCCGATGTTGATCCGTGCAAACATCTCGGGGCGCAGAAGGTTTCCCTTGTTTTCAACCACGCAGCGCACGTGAATCGTGCGCGTCGACGGGTCGAACGTGGGATTTATGAACGATATGCGCGCCGGAAAGCTGCGGTCCGGATAGGCGTCGACCGTGATGGAGACGGGCGCGCCCACCTGCACCTGCGAGAGATAGCTTTCATAGACGTCGCCGAGCACCCACAGCGTGGAAAGATCCGAGATCAGGAAAAGCGAATCCGCCGTATCGGATTTGACGTGCTGGCCGGGGCCGACCTTTCGCTCGACGATCGTGCCGCCTATGGGCGCGCGGATTTCGAGCCGGTTGTCGATTGCACCCTCGTGCTTGCGGCCGAGATCGGCGAGTTTTTCTATCTCCTCCGGGGTCTTGCCGTAAAGCTGAAGCCGGTTTTCAGCCACGCGTACGGCGGCGCGGGTGCGGTGCTGGTCGACTTTGGCCAGCGCGTAGTCGGCTTCGGCCTGACGCAGTTCCTTGCTCGAAATCGCCTCGCGCTCGGCCAGACTCTGCGCGCGCTGCAGCGCCTCGCGCGCCACGTCCTGATTGGTCGAAGCCTCGGCTTCGGCGGCGCGCGCAGCCGCCAGCTCGTTTTGCGCCGCAATGACATCCGGCGACTCTATGACCACCAGCACCTGCCCGGCCTTTACAACATCGCCCTTGTTTGCGCGCAACTCCACTATATGGCCCGAAGCCGGCGTGAATACCGGCGTCACACGGTCTTCATTGAAACCCACGCGTCCCGTAGCCGCGCGCTCTGCGCCCGCACTGCGCGCGGCCACACGCTCGACCGTTACCTGTTTGAGATGCACTTCACCGACCGCGATCACTCCCGGCGGGGCCGATTCTCCCGCCGGCTCTACGTGTGCGGCGGCAGCGCCCGCCGGTTCCGCGCCGCCGCCTCCATACCACAGCAGCGCGCCCGCAATGAGCACTACAGGCGCTCCGATCCCCGCCCATAACAGGTACCTCGGGCGTACAACCGGCGCTGCGGCGACCGGCGGTGCAGGCTTCGATTCCTGCGGGCTTTCGTGTGCAGGGACGGTCAAATCGTCGGGGCCGTATTTTGTCGTTTCATCCATATGCCACCTCGCTCGTTTCAACATTACCGTTCGATACGCTTCGATGAAAAACGCCGAAATTGCCGCATTTTCTGTTTGTTCCGCACATTTCCGTTTGTTCCGTTATCTCTTTGCCGTCTCACTCCTTCATCGAACCGGTTTTCCCACGGCCTGTTCGAGTTGCCACAGCGCGAGCTGATAACCTGCGCGCGCCTGGTTGTATGCAGTGAGCGTCTGGTTGTAGGAGCGCTGCGCGTCGAGCAGTTCAAAAAGGCTGAGCGCTCCCTGCTGAAAGGTATATGCGGTGATGTCGCGCAGCCTGGTGACCTGCGCCAGGTTCTGCGTGCTGTAAAGTTCCAGGATGCGCCGCGTCGAAACATAGGCCTGATACGCCTTCTCGACATCGGTTACGGCCTGGGCTTCGACGGCCCTGAGCAGCGCTTCGGCCGCATTGCGCTCCGATTCGGCCTGCGTTATCCCGGCGCGCTGGTTGTTGTAGACGAAAAGCGGGATCGATACGACCAGGCCGAGCGCGTGATCGCTTCCGGCCCGCTGATACTGCCATCCGACATTCACGTCGCGCACGCGCTGCGCGCGCGCAAGCGATACTCCCTGCTCTCCGGCTTCGAACATCATCCGCGCCGCAATCACGTCGGGACGCTCGGCGAGCGCCATGCGCCGCAGCTCCGCCGGCGTTTGAACTATCGGACGGTCGTCGAACTGAAAACTCACCTCCAGCGGCGCACCGCGCAGGGATTCCATACGCACCTCCATATTCACCGGGCCCGAGGGCGTCGATGCCCGATCCCCTGCAACCGACAAGGACGCGGGAATCGCGCGCGCCGGGGATTGCTGCACAATCTCCAGCGGCTCGGCTTCGATCTCTTCCACACGCGCACCGAGCAGGTTCAATACGTCGCGCACCGCCTGCTCGTACTCGGTGCGGGCCTCGACTACGTCGCGCTGGTATTGAAGCAACCCCGCGCGTATGCGGTAAACTTCGACGCCCGCCATATCTCCGAGTTCTACCTTTGCGACCGTGAGTTTTTCGGTCTGCTCGTACTGCTGCTGCACGGTCTCGGCGAGTCTGAGGTTTTCGCGTGCGAGCGCTGCGAGAGTGAAGGCCTGACGCAGTTGATACAGTTGGGTTCTTATCGCATCGAGCATCTGCGCTTCGGCCGCCTTAAGCCTCGAATCGGCCTCGGCAAGCCGCAATTCCCGCTTTCCGCCGCGCTCCCACAGCTTGTCCATCTGCACGGTGTAGGTCGGGTTTGCGCCCGCATCCGAGTTGGTAGTGAAAAAGCGCGGGAAGCTGCCGCGCAGAGGCGAATAGAACGGAACCTGCTCTACGCCTACGGTCAGCACGGGATTGGGCTTGAACCCGGCAATGAGCCGCGCGGCGCGCCCGGCCTCGATCTGATGCCGAGCGGCGAGAACGGGGAGATTACGCCGCAAGAGCAGATCTTCGGCCTGAGCCAGAGTCAGGTTTCGCGGAATCTGCGCGGCGACCTGCCCCGTCGCCGGATCTGCGCCCGCAGGCGCAGTAGTCTGCGCACGTATGCTCCACACGCATACCATCGTAATAAGCAGTGCAGCCCAGATGCGAACCGGGCCGCGTCCGAAGATAATGCGCCTTTTCACGTAATGACCTCCTCCAAATTGCACGCTTTGAAAGCCGCTTCTGCACCGCATAACCGCGCGCGCAGCAATCGCCCCGTATGAGAACCGAAAAAACACGAATCGATACCCGGAATCCCGGCGCAGGGACGCGCGATTTCGCTTCCCTGGTCCGGGACGTTCCGTACATCCCGTACTGTTTTCGAATTTACAGACTGGCTTGCGCGAGACCGCAGATGGGAGGGCCGCGTTTACCTGGAAGGAAGGCTAATGCATCCGGTTTGCCCGAGACGGCAGCGGCTGCGCGCCGCGCGGATGCAGTGGAAGGATAATCGAACCGGCATTCATCCGCCGTCGCCGCCGAGTACCTGTGCGGCACAGCATCGGCAAGCGGTATTCGCACGTCGGTAAAACTCGCATCCGGCCCATCTTCGCCCGCGCACAGTCGGATGAGTTCCCTGCGGTAACGCCTGGAATCTCCGGCGTATTCAAAGCGTCCGCTGCCGCTGCCGAACCATATCACGGCGTCCGAAGCGGGATGCTGGGGCATCCAGATAAGATCGTTGACTCGATCGCGGTCGATGTCGGCGGCAATCAGCGCGCCCGGAGCGCCTGCCGGAGCCCATATCGGCAGATCTATAATCTGGGCATCCCCGAATACTACCTGAATGCTCTTGAACCCGCCGCGCGAGGTCACGCGCGCAAGATCCGGAATGTGGTCTTCATCCAGATCGGCGTAAATATAGGTTGGGGAAAAGGGAAGATAAAACGGAAAAGACCGCGCGGCGGATTCCTCTACGTGCAGCTTCGACGCAAGCAACCCGGCGCAGCACTGCACCGCCAGCAATATCAAAAGCAGCAATCCGGAAAGCCGATCTGTCCATTTCGAGGGAAACATAAACCTACGGGACGATAACACGTGCGCTTTTAAGCGATCAAGCCGATGTCCGAACCGCTCCGGCGATTCTCGATTCAGGAGGAAAGAGAGATAACGGAACAAACGGAAATAGACGGAAACCACCGAAATTCTGAGGATTTCCGCGTTCTCTTTTCAAAGTTTCCGGATCTCGCCGATCACGTAATACCCCATAAGCATCACTATCACCGCCGCCACGCCCCACAGCGCCGCAATCGATGCGCGCGAGGGCAGCAATTCCTTCGGCAGATATCTATGCTGCAAATACACCACGCTCACGCCGATGATCGGAAGCATAAGCGCCTGCGCCACGCCCCCGGCGACCACCATCTTCACCGGCGATTCGAACAGCCAGTAAAGCGCTACGGGAACAACCGTCAGCGCAATGACCCACCCGCGTCTGTAGCGCAGGCGCTGCCTGTAATCGTCGGCGGCGAAAAATCCCATCAACCTGCACAGGTCGGCGAACAGCCGCGAATGCGCAGCGGTCGCGGCGAATATCGTGCTGTACAACGTAGCAATCGCTCCGGCGTAAAACAGCAACAACGACCAGCCGCCGAGCGTCTGCGTATAAATGTTCGAGAGCGCCGAAATCATGTCGTTGCCCTTCGGCACCCGTCCCATACCGTGCAGCACGCCCGCGCCGAGAAGGTAAAAGGCGATCGTCGCCACCGTATAAACCATCATCGACACGAAGATGTCCAGATGCATAACGCGCACCCAACCGCGCGCGCGCGCACGCCATTCGGGGCTTGAATTCCTGCGCCCCGCAAACCGCGCATACCCCTTCTCTACGCACCAGTACGGATACATAAAAAGTTCGGCCGCGCCGACTCCGGTGATGCCGAAAACCGCTACCGCCGTAGCCAGTCCCGCACCCGGCAACTCGAACGTCAAACCGCCCGCCAGATCGCTCCAGTCGAACTCGGGCTGCCGCATAAGCACTACCGCAGCCAGCAGCGTTACCAGGGTAAAGAGCCCTACCTTGATCGTCGCAATGCGCTCGACCCGGTCGTATCCGCCGCCGAGCAGCAGCGCAAGCGTCAACGCCAGAAAGCCCAGGACCCAGACCTTGACGGGCACTGCCGGGAAGATGAGGTTCATTACCTGTGCAACGCCGCCGAACATCGCGCCCACCTGAAGCAGCGTCATAAAGACCATAATCGCCCAGCACCACACCACCCAGCTTACCTTCCACCTCGGCCCCGGCACGCGGTCGAAGCTTGCAAGCCCCGTTTCGCCCGTAGCGATGACGAAGCGGCCCATCGCGGCCTGCACTGCGGGCTTGATCACGCAACTGAGCAGGATGACCCAAAGCGCGATGTAACCGACTTCGGCGCCGAGCGTCGTGGTAGTGATGAGTTCGCCCGATCCGACGATGGATGCGGCGAGGATCATCCCCGGCCCGGTTTTGCGCAACGCGTCTCGAAACGTGCGCGGAGCTTCGGCTACATCCTCGGGCCGCAGTTGATACGGATCGGGCGATGCGCCGACAACCGCTTCGTCAACCTTCATCCTCGCGCCTCTTTTCTGATATTTCCCATTACTTGAGGGAAGAGAGATGACGGAACAAACGAAATAAAACGAAAATCACGAAAATATCCAACTTTTCGGTTCTTTTCGTTTCATTTCGCTTGTTTCGTCATCTCTCTTTTATTTCCCTATGCTGAAACCGCCGCCGCAACACTCCCGCGAGCGGAGCAATCCACAGCAGCACACACGCCGCCCCGAGCAACCCCGCCGCAGGCCGCGCAAAAAAGTCCACCAGCGAATCCGACTTGCTCAGACATTGAATGAACGTCTGTTCGAGCTTGCCTCCCAGTACTATGCCGAGCACCAGCGGCCCGAGCGGCACGCCCCTTCGTTCGAGCACAAATCCGAGCACGCCCATCCCCAGCATCACCCATACATCGAAATAACTTCCGTTGATCGCATACGCGCCGACTATGCAAAACAGCAGTATCAGCGGCGCAAGCACGCGGCGCGGCATCCGCACCAGAGTCGTTCCGGCGCGTATCGCAAGATATCCGAGCGGAATCAGCAGCAGATTCGCGAGAATGAAAATTATGTATATGCCGTAGACGAGCGTAGCCTGTTTCGGATTGGTGAAAATCTGCGGTCCCGGCGTGATATTTTTCATCAACAGCACGCCGATCACTATCGCCGTAATCGAATCGCCCGGAATGCCGAAAACGAGCGCGGGAATCCAGGCTCCGGCAAGCGCGGCGTTATTGGCCGCCGTAGCGTCGGCGACCCCCTCGATCGAACCCTGACCGTACTCGTCGGGCTTGCGCGAAAACCTTTTTGAAACGCCGAACGAAACCCACGCGCCGATGTCGGCTCCGGCCCCGGGCAGCGCACCCACGCCGGTTCCGATGGCGTTCGAGACGAGCGCCTGCAGCTTGCGCCGCCACAGCAGCACTGCAGCCGTCCCGATCATCTCTTTGAACGGCCGCCACAACTGCACAATCAGAAAACCGCCGCGCCCCGACTCCCGGGCGGGCAAATCCTCGCCCGCGACCTGCTCCTTCCACAACACGTTTCGCAATACTTCGGAAAATCCGAACAGCCCGATCATCGCTGCAATGAAATCAATGCCCGATATCAGTTCGTCGCGCCCGAAGGTAAATCGCGGAACGCTGTGCACCTCGCTCAAGCCCACGGTCGAAAACAGCAACCCGATCAGCAGCGACAGCAGTCCCTTCAACCGCGATCCGTGCGCTACTACGGCCGCCGAACTCAACCCGATCAGGTATAACCAGAAGTATTCGTACGTAGTGAAATGAAATGCGATGCGCGCAGCGGCGGGCGCGGCGAATATCAGCACCATCGCGCCGAAGAGTCCGCCCACGACGCTCCACAAAAGCATCACGCCGAAGACTTCCGTGCCGCGCCCGCGCCTTACGAGTTGGTAGGAATCGTTGACGTATGCGGCCGAAGACGGAGTACCCGGCATGCGCACGAGCGCCGAAGGGATGTCGCCTGCGAATATCGCGCAGGCTTCGAGCGCGACTATGGCGCCGATTGCCGATATGGGATCCAGAAAAAACGTGAGCGGTATCAGCAGGGCCACCGCCATCGTAGCCGTCAGTCCGGGGATGGAGCCGACAAAAAGCCCGTATGCGCACGAGGCTACGATTATTCCGAGCACTCTCCACTCGAAGACCTGCCCGCACGCCTCCCAGAATGCATCGCTCAACTCCGGGTCCTCCTCTTGTTGGCTCGCTTCACCATCCGAACCACCCCACGGGCAACGGCACGCGCATCAGCGTGGAGAAAAATCCGTAAAGCCCCGGAACGACCGCAAGCGCAATCAGGGCGCTTGCGCCCCATCCCGTTCCCAATCGCCGCAACAGATAAAAAAGCATTGCCCCGGCCGCAAACAAAAACCCCATCGTTTCGGCCGCAAGCGCAAAAAATGCAACCGCGGCAATCGCCTCGATAAAGGGCAGCCAGTTCGGCCGCGCAAATACGGGCTGTTTTGAGCCGCCTCTTTCGCGGTTTTTGTACGCAGCGATTCGCAGCGCTGCAAATATGCAGAAAATTCCGGCTATGATCAGCCGCGGAAAATACATCGGCCCGAGATGACTTGTATTCACAGAAGCGAATTCGGGGCGGGTAAGCAGTGCACCGAGCTGCGCGTCGGTGGTCGAAAGCAGCCGCGAAAATTCTTCGGGCCGCCCCCACGACAGGTTGAAGCCCTCGGAATCCATGTAATCGGGAAAGCGCTGCCCGTTGAGGTCCGCCTCGCCGCGCACGATTTTTTCGAGCGCATCCGTCAACCGCCCGACTATTTCGGGAGGCGTGCCCTTCGGAACGCCTATCCCGCGCCAGCCCGCAAGGCTCCAGTCCACGCCCTGCTCCCTGAGCGTGGGAACGTCCGGATAAGCAGGCAGACGCTCATCGGCCATCACGCCGAGCGATCGCACGTTGCCAGAAGCGAGCAGCGTGCGCGCCTCGGGCAGGCTGCAAACCACCATATCCACGCCGCCGCTTGCAAGCTCCTGAAGCGCGGGGCCTGCGCCCGCCGTCGGAATCCATTTGACGCTTGCCGGGCTCAGCCCGGAACGGTCGAGCATGCCGCCGAGCGCCAGATGCCAGATGCCGCCGAGCGCGGTTCCGGATGCGGTGAGGGTTTCGGGTTGCGCGCGCGCCGCTGTGATGACGCTCGGGGCGTCGGACCATCGCGCATCGTCGGCGCGTACAAACAGCGCCGCCGGATCGCGGTTGAGCAATCCGACGGGCTCGAAATCCCGCCACGATATGTCGGTCAGATCGCGCCAGTGCAGCATGTTGAGTTCGACCGTCATCATCATCATCGTATGCCCGTCGGGCCGCGCGCGCATGCCCCGCGCGTGCCCCGTTACGCCCGCGCCCCCCGTCGCATTGATGACGTTGACCGGCACGCCGAACTCGCGTTCCAGAAATGCCGCCGTCTGCCGCGATACGCGATCGGTTCCGCCCCCGACCGCCCACGGACATACGAGCAGTATCGGCCCCTCGGGATACACCTCCGCCCTGCGGCAGCCGGCCGAAAACAAAGTGCATGAAAGTAGCGCAAAAGCGAGCGCCGCCGACCGGCCCCGTGCGAGCCGCATATTCTCCTCCGTTTGCAAACTTATGATGGGATACGCCCGTGTGAGTCGGGCGCGAGTCTATCACTTAATACACAGCCAGGGAAGCAGCGAATCGCCCCGCTCTGCGGCCTACGGGATCTCTTTCCAGACCAGTCCCGTCAATGAGAATCCGAGCCTCCTGCGATCGCTGCTGCGCGGATCCAGGTCGCCGGGCACGAATACCCGGTTTGTGATTATGCGCAGTTCGGACGCAGCTTTATTGCCCTGCTGAAGCGGCGTGACGACCCACTCTTTGAGGAACGCTTGCTGCGATATTGGAATCTCGTCAAGCACTTTCCCGTTCAAGACTATCTTGAACGCCGCAGGGCCCGACAGGGATTCGAGCGGCACGACGCCTTCTATACCAAGCCGCATCGGGCGCCCCGTGTTCTGCAATTGAATGACGCCCTCGTCGCTCATCCATCGCCAGCTCACCCCATCGCCATCACGTTCGATATCGGAAAAACCCGACCCGTAGCTGATTCCGGGAGGAGCCTTTTCCATCGGGTCGATGCGCCATAAGCCGACGTTCCGCATCCTCCCCTGCTCCGTCCATTCACCGACAACGAGTTGCTGCGCCGATTCCACCTCGTGGTCCATCAACAGAGCATATACCCTGTATTCCTTCTCAACGACTCGCGTTCTGACCGCGGACCACAGCCTCGGCTG
The DNA here is from genome assembly GCA_019639255.1 of Acidobacteriota bacterium. Classification (GTDB taxonomy): domain Bacteria; phylum Acidobacteriota; class Blastocatellia; order RBC074; family RBC074; genus JAHBSF01. Next base: position 18,672 of record JAHBSF010000043.1, on the reverse strand, counting down.
CAACATATCCCAACGCAAAATCGAGCGGTTGGTGTAGAACTTCAGTGCGCCGGACATCTCATTTGCGACCACGAGGGACCGGGCAGGCAACCGCGCGTCAGCCCAACGACACGAATCGGCGTGAATGGCCTGATCCCTGCCGATGTCCAGGACTCCGAACCTGCTATCGTGATATACGGAAAAACCAAGCGCCGCCGAGAGCAACCCAAGACCCACTGCAAGTCGGAGCCGTCGATCCGGCAGGCGCCCGAGCAAATCCCTTGCAACAAGCATCGCGCCGAGAATCAACGCAGGATAACCGGGCAGGAGAAACCGCGTGTACCACCAGGCGTCGTAAATGTTGTAGCAGAGATAAAACGCGAGGAACGCTCCGAACCACACGATGAGCAACGCACGATTCCGCCATTCGACAAGGCGATTGGCCGCTACCGCAATCCAGCCCAGCAACAGCAGGGGGCTCATCGTCATCATCAGCCAATAAAGATAATGCCCGGCACGTAGACCAAGTCCCGTAGTGGTGATGAAGTGCTGCAAACTGATCGCGCCGTAGCCGGTCTGCAGCGGATGGCCGAATGCGGCGTAGTTGTAGAAGAGGAAAACGGCGGCCATAGGCAGCCCGCCGAGAGCGAAAAAAAATAGCGGCTTCAGCTTCAGACGGAGGCTGAAGATAAGAGGGGCAAGCAACAGGATGTTTGTCGGTCGCACCAGAAGCGCCATGCCGAACGCCGCACCCGCAAGCAGCGCCCAGCGATTATGCTCTCGTGAGCGCAGCCCCGCCCACACCATGACGAGCGCCCACAGCAACGCTGCGACATCGCTCATCGGCTGGCTTGCCATAAAAATGAAAGTTGGATTGACGGCGAGGATTGCCGCTGAGCCAAGCGCAAAGGCAACCGACAACCCAAGTCGCCTCGCGACCAGAAACAGCAGCAGCAAACTTACTGCCCCCGCAACCGGACTGACCCAGAATGGACCTCTCCAGCCCAGGATCGCCGCCCCCACGGCAAGGTGCAGCGGAAAACCGACAGGGTAATACGATACCCTGATCGCGGTCGGCCGGCCGTCCTCCACGTAGGGCGTATACCCCTGAGGGACAAACAGGGGCGCAAACGGTGAGGGCAGTTCGAGTTGATCCAGCTCCGAAATCGGAAGTGCGACCCGGCCCTGCAACAGCGAGCGCGCCAGGCTTGCATAACCGGAACTATCCGATCCCCCAACGGCATATGAGGCCCGGTTGATCAATACCGCGGTATAGGCCGCCAGTACCGCCGCAAGCCCTACCGCGAGGAGATGTCCTCGGGTTTCATTCATTTTTGCTTCGCACACTACACCCTATGCCCAAGGTCAACGATTGCAAACCCGATAATCACCGATGCGAATGCGCCAAAGATGCTTCTCACCTTGCAGCTTACGACAACCTTTAGGGCGAGGATCTCCCGCCAAGGCATCTACCCTGGGAAAGATTCGCTGGATTATTTGTGCGGGCAGACCCTCCAGCTCTTTCCTTGCGGAACGTGGAAAGGTCACGATGAAGTCAGTCATTCAATTTTCTTTGCTTGATCAGTCGCGCTTTAACTGCCTCGATCGATTCTCGCGGCTCTTTCGCGCGCTTACGGGCTGTCAGGCTGTCGTAAACATCCTCCCATTTATCATTCATCACGAATTGAACATAACGAATTGAATACCTTCCATTATTCTTCCTCCAAAACGTATGTCAGGCCGGCGCCTGAATCAGTCCGTATGGGCAAGGGTACGGACTTAATACTCTGTAAACAAAGTTCTTTGAGTTTTTCAGCCGCGAAGCGGCGAAAGCTCTGTAGCCTGGTGCGTAAGCGCCAGGTCAGCAGTAAAAGAAGGTTCAAGCCCTGGAAGGGCGAAAGATCTTCCGCCCCTCCGGGGCTCACGGGATTTTTCCACACCTACCCAGGGCTTACGCCCTGGGCTACAGATCTTTCGCCGCTTCGCGGCTGAAAAACTCAAAGAACTTTGTTTACAGAGTACTTAATCAGCTTAGCGCCACTCCGCTGGACATCCATCCCTAATGGTAAATTCACAACGATTTTTCCGCCTACACCTTTCAAGCTGCGACCGAGAGATGTCCGTACCCGTCGCGCAATTTTTGCCGGCTGATCCGACATACGGCAATTCGTACCCAATGGTAACTTTTGTGAATTGAGGCTCCCTTGCATAGACTCCTTTGTACCATCCGTGAGGCTCTACCTTAAACTCGTCTACTTCGATAACGCCTTCTTCATTTGCAACACATTCCGTCGAGTAACTTGCCTCGGACCAAACTCCGCGGGGATGTTCCGGGTAGGGATATTCAAACCATTTGAAACCGTAGCCGACGCTCACTTTGATCCCGGCGGCAGGTTTGTTGGTGTTCCTGTCAATCAACTTTATTTTGAGCGTTGGAACCACATACGGCTTTCCGAAGATGACCGGAACACGTTTTTCGCATCCGGGGCCCATACAGGTCTCTTCCGGCGGATCGCAGCGGTTGTTCTTGGGCGTTTGAGCAAATGTCGCCACCAAGACAAGCAACAAAATTGGAGTAAAAATCAGTCGCATTCCATCTGGAAAGAATAACGGATATTGCTGAAAAGCCCTGGGCGCCCGGGCGAGACGCCCGCGTACCCGGTTTCATGCCTTCAGGGCATCGTTTTGCGTCATGTTTGACTCTCCCTGCCTCCGGCTTCCTGCAGCGGATCGAACAGCAGCGGAAAGAACCGCCCTCCCATCTTCTCACCCCTCGCAATCGGCGGCACGCCCGCAAGCAGCGGCTCGTCCGAATTCGATTCCACGCCGTCGCGGAATACATTGATGACCGTAGCGCGGCGCTCGCGCTCCGACCGGTTTTCGTAAGAACCGTGGATCATTCGCGGGTGATGAAACGAAGCCTGTCCGGCTTTCAACTCTATCGCAACCGGAGCGAATTGTTCGCGCTGCTCGGGCGTGAGTACGCCCTCGATTGCCTGCATATCGCCTGCAAGCCCGGTGATGGGAAGATCGGGCCAGAGGTGGCTGCCCGGCACGTAATGCAGGCAGCCGTTATCGCGCGTAGAGTCGTCGAGTCCGATCCAGCACGTCAGATGCGCAAGCGGCCGCGTGCGCGTCCAGTAGGAGTAATCCTGATGCCAGGCCACTACGCCGCCCGAACGCGCCGGTTTGCAGAAAAGCTGATCGTGCCAGAAGCGCACCGCACCGCCGAGCAGTTGCGCCGCAGGCGCGGTGAAGGCGGGATGCCACAACAGATCGTGAAAACCCGGCTCGACGCGCCACGCGCCGAGTGCGTGAAACAGCACTGTCGAGGGATTCCTGGATTCGTTCGAGTGATATTCGTAGAACAGCGAATTGCCGGGATGCGAGGGATCGACAAGCGCCGAGAGTTCGGAGCGAAGCACCCGAAGCTGGGTCTCATCCAGCATCTGCACGCCCGACAGGTAACCCTGCGCGTGGAAAAACTCCACCTCCTCGTCGCTCAACCGGAAGCGCTCCCATTCGCATACGACTCCGGGTCGCGGAAACAGATCGGTTATGGGGCGGGAATAAACAGACAGATCCGACTGCGACACAATCGACGCCTCCGGAAGGATATGCCGGAACAAACGGAACGACCTTCAGCCGTTCCGCCTGTTCCGCGCGTTCCGCAATTTCTCTTATTGCCGGATAAGGATGCGTTCAGTTTGTACGCGTCTATTCGGCGGGCTTGGGCGCGCTCTTTGAACGCTTCGAGGATCTCGCCGGCTTAGCCGCTCCGGCTTCGGGCGCCGCGGCCTTTGACTTCGATTTCGCCGTACCTGAATTTGCGCGACGACGCGCGGCGGGCTTCTTCTGTGCGGCCGGAGCCTCGACGCTCAACTCCGCCATCACCTCGCTTTCCGCAGCCAGCCAGTCATCCAACGGATCTCCCCCGTCGCCCCCGCGCTCCAGATAGATTGCGTAAGCCCGAAGCGATATCCGCTCCTGAATATCCACCGCAGACAATTGCTGCGCCATCCCTTTTTCTCCTCCGCTTGTTTCAGACATATAGATTTCTCCTTCGGTTGGGTTGGACTACGATGGGTTGAAACGATTGCAGCACAACAGCCGCAGACATGTAGAATTGCAAAACCCGTGCCTTCCGCTTATATGAAGCCATTTTGCGCGGATTCAAACGCCGTTGCTCATCCAATCCGCCGCCGTCCACGCCCGAATCCTCGCATGCCTGCCTGCCCCGCTACAAGACTCTTACGACCGCCGCGACTTTCCTTCTACCCGCCCGCCGCATGCCCTTAACCTTACATTTTTGTGTCAGGGGCGCATTATGGATGACACTATTGTCTGAAGGCAACAATTTAATATCCGCCTCCCGGCAATCTCGTCCCGTCCCTTCCCGATGCCCGGATGTACATAACTCACAAATCTCGAACTGCGACCCCGCCCCCGCGCCACGATTTTGTGGCGCACGCCGTCCGAAGCAACAACTTTGTCGGGTATGCCGATTGTGCGATCGCCCGGCCAGGCAACAAAACTCCATAGCAGTCAACAGATAGCCGGGCTTGAACATCAGCGGCACGATGCTTGCTTTAAGCAGGACGTACAAAGGACCCGCAAACAGGGCAACCCAGCGCATCACATCCCGCCATATCCGGACGATCCGGAGCGCGGTCGGCGCGCTTCGATCTTCCATCCCTTCGCCCTGGTTCAATCTTACCCGGCCTGATGCTATCATCATCGCGCACGAATAAAGCGATGAGGTGGCATCAGGCTTGTTATTTACGGCTCAAATACTGTTGACGGCGCTGTTTGTTTTACCGTTCGCTGAAAACAAAGCGATCGACCCTTGGCCGCAGGATCCGCAGCAACAGGCGGCGGCCCTGTTTGAAGCGGGGCAAAAAGCCCATCAATCGGGGGATCTGGCCAAGGCCGTAGAGTATTACGGCGAGGCGCTCAAGCTGGATCCGGGGCTGTGGCCTGCGGAGTTTCAGCGCAGCGTGGCATTACTTTCGCTCGGACGCGTGAAAGAAGCCTCGACTTCGATCGAGTCGGTGCTGAAGCTGCTCTCGGAATTCAGCGATTCCGAAGAGCTGCGCAGCATGACGGCGCGCGCACACGTCGTGCGCGGCGAGATCGCACTTGCCGAGGGGCGGAGCGAGGATGCGGAATCTGCATATCGCCGCGCGCTCGAACTTCAGCCGAAAACAGGCGCCGCGCACGCGGGGCTTGCCGAACTGCTGCTCGACTCCAACCGCATAGACGAAGCGATCACCGAGGCAAAAGCGGCGATTGCTTCGGGCGACGACCGATCCTCGACCTGGACCGTGCTCGGCGCGGCGCTCGTCATACGCGAAAAACATCAAGAAGCCCTGGCGAGCCTCAACGAAGCGATCGTGCGCAATCCGCGTCAGGGCGCAGCGCTGCGTTCGCGCGCCGAAGCCTACATTGCGCTGCGGCGTCTGCCCGAAGCCGTGCGCGACCTGCAAGCCGCGCTCGAACTCGAACCCGATACCCAGTTGCGGCTGCGCCTCGCCGAAGTCTACGCGCGCAACGAACAATACCCCGAAGCCATAGAACTGCTGCAAACGGTTGTATCGGCCGAGCCCGACAACAGCGACGCGCGCACGCAGATGGCGGCGGCGATGATCAATTCCGGAAGGGCCGCAGAAGCGATTGCGGCGCTTGAAAAGCTCGTAGCCGAGCAGCCCTCACGCGCCGAACTGCGCGCGCGGCTCGCGGAACTATATCTCGGCTCGCAGCCCGAAAAAGCGCTCGAACAATATGCAGCGGCGGCGCGGCTCGAACCCGGTCAGCCGCGCCATCAACTGGGCATAGCGACCGCAATGGTAAGAACGCGGCGCTTTGAAGAGGCAACGCCGATTCTGCGAGCGGTGCTTGCGGCCAGTCCGCCCGAAGATGTCGCATACTTCGCGCATACGAACCTTGCCACCGCGCTTTTTGAAATGGACGACTATTCGGGCGCCGCGGCGGAATACCTCTGGATTCTGAGACGCCAGCAGCAACTCGGGGACCGCCGCCGCGCGGCCGTGTCGCTGTATCTGCTCGGCATATGCTTCGACAAACTCGGAGACTTCGAGCAGGCGCTCAAAGCCTATGAAAACTTCCTGCAGTTGGCTTCTACGGAAAACCAACTGGAAATCGACAAGGTGAAGCTCCGCCTGCCGTCGCTCAAGCGGCAGATCCAGGAAGGTCAGGGAAAACGCAGGAAAAACTGATGCAGCACGAAAAACACCCCTTCACGCATAAACCGTTGCATAGACTTCTGCTGATCGCATATTCAGTTCTGCTGCCGTCAGCCCTTGCAATCGCGGCAATCGATGCGAGGGCGCAATCGCAGCGCGATCATCTGACGGAGGGCGAAGCCGATCTGATACGCGAAGTGCAGATCATCGATCAGCGCATAGAAGTATTCATACACGCCGCCGACCGCCGATTGCTGGTGCTCGCCAATCCGAACGCGGTGCAGAAAAAGAAGGACGAAGAACGCTGGGGACCGCTGCCCTCGGGGTCGCCCCTGGAACTGCTCGTGGATTACAGAAACATCCTCTCCGAAGCGATGGAGAAACTCGACGACGCTCACGAACGCAAGGACCCGCTCGTAGTCAAGGCGCTCAACAAGTTCAAGGAAGCAGCCCTGCGGCAGAGTGCCGAGATGAAGGCGCTTGCGCCGAAACTCAAGGATGCGCGCGAGCAGCGGGCGCTTGCCGAAGCCATCGCCGAAGCAGATATCGCTTCCAAGGGAAGCACACAGTAAGAGACCGCGGAACACGCGGAAATGAAAACGCGAAATTCGCGGAACAAACATTCTGTTTTCCGCGGCCTATTCTCTATTGTAAGCCGTGCCTACATTCGCCGACTTTATGCGCGCCGCGCTTTATGACGAAGGCGGCGGCTATTACACGACATCAGACCGTCAATTCGGCCGCGACGGAGATTTCTACACCGCCGCGCAGGTGCACGAACTTTTCGGAGCGCTGCTGGCCGAAGAATTCTCTGCAATCGATCGCGCGCTTGGGCGTCCGCCCGCATTCACCATAGTAGAACTCGGACCGGGGCGAGGCGAATTTGCGCGCGACGCTCTTTCGGTGATTCGCGCGCATCACGCCGATTTGTTTGCGCGTCTGAAATACGTATGCTGTGAGATAAGCCCCGCGCTGCGGCGAGCGCAGCAAGAAATCCTCGCGGATTTTGCGACAACCGTTGACTGGACTCACGACACGGATGATCTGGCGCAGTACGGCCCGATCGAGGGAGTGTTTTTCGCCAATGAATTTTTCGATGCGCTGCCGGTGCACGTCATAGAGCAGCGAAACGCGGAACTGCTCGAACTCCATGTTGCAACGGGCGAGGACGGCCGCTGCCATTGGCAAACCGGGCCGCTGTCGCATCCGGAACTTGGGATTATCTGGAAGCGCGCCGGGGCGCAGCTTTCCGACGGGCAGCGCGCCGAGATTTCGCGGGACTCAATCGATTGGTTGAAAAGGATCGGACGAAGCCTGAAGCGCGGCCGGCTGATTGCGATCGATTATGGAGACATTGCGGCGCGGCTTTACACGCCCGACCGAACACAAGGCACGCTGCGCGCTTTTCACAGACACAGGCTCGAAGACGATCCGCTTACGAACGCCGGGAAACAGGACATAACGGCAAGCGTGAATTTTTCGGCGCTTATGGAATACGGCCGGGATTTCGGGCTGGAAACCTTATCGTTCGTGCGGTTGACGGATTATCTGATCGGGCTCGGATTGCTGGACCGCGCGGCGCAGCTTGCGGCGAGTGCGGGCGATGAGACTCCGGGGGCGCTGCAACGGCGGCTTGCGCTCAAGCAGATGTTTGCGCCGCAGGGGATTTCGGGCAGCTTCCGCGTGCTCACGATGGAAAAACACAGCCCTCAATCAATACAGGAATGCCCGGTCGGGGAGAAAAGAGAGATAACGGAACAGACGAAATAAGACGGAACAAACGGAAGGGGATAATTTTTTCCGTTTGTTCCGTCTTATTTCGTCTGTTCCGTTATCTCTCTTTTCTCCCCGTTTCTGGTGATTTTGCCGACGGATCGGGTACAATCCGTCATTCCCGATCTCATAATTCCTACAAAGGAGATTCCGAATGATCGCATTTCCAACTCTGTATATGCGCTTACTGATTCTGATTTTGATTATCGCTTCGATATTATTGATGAGCGCCTGCGGGGGGGCTCCCGCGCAATCCAGAATCGTCATTGCGGTTCAGCCGACCAACACAGCAGAACAACTGGCCTCAGACGCCCGGGAAATCGAGGAGTTTCTGAAGGCGCAGCTCAACCGCGAGGTCGAGCTGGTATTCCCGACAAGCTATGCGGGAGCGGTCGAGGCGTTGCGCTTCGGGCATGCTCAGGCGGCGTTTATGAGCGCGTGGCCGCTTGCTCTCGCGCAGAAATACGCAGGCGCCGAGGTCGCCCTCGCCGAACTGCGCGAGGTCATCATCGACCAGGACAAGAAGGAAGAACCCTATTATTTCTCCTACTGGATCGTCGCGCCCGACAGCCCCGCGCAGAAGCTCGAAGACCTGAAGGGCAAACGCGTAGCGCTGCCGAGCCAGCTTTCGACATCGGGGTACGTAGCGCCGATGGCGCGGCTCGTAGAACTCGGGCTGCTTTCGACCGAACCCGGAAAGGAAGTCGATCCGAAGAAGTTTTTCGGCGATGTGCTGTTTGCCGGAGGTTACGCGCAGGCTTATGAAGCCCTCAAGCAAAAGCAGGTCGACGCTACGGTGATCGCCGGAGACGTGGCAGAGAAGCTTTACCGCGATGTGCTTGCCGCGACGCGCGTCATCGAGCGGCAGGGACCGATTCCGTCGCACGGCGTGGCGTTCGCCAAATCGCTCGAAGAGCCGCTGCGTTCCCAGCTCAAGGCGGCGCTGCTCGAACTCGGCAAACCCGAGCGCCGGCCCATGATGCGCAAGTTCATCTCGGCGATCTTCGTCGGCTTCAAGGAGACGACGACCGAAGAACATCTGGCGTCGCTCAACGGGTTTCTCCAGGCGACGCAGCTTCAGTATGTCGAACGTCTTCGCTAAAGTGTCCGTTCCGACGAGCAACCATCAACCGGAAACTCATCGGCCGGATCATCCGGCTGATGAACTTCCCTGCGCAATCGAGGCGCGCGCCGTGTCGTTCGCCTATGCTGCGGCGCGCCCGGTGCTGCGCGATGTGGATTTGATCGTAAGGCCCGGCGAGTTTGTCATGCTGGTGGGCGCAAGCGGCGGCGGAAAGACTACGCTGCTCAAACTCGCGCGCGGCTTTATCTCTCCCACGCGCGGCTCCATACTCGTGCTCGGACGCAATCCCGCGCCGCGCCGCTCCGCGTGGGGAGTGCGCAGGCTGGATCCGCGCGTCGCCTACATTCCGCAACAGCTCGGACTCGTACGCTCGATGACTGCAATCGAAAACGTGCTTGCGGGAGCGCTCGGCCGCATACAGGGATTAGGCGCGATTTTCAGATCCGTGAGCGAACAAGACCGGCGCGAAGCCCTTGCCCTGCTCGACGATCTGCGCATCGCGCACAAGGCCGAAGAAAAGGTTGCGCTGCTTTCGGGCGGCGAGCGCCAGCGCGTAGCCATTGCGCGCGCGCTGATGCAGCGCCCGCAACTGATCCTCGCCGACGAGTTCATATCGCAACTCGATCCGGCTACGGGCGCCGACATACTGGCGTCGATGCAGCGGGCTGCGCGCTCGGGCACGGCTCTGCTTGCAAGCACGCACAACATAGAAATCGTTGCGCGTTACGCCGACCGCGTAGTTCTGCTTTCGCGCGGCGTCAAAACGCTCGACTGCGCGGCAAATCAAGCCCCTGTGGATCAATTGACCGATGCTATGCGCGAATAGAAGAAAACTAACCACGGAATACACGGAAGCAGCGGAAATCACGGAAATGTTGAATATTTCCGTAGTTTCCGTCTTTTTTCGTTTGTTCCGTTATCTCTCTTTCCTCTCCCGAAGTCGTATGGAGTGATTCAAGGCGGATATGCAACGCAATACATGGCAACGGCGAGGACTTATTGCGGCGGCGCTTGCTGCGCTGACAATCTCTCTGTGGAACGTCGGCCTTCTCGACGCGCAGGTGCTTGCGCGAGGCGCACGCAACTTGTCGATCTTTCTGCGCGATCTGTTTCCGCCCGACTTCAGCGTAATGCCGCAGGTAGCGGCGGCGATGCTCGAAACGCTTCAGATCGCGCTTGCCGGTACAGCGCTCGGATTTGCGCTCGGCTTGCCGCTTGCGCTTTTGTCGAACCGGTTGCTGTGCGGGCCGGCGACGGCGAGCGCGGCAAGATTGCTGCTGGCGTTCATTCGCACCGTGCCGGCGATTTTATGGGCCGTAGTGTTTGTAGTCGCGGTGGGGCTCGGCCCCGGGGCCGGCACGCTCGGCATTGCGCTTTACACCGCCGGGTATCTCGGCAAGATTTTTTATGAAGCGTTCGAGGGCGTCGATGCCGAAGTCATAGAAGCCGTGCGCGGAGTCGGCGCCGGACGCATACAGCTTGCGCGATGGGCGATCCTGCCCGAATCGGCCAACATAGTGCTCGCGCAACTGCTGTTTATGTTCGAATACAACGTCAGGGCTTCGGCCATTATGGGCATGGTCGGCGCGGGCGGAATCGGGTTTTACCTGATAGGCTACATCCAGGCTCTACAGTACAACCGCCTGATGACGGCGCTCATCGTCACGCTTGCAGCCGTCGTAGTCATCGACCGGCTCAGCCGCAAAGTGCGCGGCCGATTCATTCCCGATCCGCACAAATCAAAGGGTTCGCGGGATTGACCTCAACACCGCACTTCCCGCACTTTTCGGTTCGCCGCGTCCGTTTGCTCGCTCATCCTTCTCTGTCTGCGCCTCTTTCTCCGCCTTGGCGAATGCGCGATGCAAGGTCGATGAACCTCGCGTCCCCGCGCAGCGGATCGAGCATAGGCTCGACGCCGATGAACGGAAGTGAACCCGACCGCTCCTCATACGCCCGCTCCAGCCATTCCATCGCTTCGTCGTGCTCTCCAAGCCCCAGATGTATTACCGCGATGAAATACGACGAAACGTAGCGATGTTCCGCAAGCGACTTTAATTCCTCCAGAACCTGACGAGCCTGATCGGCGCGGCCTGCGCGCGCGTAGGCGTGGCCCAGATGCGCGATGAATGTAGGTCCGCCGCCCGCAAGCAGCACGGCGCGCTGATGCGACACTACGGCTTCTTCATAACGCCCCAGTTGCAGATGGTTCATTCCCAGATGCCAGTGCGCAAAACCGAAGTTCGGATCGAGTTCGAGAGCCTTGCGCCCCTGCTCTATGGCGCGTTCGTGCTGCCGTGCAAAGTAATACGCCCAGCCCAGACTGAGCGTAGCGAACAGCGACAGCGGGTCGAGACGCTGCGCCCGCTCGCAGGCCTTGAGCGACGCTTCGTGCCGGCCCGTAGCCTTCAGATAAAAACCGTATCCATCGTGCGCGTTGGCGTAATTCGGGCTCAGTTCCAGCGCCCGCTTGAACTCGTTTTCGGCGCCGTCGAAATCCCAGTCGTAAAGCAGGCGGAAAAACCCGAGCGAACAGTGCGCTTCCCCCAATGCTTCATCCAGTTCCAGCGCGCGCTCGGCCGCCGCCTTCGCCTTCGGATACGCCTCGCGCGGCGCCCATCCGCCCGTAGAAGAGGCGAGAAACGCATAGGCGTCGGCAAGGCCCGCGTAGGCGAGCGCATAGTTCGGGTCCAGATCTATGGCCTGCTGAAAGTGTTCGATTCCCTTGCGAATCCATTCGCCCGTGCGCTTGCCGGTGTAATACCGGCCCTTGAGGTACAGGTGATACGCTTCGTTGTTTTCGGTATAGCGTTTGACGAGGCGTTTTTTCTCTTCTCCTGTGAGTTTCAGCCGCAGCTTCTCGCTGATTTCCTGCGAGATTTCCTCCTGAAGCGTGAAGATGTCGGTAAGCCTGCGCCTGTACTGCTCGCCCCATACCTGCGATTGCTGCGCAACGTCGATGAGTTCGGTGCGCACAATGAGCGCATCGCCCAATGCCATAACGCGCCCGGTGACTACGGCGCGCACGCCCAGTTCGCGCCCCGCGCGCTGCGGATCGATTTCCAGCCCGCGATAACGGAACACCGTGCCGCGCGGCGCTACTCTCAATCGCGGCAACTGCGACAGGCTGTTGATTATGCACTCGGTGATGCCGTCGGCGAGATATTCGATGTTCGGATCGGTGCTGGCATTCAGCAGGGGCAGCACGGCGAGCGAATCTATGGCCTTGCGCACGCGCGTGCGCCGCGCAGTCGTAGCGGGCATCTGTCCGATCGAGGTCGCAAACGGGTCCAGAGCTTCGGTAGGCGCGGGGCGCGGGCCGCTGCGTTCGGCCAGTTCCCTGTCGAATTCGAGGCGCCTGCGAAGCGCCCTCAGATCCGAGATGAGGTCGCCTATCGCCTGATACCTTTCATCGCAATCCTTCCGGAGCGCCTGCGCCGTGATGCGCTGCAACTCTTCCGGCGCCGACTCGCCGGCGCGTACTGCGGGCGCCGGATCTATGTGCAGTATCGCAGCCAGCACATCGCTCGCCGTAGGTCCGGCAAAGGGCGATACGCCGGAAACGAGTTCGTAGAGCACCACGCCGAGCGAGAAAATGTCCGAGCGCGCATCGACGCGCAATCCGCGCGCCTGTTCCGGCGACATATGCGTCACCGTGCCCATAACGGTTCCGGGATTGGTTTCCGCGCGCAGGATCGTCGCAGCTTCGGCGTCGATTGCGGGCGTGGCGGTTTCGGTGAGTTTTGCCAGGCCGAAGTCGAGCACCTTTACGTAGCCGTCGGGCCGCAGCATCACGTTGTCGGGTTTGATGTCGCGGTGCGTTATGCCTGCGGCGTGCGCGGCCTGCAGCGCCTGTGCGATCTGGACTCCGATGTCTATTACTTCATCGAGCGGCGGCAGCGCACGACGGAGCCTTTCGCGCAGCGTTTCGCCCTCGATGTATTCCGTAGCGATGAAGTGGAGATCATCGGCGCGGCCGATTTCATAAATCGTCAGTATGTTCGGATGGTTGAGAGCCGAGGCTGCGCGCGCTTCCTGCTCGAAGCGCCGCACCCGCTCCTCGTCTTTCGTAAACTGCGGCGGCAGCAGCTTGAGCGCCACGCGGCGGCCGAGCCGCGTATCCTCCGCAAGATAGATTTCGCCCATACCGCCCGCGCCGAGACGCGAGAGTATGCGGTAATGCGATAGCATCGTTCCGGGTTCGAACCGACCCCTCATCTTCTCCCTAAACGCGGACAGTGGATGCGGGATGCACGGAAAACACCCGATTCTTTGGGTTTATTCCGTTCATTCCGTATTCTCTCATTCAGTTCTGGTATCCATCGTCGTATGCGCGAGGTTGACGCGCCGCAACAAATCCTCGAAGCGCGGTTCATCCCTCAGCGGATCGAACATCGGTTCGGTTCTCAGCCACACGAGCCAGCAGAACCTCTCCTCCCACGTACGGTCCAGACAATCGAGCGCCGGCTCCTTGCGTCCGAGCCCCGTGTATACCATCGCCGAATAGAAGGGCGAAACGTAACGCTGCGGCGACGACTGGCGCTGCAATTCTTCAAGCACGCGTTCGGCTCCCGGGCGGTCTCCCGCGCGTGCGCGGGCGTATCCCAGCCCGCCGGCGATCATCGCTCCGCCGCGCGAGAGTTCAACCGCGTGCTCGAGCGTCGCCACCGCCTCGGCGTGCCTCCCCAACTGCGACATTGCAAGTCCGGTGTAAAAATGCGCCGGAGTGAAGTTCGGGTCCAGGTCGAGGGCCTCGCGGCAATACGTCACCGCGCCATCGTAATCGCGCGCGTGATAACGCACCCAGCCCAGATGCGTGTTGATCACGAGCGAAAGCGGTTCGAGATCCTTCGCGCGCCGCTGTTCGGCCATCGCCTCGCTGAAGCGTCCCATCGCCGTAAGCAGCACCGATGCGTACCAGTGATGAGCCGCGGCCGAAGCGGGATTTAGCTGAATGGCGCGCAGAAACTCGCGTTCCGCCCCCTCCCAGTTCCACTCAAAAAACGCATAAGCTCCGGCAAGCGCCGTGTGCGCTTCGGAAAGCTCCTCGTCGATTGCAAGCGCGCGTTCGGCCGCAGCCCGCGCCTTCGGCATCGCTGCGCGCGCCGGGATCGCCGAATAAATGCCGAGCAGCGAATACGCATCGGCCAGCCCCGCATAAGCCAACGCATAATCGCGGTCGAATGCAATCGCCGCGTCAAAACATTCGATGGCTTTTTTCAATCCCTGCGGCGTGCGCTGATTCCAGTAATACCGCCCCTTGAGGTAGGACTGATAGGCTTCGCTGCTTGCCGTGTAGCGCCGCGCAAGGCGCTTCTTTTCATCTCCCGTAAGTCGCAGCCGCAACTGATCGGAGATTTCCTGCGAAAGCTGTTCTTCGATCTCGAAAACATCCGCAAGCCTTCGCGCATACTGCTCGCCCCAAAGATGCGCCCCGTCATCGGCGTCCACGAGTTCTACCTTCACCACCAGCCGGTCGCCCATCATGACTACGCGCCCCGTCAGCACGGCGCGCACGCCGAGTTCGCGCCCGACCGCAAGCGGGTCTATGCCGTGGGCGCGCCCCTGATACCTGTAAACCGTGCTGCGCGCCATAACGCGCAGGCGCGGCAAGCGCGACAGATTGTTGATCACGCTTTCGGTGATGCCGTCGCTCAGGAATGCGGCGTTCGAGTCCGTGCCGGCGTTGGCAAACGGCAGCACGGCCAGCGAATTGATCGCGCGCCGGGACCTGCGGCGGCGGATGGGGCGAGTCTGTGCGTTGGCCGCGTCATCGGTGCGCCGCTCGGCTCCGCTGCGATTTTCGGCGGCGGAGGCAGGCGCATCCGCCTGCGCGCTGAGGCTTTGCTCAGCCGGTTGACGGCCGAGCACGCGCTCGCGTATCAGCTTGAGATCGTCGAGCAGGCTGCGCGCCGCCTGATAGCGCGCCTCGCGATCCTTCACAAGCATTCGCTGAATCAGCCAGTCGAGCTCGCCCGGCGCCGGACCCGAAACCGACGAACTGAGCGCGGCAACCGGTTTGCGCAGTATCTCGGCTATGATGTCGCTGCGCGTTTCCCCCACAAACGGCAGTTGCCCGGCGATCATCTCGTACAGAACCACTCCGAAACTGAAGATGTCCGTGCGCACATCCACCCTCACGCCCCGCGCCTGCTCGGGCGACATGTAATGCACCGTGCCCAGAACCACGCCGGCTGCGGTCGCCGTCAGATCCCCGGCGGGCCCATCGAAAGTATCTGCGGGTATGGGTTCCTGTCCCGAATGCGACGGTTCGATCAGTTTGGCGAGGCCGAAATCCAGCACTTTTACATAACCGTCGGGCCGGATCATTATGTTGTCGGGTTTGATGTCGCGATGCGCAATTCCGGCTGCGTGCGCCGCCGTGAGCGCGGCGGCGACCTGCACGGCGATTTCGAGCGTTTCTGCAAGCCCCGGCCGCCTGTGCCGCAGCAGTTGCCTGAGAGTTTCGCCCTCGATGTATTCGGTCACCATGAAGTGAAGCCCCTCGGCTTCGCCGACTTCGTGAATGGTGACGATGTTCGGATGATTGAGCGCAGATGCGGCGCGCGCCTCCTGCTCGAAGCGCCGCACGCGGTCCGGGTCGGATGTATACCGCGCGGGCAGAAGCTTCAGCGCTACGCGGCGGCCCAGGCGCGTATCCTCCGCCAGATATACCTCGCCCATTCCGCCCGCGCCGAGCCGATCGATGATCCGATAGTGTGAAACAGTTCGGGGGATCACACGCGAAGCCTAACGGAAGAGAGATGACGGAACAAACGAAATGATACGAAATAAACTGAAAGGAGACTGCTTTTCAGTTTATTTCGTATCATTTCGTTTGTTCCGTCATCTCTCTTTGACCGAGCCCCTCAACGCGGTAGTGATGCGCGAGTTCCACATACACCGCCGCGCTGCGTTCGATCGAGCGAAGCGCAGCGCCGCTGATTTCCTTCTTTACCGATGCGGGCGAACCGGCTGCAAGCGTGCGCGGCGGAATGATCGTTTTCGGCGTGACGACCGCACCCGCGCCTATCATCGAATGCGCGCCCACTACGGCTTCGTGCAAAACTATCGCCCCCATTCCCACAACCGCGCCTTCCTCTACGCGACAGCCTTCGAGCAGCGCGCCGTGTCCGATCGTCACGCGCGCGGCCAGTACGGTCGGATGTTCGGGCGTAGTATGCAGCACGGCATTGTCCTGCACATTGGATTCAGGCCCGATGACGATGCGCCCCTCGTCGCCGCGCAGCACCGCTCCGTACCATATGCTTGCGCCGTCGCCGATTTCCACATTGCCGATAACTACGGCCGTGGGCGCGATAAACACGTTGTTTCCGATCTTCGGCCTGTTGCCGTGAAATTCGATGATCATCTTCTCCGCTCTCAAACAGTGAATTTGTCCAGATAGTTCGGAATCTCTACCTGCCAGTTGAAGCGCTCCTCGATTCTGGCCTTCAGCGCCGTCGCCGCATCGGGTTCGCCGTGCACGAGAAATACCCGTTTCGGCGCGCGTTTGAAACCGCCGAGCCAGCGCAGTATCTCTTTCCAGTCGCCGTGCGCCGACAGATTGTCGAGCCTCTCTATACGCGCCCGCACCGGTACCCACTCGCCGAACATCTTGATTTCCTTCTCGCCGTCGACAAGCCTTCGGCCGCGCGTGCCGGCGGCCTGAAACCCCACGAATACAACCGTATTGCGCTCATCGGGAAGACGCCGGCGCATGTGGTGGAGTATTCGCCCGCCCGTAGCCATGCCGCTTGCGGAAATCACGATCGTCGAACGCTCGGCGGCGGATACGGCTTTTGATTCGTCGCGGCTCTTCGCCAGTTGAAAAGCGTGCGTCGCAAGCGGATTGCGCCCGGCGCGCATCAACCGCTGCATATCCACGTCGTGATCCTCTTCGTGCCGCAGATAAAGCCTCGTAGCCTGCACCGCCATCGGAGAATCGACGAAAACCGGCAATACCGGAATCCGCCGCTCGTCTTCAAGCTCGCGCAGCAGGTAGAGCAATTGCTGGGTCCTGCCGACGGCGAATGCGGGCACAAGCACGTGCCCGCCGCGCGCAACCGTTTCGTTGATTATTGCGGCAAGCTGGTCCTTCACGTCCACATCCGGATGTTCCCGATCGCCGTAGGTCGATTCAACGACTATGTAATCCGCTTCGGTTACCGTTTCCGGATCGTTGAGTATCGGCTCGTCGTAGCGCCCGATGTCGCCCGTAACCACGATCTTTTTTACCGATCCGTCGTCGTCGGTAAACTCGAATTTGACGAATCCCGAACCCAGTATGTGACCGGCGCCTACAAACTCGAACGAGAGCCTTTTGGTCAGATCTACCCTTTTGTCGTATCCGACGGCCTTGAAAAGTTTCAGAGCGTCGCGTGCGTTGCGCGCAGTATAGAGCGGAAGCGCGGGCTTATGTTTGGAGTAACCGGAACGATTCGCGTAATCGGCTTCTTCTTCCTGCAACTTGGCCGAATCCGGCAACAGTATGCGCGAAAGTTCTACGGAAGCCGGAGTCGCGTATACATCGCCGTGAAATCCGTCGCGCACAAACCGCGGCAAATAACCCGTATGGTCTATGTGCGCGTGCGTGAGAATCACGGTATTTATCGAAGCCGGCGTGACCGGAAAGCGATCCCAGTTGCGCAGCCGCAATTCCTTCAAACCCTGAAAAAGTCCGCAATCTACAAGCACCCTGTAGTCGCCGACTTCGAGCAGATGGCGCGAACCCGTTACGGTTTGCGTCGCTCCGAGAAATTGCAGAAATGCCAAATATTCCTCCTGCCTTTGTAGAATGGAGAACGCGAAATGCGCGGAAATATTTACGCGGAAGTCACGGAAAGTAGACGAGCTTTGCACACCCGGATTATGCAGCCAGGGGATTTCGCACCGGCACGCGGCGCTCGATCTCAGGAAGAGTCGGTAACGTCTTCAGATCGTAGTTGGCTTGCAGGACCAACCACGATGAGGCATCGCCCCCAAAGTACCGGGCCAGTCGTGCGGCCGTGTCGGCGGTCACCGCACGCCGCTCCTTGACAATCTCGTGAATGCGGGTCGCCGGAACGTTCAGTGCAACCGACAGCGCATTAACGCTCAGTCCAAGAGGAACAAGATAGTCCTCACGCAGGATCTCCCCCGGATGAACGGGACGCATACGGTTTACCGGACGTGCCATACCGCCTCCTTTAGCCGTAATCTTATCAGTCATAATCTTAATGGTAATCCACGATCTCCACCTCCGCCGGACCAGCCTCGGTCCAAACAAAGCAAACTCGCCACTGATCGTTGATGCGGATGCTGTACCGTCCCTTTCGATCCCCCTTGAGCGCCTCCAGCCGATTCCCCGGCGGCGCCTTCAGAAAGTCCAGCGTCTGCGCGGCATCCAATTGCGCGAGCTTGCGCTCCGCGACCGAGGCGAACGATTTGAATCGACGGGGGCTCTTTCCCTCGTAGAGCGCCAGTGTATCCTTGCACTTGAACGACTGGATCACGTCTCAATCATATTACGCGCCGCGTAATACGGCAACTTCCTGGCAGCTTGGTAGAAAGCGTGAGACAACAAGAGAGATAACGGAACAAACGAAAAAAGACGGAATGGACGGAAACATTCAACCATTCCGTAATTTTCGTTAC